>JAZKBL010000016.1:0-15472 GCA_040388665.1 Chlamydiota bacterium
TTTGGCTTCACAAATTTTAGCTTCCCAAAATTACCGAGGTTTTAGAAGAACTCTATTACCTTTTTTATAGTTTTTATTGTTAATAAAAAAGATTATATCATAAATTAATGTTTAATTCAATTGCGTTTTATATAATTTTTATTTGAATAAATATAAGCTTTTGTTTATGAGTTATTTAAGACTTTTTTAGGTACATCTTATGCTTGTATTTATTCCCCGAGAAGAATAGACCCAGACGGGTGTGGATAGGTTCATAAAAAAACCCGGCGTTTTTAAGGCGCCGGGTTCTCAAACCCAATAGGTTTTAGAGCAGAGTGCTCTTAGCTATTGTAGTCACGACGAGGACGGCGCTCACGGCGCTCGCCACTGTCATCGCCCCAACGGCCACCGCCGCCGCCTGCGCCACCGAATGAAGAACGCTCACGGCGCTCGCCACCACGTTGCTCAGGACGCGCGTCGTTAACGACGAGTGTTCTGCCGCCAACTTGCATGCCGTTAACTGCTTGGACAGCTTTTTGTGCTTCATCAGGGTTTGCCATCTCTACAAAGCCAAAGCCTTTAGATTGTCCAGTGAACTTATCAGTGATGATACGTACTGAAGCGACTGTGCCGTGTGCGGAAAATAAATCGCGTAGTTCATCTTCCGTAATGCTATATGGAAGGCTACCGACATAAAGTTTTTTGTTCGACGAATTGCTCATGATATCTCCTTAGATTGAGCTAAATAATATGGTTGTGTGACACGGGCTCCTCGATCATCGGCGAAACAAAAACTTGAAACGCTCGGCTAAAAAGGCTCGGGATCAACAAACAAAGATATTATAGCACAAATATCTTTTGATTGTCTATCTAGTTTCTGATAGGTTGGCAAAAAGAGGTGCTTATCTATGATATTAAAGTGTTTAGTTGCTGTTTTCTTCATGTTTTCGATGGCTGTAGTAGGGGGCGAGGTGTGGGCGTTTAGCCAAGAATTCGTCCGGTTTGGTAAGAAGGATGCCTACGAGGGATTTAAAAAGCGATGGAATTCTGAATATACTCATTTTTTTAAAGATAGCGTAAAGGATTACCCTATTTTAGCCATTCAAGATCTGGATGATCCTGAATATACGTATCTTATGCCAATACTGTCTTATGCAAGACTTGGGATATTTGAGGACGGTCTAGAGAAGTTTCAGGACACACTTAAACGAGATCTGACGCTTGGATTTTCGAGTACTTTAAATTTTGAAGTAAAAAGTTTAGGCATTTATTTGTCTGAGTGCTCATACATTCCAGAATTCATCAATGCGAGCTTGTGTAACATGCCTTATGTTCATTATCAGACTTTTTCTCTGACTCCGGGTAATGGAGAGATTTTTGAGCAGCGTTTAAAAAAGATGGCCTTTGAAGAGGCTATGAAAAAAAGCAATGTTTGTTGGCGTGTGTTCAAGACAGTCTTTGGTGGAGATGTTCCTAAGTACGTTGTGTATTGTTTTGCTCAGTCACAAGATGCTTTGGAGTCGGATAGACTGCATTTTATTGATGAAGAGCTAAAGTCGATTGTCCGTCGGTATCGAGAAGGTAAGGGTATTCTTAGACGCGACCTCTCTATCCTCGTACCGACCAATACGTAAACGGGGCCAAGCGCTGCTTGTTGTGTAGTGGGCAAACCTTTTTTGTAATTCTTTAGTGTGCGGGCCGGGTTTTCCATTTTTAATGATGTGATCATCAATTTTTACAATCGGTAGAATTTCGCGTGAACTTGATGTAAGAAAAAATTCATCATAATTTTCTATTTCTGCAAAAGAAATTGCTTCTTCTTTAATTTCAAAATCATGCGATGCTAGGTTAAGAACGATCTCTCGCGTGATTCCGAGTAAGAGTTCTTGAGAGTGTGGAGTGATGAGTGTGCGGTTTTTTATGGCGAAAATATTGCTCGTTGTTCCCTCTAAAAGTTCATTTTTAGCATTAAGATAAAGAGCCTCTTTTGCGTCTTTACTTTTTCCAATCGCAAGAATGCCTGGAATGTAATTAAGTGTTTTGCTTGTTGGAACAGTTCTTGCAAGAGGTGTTGTCACGGTGTTAATTCCGTTTGAATAAAAATTTTCAGGCGGGACTTTAAGTTCGTAAGCGAAAATAATAACAGATGATTTTTCTGCTGGAAGAAATTGATCAACACTTACTCCTCCTGTGACAAGAATTTTAATGCTGAGTTCTTGATGAGAGGACATGGCGATGAGTTTTTCGATGATTTTAGCGAGCTCATTTTGTGAAAGATCGATTGTTAATCTGAGTTCTTTGGCAGAAAATTTTAGCCTTTCTAGATGTTCCTCAATATGAAAAGGGCGTCTTTGATACGTGCGTAAATAATCAAAAACTCCAAAGCCTCTAATGAGACCTAAGTCAAGTACAGAAATTTTTGCTTCTTCTTCCGACAAGAAGGTGTCGTTGAGGTAGTAAACGTTCATGTTTTCATTCTATGCGTTCACTTTAAAAAAAAAAATTAAAAAAATTGTTGCACAATATATAGAAAGCGCATATGGACAATAGGTATGTTTAACTCTTAAACCAGTAGGAGCATGGGTATGGCATTAAAGGATACAATGAATAAAGTAAAAGATCTGCTCTGTCAGATCAGTAAGGATATCGATAAGTCAGAAAGAGGCAATAAAGCTGCTGCACAGCGTGTGCGCACGGGAACAATTAGATTAGAAAAAGTGGCAAAGTTATATCGCAAAGAGTCAATTGCGGCTGAGAAAAAAGGCGGCATGAAAAAACCTGCTGCTAAAAAATCTGCCGGTAAAAAAGCTCCAGTTAAAAAAGCTGCAGCAAAAAAAGCACCTGCTAAAAAAGCGTCTGGCAAAAAAGCTAAAAAAAGAAGATAGATTTAAAAAAATCTTTTCATCTGGAAAGCCCTTGTAGCTTAAAGCTGCAGGGGCTTTTTTTCGTTCTGTTAATTTTCTGTATACTAAAGGGGGAGTAGTTTAAAATTTTGGGTCATGGAAACTTTAGTCGTTATAGATGGATTTTCAAAAAAGGGTCGAGGGGCGGGCTGCCACGGTACAGCTAAAGTTGAAGTTGTCGGCGCAGTTCCAGGAGATCATGTTCTTGTGGAGCTGTCGCGTAAGCGCAAAGGTTGGCATACAGGTTTTTTGCGTGAGATAATTTGTGCTTCAGCATTGCGTGTTAAGCCGCGTTGCGCACATGTTCCCCTTTGTGGAGGGTGCAGCTGGCAAGAGATTGATTATAAGGAGCAGCTGCGTTTTAAAGAAGAAATTGTCAAAAAAATATTTCCCGCAGTAGGTGATAAGCTCCGTCCTATTATTGCTTGCGATGACCCTTGGCACTACCGCAACAAGATGGAGTTTTCTTTTTCTCAGAATAAGGCGGGCGAGCGCTTTTTGGGGTTGATGCTCGCACAAGGAAGAAGCCATGTTTTCAATCTTACAGAGTGTCATCTTGTTTCGTCTTGGTTTTCAGAGCTGCTTTCATCGATTCGTGCGTGGTGGGAAAAAAGCGAGCTTACAGCTTATAGAATGAATGGAGAGGGGACGCTCCGCACCTTAATTGTAAGAGAGGGGAAACGTACGCAGGAAAAGCTTGTCATGCTTACTGTTTCAGGCAACCCTGACTACGCACTCACGCAAAAGCAGATTGACGATTTTGCAGCAGTTGTTGAAAGCGTGATTTCAGACGCTAGCATCTTTTTAAGGATTCAACAGGCGATTAAAGGGACAGCGACTCAGTTTTATGAGATCCACTTGCGCGGAAAAGATTATATTAAAGAAGAGCTTTTAATTGATACAGGAAGACGTAAAAGAGCGCTTACGTTTAAAATTTCCCCAACATCTTTTTTTCAGCCAAATCCGACCCAAGCGGAAAAACTTTATTCAGCAGCCCTTCAAATGGTGGATTTACCCCCTAATGCTGTCGTTTTTGACCTGTATGCGGGAACTTCGACTTTGGGGATGGCGCTTTCTTTAGAAGCTGAAAAGGTAGTCAGCATTGAGCTTAATCCCCATGCTGTGTTCGATGCGGAAGAGGGGGCTAAAATGAACGGGATTGAGAATCTTAGCTTCCATATCGGAGATGTAGGTAAAGTTTTAACGGAGATGCGGAGCTTGCCCGATTTTAAAGCCCCAGATCTTGTGATCGTTGACCCGCCAAGAGCCGGCCTTGATCCTACAGCGCTTGGACATCTCATTGCTTTGCAACCAAATCAAATCTTATATATCTCGTGCAATGTTGCCACCCAGGCGCAAAATATTGAAGTTCTCCAGCAGGAAGGCTATACGCTCATCGCTATGCAGCCTGTCGATCAGTTCGCTCATACGCCGCACATCGAAAATATTGCATTATTAAAAATTTAAATAGAATAAAATTCTTTTTTAGTTGAGTTGATGCTCTATGATCAGGCATACTGACGATTTACTCACACAAACTAGACGAGGATAGTTATGAAAAAAATGCTTTCTATATTAGCGCTTAGCTTCACTTCTTTACCGCTGTTTGCGGATGAAGTAGCGCCAAGTGCTTCCGGTCAAAATTTATCGCAGACATTCATCATGATTGCTGTAGCTCTTGTGTTTTTCTACTTCATTCTATGGCGCCCTGAGCAAAAAAGACGTAAAGCAATGGAGCAACAACGTAGCGGCCTTAAAAAAGGTGACCAAGTCACAGCGATGGGAATCGTTGGGAAAGTGTCTCGCATTCAAGAAACCACGGTGATTCTTAGCATGGTAGACGGCGCTAAAATCGAAGTGTTAAAAACAGCTATCACAGACGTACGCCCTGGCACTGAAGAAGATGCTAAGCGCGCTGAAAAAGAAGACAGCAAACGCGTCGAACTCAACCCTTCCGACTAAAAAAAGAAGCCCCGCATGTTTCCACGCGGGGCTTCAATTCTTTTAACTTTTAAGAGCCTTAGCTTTTAAAACTTGTGTGTTTTTGAGAGCTAGGCAAGAGAACGCCGTTTCGAACAGTTCCTCTTCGTCCAGGAGGCGACAGTTCAATTGCTCGATATAAATTTCCAAACTCTTTTTTTAATTGTAAGATTGTTAATTGATTTTTTAATAAATCTGCGTGTGTTTTTTTGGATATTTGTTGTTTTAAAGCCTGGTCAATGCGGTATTCATCGTCCAAAAGTGCGATGGCTATCCAGGGATTTTGGTTAGGACTTAGGAGTTCTAAAAGACTTTCAAAAGCTTTTTTTTGTTCAGTTGCATCAGCGCTTGTTAAATTTTTTTGTATGTTTGGTACTTTTATAAGGATGTCGTTAAATAAGTCGATGTCTTTTTGTAAATCTATAATTAAAGATGCCGGTTGTATTTGTTTTTTACGATTTGCGATTTTTTCATTCAGTCCATGCAACCCAGTGCGTGCTCGATGGCTTATTTTGACGTTACTGTTGTTTGCAAGTTCTGATATAGGGTCGGGATGGTTTGATGCTAATAGATGTTTGTTCGCATGCACCGCATCGGTGTGTTTTGGGGGAATAACAAAGCTAGCTTTGCTCTTTGGATCATTGAGTGCTTGTGCAACGTTATTGATATTTTGGATTTCAGGATTAACAATATTTTCATGTTTTTCCTCTGCGTGCTTTGGAGATTGGGGCGGCGATACCGGAGGTGAGTTGTTTTTTACGATATTTAAAAGATTTCCAAGATTGTTATGAACATTATTAACGGCATTATCGAGGTTATTAATCATTCCAACGTGTTCCTGGAGCTGATCAGCTTCTTGGTTAAGAGCTTGATTTACGCCGAGAGCTGCTTTTAATAAATGGATTCGTTGGTTAATTTGGTTTATTAAATCAGAATCTAAATTAGGTATTTGAATAAATTGTTCTAAATATTCAATTTGACTTTGGATTTCTTGCGGTATTTCGGGCGCGGAACTATTCAAGATTTCCATTAGCTGTGGATGTTGGAGTCCGATGCTAGCATTGTGCTCTATCATGTGTTCTTCTGATGGCGTTGCAGGCAGATCCAGAAATTCAAAGAATTTGTCTGCATTGTTTAGATTAGAAAGGACCTTAGACTCATAGGCTGCATTTGGTGGCGAAGGTAGTTGAGACATGGGATCGTAAGCATTATTGTCTGAATAAAACGGATTCATTGAAGGGCTCTGCGGCTTGACTGATGTATATTCATGAGCTTTAATCGGTTGATCGGCGTGGCTGTATTTTTTTCTATGAGCCATGCACTCTTGATAAATTCTATTGGTCTCTTTAACGATTATAGTGGGAGTTTTTGACCTGTTGTCAATGAATTTAAATTTTTTCGACCCAATTGTTAGAATAACCTTGTTTTCTTTAAATTTAATCCGGGCATCTGCTTCTTGCGTAAGGCCCTCTTCTCGTCTCCATGCAGTGAAATTTTCAGAGTTAATATAATTTATAGCTAATGAATGGATTGCATTATGGAGAGTTTTTTGATGATGGCCGCAAAGACCTTCTTTTTTATTATCTGCGTGGATGGCGAAATTGTGGTCTTGCGTCTGAATATTTAAGACGTAATTCGGATTATTAATTATATTACTCATAGTTATACCTCTTTTATTAATATTATATATAGATTTTATTAAAATGTCAACTAAAACATTGAATGATATTATTGTAGGTTATTTGCATTCAATATGTTGGACAGAAAATATTTTTTTTGTATGCTTCGGACAGGTATGTTTTATATTAAGATCTTAAGTTTCTTTTTTCTTATTCAAGCCGCAGTTTTATGCGGTAAAGAGCCTCTTGCCCTCTATTTGACGTGGACCCATGACCCCACATCTACGATGACGATCCAGTGGCACACCGTGGAGGGGGATGGGAATTCTTATATTTATTATCAACGACTTAAGGGGGATGTTTGGGAAAAGCTTGAGGCAAGCTGTGCTAACTACATGGGCTCAAAAAGACAGATCTATACTCTTGAACTTCAAGGACTTGATCCAGATTCTGATTATAGCTTTAAAATTGGGAAAAATGAAAAAGTGTACCTCTTCCGGACGATGCAGAGAGAAATGAAGCGACCTGTGCGGTTTGTAGTGGGAGGAGATGTCTACTTTCAAGAAGGCCTTTTTCGTAAGATGAATGCGCAGATTGCCAAGACAGATCCTGATTTTATCGTTATAGGTGGCGATATTGCTTATACGATCAATTACTGGGCTCTTTTTAAGGGTAAAGATTGGGAGGAACGGAGATGGGCGACGTTTTTCTCAGAGTGGCAAAAATCGATGATTGGAGGAAATGGTAGGATTATTCCTATGCTTGTCGTCCTTGGCAACCATGATATTAGGAAAGAGGCTCAAGGGGTTCCTCCCTTTTTTCAACTCTTTGCAATGCCAGAGCATCTTAAAGCGTATCGAGCACTTGAGTTTGGCTCTTATTTGAACCTGATCATGCTCGATACGGGACATTACTCAAATGTTAGAGGGGAGCAAACGGCGTGGCTTGAGAATGTGTTGAAGAAAGAGCAGGAAGGGTTCAAGATAGCTGTTTACCACGTGGGGGCCTATCCTTCTGTTTATAAATATAATGGCTCTACGCCGAGAGCTATTCGTCAAGAATGGGTGCCTCTTTTTGAAGAATATGGTGTGGATACGGCGTTTGAGCATCATAATCATGCTTACAAGAGAACATTTAGGATCAAAGAGGGGAAGGTCGACCCTGAAGGGGTGCAGTATTTGGGGGATGGGTCGTGGGGTGTTGGTCCAAGATCTGTTAATAAGAATTTGTGGTACATGGCAAAATCAGCAAAGATTAACTGTTTTTGGCTTGTGACCGTAGAAGAGGGGATGTGTACTTTTGAATCTCGTGACATCAAAGGCCGCACCATCGAAAAAATCGCCTCTCAAAAACCTATCGTCGTAGAAGTAGAAGAGATTAACGCAAAGGGAAGATAAAAGAGGCGCAAAGGAAGAAAAAACTATAATTCTTCCTTTGCGTTAAAAAAGTTATGCGTAATCTCTTCTACCAACCTAAGATTGTTCCGCTATTTTTCGAGGAGCCTTTCGATGAGGGTTCCTGCGCGTTCTACGAATTTTGGAAGGGCATCTGCCGAGAGTTCTTTATGTGAGAGGAGCGATAAATCGTAGACGTGCTCTGCCATTTCTTGCGCAAGAGCGGAGTCTTTTTCGCGTAGTTTGTAAATGAGAGCGATTAGCTTACTGTTCGTATTTACAACAAAAGTGTGCTTATCTGCGATGTTTGGGGGCAGTGGCTGACCTGTGAGGGTCATGTAGTCGCGTAGTCTGCGGAGCTCTTCATCGCGCACGATGAGTGCTGGAACTGTGTCGCTTGCCAAACTTTTTGCTTCTACCTGGACTTTATCAGAGGAGAGTGCTCTGCGGATGAAGTCGGCAATTTGAGCAGCTTCAGTTTTTCCTTCCGCATCAAGCAGTGTTTTTTCTCTTTTAGGATCTAAAAGAGTGTTTTCAATCGCACCATCAACTCTTTGGAATTTCAAAGGGCGCTCTTTGTCTTCGAGATAATTCATAAGAGCATTGTCAATATGGCTATTGGCAATGAGCACTTCGATTCCTTGAGCTTTATAGAGCTCTAGACATTGGGTATTATGCCCCTCTGTTGTATAAAACACTTTGTTGCCGTGTTGTGCCCGATATTCTTCGAGAGTTGTCCACTCGCCTTGCGTTGTTTTCCATGAGAGAAACTCTTTAGAGCGTTCATAGAATTTTTCATCTTGTAAAAGACCGAGTTTGATCACCATTTCAATCTCTTCCCATGAAGCAAAGAATTTATTTTTTTCTGTTTGGTAAAGAGCAAGAAGGCGATCGGCGATTTTTTTAGAGATGTGCGTGCTAAGCTGTCTTACAGTTCTATCCATTTGAAGATAGCTACGAGAGACGTTAAGTGGAATGTCTGGGCTATCTAGAGTGCCGCGCAGGCAGGTGAGGTATTCTGGAAGAAGATCTTTGCAGTTATCGGAAACAAAGACTCTATTGCAAAAAAGTTTAATGTTGTTATGGGTCCAGTCGAGTTTCTTTTGGATTTTAGGAAAGTAGAGAATTCCTTTGAGATGGAACGGATAATCGACGCTTAAGTGGATCCAGAAAATCGGGTCGGGTTCTAGAGGATAGAGTTCTCTATAGAATTTAATGTACTCCTCATCGGAGCATTGAGACGCTGATTTTACAAAGAGGGGCTCTTTTTCATTGATTAGCTTGCCATTGAGTTTGATGGGGAAAGGGAGGAATGCGCAGTAGCGTTGCAGAATCTGTGAGAGGCGATCTTCTTCTAGATATTCTTCATTGTCTTTATCGATAAAGAGTGTGATCGAAGTGCCGCGCGTTTCTTGCTTTCCTCGACCTAAGATATAGTTGATTGAGCCATCGCAGCCCCAAAAAACAGGTTCGCTGTTTTCGAGATGGGAGAGTGTGTCGATCTCTACTTTTTCTGCGACCATGTAAGCGGAATAAAAGCCGAGGCCAAAGTGACCGATGATCTGTTCGTTTTCATTTTGATTTGTGTATTTGCCAAGAAATTCCTCAGCTCCAGAGAAGGCGACTTGAGCGATGTATTTTTCGACTTCCTCTGCTGTCATCCCGATGCCTGTGTCTTGGATGGTGAGCGTGCGGTTTTCTTTGTTGAGGGTGAGATCGATCTGAAAGGGGCCGTCGCCCCCGATCATTTTTATTTTTGAGAGAGCATCGGATGCATTAGAAACAAGTTCTCTTACGAAAATATCTTTGTCAGAGTAGAGCCATTTTTTGATGATGGGAAGAATGTTCTCTGTATGGATTTTTAATGTACCGCCTTTCATGCTTCACTTCTTTTTTTTAAATTTGTGGTATGCCGTAGTTTATGCTATAAGGAGCCCAGATGTCAAGTAGTAGGAACTTTATATGCGTATACTTGTAGCCCAATTAAACCCGATCATCGGGGATCTTGAAGGTAATACTAAAAAAATTCTTAAAACACTCGAACGTGCGCGCTCAAGAGGTGTAGAAATTGTTCTTTTTCCAGAACTGACCATTTGCGGATACCCGCCTGAAGATCTGCTTTTGCAGTCTTCTTTTATCGAAGCAATGGAAAAGTGTCTTGAAACGATTGTGCAAGATTCTGCAAGACTCATGATTTTTGTTGGACTTGTCAGACGTAATTTAGGCGCCGGGGAAAAAGCGCTTCTCAATAGTGCAGCCATTATTCATGATGGTAAACTTCTTGGATTTTATGATAAGTGTCTTCTTCCAACGTATGATGTGTTTGATGAAAGACGTTATTTTGAACCGGGAAATAAACCCTTTGTGTGTGAATTAAAAGGCAAAAAGATCGGGGTGATTATTTGTGAAGACATTTGGCAGCATGCTGGATTTGTCGGTGGAACAAGGTACGCACGAGATCCTGTGATTGATTTGATTCCTCATAAGATTGATTTTCTGTTGAATTTGTCAGCATCTCCTTATCAATTTCAAAAGCCTGATGTGCGCGTAAATGTGTGCTCTAAAGCTGCAAAGACGCTTAAGTGTCCTGTGATTCTTTGTTGTCAGGTCGGTGGAAACGATCAGATTGTTTTTGATGGATACAGTGTGTACGTTGATGAAGAAGGTAAGTTGCGGCAGCTTGGCGCCGGATTTGAGGAAGATGAGATGCTCATTGATCTTGATTCTCCTGCGTGTGCTTGTCCTTTTGCGTATGATCCGATGAGAGATCTGTATCGCGCTCTTGTTCTTGGAGTGCGCGATTATTTTTATAAGCAGGGTTTTAAAAAGGGGCTTGTGGGGATCTCTGGAGGCATCGATTCGGCACTTGTCGCATGCATTGCAGTAGATGCCCTTGGTAAAGAAAATGTTCTTGGGATCAATATGCCCTCTCGCTATAGCTCTGCATCGAGTATCAAAGATGCGGATGGTCTTGCGCTTAATTTGGATATCCCGCTTAAGAGGATTTCTATTGAAGTACCCTTTGAGGATTTTTTAAAGATGCTAGATCCTTATTTTGAAGGAAGAGGCTCTGATACAACAGAAGAAAATTTACAAGCGCGCATCCGCGGTATGATTTTGATGGCGCTTTCTAATAAACTTGATCTTCTTGTGATGAGCACAGGAAATAAAAGTGAGTTAGCGCTTGGCTACTGTACTCTTTATGGAGATATGTGCGGGGGCTTAAGTGTGATTGGGGATGTGAGAAAAACACTTGTTTACGAGCTTGCAAGATGGATTAATCGGGAAAAAGAAATTATCCCAAAATCCACGATTGAAAAACCTCCATCTGCAGAATTGCGGCCTGATCAGAAAGACTCTGATTCATTGCCAGATTACGGAGTTGTTGATACGGTGCTTCAGGCATATGTTGAGGATTATCTATCACCGCAAGAGATTGCCGTAAAATATGCAATTCCTATTGAGGTGGTCATGGATCTTGTCCACAGGATTCATGCAGCTGAGTATAAGCGACGACAAAGTGCGCCTGCCATTCGTGTCAGCAAAAAAGCCTTCCGCATCGGCCGCAGCTATCCCATCGTTCAAGGCTGGCTCTAAAAAAACGTGCCCTTGCCGCTGCCCTTGCCCGATCTTTGTTTCTTTTTTGAATGTGGGTTTATGCTTAAGAAAATGAGAAGAAAAGATCGGGCAAGGGCAGGGGGAATTGGGGGAGTTTTAAGCGTTGGGCCAGGAGAAGGGGAGGATCTCTTCGAGATGGTCTTTGTTATGGCGTAGTAGCATAAGTCTATCGAAACCGACGGCAACGCCGCAGCAGTCGGGAAGGCCCCTTTCCAAAGCTTTAATTAGGTTTTCATCGATAGGAAGGGCTTCTTTTCCCGAATTGAGCCTGCATTCATTGGATGCAATGAACCTTCGACGCTGCTCAAGAGGGCATGTGAGTTCATGGTAACCATTGGCAAGCTCAATTCCTTTGTAGTAGATTTCAAAACGTTTCGCAACGCGTTCCTGATCGATTGCTGTTGTTTGAGAAAGTGCTGCTTGGCTTGCAGGGAAGTATTTGATAATGGAGAATTCATCTTCAGAAAGCTGGGGCTCTACGACAAAACTCATCAGACAGTTAAGAAGTGTATCTTTATTCCATTCAAGTGCGGCGCTTGGTAGATGAGGGATGAGCGCTAGTGTTTTAGCGCCAAGCTCTTTTCGTGTGATTGTGACATAGTCAATTCCTGTATATTTTTTTAAAGCTTCCCGGTATGTGTACGTTCTAATGAGGGGATCCCTAATGAAAAGACGAATAAAATCTATTGTTTCGTCAATGAGAGCATCAAAACTAAAGCCCACCCGGTACCATTCAGCCATCATGAATTCTGGATTATGGAGCCTGCCGCATTCTTCCCTACGAAAGACGTGGCTGAGTTGATAGATATCACCGATTCCTTCTGATAGAAGACGTTTCATGCCGTATTCAGGAGAAGTGTGAAGATAACCGGTTTCTTTTCCCATCGCGATGTGCATTACGTCGATGTGGGCATCGATCGGAGCTGCTTGTGAGAGTGCCGGGCAGTCGACTTCAAGGACATTGCGCTCTTTAAAGAAGCTGCGCACGCAAGAGAGCATCGCACCTCGATCTTGAAGAATAGAAATTCTACACTCTAGAGACGTATTCACTTGTGCGTGTATCCACTTTTATTTTTTCCCCTTGCTCGACGAAAATAGGAACTTGGATCTTAGCGCCGCTTTCTGTGACTGCTGCTTTAAGCACGCGCCCTGAAGTGTCGCCGCGAAGGCCCGGAGCTGTATCGGTGATTTTCATCTCCATGAAAGTAGGAGGAATGATATCAACCGGCTGTCCTTTATAGAACATGATGTCGTAGAGAACCTCTTCCATGAGCCATTGCTCGTTGTTTCCGATCATCGTAAGAGGAATGTTGATTTGATCGAATGTTTGGTCGTCCATGAAGACGACGTCACTGCCCTCTTTATAGAGCATGCGCATTTTAGACTCATGGACATCGGCGACCTCGAGCTTTTCCCCCGATTTGAACGTCCGCTCGATCACTCTGCCTGTCAAAAGATGTTTGAGCTTTGTGCGGTTAAAAGGCTGACCTTTGCCGGGCTTTACAAATTCATTGGTCACCATGATGTAAGGCTCGCCGTCAACTTCGACCTTAATGCCTGTTCTAAATTCATTTGTACTAACTTGTGCCATCTGTGTTTCCTATGTAAGGAATCTATTCTCTAGGAAAGAGGTTTAAGTTTCAAGTCCCGACTGGGTGTTTTGGAACTATAATGTTGATCGCTTTGTTGTTTAAAGGAGGAGCTCCTTTTTTCTCTTGGTCAAGTTTTTTGTTAACGCTATGGTCTAAGCGATCAGCAGCTTTTTCCAATTGTTCTGTTCTTTGCCGCAGTTTTTTTTCAGTTTCAGCTAGATCTTGTTGTGTTTTTTGAAATTGTTCTCTAAGCAGTGCCAATTCTTTTTTTTCTTTTTGAAGAGCTTGCGTTTCATACGCAATGGTTGTTCGTATGTGTACGAGTTCTTTATTGCCCTCGATTGCCGCATTTTTTATTTCTAATACACCCTCTTTTGTAGCGGATTTGATGGTTTCGTTGAGCTCAACAACAGATGCTCTGACATCATCATGGGCATTGATGAATGTTGAGGTGCTGACAGCTAATTTTTCCGCTGTTTCGAGTAAGCTATCAATGTTTTTAACTCCACGATCGACCTCGCCTTGCAGTTTTTCTCTCTCAATTGCAAATTCACTGATGATGATTTTAGCGTGGGTTGCGATTTCTTTAAGGGATGTTACATGTGTTCCAAGGCTGATGTTGCTTTTTTCGAATTGAGTAACATTGCTTGTTAATTTTTTATTTTCTTCTTTGAATGTATTGATATTGGTTTCTAATTTATCATTTGTGAGTGAAAGCTTATCGTTTGTGCGTGAGAGTTTGCTATTTGTGTGCTCAAGGCGATTGCTGACGTTGTTAAGCGCTTCAACTTTTCCTTGAAGGCTATTTAATATCGGGGATTTTCTCGCATGATAGATGCCAAATCCAGAACCGATGGCAAGTGCCGGTAGAACAGATAGTAGCGCATAAGGTGTAAAAAAACTTGCGATAATTCCTATGATGGCTATGACAAGGCTGAGATATATGGGAATCGCTGAGAGTTTGTCGACCTTGTTTTGTATTGTATCCATATTTGGGCAGCATGTAAGGGCAGAAGTTATCTTCATAAAAAATCTCCTGTTAATGAAATTAACATAGATTCTTATTGAAAAATTTACAATAGAATTTTATATTGTTGCGACGATTTTCAGGGTCATGTTGAAATTCTATCAGGTTAGCAAGCTCATTGAGATCATCAAGAGGCATATCAGAAACTCTTTTTTGTATGCATTTTGACAGAAAACTGTCTTTTGGAGCTTCTTCTAGGCGGGATGCCATGGCGGGTTTTTGGAGAACGGCATCCATTTGTTTGAGCTCTTGCAGAATGATTTCTTTTAGGTCGTGTGTTGTCATGCTCTCTTCGCCAAGAAGTCTCCCTTTAACGCGCAATATAAGTGCACTAATGGATCTACTATCGAGACCTAAATGTCTAAGGTCTTTTCTGATTTTTTTTTTTGAGAAAGTCTCCTTGTCAAATTCTGAACTCTTCATGTACGTTGTATATAAAAGGAATGTTGATGCATCAGGAAATTACTGAAGAGCAATTTGCAAGAGAGACGTTGGAGAGGTATTCGGGAAGTGAGATTGGTGATTTTCAATCCAATCTCATTTTAACGAATTTTCCAAGATACGTAGAACACTTCGCTAAAGAGCGCGGCATTCCTGTCATTGAAGGCTCGATGTTTAAAGTGGCGCATTCGCCAAAAGAGGATGTGAGTTTTCTCGATTTTAAGATCGGATCGCCGGCTGCAGCTCTTGTCGTTGATCTCTGTTCATTTTTACCCATTAAGGCAAGCATTCTTTTAGGGATGTGCGCAGGGTTGCGCAGACGTTATGTGGTGGGGGAGTATTTGGTTCCTGTTGCAAGTATTCGGGATGAAGGAACTTCCAATTTTTACTTTCCGCCTGAAGTGCCAGCCCTTGCTAATTTTTTGATGCAAAAAGCTGTTACTGAGGTGTTGGAAAAAGAGAAATCTCCTTATCACATTGGGATTACCTTCACGACTAATATGCGTTTTTGGGAATTTAATGATGAGTTTGTGAGCCGTTTAAAAGCGACAAAAGCCCAAGCATTAGATATGGAATGCGCAACGCTCTTTACAGCGAGCTATAAGAGAAAATTTACTCTTGGCGCGTTGCTCCTTATCTCTGATTTACCTTTGAATCGTAACGGCGTTAAAACAAAAAAGAGCTCAGAATTCATCTATGAGCACTTCATGAAAGACCACGTGGCTAAAGGCTTAGAAATCCTCAAAACGGCAAGGATCATGCAGTCTCACCACGTCAAAGGCGCCTACCATCGCAACATCGGCATTCCGCCGTTGCCCTAGCCCATACGCGTTAAGCTAATCTTAAAAATCGTGCCTTTGCGTCCATACTTTTACCCATAAGTTTTTTTGACAGAAAATTCCGTTTCTGCAGTTGTCAT
>JAZKBL010000017.1:0-34092 GCA_040388665.1 Chlamydiota bacterium
CCCAGTCCTAAACGACTGGGTTTTCATGCGTCGAAGGATAAAGTATCTCAAAAAAAGATATCTTCTTTAGATCCCATATATCTTTTGTGCCCGATCGTAAAGCATATGGCACTACAATAAACGCAAGCGACTGAAAATACATAGCTACGTGAGCTGCTGTTAAAATACCCTTCAGACCTTTGTACACGCATAGAGTCCCGCTCCCAGAGCCTTTATCAAATAGTGATTTCTCATCTGTTGGAAACAATACTATTGTGTGTTCATTGATTCGCTTAGATATGAGTTTTTGTATAGGAGTATCGCGAATTTCAGCAAGAGCCATTGGTCTAATCTGTGGGATCATCTCATGTCGCTTTTGTTTAAAAAGACAGTCAATCAAAAATCAGAAATTCATTCAAGGACAAATATAGAGACTGTTGCTGTTTAAATCATCACGACGGCATTAGATCTTTTGCAGGGCATCCAAGCGCTTTAGCTAATATAACGATGCTCGTAAGGGAAGGATTTCTTTCAGCGCGCTCGATGCCGCCGACATAATTAACATGGAAATCCGCTTTCTCAGCCAGAGCCTCTTGGGTGAGGCCCAGTTCGTAGCGTCTCTGCCTTACTTTTTTTGCAAATTCCACAAGAATTATTTTTCTTTTCTTATCAGACCCTTTACTCATTAGCTGTTCACACTCTTTTATGTAACCTGAGTTTTTGGTTCAAATACCTTGATACTGTATGAGATAGGCTCAAAAAAAACCGTGAAAAAGACCTCTAGTTGATGTAAAGTTTTTGTTTGCAACAACACAGCACATCAAAAGAGGTCAAAAATGAATGGTCTTATCGAATTATATTGTTCTATCGATGAATTTTGGAAATTTTTTAAAAATGAATGGGATAAACATTTAATTAACCGAACATGGCCACATGGTCCAGATCCAAAACTTTCCACGCCTGAAATGATGACAATTGTCATTCTATTCCACCAGTCACATTTTAGAAACTTTAAACATTTTTACTGCAGTTATGTTCTTAAATACTTAAGAAAAGAGTTCCCACAACTAATCAGTTACAATAGATTTTTATATCTAATGAAAAGTTTGTTTGTGCCATTGCTTGGTTTCCTTGTCTACAACAAAGGGGCAATCACAGGCATTTCATTCATCGATTCAACAAAGATCCAAATTTGCCATAACAAGCGCATTTCAAGAAACAAAGTTTTTTCTGGATGGGCAAAAAGAGGTAAGACGACGGCTGGGTGGTTCTATGGATTTAAATTGCATTTGATCATCAATGAACTAGGAGAAATTTTGGCTTTCCAATTTACTCATGGAAATGCAGCTGATATATCGGTGCTTGAGAAACTCTCTCAAGGAATTGTTGGAAAATTATTCGGGGATAAAGGCTATATTTCTGCTGGAATCGCAATGAAACTTTTTGAACGTGGATTAAAATTATTCACTACATTAAGAAACAATATGAAAAACAAGTTGATCTCATTAAAAGACAAAATATTGCTTAGAAAACGAGTTTTAGTTGAAACTGTTAATGACCAACTAAAAAACATCTCACAACTCGAACATACAAGACATAGATCCGTTGCAAATTTTTTCATCAATGCTTTATCTGCAATTGCGGCTTATGTGCGTCAGCCTAAAAAACCTCATATGAATTTAGAAGCGATTGGGGCTGAATTGGTAGCCTTTTGAACCCAAAACTCAGGTTAATATAGAGATCTACGACCTCAGAGAGGGTTGTCTTCTTAGCAATAAGATTCGGCATGTGAATGTTAAGTAGAGCATTACGGTTCTGCTCATCAAGCCAATGTTTGGCAAGTTTCAGTTCAGGGAATACTTGAATCTGCGGGGGATGTCCCTTCTTACGGAAGCGAGCACGAAACTTGATTATACGATCGGAGGTGACGCGAATATCAATGACCCTGTCTTTAATTGTAAAAAATAGGTCAGTCGCTGAAAGTTGATCTTGGCTTAATGCTGGATGCTGTGACATGATGCACTCATTTGGTCCAAGGTTGGTCCTTGGAGGCAATTTATCATCATTTTCTAATTCTGGCAATGCATGTATCTCATCACATATCGTACTGAATTAGAGTGTGTTATAGAGGGATAGCGGCAGTCGGATTTGAACCAACGACCCACGGATTATGATTCCGTTGCTCTAACCAACTGAGCTATGCCGCCGTCGCCGAAAAAAAATAGCGGGAGAAGGATTCGAACCTCCGGCCTTTGGGTTATGAGCCCAACGAGCTAACCACTGCTCCATCCCGCGTCATTGAAATGGAAATGTTAGCAAAAGAGTGATTTATGGACAAGGATTTAATGAAAAAATTTCTCAATCACTTGGAAAGTCGAATCTGTAGCCCCATGGATAGAGTTTGTAAGGGTTTGGGCTGCGTTTTTAATGAGCTGCTGGTCAGAGGGGTTTTTTAGAAGTTTTAAAAGGGTTTTGGGGAGTTCTTCTAGACTTAACTGAATTCCGGCGCCCGCGTTTAGAACAAGAGTTGTAAGATCTGGTTGACTGTGCATGTGAGGGCCGAAAAGGACGGGAACGCCTACAACAACGGGTTCTAAAATATTGTGCCCGCCGACGTGATCAACAAAGCTGCCTCCAACAATAGCGGCGTTGGCAAGCTGGTAGCACTGGTTGAGTTTACCCATCGTGTTAATAAGGATCACCTTTTCTTTTCCGGTATGAGAGGCTCTTTCAGTATACGTGATAGAGTCGATTTTTTTTTGGTGCAAGAACTGCTCGACTTCTGAAAAGCGTTCTGGATGGCGCGGAACAAGGAGAACCTTAAGGTGAGGAATCTCTTTCCAAAGGAGTTCAAGCGCTGTGAGGAGCATCTCCTCTTCACGAGGATGCGTAGAGCCAATGACAACAACTAGGTTTGAAGATTTGATGCCAAGAGAACTTCGATCTTCATCTCGTTCCGCATCTGTTAATAATTTTGGTGTAAAATCAAATTTTATATTTCCAGTGACGGTGCATTTGTTAGAGTCGATGCCAAGTTTAATAAAGCGTTTTTTATAGGTTTCGTTCTGGAGGCAAAAATGAGTGATTTTTGAAAAAATTTGATGCGCAAAGAACTTGAAGAAGTGAAATCGTTTAAAAGAGCGTTCAGAGATCTTTCCGTTAATGAGAACTGTCTTTCCTCCCCTTTTATTGACGCTCTGCAGCATGTTATGCCAAAAATCGCTTTCTACAAGGATAAGTAAATGTGGTTGCAGCACATTTACGAGTTTTTTCATGATCCAGGAAAAATCAAAAGGAAGAAGAAAGTGAAGGTGCGCGTCAGCCATGCTTTTTTTAGCTTCTGCAAGACCTGTTTCTGTTGCCGTAGAAATGAAGATTTGAGTATCAGGATGCTGTTTTTTTAATTTTTGAAAAAGAGGGATGACAGCTCGTGTCTCCCCCATCGAAATTGCATGGATCCATATTACAGGATGCTTTGCCGTGTTGATTTGCGGCAGTTTTAAGCCAAGACGGCTTAAAAGTGTATGACGGTACTTTTGATTGAAAAGCCGTGGCAGCTTGAACAGTAGTGCCAGAAACAGCCCAAAATTATAAAACCACTTAAACATTGATAACGAGGTTGATCAATTTGTTAGGAACATAAATCACCTTTTCAATGGGTCCTGTGATGTATTTTGCAATTTGTGGTTGTGTTTGGATAAAAGACAAAAGCTCTTCTTTGTTTTTATCGCGCGGAAGCATCCATTTTCCTCTGAGTTTTCCATTGACCTGCACAACATACATGACCATTTCATCAATGAGACAAGAGGGATCGATCTCGGGATAAGAAGCAAAGGCGATGCTTGTTTGCTCTCCGAGATGCTCCCAAAGTTCTTCAGCGATATGGGGCGCAAAAGGAGAAAGGACCTGCACTAATATTTTAATGACTTTTTTGGGGTATGTATTTAATGATTGGAATTCATTGATGAATTCCATCATTTTTGCAATGGCCGTATTAAACTGCATTGTTTCAATGTCTTTCTCAACGCCGTATGCAAGACGCATTCCTAAACGGAGGGCTTCGGGATTATCCTCTTCGGTGATCTTGTTTGAGGTAGCAATTTCGTAAATTCTGTTAAGAAATCTACGGCACCCGTGTACCGCATCACTAATCCATAGCTTTTCTTTATCAAAAGGCCCCATGAACATTTCATAGAGTCTAAGAGCATCCGCTCCATATTCTTCGATGATTTCATCAGGAGTGACTCCATTCAGCTTTGACTTTGACATTTTTTCAATCTGAGACTGTAGTGTTTCATTTGTTCCGATTTGGAGATAATGCTGATTTTTTTCTATAACTTCTTCAGAAGGTACGTAGACGCCACTTGGAAGTTGGTAAGATCTAGAAGCTACAAGTCCTTGATTGCGCAGCGTCTGAAAGGGTTCTGGCGTTGAAACGAGATCGCAATCATAGAGGACTTTATGCCAAAATCTAGCATAAAGAAGATGGAGAACAGCGTGCTCTACCCCGCCAACGTACATATCAACGGGCATCCAATAACTTTCTTCTTCTGCCCCCCAGGCTATTTTTTCATTGCTAGGGTCGCAAAAGCGGAGGTAGTACCAGCAAGATCCCGCCCATTGCGGCATTGTGTTTGTTTCTCGTTTTGCTTTTTTCCCTGTTTTCTCATCAACAATTTCTACCCAGTGTTTTGCAGAAGCAAGAGGACTTTCCCCTGTTTCTAGGGGCTTGTAATTCACAACTTCTGGCGGGCATAGGGGCAGTTCGTTTAAATCGAGAACTCTTTTTGAACCATCTTCAAAATGTAAAATAGGAAAAGGTTCTCCCCAATAGCGCTGCCGAGAAAAAAGCCAATCACGGAGTTTGTAATTGATGTGTCTCTCCCCTTTCTTTTCGAGTTCAAGCCAAGAGATGACTGTTTCTTTTGCTTTTTCAAATGTAATGCCGTTTAGAAAGCAGCTATTGATCATGGTTCCACTATCTTGCCAGCAGCGAGTACCACTTAATACTTCAATTCTGACATTATCAGAGGACATCTCAGGAGCAAGGGTCGTTAAGTCGGGATCGACGACGGCATAAATAGGAAGATCAAATTTTTTTGCAAACTCAAAGTCGCGCTCATCGTGAGCTGGGACTCCCATAATAGCGCCTGTCCCATACCCCATGAGTACATAATCAGCGATCCATATAGGAACTTCCTCTTCATTAACGGGGTTAATTGCACAAGAACCTAAGAAGACGCCTGTTTTTTCTTTTGCAAGATCTGTTCTTTCAAGATCGCTTTTAGAAGCGATCTTTTTTCGATAAGTATCTACAGCTGATTTTTGAGATTCCGTCGTGAGCTTAGATACAAGAGGATGTTCTGGAGATAAGACAAGAAAAGTAACGCCAAAAAGGGTCTGAGGAGTTGTCGTAAAAATAGAGATGGTATCGTTGTTTTTTGTGTGAAAAGAAACTTTAGCCCCAACGCTTTTTCCTATCCAATTCGTTTGCAGCTTTTTTAAGTGATCCGGCCAGTCAAGAAGGTTCAAATCTTGGAGGAGCCTTTCTGCATAAGCGGTGATTTTTAAAATCCATTGACGAAGCGGCCGTCTTTCGATCAGATGCCCCCCCTCTTTGGATCTGCCGTTTTCAACTTCTTCATTAGCAAGAACAGTACCAAGAGCTGGACAGAAATTTACAAGAACCTCAGCTTCATAAGCTAGTCCCTTTTCATAGAGCTTTGTAAAAATCCACTGGGTCCACTTATAATATTTCGCATCGCTTGTTGCAAACTCTCGAGACCAGTCATAACTAAACCCAAGCGCTTTTAGTTGGCGTCTGTAGTTGTTAATATTAGTTTCTGTCGTGATGGCCGGATGCGTTCCTGTTCGTAGAGCATACTGTTCAGCTGGCAGCCCAAAACTATCCCATCCCATGGGATGAAGAACATTGAATCCTTTTTGGCGTTTATAGCGAGCGAGGATGTCAGTTGCTGTATACCCTGTCACGTGCCCGACATGAAGTCCTGAACCTGAAGGATAAGGAAACATGTCTAAAATGTAGTATTTTGGCTTGGAATGGTCGACCTCTACTCTAAAGGTTTGATGGTCATTCCAATATTTTTGCCATTTTTGCTCAATGCGCTGATGCTCATACTTACGTTTTTCCATAATCAAAAACTTTAACAAATCTTCTAAAAGCTGGAAAGGGAAAAGTATAAGGAGAACATCGTAAACACAATCTTAAAACTTTCTTGTCAAAAAAATTAAAATTAGGTAGAATTTTTTCAAACTTATCTAACAAACCTGAGTGAACAATGGTCGAGATTAAAAGAAATAAAATCTCCTTGAATGACTACGACTACAAAAGTGATATTAAAAACCGCATTTTAATGGCGCAGTTTACAACACTAGACCTTCGTTTTCTAGAGGAAATTCTTTACAGCCCTTTAAAAATAGCGATTTCCAAGCTTTCTAAAAATCTTAATATCAGTGAAGAAAAATTGATAGAACTTGCGCATAAGTTCAGCTTAGGAGGTTTTCTTAAAATTCAAGGTAATGAAATTATCGTCGACAAAGAAATGCGCAAGTATTACGAATCTCAAATCCTCAAATTCGACGAAGAATTCACTCCGGGCATGGAATTTTTGCAGGGAGTTTTAAAAAAAGTTCCCATTCAGGTGTTGCCTAATTGGTACTCTATTTCAAGAGCATCGAATAATATTTTTGAATCTCTTGTCGAAAAGTATCTTTTAACTCCACAGATTTTTCAAAGGTATTTTCAAGATATTCATCTTGGAGATCCTGTTTTATCTGCGATGGTTAAAACAGTCTATGATGCCCCTGATTTTAAAATGTTTGGAAGTGATCTTATTGACAAACATGGGTTATCTAGAGAGCAGTTTGAAGAAAATATGCTCTATCTTGAATTCAACCTTCTGTGCTGTCTTAGCTATGAAAAAGTGGATGATGAATGGAAAGAAATTGTCACTCCTTTTCAGGAGTGGCGGGAATATTTGCGTTTTGTAAAAAACACTGAAACAGTTCCTCTTGAAAAGGATGCAAAGATTGCGCGCTGCTATCCATCTGACTTTAGTTTTGTCGAAACTCTCTCCTCAGAACTTTCATTAATGAGTAATGGACTGCCTTCTTCTAATAAAGATTCGGCAGATCTTATTGACAAACTTCGTCTTCTTAAATTTGTTGATATGGCGGACGGCAAATTCTGTGTTCTGGAAGCTGGACTTGACTGGTTAAAAATGACTTTAGAAAACCAAGCCCTATTCATTTATAGACAACCTCTTAATTGTTTGTGTATTGAGCATCTGCCTTCTCATTTGTGCATAGAGCGCATCATTCGAGAAGCGGAAAGAAGCATTGCAAGGGTGTTACATAAGGGGTGGGTTTATTTTGATGACTTCATTAAGGGGGTTATTGTTCCTTTAAGCGAGCAGACAACTGTCATGTTAAAAAAAGTTGGAAAAACATGGAAATACACGCTGCCTGAGTATAGCGAAGAAGAAAAAAAACTCATAAAAGCCACTATTTTTGACTGGCTTCCAAAAGTTGGCATCGTAGCAACAGGTTCTCATGCCGGCAAAGACTGTTTTTATGTAACCCCTTTTGGAGCTTCGATTTTTGGAGCCAGGTAACACATGACAAAATGTGATGCACTATGGCAAAATGTGATATACTATGGCAAAAAATGAAGGGGAATTAGTTTCAAACCGAAGAGCGTTTCATGAATATGAAATTTTGGATACTTTTGAAGCGGGAATCGTTTTACTCGGGACTGAGATTAAGTCATTGCGCAATCACGGTGGAAGTTTACAAGACGCTTATGTTCTCATATCAAACGGTATTGCGACCCTCAAAAATGCATCAATTGCTCCTTATAAATTTGGAAGCCTCTTTAATCATGAAGAAAGGCGGGAGCGAAAGCTCTTGCTACACAAACGAGAAATTGCAAAACTCCAGTCTTTGTCGCAGGAAAAAGGACTTACCTTAATTCCTATTGCTATCTACTTGAAAAAAGGGTATGCCAAAGTGAAAATCGGCGTGGCACGTGGCAAAAAACTGCATGATAAGCGGTCAGCTCTTAAAGAACGTGAGCACAAAAAAGCAATTGATCGAGCATTAAAAAATTACTAAAGAATAGGGGTTGTATGAAAGTCATTATTTCAAAGACGGCGCTTGTTGCATTGATCAGCAAAATTCAAGGGGTTGTTCCTTCTAAGCCCTCGCTTCCTGTTTTAGGCAATGTTTTAATTGAAGCTGTAGCTGACCAATTGTTAATCAGTGGAACCGACTTGACTGTCAGTATGCGTGCTTATGCAGAAGCCAAAGTTCTTGAAGAGGGCGCAATCACACTGCCTGCGCGCAAATTTTTCCAACTTATTCGAGAGCTTACAGCGCCTCAAATTGAAATTCATTGTACAACACCTGAAATCGCATATATCAATGCAGGAACATCCCATTTTAAAATTCAAGGGATGCACAAAAGTGAATTCCCGCAATTACCTGATTTTTCTGAAGGGATTGCAACGACAGTTCCTCCTGCACTTTTAAAAGAAATGCTAACAAGAAGTGCTTTTGCAGCGGCACGCGATGATGAAAGACAAGTTCTTAACGGTATCTATCTTCAGATCCATAACAACCAAGTCGTTTTTTTAGCTACAGATGGAAAAAGACTGGCTAAATTATGGACACCTGTTGATCTCCCCGCTGATTATACGAGCTCTTTTATTATCCCTTTGAAAGCTGTTGAAGAGATGGTAAAAATTCTTGATGAAAAAGAACCCCTTGCAAGACTTATTTTCATGAAGGATAAAATCTCGCTTGAAGTGGGATCGATTACACTCATTTCTAAACTTCTTTCGGGGCAATATCCTGACGTTTCAAGAGTCATTCCAGAAAAGTCGCAAGCACCGATTACTGTGCATAGAGAAGAATTAGCTTCTCTTTTACGCCAGGTTTCCCTTTTTACAACAGAAGATAGCGCTTCCGTGCGTTTTTCGTTTGTTCCAGGAGAGCTGCACCTTTCTGCTATGAGTGGAGAAATTGGGGAAGGGAAAGTAAGTATGCCCGTTAATTATGGCGGAGAAAAGCTTGAAGTGGCTTTTAAACCCCACTACTTTCTCGATATTTTGCGCCATAGTAAAGACGAAACCATCGAATTCGACATCACAGACCCGTATAATCCAGCGCTAATTACTGATTCCTCCTCCGCTCTTTTTGTGATTATGCCCATGCGCCTTGAGACTTGAAAGTATGTTTCTCAAACGGCTTTATTTGAAAAATTTTCGCAATTTTCAAGAAGCGCGTGTTTCTTTTGGGCCAAAGATCAATCTCATCCAAGGTCCTAATGGACAGGGAAAGACAAATCTTCTTGAAGCGATTTTTTTCTTAAGTACAGGAAAGTCATTCCGAACACCAAGTCTTACAGATCTTATTTGTCATAAAGAGAGTTATTTTTATTTAGAAGCAGAGTTTGTACGCGATCATCTGTCACAGACGCTTAAGGTCTACTTTGATGGAAAAGAACGGAAAATTCATTACAATAATACCCTGTATCAAAGTTTTGCTAATCTTTTAGGGCTTATGCCGGCTGTGCTATTTGCTCCTGAAGACATTTCATTAATCATAGGCTCCCCCCTTGAGCGCCGTAGATTTCTCAATGTGCATATCGCTCAAACAGACCCCCTTTACGTGCATCATCTTGTACGTTATACAAACGCCATGCGTCAACGCAATCAACTGCTCAAAAAACAAACAGACACAGCAATGAATGTATGGGAAGAGATCATGGCCGTTTCTGCAGCTTACCTGATTCTCAAAAGACAAGAAGCTGTGCTTGATCTAATTTCTCCTTTAAAAGCCCATATGAACGAACTCTCTCAAGCTCAAGACAGCTTAAAACTCACGTATCTTCCAAGCTTCATAAAAGAAGAAAATCTTGTAGATGCCCTGCGTTATCAATTTCAGAAATTAAGACGCCGTGAAATGCAGCTGGGATCAACATTAACAGGGCCCCATCGAGATGATCTGCTGATTCATATTAGTGAACAGCTGGCAAAAACTTATGCAAGCGAGGGGCAAAAAAGAAGCTGCATTTCAGCAATTCGCTTTGCAGAATGGGAGCGCCTTCAAACTATTACAGCAATTCAGCCTATTATGTGTGTTGACGATGTTGGCGTTCACCTTGATACCGTACGTCAGAGTCTTTTTCAAGGAAAACTTCAACCCTTAGGTCAAGTTTTCCTCACCTCTCCTTTTGATCTTTCTATCGAAGCACATAAGTTACTCATTCTTAATGGTAATATAAGTTAATTAAAAAACTTATAACATTTTAATTTAATCGTTGTTAAAATAATTGACTTTATCTGATACAATTTATGTTATTGTTAACAAATAGGAGTAATAACATGTCGTCCGTTAATCTAAATTATGCTTTTTGCGCCCCAGAGCCAGGAAAACCCAATCCTTATGAACCTAAAGTTCCAGGGCAAATGCGCTCACGAGTTGTTTTTAAAGGGCAAAAAGGCCCAACTTGTGGATTTTATGCCATGCAAATTCTTCGTAATGAAAATAAAATTGGCAAGTATCCTTCTCTTGCTCAAGAACAAGAAAGCAAAATAGAAAAGATGTTATCTTGTCATAGAAAAGAGATAACAGCTTTTGATCAAAAATGGAAGTTTACAATAGATTTTGCAGAAGGGTTATCGGATAACTATTCTGGAAAAGAAAAAATGATAGCTAAACAATTTCTTATTAATGTTGCTAAAAAAGGTAACAAAGATAATTCAGTTGATCTAAATACTCTTATACAATTAGAAAATTTTATAAAGTCTCCTTATGAAAAATTTAGTGATGTTGTTCAAATAGCAAAGTTCGAAGAGCGCCAATTGATTTATAACTCTCTATTAACACAAGTAGGAGTTACATTTGAAAATATCGATGAATATGCTCGTAATTTTTTTGAAAGAGATTGGAATGAACTTGAAAATAATGAGAAACTAGTTCTTTTAAATAACTTGGTGTCAAAATATGCTGTCGAGCACTATCAATTAAAAGCTTCACAACGGCATCCATCCGATTCAGTGATAAAATTGATTGAACAAATACAACTTCATGGTTCTCATCTTGTAAAAGGATTTTTCGGCAAAATTAATTATGAAGAAAAACCGTTTGAATTAGATCAAAAGGTTGAAGGTAGACCTGGTTTTGGATGGAAGATAGGTGCTACACAAAATAAAAACATGACGAGTATTCATAATATTATCATTGTAGGTGCCGAATCAAGAAATAATCAAAACCGTGTTTACTTTATAGATCCTCTTGATAGTATTTATCCAAATGACTTATCAACGCAAAATATCTACGCTATGAGCTATAAAAAACTTCAATCAAGCATTTGTAGTTTGGAATGCAGAATGCATTTGGATAACTCTTATGAGCCGCAAGTAGAAAATGGACCAAATAATTACGCACTACACAGTTGATTTACAAATGACGGAGGTAAGCTTGTCCAAGAGGAAAATCCTTGCTATCAAGAGGCTTGCCTTCTTTTATTTTTGCAAACTGGTCGATGATTTTAAGAGCTAAGACTTTGCCTAGTTGCACCCCTTCTTGATCAAATGAGTTCACATTCCACATAAAGCCCTGAAAAGCGACCTTGTGCTCATAATAGGCTAAAATCGCGCCCATTGTAAAAGGATCAAGCTTTTGGCCAAAAAGAATTCTGTTAGGTCGATTACCTGGAAAACATTTATTAGGGTTATCATTTTTTTGCCCAATGGCAAGAGCTATTGACTGAGCAAGAAGATTTGATAAGAGCTTTTCTTGCGATGTCGTGCCTTGATAAAGAAGATCTTCTCGATACTGACTTTCTTTGAATCCAAGAAATTCTAAAGAAATCGTCGTTGTGCCTTGATGAATCATTTGATAGAAAGAGTGCTGACCGTTAGTTCCAGGTTCCCCCCAAATAACCGGGCCTGTATCAAAATCCACAGGACACCCCTTCTTGTCGATCCTTTTGCCATTAGATTCCATATCGAGTTGCTGAAGGTGCGCTGTTAGACGATGTAGAGCTTGTGAGTAAGGAATAATAGCGACAGTTGGCAGGCCGAGAAAATTGCGATTCCATATGCCAAGAAGAGCTGAAAGTAAGGGAAGATTATGTTTTGGTTCCTGACGCAGTGCCACTTTATCCATCGCATTAGCGCCCCGTAAAAAATCAAGAAAACGGTCCATTCCTAAAGCAAAGGCTAAAGTAACACCACCCACCATTGAAGTAACTGAGTACCTGCCGCCGATATAATCCCAAATATAGAAAGACGCAAGATAGCGTACTGGGTCATCCATAGGACTCCCCTTTCCTGTCACGGCCACAATATGATCTTTTGGATCAAGGCCTGCTTTTTTAAACCACTCTCTAACAAATTCCTCATTTGTAAGCGTTTCCAAAGTACTTCCAGACTTTGAAACAGAAACAACAAGTGTTTTAGATAAATCAAGCGTGCGGAAAATATGGGCTGCGTCATCCGGATCGACATTTGATAAGAAATGAACATTACGCTTTGGCTTTTGATAGGCTTCAAGTGCCATATAAATCGCTTTAGGGCCGAGTTCTGAGCCACCGATCCCCACTTGAACAAGATCTGTAAATCGATCGCAACCATTCAAAAAAATTTTAAGCTTTTCAAGCTCTGCGTAAGCGAGCTCTGTAGCCTCTTTTGCAATCTCTGATGTGTTTCTGTTTTCAAAAAAATCACGCATCGCTGTATGTAATGCGGGGCGATTTTCAGAAGGATAGCCTTCAATGGCATTGACAATGCATCCTCGTTGCATCTCTTCCATTTTTTTAACAGCACTTGTTTCCTCGGCAAGAAAAAATAGTGCATCCATAATGGGATCAGAAACCTTCTCAGTAGCATAAAAGAGCTTCATTTCTAAAGCTTCAGCCATCATAGCATCAATCCGTTTGGGAGTTAAAACCCCTTCCTTTGAAAGATCTATAGGGCTTTCAGCAAGCTCGTTTAAGCGAATGGATGCTTTTAGATGATGGAAAGATGTCATATGTTCTCCTTAAGTTTTTCTAGAATCTCAAAAAAGGATTTTTCCGCATATTGAAAATATCTACACTTGTCAAAAAATCTCCTAAAAAGCTAATATAGCCTATCTAAAGTCGATCGGAGTATAGCGCAGCCTGGCTAGCGCAACTGCTTTGGGAGCAGTGGGTCGGGGGTTCGAATCCCTCTACTCCGATTGTTTAGAAATAAAATGGCAATCTTCTCAGGTTGCCATTTTTTTTTAGTTAAAAATCCGCTTAAAGCTCATATGCGTTAAGCTAACTCTATACAAGGCTCTTTTTTAAGCTGTGCTACAGTCAAATATAAGAGATCTCTCCGCCGGCGGCTATAAAACCTTGAAGTCTGCGGCGCCCTTGAGTCGTCAACATGTTTTCAATGACAAAGACAAGGTCTAACCCATCCCATTCTTCATTCAAAAGCATCTCTGGGATAATACGAAGCGTTTCCCCTTTTTGAGCATATTGCTCTACAAGTTCATCTATTTTTTTTATCACATTTAAGCTGCACAATGTGTCGGGCGGCAAAAGAATCCCTTTTGAGACTTGGGGGCGAATAAAAAAGATCCTTTTTTCATCCCACGTTAAACTGCATGACGGTTGATATAATCCTTTAATGCCGAGATGCAAATGTGCAAAGCGTTCTTTAGAAAGTAGCTGAGCCCCTTTAGCAGCTGTAAAAAGGGAAGTGTCAAAACAGCAAAAAGGAAGAAGGTTGTCAGGAAAATAAGAAGAGAGTCTATGCAAGTACTCTGCAAAAACATCAATACAATAAAGATCTTCTTCTATGGAAGACTCTTTGAAATTTTTTTCGTGCGCAGAAGACCAGAAAAACCGAGAAGCCACATGCAAATCCCCTTGATAAATGCACACACCAAATGTTTTGCTGGCAAATTCAGGTAAGAAATTTTTAATAAATTTTTCAATAGCCAATGTAAAAGAGAAAAAATATGCAGTATTTTCAAGATTTAACAGACCTTTTTCTAAACCAAAATTGAATCTCCAAAAAATAAATTTACCGCTTTCTATAACTTTCCAAGCTTGGGACTGCGCTTTTTGCCAATCAAGATCATGTTGTAAACCAGCTAAAAGCTCGATGGGGACGGTATTACACTCATCATCATGGCCGATAATGGGTGTAAAAGGGTTTTCATTTAAATAATATTGTCTTTGATCAGAGGAAAATGTCATGATTTTTTTTCAAACTGAAGGTAATGAATTGTCTTTCCTTTTTTTCGCCAAAGAACATCAAAAGAAGAATTTCCATATTCTGGCCAGTCTGTAATAAAAAATGGTTCAGGGTAAGAAGGCTTCCACAAAGGATGCGCACGTATTTCGGAGCTGATTTGTTGCATATAGACCTCATCATCTGTCACAAAAATAGCCTGGGCTCCCTCTTTAAGGATGCGCGTAATTTCTTCGACAAAGGGACGTTGTACAAGCCTGTTTTTAGCATGTTTTCGTTTTGGCCAGGGATCTGGAAAATTCATATACATACGACTGATGGAACAATCTGCAAGATAGTAGCGGGTAAACATCAGTGCTTCACCGGAAACAACGATAAGATTGGAAAGATTGTAATTGTTAATTTTAGCCCACACCCTGCGCACTCTTTCAAAATCATGCTCAACAGCAATCCAGTTAATATGAGGATTTTTTTGTGCCTGTTCTGCAATCCAAAGGCCATTTCCTGAACAATACTCAATAAAAACTTCGTTTGAATTTCCAAAGAAATCATGATGGTCAAAAGCTGGCATTTCCCATTCGGCATGCTTATCATAATATTCAGGAACGTAAAGCACCTTATTTTGAAGTACAGGTTTTCTTTGTTCCCATGTAAAGGGACATTTTAAATTTTTGGGTTTCATGGCCGATTCCTGTATAAAAGAACATGGAGATAATACCAGTATCCGTAGATTATTTCTTGGAAAAAACACAGCCTATCTTGTCATCATCAACAGGCTGTAAAAATTTTATTTTGAGCAAGAACATGTAGAAGGAGGAACAAGCGTAACATCACCTGCTGTTCCTGTTTTTAATGTTCCGCTATTTCCACTAATATCTGCTGACAGTAGGCCATTGCCACCGGGATCGAGAAAAAAGCCAGTTCCACCAACAGCTATATTATCGTGTAAGATTAAACAAAAAGGCTCAAATGTTAAACATTCTACCCCGTAAAAAGCGCCGCCAACGCCTGAAATGGTATTATTTGTAATGGAAGCGAATGTATTAGAAACCTCAATGACGCTAGGTATGTCGCGTTCGATGTACAGACCATTTTGTCCACTGTTGAGAATGAGATTGTTATTTACAGTTAAGCAGAGATTTTTACTGGTTTGAATATCGATAGAATTTCCAGCTATAGAAGTGATGGTATTGCTATCAATGCTAACGATGCTTCCTGAATTTGCATTAACTGAATTGAAAAAAATGCCTGTAGAAGTAGCCTCTGAAAACGAGTTTCTTATTACTGTAAAATCCCCCCCTGAACCGCCCATCACATTTGCATTCAAGAACAGACTGAGAGCATATCCTGTTACTGTGTTGTTTTTTATGATAGCAGTTATACCCCCTAGATCTGGAGAAAGGCTAATACCATTACCAGCACCTGTGGGACCAAAGAAATGATTGTTCTTGATACTATAAGAGCCAATTCCTGTAATTTGTACGCCCTGATGTTCAACTGCTGCAAATACCGTATTGTCATGAATATTTCCACCTGATATACCCGATCCAAAAATCACGCCAGGCGTGCTGCTACCATCATTTGTGGTCAACCTTAAACCTGAAATTTCATTATTATTCGCTAACACAATCGTATTACCCGATGAGTTAGTCAATAAAGGAAGAGTGCTTGAAAATTTGGGGATTTTGATGTTTCCATTTGTTGTGGAAATTGATTGACTAACACCCGATCCAAAGAGTTTTTGATTATCCTGAAGAGTAATACCTGCATTTAAGCCGGTTGATGTACCATCTCCTGGGAAAACATAGATGATTTCATTGGGAAGAGATGCATTTTGCGCTTGAACCAGTGTAGAGAATGGACTTTTAAAGGTTCCAAGAGAACTACTTGTATTATCAACAAACCAAACTATCCATGGATCGCCTGTGGATGGATTGATCGCTTTTGTAATTGATGTGTGTTTTTTTATTATAGGGATTTCGAAGCGGTAAGGAGATTGCGACTCTCTAGCAGCTAAGAAATTTGCGTTTTTTGGACAGCCAGCCTCCTTTTTGCGAATTCTTTTACCAAAAGGTATGCTGATACCGACACTTCCTTGGAAAATACTACCGAAAACGTGATCATATGAATAAGATCCCTCTAGTGTAACATATTCCCTGTATTTTCCATTCAAACGCACCTTCCCTCCCCAAGATTTATCATGAGGGGCTTGAAAGTAATAAGGGCCGGCTCCTGCATAAAAGTCATAATTTGTGTTTTGAGCGATGTGAACGCCGATCTCTGCATCTACTCCTTTCATGACATATTGTTTTTTATATTTGAGTATGATGTTGTTGTCTTTGAACTCATCAAAACTGTAGTCATAAGCATGGCTTTTTTGATTCCCAACGGGAAAATATCCATTAATTCGATATTCCATTCGTTTCCCGAGCAGTTCAATTCCTGGACTTAGCTGTTGAGCGGTGAGATGATGACCGCCTTGGCGAATGTCATAGTAGAGGTAGTAACCAAGAAGATGGTTAATGGACCTTAAATAGGAACGGGCGCCAATACCGACATTTCCAGCGAGTTTGCCATTATTGAAAACGTGTCCGCGTAAGTCTAAAAAAGGCATAAAACTATTGCAATAATCGTGGATGCCAAAGCCTTCTAGGGTTGTGTAGCCGTTTGTATATCCAACACCGTTTGCTTCAATATGGCGCAAGCCAACATGCATCGTATGAAAAGGAGAATTGCATGTATCTTGATTAGATTGCTTTTCTTGGTTTTTTGTTGATTGAGCAAGCATAAGGCTGTCTTTGTGAAATTGCTCAAATGCTGGAGCGAGAAGGTTGTTGTTGGCGGAAAGAGTGCTCATAAAGATCGTCTGAAAAAGACATAACCAAGATAAACGAATTGCAGTGTCATTCATGTTAAAATCTCCTCTGCTAAAAAAAACCATTCCATCAAAATAAACTTATTATCATTCTACATACGGTGTTGTTTTTGTCTATCTTATACCGAAGTGAATTTGAGATTCCGGTGTGATGTTATTTTGAATTTGCTTCGGTATAGCTTGATCATTAAAAACCTTCGCGCTAGTCTTAAATAAATACTTCTATCTTAGGAGAAGAACTCGTTATGAAGAGAATTACAATTTTATCACTCGCATCCTCTCTTTTTTTGCTTACAGGGTTATCTGCAGATGAGCTTTTTATTCAAGAAAGCTTTCAGGATGAACTTGAAGCATCTATTTTCCACTTGGAAGACGATTTTTTTGCAACGCCGACAGAAGCCCATATTGCGCTTGTAGAAGAGACTTCTGAAGAAATTATAGAAAGTGAAGCTGACATACCCTCGATGATCACTTCTCAAGAAACTGTAGTCTTGGAAAAAGAGACTCAAGTCGTAGAAGAAAAGGTAAGTGTTTTTTCTCCTCTTATGCAAGCAGATCTTAAAGTTGCAAGCAAAAATGCCGCTATAGTTCCTAAGTTTAACATCAATTTAAATCAAGTCTTTCAAGGAGCACCTGTTATTTATAGCATCTTGTTTTTGATGTCGATGTCAACTGTATTCATTTGGATTTATAGTTTAATGAAGCTTAAATATGCAGGAGCTCTCCCAGAACCTCTCTTAAAACAAGTGCGTCAGAAACTCCATAGCAACCAGTATGATGAAGCTTTGGCCATTTGTTCTACACAAAATAACTTCTTTTGCAAAATGCTCTCAGCAGGAATTTCAGCTAGATCCCATGGCCTGCAAGTGATGATTGAAAACATGAAAACAGAAGGTAAACGCGCTACAATTACATTTTGGCAAAGACTGAGTTTTCTAAATGATATTGCAATCATTGCACCGATGCTCGGGCTTTTGGGAACCGTTTTAGGGATGTTTTATGCGTTTTACGACTTAAATCGATCAATGGAGAGTTTTTCTATTCTTTTTGATGGACTTGGAATTTCAGTGGGGACAACTGTTGCAGGGCTTATTGTAGCGATCTTAGCGCTTATGCTTCATTCTATTGCCAAATATCGCCTTGTCCGTCTTCTTGTCAAAGTTGAAAATGAAGCGCAATCCTTCGCCTCTTTACTCGACAACAAAAGTCATTATGGCCAATAACAGTGGAGCTTTATGAGCATCATTCCTGACGACGAGTTAAATAAACAAGAAAAGATTAATTTAGCACCTATGGTTGATTTCCTTTTCCTTGTAATTGCTATTTTTGCAACGCTTGCCGTTGCAAAAACAACTCTTTTTGATAGTGAAGTAAGCTTAGTTAAAGTCCTTCCTGTAAAAGAAGATGCACAAGTAGCTTCTTACAACCCCTCTTTCATGGTCGTGCTTGCTGTTACAGAAAGGGGTGAATATAAGTGGATTAGTGAGTTTAATGAGTACTATATGGAAAGTACAGATGCTATTGGACAAGAGTTGGAAAAGCAGCAAAAATTAGGCCTCTTGCCTAAAGAAAATGAACGCACTAAAGTTCTTCTTCATATCGACAAAAATGCTAAATGGGAGCCTGTCGCAAATTTGATTTTTTCTGTGCGTAAGGCTGGTTTTAAAATTCATCCCGTTTATGAGCCTGAGAGAGAAACATCTACCTTATGAAATTAGCTTTACTGACTGTTCTTCGAGATAAAACGACGTCTCAGAACGCGTTTAGAACCGCCTCGGATAAACTTTCAGAACTGCTCGCAGCAGAAGCTGCAGAACATATAGAGATGCAGTCATTCGTTGTAGAGACCCCTATTTCTTCCACTCAAGGGTTTAAGCCTATCCATCCCGTCGTTCTCATCCCGATTCTGCGCGCAGGAATCGCACTGCTGCCAGCTTTCATGCGCATTTTTAATGAAGCCCCTATCGGCTTTTTTGGAATTAGGCGTGATGAAGTAACAACTAAGCCATGTCTTTATTACGAAAACCTCCCCTTTATTGGCGATCATGATCAGATTATTATTCTTGATCCAATGCTCGCAACAGGCGGGAGCACTGTTTTAGCTATTGAAAAGTTGGTTGCCCGCGGCATTGGTGCCCAACGGATCACACTTGTTAGCATCATTGCAGCACCGGAAGGGATCTCTCGCATTAAAAGCGCTTTTCCTGAAGTGCGACTTCAGATTGTAGCTCAAGATGAACGATTAGATGAAAAAAAATTTATCGTTCCCGGCCTTGGAGACTATGGCGATCGCTATTTCGGCATCCACTTCGAATCATAGTTGCTGTGTTGAATTTAAATTGACAGAAACTTGAAGAAGCAAGTACAATTTGAACCATTGCCCAGGTGGTGAAATTGGTAGACACGCCAGATTTAGGTTCTGGTGCTGCGAGGTGTGTAGGTTCGAGTCCTATCCTGGGCAAACAAAAAGCTTCCCCTAAAGGGGAAGCTTTTTTTTTGACCAGGAAAGAAGCCACTAGTGTGGCTTCTGTTAGGACTCGAAGTGAAGTCGCGTACTCGCGACGAACCGGCTTTTGGGACGGGACAAAACATATCGTCTTAAACGATATGTTTTCGCCCGCCAGAAAGGAGTCCTATTCCCGGGAAATTTCTGCGCTCGAAGAGCGTTTGGAGTGCGGTGACTCGTCACCGCTTTTCTCTGCAGCACCTTGGTGCTGCTCTTTTTGTGTATAAAAACGCGCCTCGACAAGTCGAGTTAAAAAAAAGATAAGTTCTTATATGATTATAAAATCATTTCTATTGCCTTTTTGCTAAAATCGCTCTAGACTTAAGCGAAAAACAATTTAGGTGAGCATTATGAAAGCGGTATTTTTTTCTTTTTTTATCGGACTGATCAGTTTTACCAACGCATCTGTTAAAGAAGAGGTTTACCCCGTTGTCATATTGGGCGGTGGCATTGGAGCACTCACATCGGCCATTTATCTTGGGCGAGCGGGAATTACTCCACTTGTCGTTGAAGGTCAAAAAAGAGGCGGCGCTATTTTCCAATCCCCTCATGTGCAAAACTGGCCGGGTGAAATTGAAATTTCTGGACCTGATCTCATTGATAAAATCCACGCTCAAGCAGAATACAACGGCGCGCGCATCCTTATAGAAGAAGCGATGTCCGTTGATTTACAGCAATACCCCTTTATGATCATCATAAGAGACCCATTTACCCCTGGTCAAACTCGTAAAATCTTTACAAATTCCTGCATTATTGCTATGGGTTCCAACCCGAATTTGCTGGGAATTCCTGGGGAAGATTTTTATTGGACACGCGGCGTTTATAATTGCGCTGTTTGTGATGGATCTCTTTATAAAAATCAAATAGTGGCGGTTGTTGGAGGCGGAGATGCAGCGATTTTAGAAGCGGAGCATTTAGCCAATATTGCGCAAAAAGTCTATATCCTTGTACGTAAAGACAAATTCCGCGCGCTTGAAGAGAAACGTTTGCAAGCACTTATTAAACGCACAAATGTTGAGGTTCTTTTTAATACAACGGTTCAAGAAGTTCAGGGAGATGGTCAAAAAGTAACGCACTTAATTCTTGATCAGGCAAATAAAAAAAGCTCGCTTAACGTGGCAGCTCTTTTTCTTGCCATTGGTGCTAAGCCTAACTCTGAAATTTTTCAAGGTCAATTAGAGATGGATGAACAGGGTTACATCCTTTTAAAACATGATCAAGAAACTTCAATTAAAGGTGTGTTTGCTGTTGGTGATATTGTTGATCCTGTCTACAAACAAGCGGTCATTGCTGCAGGACAGGGCGCTATCGCTGCTTGTCAAGTAGTGCAAAAAATTGGTGCTCCTGTAAACATTGCGAGCTCGCTAGCGCCAGTCTTAGCGCCGCAGCCCCCTGCGTCTGCAAAAGCACTCTCCCCTCCCCTTTCTACAGCACTTTCAGGAAGCGTTGTTGAAATCGCAAGTTTAGAACAATTCAAGAACGAAGTGAATCTTGGAACAACTCCCCTATTTCTTGATTTTTATGCAACCTGGTGCGGTCCTTGTAAAACTTTAAGTCCGATGGTTGATAAATGGGCAAAAGAATATGCAGGAAAAGTGAGATTTTTTAAAATTAATGTCGATACACAAGAAGAGATTGTTCATTTATTCAATATTAGATCAATGCCTACAGTTGTTATTCTCAATAAAAATGGAAAGGAAGTTGCACGAAAAATAGGGACGCAAGAAATCGTTCAAATGGTAAAAAAGAACGATTTATCGAAGGTCAAATGATGACTGACCTTCATCCATGCCCCTGCTATAGTGGAAAACATTACTCTGATTGTTGCGCTCCTTATCATCTTGGACAGTTACCGGAAAACGCGCTCTTACTTATGCGCTCACGCTATAGCGCATACGCTCTTGATCTTCCCGAGTATATCATGGCAACAACGCACCCTCTTAACAAAGGTTTCCAAAAAAACAAAGAAAAGTGGCGCACTTCAATTGCTTTTTTTTCTCAGAATACAGTCTTCAAAAAACTTGAAATTTTGCATTTTGAAGAAAAAGGAAAAACTGCTTATGTCACTTTTATTGCTTACCTGGAACAGAATCATCACGATGCTACTTTTCAAGAAAAAAGCGTCTTTGAAAAAGTAGGTGAATGCTGGTTATACCTGGAAGGTGTTACGAAAGAAAAGTCTTAATTTTCTCTTATTGAATTTTTTAATTTATCTAAAATTTTGCAGCTGTTAGATTTGATCCTTTCAACACAACCACAAGAAGGATTTTATGAAAAAAAGACTCTCGAAAATAGCTCTAGCATTTGCAGCTTTATTTACTGTATGTCTTCCTATAACAGCGCACGCATATACAACTGCAAACAGAACTCCTCATCTACATATATTCGAAGGCTTCAGCACTAAAGATCTTATTAGATTGGAAGATGGCTCAGAGTGGCGTGCAGCAACTCCTAATGAAGCGTTCATTGCATATTCTTGGCAGCCAACTGTTCGTGATCTTTACGGAGTAATTCAAAAATTAGGCGATAGAATTACGATCACACCGAATAAAGGGATTTTTACATCTTCTTCCTATTATCCATTTTATCTAAATAATCAAAATGATGGATCCTACATTCGTGTAGAACCGGTAGCAAGTCCTATCCATTTTGGTGCAAATTCATTTTGGGTATTTAACAAAAATATGAACCTTGGGTATGTTTACCTAGCCTCAGGCGGTAGTGAAGATCTTATTCCATGGGAAATTTCAAGCTCTTATTATCATCTTTTAAAAGATTGGGAGCCGAATGACCATATCGTTGTCGGCGTTTACGATAGTTTTATCTCTTTTTTAAGCTCATACAATTACATTTTAATCAATTTCAATAAAGCACATTTTGTTCAAGCAAGACCCCATTAATTTACGGAGAACGTATGTCTATCATTAATGATTCAGTTTCACAAAATAGTCATGTTTTTCATACAAGTACAGCACTACATGAAAAAACAATTGTAAAAAAACCTTGCGACTGGCAGCTCAAAGCGTTAGTTATAGGAGCTGTCGCGTTAGCAGTGATTGCTTTGATTGTGAAAGCCTTTGCTATTTTCATTCCACTTGGATTTTTTATCGCTACAGCATGCGCGGTAGGAAGCCTTGCATTGGGAGTTTGCGCACTCATTAAAGCCTTGCTTGAATGTTGTGGATCCAAAGGCAATAGTTCTACAAGTTTTCATAAGTTCCGCAACATACAACCTCTGCATAGTCACAGGAATCAAAGCGGATGGGGTGTAAGCCAAGGAAATGATCACTCATCATCGTCTTCTTTGCTTGCTTGTCTTTGCGGTTGCGTTGGTGGCTGTCTTGCAGCTCTTTGCTCAGGCGGAGGCGGAAGTTCTGGTGTAAGAACTAGTGGCCCTCAGAGTAACTATGGAAATCCTGTTAATCAAGCAGGCTTGAATAACCGAGCTCCTCAAAGTGGCTTTGGTGTCAATCCCCAAGGCAACAACCAAGATAGAAGAAAAAGCGGTTGGGGACAGAATTGAACTTTCTTTGAAAAAAAAAGCAGCTATGATATCGTTGTCAACGAATCTCTAACAAAATTGAGGTGTGATTTATGGGTAAATCTAAAGACGCTAAAAAAGAAGAAAAGAAAAAACCTGCTAAAACTGCTAAAGAAAAAAAGGCAGCAAAGCAAGAAAAGAAAAAATCTAAAGGTTAATTTTAAAGTCGAGTAGAAAAGAATAAAGCTCTCTTCTATTCGACTCTATTTTTCAATTCACTTCGGTATGTGCTTTGGATTAGTTTGGTCTTTGCTCTAATTTACAAGTAATCCTATTGAAATAAGGCAAACATCTATCTAGTAAGTTCAAAAACTTTTCAGCTATAATAATCGAAGTGTTTTTTTGCTCAGAAGGATTAAAGACTTCTTGCTCCGGGTTAAGACAAAGTGATTCAGTATCATTAGCAATATCAGCGCCTTTTCCATCCGCTAAAGATTGAATAGGGTAGCGAATTTTAAATCCTAAATTATTTACATCTCTTATAAGATCAAAATTCATTGAAAGTCCCGCAGTTTTTGCCATCTCATCAAGATGGTGTCCTTTAACACAACCTCGAACGAAGGAAGGATTATTATTTTTATACAAAACACTTCGCAAACCATTTTCTATACTTTCATGAATCTGTAACAAACTCCATGTCGTCCATAGAGCAAATTCCATATGATCTGTAGCTGTATTCCATTCATTTAACGATGCTTTTAGCATAGTTAAAGCTGATTTTGTTTGTTTTAAACAAATTGCTAAGTCTGTATTACAGTTGTTTCTGCAATTATTTTTAATAATATTTTCAATTCTTGAAATATGATTGTTGATTATATTCACAAAAATTTCAGTCTTTTCTTTGATAGATGCAACTGATTCACAATTTCGATATGAAAAATAAGAATTTGTAACCACCTCTAATGAATTAACAATTAATTCTTGATTGGGGAAATAATCTGTCGGGTATTTTAACAATTCTGCCCCACATCTGACAGCAGAATCAAAAATATCTTTAACCAGAGAATGAAAATTAAAGCTGGGTGTTCCTTCAGATAAATTAATAAATTCCTCAACAAGTAAAGGAATGTTATCTCTAAATCTTTGTGTTTTTTGATGAGAATGAAAATAACGGGTCCAATTGCTAGCATCAAACAATAAATTTATTGCTACAGAATCAGACATCTCTTTTAATTCCTCATTTTGTATGAGAGCTATTAAATTATGCGTGTCATATTTGTATAATGATTGAAATTGGCAAACTTGTTCTAAAAATTTATGAGCAAAAGCTGTCAGCGCATTCAAAGCATTGAGCTGAAATTCGCTAGAAAGAAACGTGCCTTGTTTTTTTTCTAATGATCTATAAAGACAAAGCATTTTTTCAAAATGCATTATCGCTTGCGATAAATTTATGTTGTTTTCATTATGGTTTTTTATTGTATATAACCAGTTAAGAAAACTTATATCCCCTTCAGGATGTGGTATAGTATTCTCAATGCTCACATTTACAAACCGTATTGGATAATTAGAAAGAAGACTCATGACTGATTGTTCCCGTTTTGGAATAATCGGTGCTGGAATATACAGTTTTCTTTTAGAAACAGAGTCTACTAGTTCTTCTTGTGATCTAGAAGCTAATGAATCATATTCCTCTATTTTTTGTTTTTTAAGCACCTGGTTTTGTAATTCATCCGCACTTCTTTTATTTTGAGAATAAATGTATTCATCTGATTTACAGTTGTTTATATAATTTGACATTTTAACACCATTTTAATATTAATTGTTATTTTAAAAATTATAACATATAATTTAATTATTTCAATTACGTTTTATTTTATTATTGTTTTTACAAAGATAATACACTATATTAGAATCAGTTACGCGTTTAGAATTTTCACCTTATAAAGCTAAAAACAAAAAGGGGATTTCCATTTCGTGGCGTGTGAGACCGCCATGGGCTCCATAGAAATGTTGTTCAAAATGATGTTTTTTATACCACCAAACCCCTTCCCCCTCATGGGGTAGGATGACGAGATTGCCAACCCGATTAAGAAAGGTTTCTGTTGGGTTTTTTGTTCCAAAAAAACCTTGTTGGATCAGATCTTCTGTTAAAACAATGCGGGCTTTGTCTTTTAAGAGCGCCGTAAGAATATCTTTCACCTCGTGTAGGCGCTCTTCTTGAATATGGAGAAAGAAGTCGCGGCAAGAACCTGCAGGCGCAAGAGGGTCTCCATCCCTGTTCTTTTTTAAATATCTTTCAATATCAGGAAATTCTTTATTTAAATAAAACGTAGATGCTGGATCTACAGGAACCATTCCATGATCTGCTGTAACAAGACAAGCAACTTTTTTATCTTTGCACTGCAGCTGTTTCCAGAAAAATTCTTCTACTTGCTGCCAAAAAAGAGCGACTGTTGTTTCAAATTGAGAGCTGTCAATCCCATGTCTATGTCCTGCGGCGTCGATCTCTCCGAAATAGCTATAGATGTATTTTTTTGTGCCATCATTTTTACAGCTAAGGTCTGCAAGATTACTAAGCGCTTCTTTTGTGGAAGTAAAAGGAACTTGGATTGCGCCTTTAAACATCGCAGAAGAATAAGGAGAATGCGCAATGCTTGCATTTTGCATCACATATGAAGTGATCCCTTCTTTAGAAAGGTTTTCATAAAACGTATGTTTGGGATAAAAGTTTTCTGTAGCAACGCCCGATTCTTTTAAAGTTCCTGGATTATGGTCTCCGGCAAAAGAAAATAAAAGTGGGGCAATCATCCTATCGACTAAAGGCTCGTAATAAAACCACTCGTACACGCCGCTTTCGCCAACTAGAAGATCTGTATTGATACAGGTCACATGAGCTGCTGTTGTTGATGGGAACTGAGAGGTCAGTTTTGAAACGATCCCCTGATTAACAAAGCGCATTAGAAAAGGAAAACGCTCTTTATATTTTTCAAAAAAACGCCAACCAAATCCGTCAACAAAAATGAGAATAACAAGATCATAGGAGCTCCCTTCTGTTGTCTCTTCGGGGAGCCTTTCCCCTTCTTTTCCTGTTAGTAAATGTTTAATCGTTTGAGGAATTCGAGAAAAACAGTAAGATTCGTAAAGAGGGCGGCACATGCCCTCTGTTGAGTTTTTTTGAATTGCAAGCAAAGATCTTTCGTTAATCAACTGTTTTCCATGTGATTTTTATCTTACCTTTATTTAAAATGTGCCATACATAAGGAGTAATCATATATGCGACAACTAAAAACATTAACCGTTTTCAGCCTTGCCATGATCAACGTCGCCGCAATCGGCAGCGTAAAAAATTGGCCTCTTACTGCTGAATATGGTTTTTCCGCTGTCTTTTTTTTAATTCTAGCAGCTTTGACATTCTTTTTTCCAGTATCTCTTATCGCTGCAGAGCTTGCAACGGCCTGGCCAAAGCGTGGAGGGGTTTTTGTTTGGGTCAAAGAAGCTTTTGGACATAGAACGGGCTTTCTTGCAATCTGGCTGCTCTGGGTAGAAAATGTGATCTGGTATCCTACAATCCTCTCATTCATTGCGGCAACGTTAGCCTATGCTTTTGCTCCATCACTTGCTGATAATAAGTTGTACACTCTAACTGTTGTTTTAGTGACTTTTTGGGGCTCGACCCTTCTTAATCTTCGAGGAATGCGCACATCAAGTATTGTAAGCACTATCGGAAGCGTCTGCGGTACATTCGTGCCAGGACTTCTGATCATTGGCCTTGGAGCTGCTTGGTACTTTTCAGGTAACCCCATCCAAATTACGTTTTCTCTCGACACGTTCATACCCAATATGACAAGCCCGGATCAGATGGTGTTTTTTACGGGGGTACTCCTGTCTTTCGCAGGGATGGAAATGTCCGCAATCCACGCGCGCGATGTTCAGAATCCTCGAAAAGATTATCCAAAAGCGATTTTTCTTTCAGTCATTTTTATTTTAGGTCTTTCCATTTTAGGAGTCTTAGCAATCGCTATGGTTGTGCCGCAGTCAGAAATTAGTCTTGTTGCCGGATCGATTCAGGCATTTCATTATCTTGTTGATGCCTACCACCTCTCTTGGTTAACACCTCTTATCGCACTTTTTCTGGCTTTTGGAGCAGCAGGTTCCGTTGCTACGTGGACGCTCGGCCCTGTTAAAGGTCTTTTAGCTGCTGCAGAAGATGGCGATTTACCCCCTATTTGTAGAAGCGTTAACAGTAAAGGGATGCCCTCTATCATGATGATCATTCAAGCGTGCATCGTTACTGTGCTTTCCATGCTTTTTCTTTTTGCGCCAAGCGTCAGTAGTGGATTTTGGATACTCACAGCACTTGTTTCTCAAATTTATCTCATCATGTATTTGTTGATGTTCGCAGCTGCGATTAAGCTCCGCTACAAACATCCGCGCATTGAAAGACCCTACCGAATTCCTGGAGGAAACTTAGGCATGTGGGTGATTGCCGGTATCGGCATCCTCGCTTCTCTTTTTGCTCTTTTTGTAGGTTTTTTCCCGCCGGTCCAGCTTCCTGTAAAAAGTCCCTTCCTTTATGTACTTTTCCTTGTGAGCGGCCTTATTATCGCATGTGTCATTCCTTCAATAATTCTTCTGTTAAAAAAACCTGAATGGGCGCATCCTCTAAGCCATGAAAAACAACACGCAGATGAATGATAGCTGGAATAGCTACGACAAGACAGTAGGTGCGACCGGTCATTACTACCATCAGCACCTTATACTTCCTAAAGCACTGGAATTGTTAGCTTTACGTAAAACAAACTTAAGCCTTCTAGATCTTGGCTGCGGTCAAGGTGTACTTGCACGCCATCTTCCTGAAAAAGTTAACTACGTAGGCATCGATGCTTCTGCCTCTCTCATCCGCGCGGCACGTAAGTATAGCAAGCATAAATTCATCACGGCAGATGTTTCAGAGCCTCTTAAATTAGAAAAAAAAGACTTTACACATGTGACACTAATTCTTGCTCTTCAAAATATCAAAGACCCTCTGCCCGTTCTCATCAATGCTGCAAACCATCTAAAACAAGGCGGCAAACTCCTTATTGTGCTGAATCATCCCTGCTTCCGCATCCCTCGTCAGTCTAGTTGGGGTATCGACGAATCTAAAAAAACACAATACCGAAGAATTGACAGATACTTCACTCCCCTAGAAATCTCCATCCAGATGCGCCCGAGCCAGAATGATGCCGCTACAGAGACAAGATCCTATCACCATCCCCTATCTTCTTATTGTCTTTGGCTTAAAGAAGCTGGGTTTTGTATTGAAGTTATGGAAGAATGGTGTTCTGACAAAAAAAGTACAGGCAAGATGGCTGCCATGGAAAACAGGGCCCGTCAAGAGTTCCCCTTATTTCTTACCCTCTTAGCTCGTAAAAACTAGTGTTATTTGATGTTATGTTTTATCATCTACGAATAGACACAATTTAAAAGATTTTCTTATGTGCGGCATTTTTTGTTACATTGGTCCTCGTAATTCTGCAAAGGTATGCATTGACGGTCTAAAACGTCTTGAATACCGAGGCTATGATTCAGCCGGAATTGCGGGCATTTATATGGGAAAAATTCTCTCTCATCGAGAGATAGGTAATGTCCAAGCGCTAAAAAACGCCTTTGATGAACAGCCTCTGCCTCTTGATGTAGCTATCGCGCATACGCGCTGGGCAACTCATGGTAAACCTTCCAAAGAAAACGCACATCCTCATCTTGATGAATCAGAAAGCATCGCTGTTGTTCATAATGGAATTATCGAAAACCATGCAGCATTGCGGACCATGCTCAAAGAAAAAGGATTTTCTTTTAAATCAGATACGGATACTGAAGTAATCGCCCAACTCATTGCTCATTTTTATGAAGGAGATATCTTAAATGCTGTGCAAAAAACACTCACGCTTCTTCAAGGTTTTTGGGGCATTGCTGTCATCCATAAAGATCATCCAGAAAAAATCATCGCTGCTGCAAGAGAAAACCCGATAGCAATTGGACTCTGTAGTAAAAGACACGAGGCCTATGTGTCCTCAGATGCAAACGCTTTTCAAGCGCAAGACCTTGATGTGCTTTTTTTACATAATGATGAGATCGCCGTCATTACACGTGAAAGCGTTGATGTTTTCGATCAAAGCACAATGCCTGTAAGTAAGGAAATTCAAAGGATTGAAGGAGAAAAGAGCCCTATTTCAAAAAATGGATTTGAACATTTTATGCTCAAAGAAATTTTTGAACAGCCTCAAACCATTCAGCAAGCATTTCAAGGAAGGCTCATTGAAGATTTTGGTACAGCAGAGTTTTAGCAATTCTCTCTCTCAACAAAAGAGCTTTTATCCGTACGCCGCATTCTCATTTTAGCTTGTGGCGGCTCCTGGCATGCAGGATGTATCGCAGCATCCCTTCTTGAAGATATCGCAAGGATTCCGACCCAAGCAGAAATCGCTTCAGAATTTCGCTATAGAAACCCTATCGTCTCTGAAGATACGCTTGTCATCGCCATCAGTCAATCTGGAGAAACTCTCGATACCATCGCTGCTGTGCGCGAAGTAAAAGCTAAAGGCGCTAAAGTTATTGGAATTTGTAATGTGCGTAACTCAACACTTACAAGGGAAGCTGACGCAACGATTTTTTTAAGAGCTGGAATTGAAATTAGTGTATGCTCCACAAAAGCCCTTACAAGCCAGATCACCGTACTCTCCCTTTTTACACTTCTTATGGCACGTCTGCGCCATATGAATAAAGAGGAAGGACGCGCTTTTCTTCGAGAATTACAAAGACTCCCAACTGTTGTCGAATATGTCTTACGTCAAAAAGACATCATTGAAGCTCTTGCGAAAAAGTATGCTTCCTTTGAGAATTTTTTCTTCTTGGGTCGTCATTACATGTACCCAACAAGCCTTGAGGGCGCGCTAAAACTTAAAGAAATCAGCTACATCAACGCCGTCGGCTATCCAGCAGGAGAAATGAAACACGGACCGATCGCTCTTATCGATTCAAAACTAGCTGTTGTCGGCATGTGCGGAAATAGACGCACTTACGACAAAATGCTCAGCAACCTGATGGAAGTCAAAGCGCGCGGAGGCATACTCCTCGCTTTTGCGCCAGAAGGCGCTTTAGAAATCGATACAATCGCAGACGATGTCCTCTATCTCCCCCATATTTCGGACGAGCTCAGCCCAATTCCCTACACCGTTGCAAGCCAACTTCTAGCCTACTACATCGCCAAAGAGCGCGGCACAGAAATCGATCAGCCCCGCAACCTCGCCAAATCCGTCACCGTCGAATAGTCTTTTTTATAAATGAGGTTAAAAACTCCATCAGCGAGAGAGGAAGAGCAGAGTTCTATTGCAAAGTTAAAAAAATGACAAACTGTTTATGCATCTACTCACTCCGATAGTTAAAAGCTTCCAAAACCTCTTTTGCCATTTCGGTAATTCTTGTCCATTCAGAAGTATCTATAAAATCCTTCTCAAGATATTCCCTCTCATCTGAATCAGCAAAGGCTTCAAATTCATCGTGAAATTTTTTTAGCAACTGATATTGATCTTCTGAAATTTTATAATCTTTATATTTTGCCAAAATAGGGTTACCGTCATCAAAAAAATGACAAACTGTTTCAGTAAAATCATCGCATTCAGGACCCTCACCTCGAATCCAAATCCTTTCCTGATATTTTTTATCGGATATATGGAGTATATTTTTAAGAAATTCATCTAAAATATACTCTCTGTCTTCATCTGTTAACATCGCAATTTACTAATCCCTATAAATAAATTCCTCAATCGGAATATGAGCTTCAGTGGAACTTCCTGAAATTATGTTACCAGACTTATCAAAAGTTTTTCCATCTTTCATATGAACTACATATGGCTTTTGCTGTCCTTGATTTGGGCTGTGAGGTTTCCCAGGCATAACTCTTACATAAGTTTGCTCATTTGTTGGATGTACATATTTCATACCAGCACCCTTATCTGCAACTTTAATTCTAAAATTCTCTGGGATTCCTTGTGGTCTTGGGAGTGTTCTAATTCCAGTTTGATGAATTAGCTCTCGAACTTGGTTTTCTGGAAGAAAAGTTTTTGAATAAGGCTTTAAAAAAGCTTCTGCGTTCTTAAAATGCTGAATAAACTCAGGACCGACGTGTGCGATGAGAACGCCTTCGGCATTGCGAAAAAGAGGTAATGTTGAAGAATGTACAACACTTTCTGCTCTGCGTAACTGTGATGCAGCCTCCGCAAGGCCTTCTGCGGTGGTGGCAGATTGGGCGAGAGCTTCCAGTACAAGGGTTTTTTCAGCTTTTTTCAGTGTTTTACAGGCAGTAACAAATTCTTTAGCACCCTTAAGGCCTGTAGAAGCGGCTTTAGCAACGGTTCCAGGAATAAGGATATCAGCACCAACCTTTCCAAGCGTATATCCAATCCCCTTTCCTTGTTCTTCAAAGGAAAGAGTATCCCATTTAGTAACAAGCTCGCATACTTCAGGGAGAAAAATTTCTCCAATAGTGCCCCATTGCTGAGATTTTACAAGACCGCAAAGATTGCCAAATGCTGCATAGATCTCTTTTGTTGTATCAACTGGATGAGTACCGCATTGTTTAACAAATGCACCTAGTTGAAGCCCCGATTCTTTGATTCCTTTAGAAAGTCCTTGTTCAAAACCTGAATTAAAATCAAGAAAGCCTAAGCTAAACTCAGCAGCACGCTCTAAAACTGTCGATTGTTTAGCTCTATATTGCAGATAGTCTTCTAAAGAACGCTCAGGTTCACCCATTTTTAAATGAGCGGTTGCTCTACTCAAATAAGCTTCACAACTATCTGGATTAAGTTCAATTGCTTTACCCAAATCAGAAATTGCTTGGTCATAGTAATGCAATTCAAGAGCTCGCTCTCCCCTTAATTGATACACATCGATGGGCTCATCTATAAGAGAACTTGATCCGCTGAATTCTTGAAAAGAATGCTCGTTAAAGCTTTCCAAATTTTGATAAGCAAAAGCATCTCTCAAAATTCTTCCACTTTCTTCAAGAGGAAATCCTGAAAGTTCAGTATTTAAAAACTGATCATTTGCAATCCACTCTTTAAATATAGAGGCCTCTTCATGAAAAGCTTCCCTTAACATGGGAGAATCTGTTATTTCAGCTATTTCAGGAATATTAATGGAAGAAGATGGTTCATTGCCTGAAACATTTTTATCGTTTCCTTCACGCGCCCCAAGAACACCTGCAGCACCAGCTGCTCCCGCTGCTGCAACGCCAGCACTTGAAGTTGCGATAATAACACCAACCACAATAGCTGCCCCTGCTACAATTGCAGCACCAATTAAAATTGCTTTTTTGTGTTTTTTTATAAATTTTTTAGTCTGATCCCATTTTTTATGAAACCACGATTTACAAAGAAGGATCTTTCCTTGACCATAAAAACCAGACGATTGCCATGAAGCATATTCATACAGTCTTTGCTCCGGATGCAAAAGTTCTTGAATATCACTTTCTAAAGCAAAGGCCTCATCAAGTTCATCGGGAAGAATTCCTTGTTCAGCCAAATTAGCTAAAAGATGATTGATTTTATCTAGATCCTCTAAATTGCATTTCTCTTCCAAAAAACCTTCTTCGATTTTCTCAATTAGCGTAAGAACGCTTTCGTAAGAAAACAGTTGATTCTGTTGCTGTTTTATTTCAGTAGGAACAGGATGAGCGTAAACAGTGATTGTAGAAACGCCGGCTTGTGGGTATACGATTATGGAAATCGTTAGTAGGAAAAGGATGAGATTAGAAATCATCTTAGGGTAGAGCATAAATGTCTCACGAGATTGTAAAAAATTTAATGAGACCGCAGATTAACGTATTCTATTTTTTACAGCAATAGCGATTGAAAAAAAGCCATAGATTTGACCTTTCGTAGCATTTTTGCGGGCTCCTTCTTTAATCTGTGATTAGTTCTATTGCAAAGTTAAAAAAAATAGATTAGATTTAGATTATGTTAAAGCAACAATCTAATAGATGGTATTTGAGGTGGTATACGTGGTTAATCGCGGGGGTTGTTATCCTGCTGCTGCTTCTACCTACATTATTTTCGTCAGCGCCTGGAAAAAAGATTCTCCTTAATATGGTTCGAGGGGCAACAGGTTATGATCTAGAGATTGAAAGCCTTTCTCTTTCTTGGCTCGGGCCCCAACAAGCTCATGGAATTACCTTCAAGGATGAAAAACGCCATATTGTTTTTACATGCACAGAGGTACAAACAGAAGCCCCACTTTGGAAAGTCTCAAGCCTTGATGTGAGTTTAAGCGTTCATCATGGAACACTTCAAATCGTTCCTCCCGGAGTCTCCCCCATTGTTTTTCAAGAAATCGACATTTTTCTGACGGTTCCGCAAAAAGACCTCCCTCTTATTTTTTCGATGACAGGAAAAACAGAGGATCAAAACACGACGGGTAGTTTTGTCATTAAAGGACAAATTTCAGGACTTAATATAGACCACCTTCAAGGAAATCTTGAAGCTCAAATTAGTAAGCTACCTCTTGCCGGCATCGATCAACTGCTCGAGCTAAAAGGCGCTCTTGTCGAGCTTATTGGAACAACAATGGACCTCAATCTCACAGCACATTCAATAGAAGATGCCCTTTCCGTCAATATGAAAGCGCTCTCTTCTCAATTCAGCGCAGAGATTGCAACCCTTTCTGAAAAGAACTCTCTAGAGCTCAAAGCTCCAGCTCAAGTGACATTGAAGGTAACACCTAAATTCGCTTCGAGATTATCTTTAGGAGAACTTAAAGAAGATGCACAATTAAGTGTCGCCATAAGCCGTCTTTCCTGCCCCCTTTCTGAAAAAGGTCTTGAGTTCAAAAAATTAGCGTTTCATGCTGTCGTTGATATCGCACCAACTGATTTTTCAGACATTACAATAAATCATTTACAAGCACAGTTATCTTCTGAAAACATCGATGAAAAAATCAACGTCTTCCTTAATGCTTC
>JAZKBL010000017.1:34102-37743 GCA_040388665.1 Chlamydiota bacterium
GAGATCACGCTCACAGCTCCTTTTTGTTTAACCTACGCTCTTCGCAGCGAAGAACCGCTCTCTTTAAATGTAGCCATGCTATCTCTTCCCCTACCATTAGCTGTAAATAAGATGCAGATGCAAGCCGATGCGAGCCTTCCCTCTTGGGATATGAATGCACATGTTATTGCCAATACCTGGGATAATATCGAGTTATCTGTTAAGGGAAAAAATTTTACAACTGATATTTCTGCGAAGATTGATCATGAGATTTTTACAATAAAAAAACCGTTTACTATACGTGCTTTCTTAACAAACGAACTCATTCAAACCTATTTCAAAGATGTTGCACTTGTTCAGCCAGAAGAAATCAAAATTGATCTACAACCACTGTCTATTTCTTTTAAGAGTTTTGATATCAATCAACTTCGAGGACAAGGTAGAGCCTATACAAGTCAGCTGTTGTTGACATCGAAATTTGGGTCAAAGCAATTTTCTTTAAAGAATCCTGAAATGCTATTTTCTTTAAATGGGAATCAACAAACAGCTAATTTTTCTTTAGCATCGACAGTTGAAGATGGAGCCTTAACTTTAGATCTTAACTTCTCTCAATTTTCTTTAACAAATACTCATGCAGCAACAGTTATTGCTAACTGCAAGATTCAAAATCTTCCCTCTTCTTTTATCGACACACTCACATCAGGGAATCTTTCATCACAGACACTCTTAGGAAATACCCTGGATCTTACATTCAATCTCAACAGCACACAAAAAAAACAGACTTTTTTAATAAGCGCAAAAAGTCCAAACCTCTATTTTTCCGGAAATTTTCTTCTTCAAGATGACCTGCTGCAATTACAAGCACCCGGCATGGAATTTAATTTTGTTGTCACAGAAAAATCTTATTTTCTCATCGATAACGGCCCTCTAAAGCTAAAGCAGCCGGCTGTTTGCTCTCTTCAAATCGAAGAAATGCATTGGCCCGTTCTCACAGTCAAAAAAACAGGTTCATTATTAGAACGTATCCCGGTCAGTGCTTTTAATTGGAATTTAATGCGTTTTAAAGGAGAGCTGCTTTTAAAAGAACTCGAATACCAACAGTTTAGTTTAAGCAATACAAAACTGAATTTCGAAAAAAGAGAGAACATCAGCTTTGATCTCAATAGCAACCTCTCCCCTCAAGGACAGATTAATGTCACTGGAGAAATGACAGGCGCTCACACATCACAAATCAAAGTACACGCCTTTATCAAAGACTTTCCCACCATTATTCTTGATCTATTTTCCCGTCTTCTTGGGCAATCCGACATTTCTTTTCTTCCCGTTTTTGGTAAAACACTCAATGTCCAGGTAGGACTTGATCTTAATGATTTTAACGGGCCTGTAACACTAAACCTCACCTCTGACAATACGCGCGTCTCTTGTGCTGGAAATGTGGACCATGGCTATTTAACGCTAAGCGAGTCTCTATATGCCCAAGTACTCATGACGCCAGAACTGAGCGCTCTTATTCTTAAACGACTCAATCTTTTATCTATTAAAGAAATCACCTCCAAAAGTCCTATTACTTTAGAAATTAGCTCTTCTGGATTCCTTCTTCCGATTCAACCTTTTAATCCTTCCAAGTTATTTATTAAAAAAGCGAAATTAGAGCTTGGAAAGATCTCCTGCCGCAATGAGGGCAACATCAATACGACACTTAGCCTTTTGAAATGGACTAAGACGGGAAAAGGAGACACCCTTAAACTCTGGTTTGCGCCTTGCGACTTTTCCATTAAACAAGGCATTGTTACTCTTGAGCGTACAGAAATATTACTTGCAGACTCATTAGATATCGCAATGTGGGGAAATATCGATCTGCCCGGGCGTTACGTTAATGCAACTCTTGGGCTTACAGCTTCAGCATTAAGCGCTGCTTTTGGGCTTAAAAAACTTCCCAAAGACTATGTTCTCCGGGTGCCGATGAAAGGCCCCATGGATAACGTGACGATCGATACAAATAGCGCAACCACAAAGATAGCTCTTCTTCTTGCGTGGCAACAAAAAGATTTGGCGACCTCTTTAGGCGGAGGTTAAGGATCCTTCTTTGGAGGCCTCATCGATAAAGTAGTGCCTCTTCCCGATTTCGATACCAAAGCCCCTCCCGCAAAGCACCCCTTCCCTTGGGAAGGCGCACAAAAAGAAAAGACCTCCAGCTCCCCCATTAAAAAAAGCGACAAACCCCTCAAGCAACTTCTCAAAATCCTCAAATAATTGATGCAATTAATTGATAAAATCTGCTAACTTGTTTGCCTTACCGGCTATGCTCTACAACACCTAAAAAAACGGTGTTTGCAAATAAAAAAGAGGAAGAGTAAATAAAGGAAAAAGTTGAAAGGAAGAAGAGACGAGCATGAACATAAAAAGCGAAAGACTCAAGAAGCTAGAAAGTGAGCTTACAGATCTAGAACAATGGCTGAAACTTGGACTTGTACCAAAAAAAGATTTGGACAAGCATAAGGAAGAAATGGGCGCCCTTAAAGTTAAAATTAACGAAGAAAAAGAACGCTTACGCTTCCTTAAAGAAAGTGGCGAACTTGAGGAATATGTTCCACCTAAACGGGGACACGGCCGTCAAGCCTTTCAAGAACCGCAAAGCATGCCTGATATGGATATGGGTGATGAAGGCCTCACTGACGCAGGTCTTGATATGGAGACAGAATCCTTTGATGTCGAAACCACTACAAGCGAAGAGTCTGACGGTGAGGATGAAGATGGTCTAGTCCAAGAAGAAGAGGAAGAAGAAGATCCTTATAGCGACCGCAACAGATGGCGCAGAGGCATTCTCGAAGACCCCGATGCTAGCGACTGGTAAAAAAAAATATTTGGAGTGCGACGACTCGGCACCGCTTTTCTTTGCAGCACCTTGGTGCTGCATTTTCATTTTAACAGGCTTGCAAGCAATAACACCCTTTATCACAATTAAAAAATTAAGCTCATGCAAACTGAAATAAGCCTTTACATTCACATCCCCTTTTGTACAAAGAAATGTCCCTACTGTCACTTTTATGTCCTTCCAGATAAAGATCCTTTCAAACAACAATTACTAACAGCATTGGAATTAGAGTGGCGCGCCATCAATCCCAAGCTTGAGGGCAAAAATGTCGTTTCCATCTATTTTGGAGGAGGAACGCCCTCTCTCATGGGAAGCTCTGGAATAGGCAAAATTCTTGAGTGGCTGTCACATTCCGAGGATGCAGAAATCACTCTTGAAGCAAATCCAGAAAACATTTCACTAAAGCTCATGCAAGAGATGCGCTCTATCGGGATCAATCGCGTTAGCATCGGCGTGCAAACACTTGACAATGCTCTTTTAAAAAGGCTCGGGCGAACACACACAGCACAAGACGCAATGCGTGCTATAGAAATGACAGCGGAAGCTGGCATCGAAAACATTTCGATCGATCTAATGTATGAGCTTCCCGAACAAACTGTTTCCAGCTGGGAAAAAACGCTACATCAACTGCAACCGCTCCCTATCTCTCATCTTTCTTTATATAATCTCACTTTCGAGCCCCACACCGTTTTTTATAAAAAGCAAAAAGAGCTCATACCTCTTCTTCCTTCATCTGTTGAGTGTTTAGAAATGCTCAACATAGCAACAAATTATCTTCCAGAAATTG
>JAZKBL010000018.1:0-27493 GCA_040388665.1 Chlamydiota bacterium
TAATGGCTGCAAGAGCCCATACCATAGAAGTGTAGCCGAAGAGTCTTTTATGGGAAAAAACAGGAACGACTTCTGAAAAAACACCAAATGCGGGGAGAACAAGAATGTAAACTTCTGGATGACCCCACGCCCAGAATAGGTTGATATACATCATGGGATTTCCGCCAAAATCAGCCGTAAAAATACGCGTATCAAGAAGACGATCTGTTGTAAGCATTGCAGCTGTTGCAGTAAGTATAGGGAAGGCAAAGACGACAAGCGCCATCGTTGCAAGTGTCGCCCAAACAAAGATTGGCATTCTCATGAGCGTCATGCCAGGGCAACGCATTTTTAAAATCGTGGCAAGGAAGTTGATCCCAGAAAGAAGACTCCCAGCACCTGAAATCTGCACACTCCATAACCAATAGTCAACACCAACTCCTGGGTTATATTTACTGCCTGACAAAGGCGGATATGCCGACCAACCCGTGCCTGCGTAAACCCCAATGACTAAAGAAACAAGAACAAACATCGCGCCAGAGGCAAATAGCCAGAAACTTAAATTGTTAAGGAAGGGGAATGCAACGTCACGCGCGCCGATTTGTAGTGGTAATATGAGATTGATAAGGCCGAACATCAGTCCCATGCCCACAAAAAAGATCATCGTTACACCGTGAGCTGTGACCACTTGTTGAAAATGATCCGCTGTTAAGTACCCCATGGAATCACCAAAAGCAAACGCCTGCTGCGCTCGAATCATGAGCGCATCGATAAGCCCTTTAGAGAGCATGATGAAAGAGACGATGATGTACATGATGCCGATTTTTTTGTGATCAACAGAGGTTAGCCATTCGCTCCAAAGCCAGCGCCAGCGTTTATAGTGAGTGAGAAGTACGATGATAAACACTGCACCAAGGAACATCGAAAGTCCGGCAAGATATTCAATCCCATCGTGTTTAAAAGCATCTAGCGTTAATCTTCCAAACATAGCATTTCCTCAAAAGGGGTTAGATGAAGCCTTATTTCGAAGGTTCCATGTATTTCATCATTATGTGTTCAAAAAGATCCTCTTGCGCAAGGACGTAATAGGTTACCGGATGATATGAGCTTGGTTTTGCCAATTCGTCATACTCGCTATGATTTAAGGGCTTGGCTGATTGTTTTATCGACTGTACCCAGGCATCAAAATCTGCTTCAGATGTAGAGTTAGCAGTAAACCTCATCCCGGCAAAACCTGTGCCGCTAATATTTGCAGAGACACCTCGATAGCTGCCGATTTCGTTTGCTATCAGATGGAGTTTAGAGCGCATCGCAGGCATCGCATAAATCTGACCGCCCAGTTGCGGGATCCAAAAAGAATTCATGGGGGCATCAGAGGTGATCTCAAAATTAAGAGGGGTCTTTTCTGGAAATTGAACAAAATTAACTGTTGCAATACCTTGCTGAGGATAGATGAACAACCATTTCCAATCTAAAGCGACAACTTGAATCTCAATCGGTTTTTTATCTGACACAAGGGGCTCAAAAGGATTTAGCTCGTGGCTTGATTTCCACGTGATCACAGCGAGCACCGCGATGATCACAAGAGGAACGCCCCACCAGCAGTATTCAGCGATGTAATTATGTTCCCAATCAGGGGTGTGTTTTGCTTTTTCGTTACTTGCTCTATATTTCCACGAAAAAAAGAGCGTGAAAGCAAACACCGGGATGACGACGATTAACATCAGAAGAGAAGCTGTAATGATCAGATCCTTTTCTTTTTCTCCAATGATTCCTTTAGGCTCTAGGACAGCAATATCATGGCTAGAAATATACATGACAGAAAGTGCTGCGATGGCAAGAAGGATTAAAATGGAAAGGACAATTTTAAACGTTTTTTTCATAGGTTTTAGCAATGACCTCATTGATCTTATTCTCACAGATCTAACCCGTCTTTCTGAAAAAGTAAACAAAAAAATTGATCCAGAGAAATAACATGAAGCTTCATGTTTTTTAGCTTTGAAGAAAAATGAAATAATTGTTTAAAATTTAAAGCTGTAACTGGCCAACGCTTTAGTGGAGAAACTATGTTAGATAATGACATGCATCAACCTTCTCAAGTGATTTGCACCTCTTCTAAAATCAAAGAAGGGTGTTTTGAAGATGTTCGCGGTTGGTTAAAACAGCTCCAAGATCGAAAAGAAGAAACCTTAGAAAGTTTTAAAAATGAGGGTGTTTTGTTAGAGTCGGCATTTCTTCAAGAACATCATGGTCAATATTACCTCATCTATTACATGAAGGCAGAAGACGTGGATCAGGCTATGGCTGTTTTTCGAGCATCATCTCTTGAAATAGATGGGTTTCATAGGCAATGTTGGGAACAATTTACCGAGCAACATCAAGTGCTCTCTCCAGTTTTTCATTTAGAAATTTTAGATAAACACTAAACGACGCGAATTTCCAGTGTTTTTCCAAGGGCAGAAGTCGCGATAACTAGAGATTTTAAGCTACATGATTTTGTGGGATCAAGGAGTCGATCAACTGCTGTACGGCTTGTTTTCATTTTTTTTGCAAATTGGGACTTAGTCATTTTTTGTTTTTTAAGTTCTTTTTCTAGTTGAAAGGCAATGACTCTTTTTACTGCTTCTGTATTGCATTCTTCAAAGATTCCTTCCTCTTTAAGGAAGTCATCAAAGTTGGATCCTTTGTGCTTATTTACCATGAGATTTTCCTTCCTGAGCCTCATATTTTTTGGCTCGTTTTTTTGCAAGTTGTAGATCTTCTGAAGGAGTTTGTTGAGTTTTTTTAATAAACCCGTGAAGTAAAACCACCTCCCCTTGGATCATTTTAAAAATGATTCGAGCAATACAGTTAGGAAGGCGAAATCGTATTTCCCACAGACCATCTTTTAAGTTCCGTACAAGGGGCATACCTAAAGGCCACCCTAACTGAACTGTTCTCATGTCTTTTCCGATAATTTTTCGACAGTTTTTATCTAAAGAATAGAGCCAGTCTTTAACGGGTTCATTTTCGCTGTTTTCTTCTTTATAAAATACAACAGGTATTGGGCTGTACTGCGTCATCTAGCATTCCTAGTTAATTTGGAGTGTACCATTTTTAGTACATTCAATGCAAGGGGTAGAATTTTCTCTATGGTGCAGGGTTGTGTGTGTTAATATTTATTTTTAAATATTTATAAATGATGAAATGAGTTATAGTTTTGCTTTTTATACATAGATTATTAGGAAACAATGTCATTTAAAAATCTTGGTCTTCAGAAAGAGCTTCTTCAAGCAATCGATGAAAAAGGCTATACAGAAGCTACACCTATTCAAATACAAGCAATTCCGCTCATTCTTAAAGGCGGGGATGTGCTGGCAGGTGCGCAAACAGGTACTGGAAAAACAGCTGGATTCACATTGCCCCTTCTGCAGCTTTTGATGACACGGATCAAGAAGCAAAAAGGTCATGCAGTGCGTGCGCTTATTTTAACTCCGACAAGAGAGCTTGCAGCGCAAGTGGGCGAGAGTGTTCAGACATACGGAAAATATTTACCGCTTAAAGCCCAGGTCATTTTTGGTGGAGTGAACATCAATACCCAAATCAAAAAGTTACAAACGTTTAATGCAGACATTCTTATTGCAACTCCTGGAAGGCTTTTAGATCTCGTATCACAAAAGGTCGTTGATCTTTCTCAGGTTGAAATTTTTGTTTTAGATGAAGCAGATCGGATGATGGATATGGGCTTTATCCATGATATTCGCAAGGTTTTAGCGCTGTTGCCTAAAAACCAACAAAACCTTTTATTCTCTGCAACGTTTTCAGCTGAGATTAAAAACTTAGCGTGCGCTCTTTTAAAGTCTCCTCAAACAATAGAGGTGGCTCGTCATAACACGCCAGCGGAACTTGTCTCACAAGTGGTTTATTCGGTCGATAATAAGCGAAAGAAAGAGCTTCTTTCGTTTTTGATCTCTTCACAAAAGTGGGAACAAGTTCTTGTGTTTGCGCGTACGAAACACGGCGCAAATCGACTTGCAAAGCAGCTTACGGACAATGGAATTAAAGCAGATGCGATCCATGGAAATAAAAGTCAGTCTGCGCGGACAAAAGTTCTCCATGACTTTAAGCAAGGCTCACTCCGTGTACTTGTAGCGACAGACATTGCAGCACGAGGACTTGATATTGAAGAGCTCCCTCATGTTGTCAATTTTGAACTTCCGAATGTTCCTGAAGATTATGTACACCGGATCGGGCGTACTGGACGTGCAGGGAATACAGGCTGCGCTTACTCTCTTGTTTGCATTGATGAACATAAACTGCTTGTAGATATTGAACGTTTATTAAAACGCAGCATTCCTAAAATGGTTGAGCCGGGCTTTGAGCCAGACCCTTCTATTGCAGCAGAGCCTATTCCCAATGGGCGGAGCAATCAGTTTAGAGGACCTCAAAACAGTTCAGATAGAAATCGTCCTCCAAGACAGAAAACATCCAATCAGCGCCATCAAAAGCCGAAGAAACCTGTTTTTGGAAAAAGATAAGACTTTATCCTTCGACGCATGAAAACCCAGTCGTTTAGGACTGGGATGAAATGCGCTTCTTGTTTTTAATCTTCCATTCCTGCTATATTAGTCTCACTTTCGTGCAGGCTGAGACTCGCTCTCTAAAAGCACTATGTTTTCGGCTCTCGGTATAGATAGCCTGGGTACCCAGTCCCTAAAGGCCCTCGTCATATAATGTGTATGACTAAGAGCAGAAGGCCCCTTCACTGGGAGAAGCCCTCTGCTTTAGCTGAGGGAGTATTCACAAGCTCCATGCAACAAGGCGGCTTATTTTTTGTCCTTGGCCCATAGGGATCGTTTTAACTTCGCAAGCGTTTATGTGCTCTAATGCACGATAAATGCTTGGGAGGTTGCTTTTTTTTGAAACAAGAGTTGTGAACCATGTGCATTTCACGTGAACGCTCTCTTCAATCATACGCTTGATAAACTCAATCTCTCCGCCAGGACACCACAGCTCATTACTTTGTCCTCCAAAATTTAGCGTCTTTGTCTTTACCTTTAAATTTTTCCACTTTCTGTTAGTTCCAGCTTGAGCATCGCTTTTTGATGCGTGGAAAGGGGGATTGCACATAGAAAGATCGAATGTCTCATGATCTTTTATGATCCCTTTAAAAATATGAGAGGGGGATTTTTGCAAACGCAGTTCAATAGCATCTGTAAGGTTGTTCTCTTTGATGATCCCTTCTGCAATGGAAAGCGCCAAAGGATCAATATCTGTTGCAACAAAACTCCAGCCGTATTCTTGATGACCGATGAGGGGATAGATGCAATTTGCCCCAACTCCAATATCTAAGATGCGGACATTTTTGTCTTTGGATAGGCTTAGCAAATCTGCAACATGGTGGATGTAATCCGCACGGCCTGGAATGGGCGGGCAGAGAAAGTTATCCGGTAGATTCCACGTGATATGATAAAAAAATTTTAGAAGAGCTTTATTGAGAGTTTTAACAGCAAATAGATTTGTAAAATCAATCGATTCATTGCCATATCTATTTTTTGCCACAAATTGAGCCAAATCAGGGCAGCATTCTATGAGCTTTTTAAAATCATAATGACCTCTATGTCGATTTCTTGGGTGTAATTCTGTTTTCTCTTTTTTCATTTTTAAAGCCCATTTTTTGATGACAAAATTTGATTCCATGGATAAATTTTGTCTAACAGAATTTTAGGAGTATCGCATGAAAAAATACATCAGTTTTTCTCTTTTTTCTATCTTAGCGCTCACATCGTCGTTATCAGCTTTAGATACAACCGATCGCGATGCAATTCATAATATTGTTGAGCATGTGACACATTCTTGGAATGCCCATCAGGGCAGGGGATTTGCTGATCATTACACGCCCGATGCGGACTTTGTTAACATCTTTGGGATGGCATTTTTAGGCAAAAAAGAGATTGAAGAACGTCATATTGAAATTCTTAAAACTTTTTTAAAGGGTTCAATATTTGAGGTGACTGGATTAAAATTGCGTGAAGCAAAGCCTGATGTGGTCATCGCTCAAGTTCACTGGAAGGTTACGAACATAAAGAATCCTATGAAGGGTGTATTTACTCATACGTTTGTTAAAAATCAGGATGGGTGGGAAATCACATCGAGTCAAAACACCCTAATTTCTAAAGAATAATAGGCTTCTTCTGAAAATAAGCATCTCATTGTAAGTTATTTAAAGATTTTTGCATGCTAGCTGTCCTGTTATCTTTATTAAATAAAATTCTTTACTTATTAATCAATTAGTTATAAAAAGGAAGTATAGGTGAGTGTTTTTAATTAAATAAGGAGCTCTTTATGAATAAGGAAGAATTTGAAGGTAATTGGAGTATCGCGAAGGGGAAAATTAAAGAAAAATGGGGAAAATTCACAGATGATGATCTTACTAGAATTAATGGTAAGTATGATCAAATGATTGGAACTCTTCAAAAATATTACGGTTATGATAGACAAAAAGCTGAAGAAGAATTCCGTAATTGGAAATACGATAAAAAAGACAAAGCTGCTTAAGGGCAAGCCCTCTTTTTCTGAAAGAAGAGGGGCTTTTTATTTTTTGCGCGCAACAAATACGGTAATTCCACCAACTGCTAAAATAACGCCGCCGATGAGATACCACATAGTTTCATCTGTATATCGACCTGTTGTTGTCTCCACGAGTTTTTCAGACAGTTTGTCAGTGGAGTTGATTCCAAAAACAAGCAGAAGAGCTCCCGCAACAAAAAGTATAATTCCTAATATTTTCATTAGATTTTACCCAAAAGGAGTAAGATTAGGATAATCAATAAAACGATACCCAAGCCTCCAAAAGGATAGTATCCCCAGCCGGCATTATAAGGCCAACGAGGAAACGCGCCGATTAACAATAAAATCAATATAACGAGAAGAACGGTACCCAACATAGACATCTCCTTTTGTATGGGGTTCTTATTTATATCTATTGCAAATTGTAAGATTTTGTAAAACTCAATTTATTACGAGGTAAAAAATGCTTGTACTTATTTAATGCTCTGATTTTGTTACATTGTTAAGAATTGGTGAATCTTGCTCTCTTTATTTAGGGGTGTTTGATTGTTAGTGTCGTAGCTTTCTGAAAGCAATCCACTGTCTAAAAAATAAGCGGTATCGAGGATCTTAGAAGCCAAGAGCATGTCTTGTGTGGAGATGATAACTCCAGTGCCTGTCTTTAAAAGATCCTGCATCACTTTTATAAAACGTTCTGTATTTTCTGGGTCTAGTGCGGAGGTTGGTTCATCCAGCAATAGAAAAGAGGGTTTTAGCACAAGGGCTCTTGCAATAGCCGCCCGTTGTTGCTGTCCGCCGGAGAGTCTGCTTGGCATGGATAGGGCCAGATTTTCTACGTCTAGTAGTTGTAAAACATCATAAACAATCTCATAAGCTTTATTTTTTTTGATGTTAAAGAGCACTCTTAGAGCGCTTGCGCAATTGTCTAAAACATTCATGTGTGGAAATAAAGAGAAAGATTGAGAGATAAAACCAATGGTTTGGCAGCGTTGTTTAGCTGAAAGTTGGTTCATGGATTGTTCTTGATAGGAGATTTCTCCTGAGTACTCCGTTTCAAGCCCTGCAAGACACCTTAATAGCGTTGTTTTTCCCGATCCGCTTTTTCCAAGCAATAGAGTTACCCTATTTTTGGAAATTTCTAGGGACAAGCTCTTAAGGATTTCGTTGTTAGATTTTTTTACTGAAAGATTTTTAATTTTTAACATAATTTAAGTCTCCTTTCAAATCGGAGTGTGATTAAATTTAAAAATGCTGACATGCAAATGTAAAAGCAAGCGACCGTTAGATAAATAGCGATCGGTTGCATTTCTCTTGAAACAATATTCATCCCCATTCTTGTAAGTTCTAGCATTCCGATTGAAGATGCAATTGAGGTGCTTTTTAAAAGAGAGTCTAACTCGTTATTCAACATCGGAAGAATATTGCGGCCCATTTGAGGTAGGATGATGTATTTCAAGCTCTTTGACGTATTAAATCCGAGAGCAAAGGCATTTTCCCATTGCGCGGGTGGTAGCGCATTGATGCCGCCACGTACAATTTGAGCAACATAACCAGAAGAGCATAGCCCTAAGGCAATAACAGACGCCGGGAAAGGATCGAGATCAAATCCTAAAAGATCGGGCACAACAAAATAGATGAGCAAGAGTTGGACAAAAAAAGGGATTGCTCGCAGCACAAAGGTTAAAAGCTCGATAGCTTGAGAAAGAATTGGCACTTTCAACTTATTGCAAGAAGCAATTCCAAATAGCAACCCCAAACTTAAACTGAGTGAGGCTGAGCAGATTAAAACTTGCACTGTCATCACAACTCCTTTTAAGAGGAGGGGTAAAGACCGTGAAAGAAGAGAAACGTAGGTAGTATTATCCATAAATTTATGTGCTCATGTTCCATTTTTTTTCTAGTTCAGCAATTCTTCCCTCTTCTTTAAGCTCTGCTACCGCTTTTTTAATTTGAGCTGTGAGCTCTGGGTTATTTTTATTGATACAGATTCCGTTGCCTAAAGATTGTTGATCAAGAGGGATGGGAAAATAAAGCACCTGCAGTTGAGGCGTTTGCTTTTTTACAAAAGCCACAAGCGGATTGTCGATAGCAACAGCAAGTGATTTTCCAAACCTAAGTTCCATGATCGCATCGGTAATTTTATCGACATTTTTAAGTGTTAAATCAGAAAAGCTTTTCATTATCTGTTCTTGGTAGCTGCCAGCTTCCACGCAAATGATTTTTTTGGGGTCATTTTTTAAATCGTCAGGTCCTTTGATGTTTTCTGGGATTTTTTCCCAGAAGAGTAAAGGCATCGTTGTGAGCTCTTCCCCTTGGTAGTAGACAATATCCATCTGCTTTAATCTCTCTTGAGTAATAGAGATGGCCCAGATGAGGGCGTCCACTTTTTTCTGCTTGAGCCCAATCATCAGACCCGGCATGCTGCCCAAATCTTTGATCACGAGTTTTTTGTTTAACTTCTCTGCGATGAGCTTTGCTAAATCAATATCAAAGCCTTCATACTCTCCCTTGCTATCCAAACTCACATAAGGGGCGTATCCAGAAGTTGTGCCGATGGTGAATGTTCCACTTGCGTTTTCAGTAAGCAAGCTTCCTAAAAATAGAAAAAAACAGCCTAAAGTTTTCATAACGAAAAATCCTATAAAAAATGTTTAAAAAACGGTTAACTACAAAAGCAGTTAATCGATAAAAAAAATAAAAATTTGAAAATCTATTCGTCGTTAAAAAACAGCGAATTTAAAAATATGGGTGGAGTTTCTTAAAGAACAAATCTTAGGAACAATGATGATGATGAGACGGAGAGATGAAAAGAACAGAATATGACGGCTTTTGAGAGATGGAATTTCTCTTTGGATAAATAGAAGTGTTAAGCGCTTGTTTCATATAATCTCTCTTGAGAGCAAGGTGCCCTCTGATAAAGCCCATTATATGCAAGCGATAGTTCTTCGGCAATTCAAAAAAATAATACAATATTAATTATGGTTTTTTTTCTTGCCAATTGCAAGCGATCCTTTTTAACATCATTTCTATATACAAATCAAGGAGGCTTGTGTGCATTACCTTAGTGCTTTTTTTTGGATAGGAATTTTTTGCTTTGGCACTCAGCAAATATGTGCTGATGAGGTGTATGTGGATCGAGAGGGAAACGAGATTTCTATTATTCGGGCAAAGTCATTCGATGAAATCGATGTTATTCAAGGAAAAGAGATTTTAGTGCGCAGCTTTATGGCGGGATATGAGGATGTTCCTCTTTCTGACTTAAATCCAACATTCCGATCCATTGGTGATGTGAGACGGTTTTATGAAGCGTATTTTGATAGTGAATTTGAAAATTTCAAACAGGGAAACATGATTTGGATCCAAGCGTTCGAGAAAGAAAAATTACTTGGATGGGCTACATTTGAGCTTGAGGATGACGGGAATGCTGCCTATATGAATCTTCTTGCCGTTGGACCTTCTTTTCAGGGAAAAGGCATCGGAAAACACTTAACGTTTTCAATTCTGTCTGCAGATTTATTTCCTGATATTCAAGAGGTTCGTTTACTTTTACGCAATATTAATGAGAGTGGGCGAAAATTTTATGAAAAAATAGGATTTTTTGATTTTAAATATGCTAGAGAGGATAATTTTGTCGACATCTCCTTGCTAACGGGCTTAAAATGGGTAAAAAATTAGGTGTAGCTATGTTTCAATATGTTCAACCTGTGCAGTTTGTAGAAGTGGGTATTCCCTTAGAGCGATCAAATGTCATGGCTCTTTTAAAAAGGGCGGTGGCTCAAGCAAATCTGCTTTTAGGGGAAGATATCGTTGAATTAGATGAAAATGCTCTTGCTGGGGGGAACTATCTATTATCTATAAAAACGCGCCCCATTGATATTATCGATCCAAAAGCTGTAGATGAGAAGTCGTTTAAGCCAGAAGATAGGCTAGCTGGAGAAGTTGTAGCGAAAGTGAAGCAGCATTTACTTGCAGAAAAGACTGAAGGGATTTTCATTTCATCTTCTGGTTCTAAGTTTGATGCGAGACAGCTAAGAGGGCATGAGTTTTTCATCGATGAAGCAGGATATCTCGTTCTTGATGATCATCGCGTGTGCATCGCAACAGCTGAGAACACATTTGTTGTGTTAAAAGCAGAACAGTTCCGCAGCTATACTATCCACCGACTTGTCAATGAAGACTTAAACGTTCGATTTTTTGATGATTATGATTTAGTCCGCATAGGCAGCAATAAGGGAATGAAGATCAATGTGTCACGCGCTGTATCTTTAGCTAAAGAGCAGATTGCTTTAAAAAATCAAGCGGATGCAGAAACATATCAAGGGCAATATTTTCAGCTTTATCGAGATGAAATTACAGGTAATCTGCTCTATACATTAAATGACATTTTGCGCACTTTCCCTGCGCCTTAGTTTTCTTGTTTAAGGTTGGGAAAAGACAGAATTCTTGCTTCTGCGGTATTTAAGGTGACCTTTTCTTCTCCATAGGTTTTTAAAAAGACTTGAGCGGTATAGCCGTGCGAGATAAGGATCACATGTCCTCTAGAGGCGTCCCATTGAGATAGTCTATGGATAATTTCTTCGATACGTAAGCGAATAGATTCTGTTGTTTCACCGCCATGTAGAGCAGAAGCATCTATGGTAGCTTGCCATCGAACTTCATCAGAGCGCGTATCATTGAGTAATTTTGGCGGAGAGGGTTTACCCTCCCAGTTTTCTGCGCGCGGCTCTCGAATAAGATCTTCGATCATGAGCATATTTTCTGAACAAACACCGTTATCTATTAATATTTGTGCAGTTTCACGTGTTCTTTGTAATGGGGAGACAAGAACAAGTCCTACAGTTTCTTTGTTGAAACCCTGGCTTAGAAGTTTTTGAGCAGTTGCTGTAACTTGTTGTTTGCCAGCTTCTGTAAGACTATGGTCTATTCCGCCTTCCTCTTTTGTCCATGTGCTGTAGATGTGTAAAAGGTTATGTTCCCCCTCTCCGTGGCGCATGATCGCAACTTTTGGATCATCAAGAGCGATTAGATTTCCAGAGAGTATAAGTAGAAAAAATATATAAAAGGTTTTTGACATATAAAGACAAATTTTTTAGTTTAACTGCATGTATACAGGAAATAGAAAATTTTCTAAAGGTTTAATTCTTTCCATGTTATTGTTGTCTCAATTTTGTTAAATATCGGTTATTGACGATGCCTCCGCTTCATCTTTTTTTTGCTGTTTTAGTTTTTATGATCTGGGGATTCAACTTTGTTGTTGTTAAAGTTGGACTTGAAGATATTCCTCCAATATTCCTTGGGTTTGCAAGGCTTTTTTTGACAAGCATTCCAGCTGTTTTTTTTATTAAAAAACCACAAGCTCCTTTCAAAATGATTTTATTGTATGGACTTGTGATGTTTGGTTTGCAATTCGGCTTGCTTTTTGTAGGGATGAAGCTTGGTGTGACTCCAGCTCTTGCATCGTTGTTGTTACAGCTTCAGATGTTTTTTACAGTAATTTTTGGAGTGTTATTTTTTGCGGAAAAAGTGCATATGTGGCAGGTTCTTGGAGCTCTTGTATCTTTTTCAGGAATAGCTCTTGTCGGAATGAATCTGGGATCGGATGTTACGTTAGCGGGATGTTTATTAGTGATTAGCGCCGCGATATCTTGGGCAGCTGGCAATATCATTTCTAAAAAGATCGGAAAAATTAATATGGGCTCACTTGTCATTTGGGGGAGTTTCGTTGCTTGGCCGCCTCTTTTGGCTCTTTCTTTTTTAGTTGAGGGGTCAGATAAGATTGTCATGGCTTTTGAGAGGTTGACGTGGGTTTCAGGGGGATCGGTTCTTTATATTACCTATATGTCGACGTTTATTGGGTACGGCACTTGGAGCTGGCTTCTTCATCAACATCCTCTTGGGACAATTGCTCCGTTTGTTCTTTTAGTGCCCGTATTTGGAATGTTAAGTGCTGTTTTAGTGTTAGGAGAGCCTCTTCAAAGTTGGAAGATATCTGCGGGGGTGCTTGTGATTTCTGGCCTTTGCATCAATCTACTAGGCCCCCGCATATTTCGAAGAGCTATTAAGATTTAAATCATTATGGAATGAAGAAGGATTATGGGGATAGATCATTTGTTATGCTCAACTCTTGCAATGACACAGTGCGGAGGGAATGTTGACACGCATTTCTGGGAAGGGCCTTCTGCAAGTCTACAAGTAAAACTTGTGTCAGACGTTCAGCTATCTCCTGATAATGCCTCAACACTTTTTGTTGTCTTAGAAGCAGAACAAGGCAAATATTTTTCAAAAATTTATAGAAAAAATGATGAAGAAGATCTCATTCTTTTAATTCCTTCAGAATATTTTCCTTCTCATCCACGATGGTCACCGGATGGCCGCCTGATTGCTTTTTTGTCTAGCCGTGAAGATACAAAAGATCTTTATCTGATGTCAGCAGATGGGGGAGAGCCGTATTTATTAGCAAAAGGTAATCGCTACGGTATACAGTCTTTTCGTTTTGCTCCAAAATCTCAAGTAATCGCATTTATTATGGCAGATGAAGTCCTTCAAGGATCGTCTAATGTGAGCATTGTCTACAAACAGGATACCGTTGTTAATCGATTATGGTTAATTGATATTGAAAAATCAGAGGAGGGATCTCGTTCATTAACGCCCAATGACTATTATGTGCGCAGCAATGGAAATGATGGGAGCGCAAATGACTCCTTTGATTGGTCGCCGGATGAACAGACGATTGTTTTTGCTTATCAACCAGCATCCGGCATAGATCATTATCATCTAGACAGTAGTCTTGGCTTTTTAGACATGCAAACAGGAAAGGTCATCCCTTTAGAAAAAAAAGGTCATTTTGAAGCACAGCCAAAATTTTCTCCAGATGGAAAATGGATTGCTTATCTTTATTCCAATGACTCGATTCGCTATACCTGTAATCGGCAGGTTGCGATCAGATCTTATAATGGAGATGCATTTCGTACATTATCTTCAACATATAATGGGGGGCCGCTTCTTGAAGGGCCTAATCTTTTAGGCTGGTCTCAGGATGGAAATCATCTTTTCTTTTTTGAACCAAAGGGAACAAAATATCAGCTTTTAAAACTTCCCTTTGATGGGTCTTCTGCTGAAGTGATTGACACATCTGATTGGTTTTTTAGACTTCCCATTTTAAGCCAGGATCGAACTAAATGGGGCTTTGTTGTGGAATCAACTTCAAGAGCACAAGAAGCTTATATTGCAGATTGTGATTTTTTTACTCTTAAGCAAATCTCTTATTGTAATGATCTGCCGGCTGTTTCCAAAACGGAAGTTGTTCGTTGGAATTCCTCAGATGGAGTAGAGGTTGAAGGCTTACTTACTTATCCTAAAGATTACAAAGTAGGAGAGCGTTACCCGCTACTTCTTGTAATTCATGGAGGGCCCATGTACGCTGTCACTGAAGCATTTATCGGTAATACAGGGGAATTTCCAATAGCCGCCTTTGCTGAGGCCGGTTTTTTTGTTTTAAGGCCAAATCCAAGAGGATCAACTGGCTATGGATCAGCGTTTCGCAATGCTTTAGTTGGAGACTTTGGAGGGATCGATTTTTATGATCTGATGACTGGTGTTGATCACGTTATTCATCGTGGAATGGTAGATGAAAACCGTCTGGGGGTGATGGGTTGGAGTTATGGAGGATACATGACAACAAGAGTGATCACTCAAACTTCTCGGTTTAAAGCGGCCGTCACGATTGCCGGTTCAGCAAATCTTGTTAGCATGGATGGGACGACTGATCTTCATAGGTTGTGTGTAGAGTACTTAGGAGAGTTTTGGAAAAATGAAAGTCTTTATAAAGAACGCTCTCCTATTTATCACTTAAGTCATGTAACAACTCCTTGTTTGATTGTGCATGGTGTTGCAGATACGTCAGTTTCCGTATCTCAAGGGTATGAGCTATACCATGCACTTACCAAACAAGAAAAAGAAGTCTCCTTTGTTTTGTATCCCGATGTCGGGCATGACTTTGAAATTCCCGAAGCACAGAATGATGCTATGGAGAGGATTTTAGACTGGTTTAAGCAGCGAGTGTTAAGATAGTTTTTTTATATTGGTTTTATTACAATAATTAGATAAAATTGTGTTATGTTTATGAAATTTATTTTAAAATTAATTTCAGGTTTGTTTGTCATGTTTAATATTTATGTTAATGCTGATGTTTCTGCGGTAAATTTTGTAAGGCATGGAGAATCTACCTGGAATGTAGAAGGAAGGCTGCAGGGGCAGGGTGAGCCAAAAGAGGGCTTATTAGGAAATGAAGAGGGGGTTGTCTTTGGGCTCAAAGGCAGGGCACTTTTAGATTCTTCGATTTTAACAGAAGAAGGACAGGGACAAGCGTTAGAATTAGCAAATAAAATATTTACATGGCTTGGTGAGAAAAAGCGTATTGTTTTGGTGTCTTCAGATTTAAAGCGGTGTAGGGGAACTACTGAGATTGTAGAAAAATTTTTAAAATTTAAGAGTATTGAGACTCTTGTTTTCTATGATGAGCGTTTAAGAGAGGCTGATCACGGAATTTTAAGTGGGATGCTTGAAGCTGAATACAGACAGTTAGAGTGCTTTAAGCAGTATAAGACATTTACTCCAGAGCAGCAGTTTACAATGGCTATGGACCCTGAATATGGAGAAAATTACCTCAGTGTGGCAGAGCGCGTAAATAAAGCCGTTATGCAGTACCGTTTACAGTTTCCAGAAGACGAGATCTATTTTGTGACCCATGGTGGACCAATGAGGGCGATTTACACTCATTTGACAGGCAGCATAGCGCCGTTTTCTACAGAATACGACATTGCAGGACAGCTTAAAAATTGCAGCATCATGAAAGTTCAATATAATGAAGATACTAAACCCACGATTGAATTTAAGTGATTTGAAATTCTTTAACGATTTGGGATCCGATAAGATGTTCTTGAATGATCCGTTCTAAGACTTCAGGTGTGCAGGAATGGTACCAGACTCCTTCAGGGTAGACGACAGCGATAGGGCCGCGTGTGCAGATCCTTAAGCAATTGGCTTTAGTGCGTAGAATCTGAACGTTGGCTCTTAAGTTTAACTCTTCAATCCGCCGTTTGAGATATTCCCAGGACGCAAGGCCGAGCTCTTTTTGGCAGCATTTGGGATTGGACTGATCTGAGCAAAGAAAAATATGCTTTTTCCCATTACCAATATTTAACTTCTCTGCTACCTGTAGCATATTTTCCATGGCTTAAGAGAATACCTGCAAAGGGATTAAAAATGTTGAAAAAAATTAAATTTTGATTCATACTAGCAAATTTTATGGAGCTCGATATGAAGAAAATGTTGTTTGGACTTATCTGCTTAGCCTCATTGGAAATGCATGCGTTTGAATATGAAAAGCAATTTGAAAATAAAGAGATTCTTGTTTCTAAAGTAAAAATACTACCTTACGAAGAGATTGATCTACACCGAGATGCTTATCCTCAAGTTGTGATTGCTTTGCAAGGAGGCACCATGACGCGTCTTGAAGCGGATGGCAGAGCTATAGATATCAACTTTCCAACAGGCGTTGCTGTTTTTCGTGAAGCTGATCCAATAAATGAAGTGCATAGAAGCGTTAATTACTCTTCTGAGCCCGTAGAACTGATCACGATTTTGCTGAAAAATAATGAACCTGTCCTACCCCGAGAAAACATACAATCTCACGATATTGCAGTGGATATCAGAATTAATTGTCCCACGAGCGAGGAATTAAGTGACTTTGTAAAATCTATTCCTTTGCCAGGACATTACTCTACAACCTTCGAAGAATGGAAGTCTTCTTTTGTCAATAATATGACAAAACTCATTCGTTTAGTAGAAAGTGAGAAAGTGTTTAATTCATGGTGGTCTGTTAGAAATGAAGAGCATGTACCACAAGAGATCAATAAAGATTAAGGGAATCGTTTAATGAAGTTCTTCGTTGCGGCTATCATGCTTTTGAGTTCATGTTGCTTGTTGTCTCAAATTAAAGAGATTGACTACATCAATGAGGTTCTTAAAGAGGCTAGCTCTGCATCCATTGTTTTATTTGATATTGATGAAACGCTTATTGAAACGCCAAGTATGCTCGGAGGAAAAGCCTGGAGACGTTATGCAAGACGTGCTTTGGAAAAAGTTAAATCGCAAGAAGAAGCGACAGAAATTCATGATAAAATAACGTATCTTATTGCTAAGAACTTTATTTATACAACTGTTGAAGATGATATTCATGATTGCCTGCACACGTTGTACAAGAGTGAAATTCCTGTCTTTGGCTTTACAGCTAGAGGAAAGGTACACTGGTACGACATGCCATCTCCTGATGGTGAGGAATTAACAATCGAGCATCTTAAGCAAGCAGGGATCGATTTAACGGCTCGGAGTATAGCTGTCGATAATGCTCTGACTGCGCATTCCAGTTACGCTAAAAGGATCTTTTTTGCTTATCCCGTAGAAGATAAGGGAGAATTGATTTTAGAACTTTTTAAAAACATGCAGTTGCTCCCTGCTAAAGTTGTTTTTGTGGATGATAAATTGGAAAATGTTCGTGTTGTAGATAAAGCTTGTGAACAGCTTGGGATCCCTTCTGTGTGTTTTTATTATAGGCACATCGAGTTGCACCGGTCATTTGATCTCATGGTTGCAAATATCCAATTAGAAAAGCTGCTTTTTGAAAATAGAGTGCTTTCTGATGAAGAAGCGCTTCTTTTGAAAAGTAAATATCTGCATAAAAACCCAGATGCTTTTTTTCTAGAACTGATCAAATTTTTTGAAACTTTCCCTTCCTCTAACTAAAAATAGCCCTAACTGGCGTTATTTAGGATGTTTAGATTTTTAGACATAGTTCTGTTCATGCAGAATCTCTTATAGGGATTGCTTCTGAACTTGTAGGGAACACTTTATATCACAGACCCTCAAATTCGTGAAACAGCTCCTTCAGTTACAGATTGTTTAACATGCATTCACTATGTTTTTAAACGAGCTTTAAACGTTGATATCGATCTCACTTTCATAGGAGATATGCCTCGTGAACTTTTTTCATTTAGTGAATGGAGAGTTCTTAAGATTGAAATGAAAGATGCTCGATGCGGAGATCTGTTATTTGTAAGCAATAAAGAAAATAAAAGATTACTCTCTCATATAGCTCTTGTTATAGATGTAGATAAAATTTTTCATTGCTCTCCATATTTTGGAACAGCTGTAATGCAATCAAGAGAAGAATTCTTTTCTTTATATGAACAGAAGTTAAGTTTTAAGAAAATGATCTGCTATATTGACCCAAGAAATAAAGAGCTTAGAGGGAATCAAAAGGGAATTTTTATTTCCGAATGAAGTCTAGAGCAGTAAAAAGATTTAAGAATTTTAATGGGGCGTGAGTTTCAGATAAGCGTATTAACTAAAGTCGAGTAGGCGATGTTGACGTAGGCTGAATCGTTTTCATGCTCAATCGACTTAGCAGCAGAAGAGATTAACGCAGACGAAAGACAAGAGACTCAAAGGCGCAGAGATCGCCCTTGCGTCTCTTGTCTTCCCTCTGCGTTATCCTAATTGTTGATTGATTTTCTTATCCAAAACTGGCGTTATTTAGGATGTTTAGATTTTTAAAAATCTATAAACGTTTTTTTACCCTAAAAATAGCTTATCTATTAAGGATTCTAGAACTTTACCTTCTTGAGTTAATCCATATTGCTCATCAAATCCATAAATTTGTAATTGTTCTCCGCATAAATCTCGGATTTCATCTTAAGTGATCTTTTGCTTTTTCTAGGATTGCGAGCAGTTCTGAAAGACTAAAGTTCCATTTTAGATTATTTTTTCGAGATTCGAAATCGATTTTTGCATTTTCAATCCCCATTTCTTGTGTAATAATTGCGACAAATTCTCCATTAAAATAGATTTCTGCGCATAAATGCTCATAATCAATATCGCTTGAAAGGATGATCTCGAACCCATTATTTTGAAACATGTTTTATTCTACCTTAGTTGTAAAAATCCTAAAAATTCTCCGTGATCATTAAACCTAGCTCCTTTCCCAGAAACATGAAAAACGTCTTTACCACCAAATCGATTTGGCAGAACTTGAGCGCCTGTTGATTTAAGGATTTCTTCTAATAGTTGTTGTCCTAAGAGGTTTGCTTCTTTTGGATCTTCAGGAAGTGCAGGGAAAAGAGATTTCACGCTATTGATCTTTTTTAAAAGCCTTTTTTTTGCTTCAGTGATTGCAGCAGCAGCATCTTCACAAGAAAATTGCCAGCATTCCTCTTTTGGATGAGGATAAAATTTGACCGTTAATGTATTTCCCTGCTGTGAAATTTCAGCCCATTGAACATGATCGTAGCAAATTTCTGCTACAAATTCCTGTTTATCAAAATAATTTAAGATATCTATTTCAAATTTACTCATTTTAAGGCTCCAAAAAACCAATCATTCTTCAGCTAGTTGATTTGTGTTAAGAGAAGTGCCTTCAATGATTCCAGGAAAGGGGAGGACGGCAATTGCCCATTCGCCCTGTGGCCCATTAGCTCTTATTGCTTTAGCTTCTGGGGTATAGCAATTAGCTTGATCGGTTGAAAAGAGTTCGTCAATTTTTTCATGCCCTAGGGCTATTAATTTTTCGTGATTTTCTTTAGGTGTCGTTTCATAGCCTTCAGCAGGTGAGTGAAGCACACCTTCAGGCAATAACTGTCCGAGATCTTTTATTTCTTCAAGCAAATGAGGAAGAAAACATGTTAGTTCATCAACAGCATCTAAGACTTGATGAGCTAGACCTGAACCCAAGTATCTTAGCTTATCCTCGAAAGAGGGGTCTTTATGATTTTGTGAAGGATTCGACATCTGAATAAGATGATTTTCTGTAATGGTTTCTTTGAAAATGCAAATATGTTCTTCAAAAACTTTCTTCAACATAGAAGTTTCATTAATAGCTGCGAGAATTGGGGAAACTTCAGGAGTAGATAAAGAGGAAATCGCAGGATTCTGTTCGATTGGTTCGTTTTTTTCTTTATCAGATTCAGAGGTTGCAGCTCCCGCAGCTCCTGCAGCTGCGGCTACGGCGCCAGCTGTTGAAGCAGCCGCTACTGCGCAAATAATAACTACAGCTGCTACAGCAACGGCTGCACCGATAAGAATTGCTTTTCTATGTTTTTTAACGAATTTTTTCGTCTGATTCCATTTTTTTGCGATCCAACTTTTACAAAGCAGAATCTCTTCCTGTTTGTTGAAGGCTGTGGAAGCGATCGTATAGTCGTCTTTGTAATTAAAGGACAATGCGTATTCGTAGAGATTATTTTCTCCATATAAGAGCTCTTGAACATCATTTTCTAAAGCAAATCCTTCTTCAATTTCATCAGGAAGAAGGCCTTGTTGTGCCAAGTTAGCCAGAAAATGGTTGATTTTTTCTAGGTCGGCATCAGTACACGTTTTTTCTAATTCCCCATTCTCGAGAGCATCAATAAGATTTAGAACATCGTCATAAGATAAGAGGTCATCTTTTTGAGAAAATTCTTGAGCAGTGTCATGAGCTTCAATGGTTATGATGGGGGTGTTAAATTGAGGGTATAAGGCTGTAGATGGAACTGTAATGAGAAGAGCCAAATGAACAAAAGCTTTGAAATATTGCAGCACTGTCGCCTCCTAAATCTGTATCGGGGTAATTTTTTTCCAAAGCCTAGCAAATGAGTGATTTTTTTTCTTGAAAAAACGATGTAAATCTTTTTGAATCTGTAATTGCTTGATGAGGTTATGAGTTAGGATAAGCGATTTTCGATGAAGGTTGCTATTCTTTCACCGGCGATATAATCGAGATTGGACATGACGATGACTGTGTAGTGGGCGTCAGGGTAGATTTTAAAGCTGCAGTTAACGCCAGGCGCTGTTCCTGTATGTCCGAACCAAAAGTTTGTTTCTTGAGGGGCAACAAGAAAGCCATAGCCGTATCTTGTTTTCCAGGATGTTTCGACAAGATTTTCTATTAGTTTTTTTGTGTAGGCAGCATCGAGTAATCGGTGGGACTCAAGGGCGTTTGCAAAGCGGAGCATGTCGTTTGGCGTTGAATAGCCGCCTCCTGCAGGTGTTCCTCGAATAGGGAGTGTGCTGTCATTAACTTCTAGCTGTGGATTGGGTTTTTCAAAATCGCGCATGTAGCCGGAGGCCATGTTCTCTACGTGTTTTGTTTTAAAATGAAAGTCTGTGGAGTGCATTTCAGCCGGATCTAAAATGTTCTTTTGGATGTAGTTATAGTAATTTTCTTGAGAGATAGCTTCAATGGCAGCTCCGAGTAGCATAAAGCTGTGGTTACTGTAGTGATATTCGCCAACTGGAGTGACAAGGCCGCGCTCATTGTAAAATTCAATATAATCTTTGGGGCTCTTCAGGAGGTGTTGGATGGCTTCAGCTTCGGGACCAAAGGTGTCTCCAACGCCGCCTGTATGTGTTAAAAGTTGTTGGAGAGTGATCTTTGCAACATCTGGATGAATTGTAATTGAGCTAAGCTGCGGATGATTTTTTAAAATATCGCCAATGGGGGTATTTAAAGAAAGAAGTCCTTGTTGTACAAGCTGCATGATGGCAACAGCTGTGAACATTTTATTCATCGATCCCATATTGAATGTGATATCGAGGGGGTCTTGCTTCTTTGAGATTTCAGGAAGTTTTCCACCTGCAAAACTGTATAGAATCTGGCCATTTTTGGCGATAAGAAGTGCTCCTGAAAATAGCCCTTTCTCTGTGAGTTCTAGAGCGCGTTTTTCCGTTGCTTGGATCATTTCTTTTTCACTCATTTTTTCGATTTTGTAACCGGGGGGTGGATCGATCGGGTCGAAGAAGAAGTTTTTCATGAGATTGTTTTCTACCCCAAGCGTGATACGTAGGTATTGATCAGAGCACTTTTCTCGTACAAGACAGGTGATTTGGTTGGGAGTTGACTCTTCGATCTTGATCAGATCAAAACCGCCTGTTTGGAAGTAGAGATAGAAATCTGCGTTTGTATCGTAGTTTTCGGGCTCGGGAACGTAGGCTCGAAGAGTGTCTAATTTTTTGTAATCTCCACTGTTAAAAGTATTAAGCCACAAAGAAAAAAGCTTTCCTGCGGGTGTGCTTGGAAGCATGATTGTATATACATTTGTTTGAAACGCAGACACTGTTTCAGGATGAGATTCAAGTGCTTTTGTAATGATAGAGCTGATTTTTTCTTCTGCTGCAGCACAATTGTAGGTGTAGTAATTTTTGCCAATTTGGACAGCACCTGAAGAAGATGGATCGCTTTCTGTGAAAAGAGTTTCTATTTTTTGACCGTCTACATTTAAAGATAGATTAAATGAATGTTCCATAGACATAGCTTTTACCTATTTTTGGTGGAATTCTCCACTTTCATAACGGGTGGTGATTCGGTTGATGATTTGAGTGGTTGAAATGCCGGATGTATAGGGAACAGAGCGGAAGATGTTGAGTTTGAGAGCCGCCCCATACTGATCCTCAAGTGTGTCTTGGTTAAAGTCGTCGCCGTGGACAATGTAGTCGATATGCAGGTCCTTGATCATGTGTTCGGTGAGGCGTAAATCAGGGGCTACGATGACCTCATCTACATATTTGCATGATTCGATGACAGATATTCTTTCTGCCAAGGTTAAAACTGGGGTTCTTTTGTATCCTTCGACGATCTCGTCGGGAAGGACACCTACGATAAGATAATCGCCAAAAGATTTGGCTTGTTTAAAAAACTGGACGTGACCTGCATGAAATAAGTCTCCAACGATATCGACATACACGCGAACGGGTTGTTTTTCTCCAAATAGGCAGGAGAATTGCAAGGATAGACATGTTATAGTGAGCAATGTTTTTTTCATTACTTAGTAGTTCCTATTCCATTTAAGGGTGAATTTTCCTTCATCTTCTTCTTGAGTTTCTGCTTGAAAAATAAAGCCTTTTGAGAGGTCGACTTCAACAAGAATTTGACTGCTGTCAGCACTTTGCGATAGGGTGATCATGACACCGCGGGTAAGGTATTTGCCGATTTGGACCGAGATATCATCTGAGCCGTTTGCGGATACGATGTTGAGTCTGTCGATGCCAAGGCTTTTGCGGATTTTTTCAAGAACGTCAGGTCCTGCACCGCCTGATAAAGTAACGATCGCTTGCGCAAGTTGAATGGCCTGCATGGGAGAGATGTCGGAAATGTCTTTATTAAAAAGGATGCGTGCTAGGATCGAGCTTGTGGGCATATGAGGGATGGACTGAAAGGCGATTTGCGGCGTTGAGAGGGGGCCTCTTAAAATAGCCGTGATTGTCGCATCAGAGAGCGCTAATGTTCCTGTGAGAGACAAGAATGCTTCTTGTGCATTTTTATGGGCAAACGAAATTTCACCTTGGGTTAGAGTGAATATTTTACCCGAGAACACAAATTCTCCTTTAACAAGGTGAAGAGTACCATTGGCTGCAACGTTGCTATTTTTCCCACCTAGATGAACATTTCCCTGCCATTCTGAAGAGAGGCCTCTGCCTCGGACAAAGATCTGATTTTTTGCTGATAGTTGAATATCAAGTGCAATGGGAAATAGGGTGGGTGGTTCAATCCTATTTTTTTTCATGTGAGGGGGCTCGTGGATATAAGTGATTGGAAGGACAGGGATATCAGGGGGGAGCTCATCAGGGATATAAAAGTTTGCATGAGAGACAATGAGAGTGCCCATAGCTTTTCCCTGTTCTGTGTTGCCTTCTATGATAATGGGGCCTGTGAAATTGCTAGAAAATGAATCATAATTAAGCATGTTAAGGTTGTCAAACTCTGAACAGAATTTAAAAGGGAATTTTTCTTTTGTCTGTAAGAGAAGCTCTCCTGTTACAGAAATGCGCCCTTTTTCATGATCTTCAGCAGAAAAATGTGTTAGTAAAACACGGTTATTTTCAGCTGCCATGGAGGCTGATATGCTTTCTAGAGCGGTTCCTGTGATGTAGTTTTCGTAAGAGCCCTCTTGCAAATCAATTCTTCCAATAAGAGAGGGGTGGTTGAGCGTTTTTGAAAGATAGAGATGGCAGGAAGCTAGGCCCGAAAATTTATGGCTGCCGACATTAATAAAATCAAAAATTTCTTCAAGATTTCCTTCGACTACAATTTCTGAAGCAATAGGGGAGTCTCTTTCAAGATCAAGCGTAAATGGGAAGAAACAGCCCTTAACGGGAAGTGTTGCCGTCCATTCAAAAAATTGACTGCCGGAAGCTTTTAATCCAGAATGGATTTGCAGAACATTTTGATCAAGATTGAGTTGTAGGTTCCCTTTTGCTAAGAGGGGTTCTGCTTTTCCTGAGGGGAGAATGCTTGCTTGTTCTAGAAGCAGGCTGAGACGTCCCTGAGTAGAGCACTGTTCTTCTGAGATGTGTGCATCTAAAGAACATGTTCCCATTGTTGCAAATTCAGCCCTGGAAAGAGAGAGAAGTTCTAAAGGAAAATGGTCCGTTTTTAAAATGAGTTTTGAATGTTTTTTAGATAAATAACCTTCTGAAAAAAAAGATCCCTCACCAATTTTAAAAGCGCAAGGGGTTAACTTAATTTCTTGATCATTTTTAGACAGCGTAAAAGGGCTTTCAAGTTGAATTACATTGCCGAGTGTGTAGGCTTTTGCATGTTCAAAAATCAGCTCTAAGGTTTTTTCCTTCTCTTTTATAGCGCCTGTTATAGAAAAAGAAAGAGGATCTTTCCATAAACCTTCTCCATCAAGAGCAAATTGCCAGGATTCTTGAGTAGATACCGCATGAAGAGAGAGTGTTTTAAGGAAAACATTGGGGAGATAGATCCGTTCTCCTTCGAAAGAAAAAGAGCCTTGAGGGTTTGTCCAAAGATTGTACATTTTAGCTTCAGCACGCAGCTCACTTGCGAGTAGTTCGCTGCAGTCTAAATTTTTGATAGTCAGCGTGCATTCAGAAAATGTATCGCTTTTAAAACGGGTTGAAAGGGCAAGCGATCCGCCTAAGTGTTCATCTTTTGCCCATCTTGAAAAACGGTTTAAATTTTGAATGTAAGCATAAAGCCCCCCATCAAGAGCAAGAGGAGAAAGAGCTACTTTAAGGTCCCCGCTAACGAGGATATCTTGTCCCTTTAATAGAAGCTCTTGGAAGTCAAATAGATTATCTTTGTAATGAAAAAGAGCTTTACCTTGAAGGTTTAGATCTTCTTGGGAAAGTGTCATGTTCGCAACACCTTTCCATCCATTATTTTCGGCAAAAGCTTGAATTTTGGTTGTACACGTTTCGATACAGTGATGATCAACACACATTCCTTTTGTAGAAATTTCAAGCAGTGCGTGGCTTAAATCGTAGAGCCCTTCAACGTTAAGAGATCCTGAAAGTTTTTTATTAAAAGGGGAGAGAGTTTTGATGAAAAGAGAAGCTTCTGCTGTTTTTAGCGTGTAGTTATCACTTAAAAGTGCTGTTACATGAGACTCGAGGAAATCGTTTTTAATCGTAAAAGGAGTGCATGCGATATCGCCGTTTTCCTTTATTGCAAAAGATAGATCGATCAAGCTTAACTGATCAAGGGGATCTATTTCAGGAGCGCTGAGATAGCGCAGCTTCATGTGCACATTTCCTTTGCAAGGCTTGCAGCGCCATGTTCCATTAATATTTACTCGGATAAAACAATTAGCTTCAAAGGGAGGAACAAATAGAGGACTAAAGACCTGCATTGTAGAGAGGTTAAAGGCGCATTTTCCTTTGAAAAAATTTCTTTTTTTGTTGCCTAAAAGATAAACTTTTCCACTTGTTTCTGAGTGGGATGGGGAAGAAATTTTTGCTTTTAAGAAACAACCTGTTTCATGACTTTTCAGCTGCGCTTCTGCGTGTAGGGTATAGACAGCTTCTGTGTTTGTTTCTAAGTTTTTGATGTGTGCAAGGGAAATGAGGAGTTGTTTAATAGAAATGTTGAAGGGGAGATCTAGATGAGGTAGAAAAAATCCTCTAGTTTCTGAAAATGTATAGCTTCCATCGCGAATCAAGATCCTTTTGAACTGAAGATTTTTTGTAAAGAGAGGAAAGAATGCAATTGAGAACCGCAGCTCTGGAATTTCGATGGTGTCTGTTTTCGTTGGTTTGAATACGACATTTTCAAATGTTAAACGAAGAGGGGGAGCGCCGCTAATTGTGCCAATAGAAAGTTCCATCCCTTCTTGCTCAGCAGCATGAATGAGCCATGCTTTTAGCTTTTCTTTTGCATAGTTCGTCTGCACTCCTGCAAGGAATAAGCTTGAGATGAAAAGAAGTGTGATGCAGCTCCAAATAAGAGCTCTAAGCCATTTCCACATGATAGACACCTTACGTAACTCGCTTTGCTTGCTAAAATCGCCTTTTTTGGCATTTTTATTGCTAAATTTTTCAGTCATATGTTTGCATATGCCTTCAAAATTTAGCAATAAACCTGCTCAAAAAACATCAATTTTTTCAAGCAAAGCGAGTTACGTAAGGTGTCTAATAGACATCCTAAAACATTTGTCCAATGCTTACAAAGATTTGATACGTGGGGTCAAGATCTTTTCGCCGGTTTAAAGGGAAGGCGAGATCAAAACGAAAAGGACCCATAAAAGAAAAATAACGAAATCCAAGCCCAGCTGATTTGAACCATTTTCCTGTCGTTTGCGGGAGTTGTTCTAGCCATACGGTACCAAGATCAAAGAAAGGAACGAATCCAAACGTTTTGGTGACGCGAAAACGTAGTTCAAGGCTGTAGAAAATGGCGGATCTTCCGCCAATGGGCTTTTCGTTAGAGCTAAGGGGGCTTACAGTTTTATATAGATACCCGCGTAAATCTTCTGCTGAGCCCCCTAAAAATCGTTTAGGAATAGGGACAACATCGAGAGGACCGCTTGTAATGAGTCCAAGAGTTGCTTTTTGAGCCAAAACAACTGAATGATCTTTTGCAATCGGAAGATAGTAGCTATAGCTAAATTTTTGCATGAGATAGTTGCGTGTCCATTTTTCAAGATTAACACTTGGTTTCATAGAATACTCTACAGTCATTCCCTCAGTTGGATTGAGTAAGCTATTTGCTGTGCTAAAGCGTAAATAAAGAGGAAGCTCAAACAGCAAGAAGATTCCATTGTCAACACTTGATGTAACGTAGAGTTTTTCAAGTTCTGCGGAAAGAGACATGCGGAATTTTTTTCCGAATTTTCTTTCGATGCGGTTGGTTAGATTGTAAGAGCGTTCTGAGTAAGCTTTAATATCCTCATGCATCACCTGGGCTTGCCAAAGATAATCTTGTCCGAGTTTATAAAAATCAGAGATAAAGTACCTGGCGATTCCATCCTGACTTCTTTTTGTAGCTTCTCCTTGTAAACTGAGTGATCTTCCCATTCCATCGATATTGCGATTTTCCCATCCAAAAGTGATACCAGGTCCATAGTAAGTCTGATAGCTAACCCCGATGTTGACGCTGCGGTGTTTAGTTTCTGCTACTGCGATGTTCATATCAAGAAAGCTGTCTTGAGAGAGCGTCGTGTCATGATTAATAAGAACAGAGCTAAAAAGTCCTGTATCTAGAAGGGCTTTTTGCGTAGTTTCCACAAGAGAGCTATTGTATAAATCGCCCTCTTTCCAGGCGGTTTTTTGCTCGATTAGACGCTCTTTAACAAAAGACAGCCCGTCTACTGTTGTTTTTCCAAAGAAAGCAAGCGATCCTGCTTGAACTTCAAGTTCGATAGTTAATGTCTTTGTAAGACCATCTGCAATAATTTCTCTTCTGGCAATTTCTGCAAGAGGATAGCCGCATTCTGAAAGGATCTGTAAGAGCTTTAGTTCTGATTGTACAATGTCAAAAGCGATAGCGGGCTTATTTAAGTGGATTCCAATGTTTGCAAGTGTGATTTCAGCGCACGAAATTCTATTTGCGACATCTCCTGAATACAGATGAAGAATGTAAGTGCCGATTTTGTAGACGGGCCCTGGTTCAATATTGACAATGACCCGCGTTCTG
>JAZKBL010000019.1:0-7709 GCA_040388665.1 Chlamydiota bacterium
CCAAAAGTTTGGCTTCCGTCAGGACGTCGAAGTGAAGTGGCCTGCATGCCACGAACCGGCTTTCGGGACGGGACAAAAAAATATCGTTTAAAACGATATTGTTTCGCCCGCCCGAAAGGACTCCTGCTCTTCGATCTTATAGGCTCGAAAGGAGATTAGCTCTGGAGCCCAGCCAGGTTTTTTTTTGCTCGGAAAGGAAGCCAAAAGTTTGGCTTCCGTCAGGACGTCGAAGTGAAGTGGCCTGCATGCCACGAAGAGGTGGACGAGAGCTTCTATGTTTCAGCATCGAAACAAGATGGAAGGAGCTGTGTTAAAATTGGATGAAAGTCATTAGACTTTTTTCAAACAAAGCGAGTTTTGAAAGAAGTCTATTGTGATTTCTGTTATAGTTTTCTTTCAGTACGAAGCAACCTGTGTGAGCATAAGCGGATGATGAACAAATTAGTGATTTTTGATTGTGATGGTGTTTTAGTTGACAGCGAGATCATTTCAAATAGAATTGACGCTGAGGCATTGACTTCTTTTGGTTACCCGATAACGGCAGAGGAGAGCATCAGGAGATTTACGGGGGTGAACGCAAAAGCTGTTCGTCAAATTATTTTGAACGAATCTGGTATTGATATCCCTTTAAATTACTTAAACTCACAGCAACCGATTGTCTTGAAGGCTTTTGAAACCGAGTTGATCTCTTTGATTAAACCTGTTTTAGAGATTATTGATAAAAAGAAGATTAGTCGATGCGTAGCTTCAAGCAGTCAAAGAAATCGTGTTGTTCGATGCCTTGAATTAACTGAACAGTTCATGTATTTCAACGATCAATCAATTTTCACGTCTCAACAAGTGGCTAACGGGAAGCCTGCTCCAGATTTATTCCTCTTTGCTGCAAATCAAATGGGATTTAGCCCAGAAAATTGCATTGTAATCGAAGATAGTTCTGCAGGTATTGAAGCAGCTATCTCAGCTGGTATGCGTGTTGTTGGTTTCTTAGGGGGAAGTCATGCGCACCACCCCTGGTATCAAGAAAAGATCTATGCTTACAATGTGCCAGTTGCCAGAAATTGCAACGAACTCTTAAAGGTATTAAATGTTAGATGAATCCACAGCTCATTTACATGAAAAGGTTCAAAAGGGAACGAGAGCCTAAAAAAATGAAGCCTTATAAGTTATAACTCTACATGAATATAAATTATGAAATTTAAAAAAACATGGTTAACATCTTCCTTATTAGTTCTTTTGTTAATAGGTGTGATAGCATTACAGCATGGAAAATGGGACAGATACTATAAAAACAAACTAGATCAGCCACCAAGTCAAGTTATCGTAAAGGCACTTAATCTTTTTGAAACACCAGGAAAAGCCATTGATATAGGATTCGGTGTGGGAAATGAGACGGTTTTAATGCTCAACTCTGGTTGGCAGGTATGGGCAATAGACAGCGAACCTAAAGCAATTCAAATAATTAATCAAAGAAAAGACGTTAAAAATTCAATAACATTGGTTGCTGCTGTTGCGAACGTTGAAGAGAATTCGACTTGGGGTACGTTACCTCAAGTTGACTTCATTAGCGCCTCTTATGCATTACCATTTTGCAACCGACACAACTTTGAGAAAGTTTGGGCTCATATAAAGCAAAAACTCAATTCCGGAGGAAGGTTTGCGGGACATTTTTTTGGGTTAAATTATCAAGGCTTTACAGAAGAAGAAATGAAACAAATGACGTTCTTTACGAAGGAACAAATTTTAAATCTATTTCAAGATTTTGATGTTGAATATTTTCAGGAAATAGAAGAAGACAGTAAAAGTGGTACTGGTAAGGCTATTCACTCTCATATCTTTGAAGTAATTGTTCAAAAAAAATAACACAGTTGAGAGGTTTATGTGGAGGTAGAGAGAAGTATTCAAAATATTGAGCTCGATTATGTTCAGCTTCTAACTTTAGTTCGTAAAGCTTTTCCTGACTGCCACAGGTTAGATGAATGGAAGATTCTTTCTGGAGGAGCCCTCAACACCACTTATAAATTTCACATAGATTCTGGTACGTTTGTCTTGCGAATTTATGCTCGAGATCGAGCTCATTGCAAAATTGAAAAAGCAATTCATGAACTCATTGATAGAAGTGTTTCAACTCCCAAACTTATCTATGTCGATGACTCTCATGAACCGTGGGCCTATACTATTTTTGAGTTTGTTTCAGGGCTGCATATATCAGAAGTTTCAGAAAAGCATAAAACCACTCTGTCTTATGAAATGGGTTGTGTACTGGCTTCCATTCATGCTTTCAAATTCACTAAAGCTGGGTTATTCGGTGAGGGTATTATGATCAGCTATCCTTTTGAAACTGGCTCAAGTCCTTACTTTGAAGAAGCTTTCTCAGTCTTGTCTAATGGTAAGAATGTAAGATTTCGATTTGGAAAAATAATCACTTAGGAGCTGTCATGGGCGAAAATTTTATAAACCAAGGTCAAATCTTACTTTATCAAACTGAAGATGGCCGCCAGCGCATTGAAGTTCATCTTCATGAGGGCTCCGTCTGGTTAAGCCAAAAGCTTTTAGCCGAACTATATGGGGTCGGCGTAAGCACCATAAACTACCACATTAGAGAGATTTACAAAGAAAATGAGCTGCGCCCTGAGGCAACTATTCGAAAGTATCGAATAGTTCAAACGGAGGGAGAGCGCCAAGTCCTTCGTGAAATAGATTTTTACGATCTTAAAATGGTCTTAGCCGTAGGTTATCGTATCCGTTCACATAGAGGAGTTCAATTTCGCCAGTGGGCTACTGAGCGCTTGCAAGAGTATGTAGTAAAAGGATTTGTATTAGATGACGAGCGTTTGAGCAAACCTGGAGGGATGGACTACTTCGACGAATTATTGGATCGTATCCGAACGATTCGAGTCTCTGAGAAACGGTTTTATCAAAAAATCAGGGATATCTATACCCTCAGCGCTGATTATGATCCACAACATCCAATGACCCAGGAGTTTTTTAAAACGGTGCAGAATAAGCTTCTTTACGCAGTTACCGGATGTACCGCCGCCGAAATTATTCATGGACGAGCGAATGCTTCTATTCCAAACATGGGACTTACAACTTGGAATGGCGCTGGTCGAGGAAAGAAGCTAAGAAAGCAGGATGTCGAAATCGCAAAAAATTACTTGAATCGTGAGGAAATTAGAGATCTCGAGTTGCTTGTAAGTCAGTACCTGGATTTTGCCGAACGACAAGCCCGCGGACGGAAGGTACTTTACATGGCCGACTGGAAAACAAAGCTGGATGCTTTCCTAGAGCTCAACGATGATAAAATTTTAACTCATGCCGGAAAAATTTCTGCCGAGATGGCAAATGAGTTTGCTTTATCCGAATATGCAAAATTTGAAGAACATCGCAAAAGAGAAGAGCTCTCCCATTCAGAAGAAGAACTACAAGAGGCGTTAAGTAGAGTCATGGCAAATAGAGGATCATCTTGACCCAGCATTTTCTTTCAGTATAAATGGATGGAATGGAAGGGCTTTAAGAGGTATTATCGATAAGTAGACATCATTTTAAAAATACTCGTGGGAGGTTTAGTTGTGATGAAAGTGATAATGATTAATTTGATGCTTGCTGCGTCTAGTTGCTGTGCAGAAGAAATTACACCGTACAAATTCACAGATAGTGTGCCTTCCTACGATATACCTGCATCATCTCGATTTGTGGCAACATGCCCTGAAGCAATTTCTCTAGATGTGATTTACTATTTCAGTGCACCAAAAGCGGATAGTTTTCCTATTGCTATCGTGTGTGGTGGCTCTTCCTCCAAAGAAGATATTCAAAGCATTATTCATGTTCATCGGTATCTTCTGCAAGAGTTCTTGGATTTGGGATTAGGTGTTGTTACCGTTGAGCAGTGCGGCGTTGATGGTAGTGAAGTTGATGCAAATAAATTCATGGATCACTACACACGGTCAAACCGTCTCAATGATCATCGGGTTGTTATTGAATATTTAAAAATGAATCCCCCTAAGGGATGGAATGGGAAACTTGTTTTTTTAGGGGTTTCTGAAGGTGGTCCCCTTGTAACATCACTGACTACTGAGTATTCGGATAGTACGATAGCAACTATGAATTGGTCTGGTGCTGGAGATTGGTCATGGCGTGAAGAGCTTTGGGTATTTCTACAAAAATTATTGCTAGACAACCCTGAGTGTCCACATCATGTTAAACTTAGTGACTGTGGTGTTTGTTTTGAATCCGCCACTACACGAGAAAAGTATGATGCGTGCATGGATGCCAGTGCTTGCGATCCAACATCTGATCGCCATTTTCTAGGTATGACGTACAAATACCATGCCGATGCAATGCTCTATCCGGCCCCAGACTACCAAAAAATACGTACGCCATTCTTGGTTGTTGCTGGAGCCAAGGATACGATCATTAGCTCTAGCGATGCTTTTGTCGAAAAAGCAAAAGATGTGGGTGCTGATATAACATACTTGCGTATCGAAGACATGGACCACTACGTGCGTAAAAGACCTGATATTATTAATCAATCTTTAGACTGGTTAAAACAGCAACTTAAAGGGGAAATATGTACAGAGTAGTCGTAGACTACGCTCCTAGTCATGCTGATAATGCTATTGTAAGAGAAGGTATCATTGCATCTAATGAAAATATAGTAGGTGAGCGAGATAAAGCATTTTCCATTTTTTTGAAAAACGATTCAGGTAAAGTTTTCGGCGGAATACAGGCATTTCTAGATACGGAGTCAGTCTACATCGACGTATTATGGGTTGAGGAAAGTCTTCAAAAACAAGGATATGGTACAAAACTGTTAGGTGCAGCAGAACGAGAAGCAATCGAAAATGGATGCATTTTTTCTCTAGTGGATACCTGGGACTTTCAGGCGGAAGAGTTTTATTTGAAAAACGGGTATGAACGGATATGGGAAATAAAAAATTATTGGCATGGTCATTCAAAAATATTCCTTAGAAAAAAATTAAGATAATCAAGTGAAGAAAGGCGAATTATAAATAAACTAGAAAGGGCAATGATTGCTATGAGACTGACTTTTTCTCTCCATTCTGCGTCCATTTACGCTTGCGCGTAGCCATAAAAAATCTTATTCTTATAGGAGTGTTGTGAAGAATCATTACAAAATCATCATTTTAATCGTTGTTGCATTGATAATTGCTGTACAGGCATTCGCCAAGTCCTATCGTGTTTCGGGTGATTGCATGGAACCGGCAATCAAGGACGGGCAGTTATGCTTCTTAAATCGAGTGTCGCCGTACTTAGCGAAGTATCAGATAGATGACATTATCGTGTTCAAACATGAAGGGAAGCCCTGGGTATCTCGTGTCGTCGGACTAGAGAACGACACGATACAGATTACTGAAGGTAATGTAGTCGTCAACGGTGTTTCTTTTCAGGAGAATGGAATTCGTAGAAGTTGGGCTGGTTGGAAGCTAGGGGGCTATGCTATTGATAAGCCGTTTCAAGTTCCGCCAGGTCATGTTTTCGTATTATCCGATAATCTCTCTGCCCAGCGTGACGATAGTCGAGTTTTTGGCAGACTTAAAATCTCCTGGGAGCAATCCCGTGCAGGTTCGACGTCCTGACGGAAGCCAAAAGTTTGGCTTCCGTCAGGAGTCAAAGTGAAGTAGCTCCGCTGCCCGCTAAATAAGGTCTTTTGTCAAAAGCTTGCCTTATTTTATAAAATTAATGACAAAAATTAGTTTGCCCATCAGAATAAATTTTTCCAAATCTGAGGTGGGGATTTGATGAGTAAAACATTACTATATGCAGTGCACTTTTTACTTGTCTTGACTGGTGCTTATTGTTTCGCTGAAGAAAGCGATGTTCAAATCGAATATCTCGAACCCATTGATGGAGCGAAAGTATCGTGTCCACTTGTTGAACTCAGGGGTAAAATTTTTCAGTACACTTTTCCTGGTATTCCAAATTTTCAAAGTTTAGAAGAAGGTGATGCACCCGAGATGCGTTGGATTTTAGAGATTTCTGAATCTGAAATTCAGAGATTAATAGCATCGGGATGTCTTCCACAGGAAGATATTTTTGATGCAGAGGCAAGAGGGTGGGTGCAGCTTGTCACCTCTTGTTCAGATAATGAACTTATTCTGTTTTCTAATAGGCAAGTCATTGTCGAGGGGGTTTTAGGGTCATTAGTTTTTCATATTCATGCACCGATAGCAATTGAAACGAGGGGTATTTATGATGATGAATAATAAATCGTTTGTTGAAGCAGAAGATGGCCCAGATAATTCGGTTATTTACTACGATGAAGAGGGAAATAAAAGGCTATCCGATTTTTTACAAAATTTGATATGGAACGCACGATTCGTTCATTGAATGATGAAGAATATGAAAACTTGCTTGATGCTATGAAAAAACATGAAGGTTGGAGAGAAGGTCGAGAAGAATATATTGAAGTAAAAAAGGTTCTTGGCATCCATTTTAATAAAAAACGAGTGATTTTTGAATTTCTTGTAGGCGATTCGATGGTAAACTCATGGATTTCGAAACAAGAAGCAATTGTGTTAGCGGAGGAGGGACGGCTTCATGCAATTGTAGTTCATACTAAGCGTGGTGTATATTTACGTCCGGAGTATCATCGTACGCCATTTAAGCAGCTGATATGTATGATTGAGGGTGAGATTTTCGCTATTGTTTAGCGATCCGATGCCGCTTTTCCCCCAACCTTGACCTGGTAAGGCTTTTCCCGTGGTTCTCAATGCTCTTCAAGCCTTTCGTTTGATGCGTTTTTACGCTTCCCGTTAGAAAAAAGTGGCAAAAATCTGAGCAGATTAGCAAACTCAGAAAGTTGGAATTTAGTGTTCGCGAAATTAGTGTTGTTGGTAGAAGGAAGAAAAGGAGGGAGATGCATGTTGTTGAAAGAAGCAAAAAAGATCTTAAATGCGCATAAGAAAGATCTTTTAGGGTTAGGCGTTCGTTCACTTTTTCTTTTTGGATCTGTAGCTAGAAACAAGGCATCAGCTAAAAGTGATATTGATATACTCGTTGACTTTGATGTAAAAAAAGGATTATTCGGTTTCGTGGGTCTTAAAAATTACCTTGAAGAACTTCTCCATTGCGATGTTGATTTAGTAACCAAAAGCGCACTTCATCCTGCCTTAAAAAAGCAAATTTTGCATGAGGCAAAGAATGTCTTCTAGGCAGTGGGTGTTTCGAGTTTAAGATATTCTCAAAACGCTAGAAGCTTTTCCGAGGAGGCTTCCATACGTACTTGTTTAATTATAGATCCTTCACACATAGCTGTAACCGAATAGCTCGTTTTGTGAACTGATCTTGCTACCATTTTTTGTAGTACAGGCTCCCTCTAAAGTTTGGCTTCCGCTTGAGAATCTAAGTCGACCTTGCCAGATTTTTTTGCTCAGATAAAAATTTATCACCAGTCTAAAGGCTCTGGAAAAAATTCGCTGACAAGATCGCGGTAGTATGGCATTAAAGCATCAACATCAAGTAATTCGTCTGATTTTGAATAAAGGTCATATTGGCTAAAAATTTTAAGCCATTTAAGTAGAGAAAGATCTTTTTCATTTAATAAATGTAAGTAAGCTTCTTCATGATGTAATGCATAAAAAGAGTGATACCGGATGATATATGAAGCTTCTTCAGGAAGGTAATCTTTCACGACATGATAGAGGTATTCATCATGTACCGTTATAGTTCCGCAATCAATGTATTACAAG
>JAZKBL010000019.1:7719-33293 GCA_040388665.1 Chlamydiota bacterium
AGATAGATGTACAGCATCAAGACCGCATTTTTCTGCATAGATTCCATATTTTGATTGATAAAGAGGCTGATGAAAATCTGGATTTAAAGAAAAATACTCTGAAACAACTATCTTCTCAGAAAAAGAACATCCAACAGGAAAAGTGTCTCCTACAACTGCCCACTGGGGCTCTCCATAAAAGGTGAGCATCTTGCCTAAATCATGAATGAGACCTACTAAAATCAGCCATTTTGGATATCCATCTTGTCGGAGTGCTTCTGCAGTTTGAAATGCGTGATAATATTGAGGTACACGAATGTCAGCATCACTTGCATCAATGATGGTTTCAAGTAACGCAAAAGCTTCCCAAATGTCCATTTTTCCTTTGTTAAGAGGTAGGTATTCTTGTTTTTTTGCTAAGACAAAATCAAGGGTCTGTTTTGTATGATTTTCCAAGTAGAACTCTTTGACATGAGTGGGAGTTGTTTCATCAAAAACTCGATAACCTTTTTCCTCTCCAAACAAAGCAATTCCAAGAAAGCAGCAAGCGATTCTTAATAGGAACATTTCTATATCTCCATTTTCTTAAAATCCTTTATCATAGCCTGTAGGAGATTTTTTTTAATGAAGTTATTAGGTGAGACGTCAAACAAAACTTGTTGATTGGAATTAAGAAGACTGGATATTCTTAAAGATTCCTTGAAAATAACTTAACATTGTACGAAAAAAATCGTTTAGGAGTAAAGCATGCCGAGTATAGCTGGTGTAACTCTAAAAGATGGGTTTGAAGTTCCTGAAGCTATTCTTCATGTTGTAACGAGGGATCTGGATACCTTGGTGGCAAAAAGACCCGATATTCTGCTTGAGTTACTAAAAAAGTGTGAAAATTTTGAATATAAATTTAATAACAGTTTTAAAAATGAGACACAGGAAATTTTACGTGCGTACAATCTTATAGACAGAAACGAAAATGTGCTCAGAATAACCCAAGAAATTGTTTTAAATTCTGTGAAAAGGGATGGAGAAGTTTTAAGAGTGATCAATCCTCTTAAGTCTTCAAGGGATGGTGTTAAAAGAGAGTGGTGATTTTAGCTAACGCTTAGCTTAAAATTATAGCAAGGAGGCTTGTATGTCAGATGGATCTGTTAATGTAACTTTAAGAGATGGTTCAAAAATTCATGTAATCCTATTTTTTGAAACAACCAAACGGATTGTAAAGCTGTCTAAAACTCGACCCGATATTTTGACTGAACTTGTAAAAAAATGTAAAGATTCTGGGTACCAATTTAGTGAAAAACTTAGAGTAGAGGCCAGGGAGATTTTGTTGGGATATACTCTTATAGATGCTTCAGAAAAGGCGTATACAGTGACCCGAAAAATTGTATTAAATTCTTTGCGAGAAAATGGATTAAGAGAGGAATGGATTAATCCTCTTCGGCCAGAACGCATTTCAGAAGAAGTTTAAGGGATTTTGATGGTAGTTATAGGAACTGATGGAAAGAGACGGTGCTTTGGCGGAAGTCTTGGTAAGGAATTTTATGGGGAGTATCATGATCATGAATGGGGTGTTCCGGTTCATGATGATCGGTTGCTATTTGAGATGCTCATTTTGGAAGGTGCGCAAGCAGGCCTTAGCTGGGAGACTATTCTTAAAAGGCGTGAGGGGTATAAACGAGCATTTCACAATTTTGATCCTGTAAAAGTTGCACAGATGAGCGATATAGAATTAACCTCTCTTTGTCAAGATTCGGGCATTATCCGTCACCGGATGAAAATTTTTACTGCGCGTAAGAATGCTCAAGTCTTTTTGCAAATTCAGAAAGAATTTGGCTCTTTTGATTGCTACCTTTGGCGTTTTGTAGAAGGTAAGCCGATTGTCAATCGACGAAATGCTCTGAAAGATATTCCAGTAACGACTGTGGTTAGCGATGCGCTTTCTAAAGATTTAAAAAAACGGGGGATGGCATACGTTGGATCTACCATCATGTATGCTTACATGCAAGCAGTAGGTCTTGTGAATGATCATCTTATAGAATGTGTTTTAGCCCGAGTAACGTAAACGCAAAAAATGCAAGTGTTGATAGGAAAACTGCATAGCCGATGAGTATAAAAAGACCATCGTTTTCCAATATTCCTAATGCGATTAAAAGGATGGACCAGGCTGCTGTTAAATTAGAAAGAGGGATGGGGAGAGGCAGTGCTAAGAGAATGCCTAACATAAAAATAATGAAACCATTCACAACATGCATAGCTGGATAATGACAGATCCATTCTAATCGAGGATGAACCCAGCGTCTCATTTTTTTGATGAGCTTGAGAGTTTTAGCTGTTATTTTTTTTAATGCGTGAGAAGGGATTGTTTTGGCTAAAAACTTTTTGGGTAGCCAAATGTGCTTTCCAAAAATCATACGCAAGCCAATAAACGCAATGGCAAGGCCAAAGGGAGTTGATAATCCAGGAATTTGGATGGGTTGGCAAAAAGGCAGACTGAATAAAATAAGAATTAAAGCCCAGCCGCTTCCAGAGAAAATATGCAAAAGTTCTCTAATAGAAATGGATGCATTTCTTAAGCTTGTCTGTAGATGTCGTATTTTTTTTCTTAAGGAGTTTTTATGAGCTTTCATTTATGTCGCGGGAGTAATGCGGAAAATACTGTCTAGTTGATCGGCATTTGAGAAGCAGCAGTCGAGATTTTTTAATTTGCCGGTTTCAAGATCGTAGATCCAGCCATGGATGGACAAAGGTTGGTAACGGGACCAAGCGCCTTGTACGATCGTTGTATGGCAGATGTTAAGAACTTGTTGGTAAACGTTAAGTTCGGCTAAGCGGTTAAAGCGTTCTTTGGCATTTTCTATTTTTTCAAGGCTGTCTTTGGATTTTGCATAAACATCGCGGATGTTTCTTAGCCAGTTATCAACAAGTCCTAAGCAATGGTCCTCCATTGCAGCTTTTACTCCACTGCATCCATAGTGTCCGCAGACAATCACATGTTCGATTTTGATTAGATCAACTGCAAACTCCAGAACAGAAAGAGAGTTAATGTCTGTATGGGGAAAAAGGTTCGCTACGTTGCGGTGAACAAAAAGCTCTCCTGGTTCAAGTCCTACGATTTCATTTGCAGGAACTCTACTGTCAGAGCATCCAATCCATAAATACTTTGGAGCTTGAGCTGAAGCCATTTTTTTGAAGTAGTCAGGATCGTTCATCGTCCTTGACGTTACCCATTGCTCGTTTTTTTCGAATAAAATTTTCAGCTGTTTCATCGTACTTCTAATAGTGCCAATTTGTAGGGTCCTGCGTCAAGCAATAAAGTGCTTGAAATTATCAGCCTTATGGGAGATCCTCATGAAAAAAACAGTTGAGAGGTATTTTGTGGGGCGATTTATTTTAAGTACTGCGTTATTGTTTTTTAGCTCTACTCTTTCTGCTGCGGAGTGGTTTCAAGAATCTCTTTTTCAACATTGGGCGCAATCTTTTTGCATTGATGAAAAATGCTATGAAGAAATAACCGAGCAGCAGGATCTTATGATTTTTAAAAATAATTTTTTTGGAGAAATTCTTGTTTTGGATGGGGTTATTCAGACAACACAAGCGGATGAATTTATTTATCACGAGATGTTAGCGCATGTTCCGCTTCTTTCCCATGGAGATGTTAAAACAGTTTTGATTGTTGGCGGAGGGGATGGAGGGATTTTGAGAGAAGTTCTCAAACACAAGGGCGTAGAAAAAGTTGTCTTAGTAGAAATTGATGCTTCTGTGATCGAATTCTCTAAAATTCATCTTCCTTTCTTATCCTGCGGATCTTTTAATGATGCGCGTGTGCATGTCGTCGTACAAGATGGCTCTCTTTTTGTAAAAGAATCTTCTGAAGAGTTTGATGTGATTATTTGTGATTCTCCTGATCCAGAAGGACCCGGCAGGGTGCTTTTTACTAAGGAATTTTATGGCGACTGTAAAAAGAGACTGTCTTCCCACGGCATTTTTGTAAATCAAAGCGGTGTTCCATTTTTACAGAAAGAAGAGTTGTGCATGGTGTATGAGGGATTACGTGAACATTTTAGCGATGTGAAATTTTACATTGCAGCAATTCCTACGTATATCGGCGGGCATATGGCGTTTGGATGGGCTACAGACAGAGAGATCAAGATCTCTAAAGAAGATCTTCGTAATCGGCTTAAAAGCGTGGCTGGAGAGTTCAAGTATTACACTCCCGCCGTGCATAAAGCAGCTTTTGCTCTTCCGAGATATATTGAACAGCTACTTAATATAACGAGCCTCTACCCAACACCGCTCATCCCTGTCGCTGATATCACTCGAGTGAACCTTCAGGATCTCAAGAACTCTTAGATCTGCGCAGTGGTTAATAGCTTCAGCAGCGCCTATACAATTGTAGTCGTCGATCCAAACAATAGTTTCTTCATGAGCTACAAAGAAGCAATTAAGGATGTCTCGTAAGCAATAGGAGTAGTCATGATTGCCATCGATGTAGATAAGATCGAATTTTTTCTTGGGATGCTGCACTGCATACTCGGGAATTTTGAGCGTTGAATCGCCAATCACTGGGATAAATCGCTCTTGGTATCTCGCTTGTAACTTCTCTAAAGCGTGCTGTGTATAGGGATGAAGATTGATGTCAACGGATACAAAGCATTCTAAGTTAGGGCAGTTTTGAAAGAAATTTTCAGCGCTATGTCCAGCATTAAGACCAATCTCTAGAATACTCTTGATGTTGGGTAGTTCTTGCAGCCGCGCATTAAACTGAGCTTTCTGCGTGTTTGTAACGTAGCCTTCAGTCACTTTATAGTCAATGTCAGTTCGTCTGTCGTCTTTAGAGAAGGCGACAGACGATAAAATAAGAAATACAAAGGTTAAATAAATCATAGCGTGTGATTTTGCAGGTTTAGCTTCAAAAAGTCAAGACTGTGTTCTTTGTGGTTAAAAAAAACGTCTCAAGCTAGTTAAGGCTTTGTTAAGTCTAGCTTTAAGAGGGCTTTACGTCCCGGCAAGGCAAAATCGGGGTGTTTAATTAACGCGTTCTTGACCCATCTTACCGTTTTTATAGGTACGGCTCTCACTTATACATCATAACTTTGACTTATACCGAAACAAACTCAACCATTGGTTTTGAACGACTTAAACTTTAAATAAGAACGAAAAAATATATTCTCGCTTAAGGGAAAATAAGCATAGAAAAGATGCAGGCGACATAGCGTGTACATGCCGCTTTGCAAGCTGAGGGAGGGACTGATTTCATGATTTCTCTTAAAAATTCCATGATTTCCTCTTTTATTGCTTTTGATTCTAAAAAATATGTCATTAATATTCAAGAAAAAAGTCTAAAATTGTATAAATGTTGAAAAATTAATTATATTTTGTTAGTTTTGAGTTATAAAGCTGTTATTGGAGGGTTATGGAAGCTAGAAAATTCGTTGAAAAGTTGTTTTCTTACTACACTCAAGGAGAAATGCAGGGATTTTTTTCATGCTTTGATCCTCACGCTGTCTGGAAAGTTCATGGGAACCATCCTTACGCAGGGGAATACAAAACAATTGCAAATTTGGAAAATATTTTTTCCCAGTTTTACGACTTCATTCAGGGTAAGCCTAAACAAAACCTGCGCCATTTGATTGTCGAAGGTAATAAAGCTGCAGCTTTTCTCTATGATGAGGTTGTTGGTAAAGATGGAAAAACGTATACCTTAGACTATACGATGCTCCTAGAAGTCGCAAAAGATGGCAAAAGTGTTGTCTTTGTTGATAGCTATATAGATGGCGAGCAAATATTAGAAGTTATCCGTGCAAGTTGCAGGCGTGCGCAGGTAGCTTAAGTACTTAAGTCTTTATGGAACACCGAGTTGGCACAGTCATCAGCTATTGCACCAACGATTTTCGCTTCTTGGATATGTGCATCGAGGAAGCGCGGTGTTTTTCTTCACAAATTATCGTTGTTGTAGCTGACCATTTTTTCAATGGTGAGCCTGAAAATCGACTTTTATTAGAAAAATCTTATCAAAAGCATCCTGACTGTCTTTTTGTTGAATTTGTTTATAGTGAAAAAGAGCCTTACGGCTTTTATTGTCCAGTAGGTCCTTCAGATAGTGATTGGGCGCACTATTGGCACAGCACGAGTAGATACATCGGCTTTCATTTCTTGGAAGAGATGATCGAGACTGTTCTTTTTGCAGACGTTGATGAGGTTCATGATGGAAAGAGGTTCCTTGAGTGGTTAGATGGTTTTGACTATAGATCTTATGAAGTATTTAGACTTGCAGGCTATGCGTATTTTCGTTCAGCACGTTATAGATCCCTTTCTTGGCATCCTATTTCTCTTTTTGCACGTAAGGAGGCTCTTTTTCCTGAAATTTTGCTCGATTTGCAGGAACGGCAAGGGATTTTTGAGGGAATTGCAGGGAAAAAGATGAAGCAGGCTGTGGGGCTTGATGGCAGGCCTCTTGTACACCATTTTAGCTGGGTGAGGACTCGAGAAGAGATGCTTTTTAAAACTAAAAGCTGGGGCCATAGGCGCGATGAAAATTGGGAAGCGCTGATTGAAAAGGAGTTTTCTTCCTCATTTCGGGGGGTAGACAGCTTTTATGGCTTGCATTATGAAGAAGTTGAACCATGGCGCGATCCTTTCGAGAGCGATCCTTTTTTGTTGCAGCCTTTACTTGAAATAAAAAGTCTACCGAACGTTGTAAGGATCGATCCCAAAAGTTTTTTCAGATTCACTATTTTGAAAAAAAAACCTTAAGTTTATCTAAAAAAGTGCGTTTACGAGGGGAATTCTGAGGTCCCTCGAGCTCGGCAAAGTTTTTTAGTAGATTTTTTTGTTCTGCTGAGAGGTCAACCGGTGTTTCAATTGTGATATTCACAAAAAGATCACCTTTTCCTTGACCATGGACATTCGGCATGCCTTCTTTAGAGATGCGGAATTTTTTTCCAGTTTGTGTTCCTTCAGGAATTGTGATGCGTGTTATACCGCCGGAAGGTGTTGGAAGCTCTTTTTTACAGCCAAGAGCGGCGTCCGTAAAGCTAATAGGAAGATCGATCATAATATCATCCCCTTCGCGAGCGAAAACATCATGAGCTTCTACTGTGATATAGACATAAAGATCGCCGGGCGGGCCCCCATTTTCACCGGCATCTCCATAGCCGCCAACGCGCATACGCATACCGCTGTCTATTCCAGGAGGGATTTTAATGGTGAGCTGTTCTTTTTTCTTAAGTCTACCGGCTCCTTTACAATCAGAACACGCTTCTGTGATGACTTTTCCTCTGCCTTGACATTGTGGACAGACGCTAGACATGCTGAAAAATCCACGCGTCTGTTGTACTTGACCAGCTCCATGGCAACGGGTGCATTTTTTTAATGCATTAGGGGATGCAGCCCCTGAGCCACTGCATTTTTCACAACTCGCCAAGTTGTTGAGGATGACCTCTTTTTCGACGCCGCGTACAGCTTCTTCAAAAGGAACCGTGAGGTTCATTTTTTTGCTGGACCCTTGACGGCCTCCAGCTTCTGCATCTTCTGATCCAAAGCCGAAGAATGACTCAAAAATCGAGTCAGATGAGCCTCCGCCTCCGCCACCAAAAGCATTCATGAAGGTGCGTAGAGCCTCTTCCATCGAAGAGAAGCCTCCATGCCCGCCGCCAGGGTGTCCGCCCATTCCGGCAGCGCCTTTAACAGCATCTGCGCCGTAACGATCGTAAACTTGCCGTTTCTTTTCGTCGCTTAAGACTTCATAAGCCTCAGAAATTTCTTTAAATTTTGCTTCAGCTTGTTTGTCTCCAGGATTTTTATCAGGATGGTACTTAAGAGCGCTTTTGCGATACGCTTTTTTGATTTCTTCCTGGGTAGCGCTTTGCGTAGTCCCTAGGACTGAATAATAATCTGTCATAAATAGTTTATTTAGAAGCTGATACGAAAACTAGTTTTTGGTTTTTTATACTTCAACGCAGCTTTTGATTTAGCTCTGCTTTTTACAGAAGGTTTATCGTAAAAGCGGTGGGCCTTAGCCGTTTTCATTACCCCTTCTTTGTCTAATTTCTTTTTTAATGCTCTAAGAGCTTTATCTATAGGCTCTCCAAGTCGGACTTTCACACTCGTCATTGAAATGTTCCCTTTAATTGATTAGGTTCAGGTGCTCCTATTCTAGAGGAATTGGGGGAAAACGCGCAACAGAGTTCTTTCGAAACTCCATTTGTTTGCCAAAAAAATCAATTTTTTCAAACAAAGCGGGTTTCAAAAAAATTCTGATAGTTGATTTCGAGGTCGTAAATCTCGTCTTTAAATTTTTCTTGAATGTGCGCAATAAGAAGCTCTCGAGGCTTATCGATTAGCAGGGAGGAAAAACCGATATGAGGGATATCTAGGGAAAAAGAAAGGCTCATACAGACGATAACACCTACTCTTGTTCCTGTAAAAGAGCCGGGTCCTGTGCCGACTGCAATATAGTGTAAATCTCTCGGCGATAATCCTTGAACTTGCAGAAGAGTGTTGATAGATGGTAAAAGAAAATTTGAAAGCTGGTTTGCATGAGGTAGGGACTCCCAGGCAATGAGTTTGTTCGCATGATAAAGGCCTAAATGAAGCACATGAGTGCTAGTATCAATAATTAATGCTGACATCGACTTGCGTGATTTGTTTAGAGGTGGTACATTGTTCTAGTTTAACTCGAGATACATTTTAAGGGGAAGACTTTGAATTACGAAGACGAAGATAATCTTGAAGAAGTCATCAATGAATCGCTCCAAGAAGAAGAAAATGAGCGAGATGCGATATCTGTTGCATCGCCGGAACAAGTTTTTATTGTTCCTTTGAACAGGCGGCCTTTTTTTCCTGGAATGGCAGCTCCGATCGTTATTGAGCCGGGTGCTTTCTATGAGGTGTTAAAAACGGTTGCTAAGTCTGAGCACAAAAGCATGGGTCTTTTTTTGACAAAGCGCGAAGACCTTAATATCTATAAAGCGACTTTTGATGATCTTTATTCTGTGGGAGTTTTAGCGCGTATTTTGCGCATTATTCCTATAGAGCAGGGTGGGGCTCAGGTGGTTTTGAATATGGAGAAAAGAATTTCCATCAAAAAACCTTTAAAAAGCGGTAAGCATCTAAAAGCTCAGGTTGAGTATCATGAAGATCACTCTGAAAAGTTGTCTAAAGAGCTGAAAGCTTATTCGATCAGCATTATTACCACGATCAAAGAACTGCTTAAGCTCAATCCTCTGTTCAAAGAAGAGTTGCAAATTTTTCTTGGACATTCCGATTTTACAGAACCTGGCAAGCTCGCCGATTTTGCAGTAGCGCTGACTACTGCAAGCAGAGAAGAAATGCAAGATGTCTTGCAGACGTTTGATTTGCAGGGAAGAATTGATAAAGCATTGATGTTGCTGAAAAAAGAGCTAGATTTGAGCAAGCTTCAAAATAGCATTAATCAAAAGATTGAAGCGACAATTTCTAAAACTCAGAGAGAATTTTTTTTGAGAGAGCAACTCAAAACGATTAAAAAAGAGCTTGGATTAGAAAAAGATGATAAGACATGCGATACAGAAAAATTTGAAGCGCGCCTTAAGAAAAGAATCGTTCCGGATGATGTCATGACGGTCATTAAAGATGAAATCGAAAAGCTTAATGTTCTTGAAGTTCAATCTGCGGAATATGCTGTTTGCCGCAATTATCTTGATTGGCTTACGATCGTCCCTTGGGGTGTTTTTAGCAAAGAAAATGATGATTTAAAACATGCGGAAGATGTGCTTGAAGAAGATCATTATGGGCTAAAAGATATTAAAGAGCGCATTTTAGAATTTATCAGCGTCGGCAAGTTAAGCGGTGGAGTGAAAGGCAGCATTGTATGTCTTGTTGGCCCTCCCGGAGTTGGCAAAACAAGTATTGGAAAAAGTATTGCCAGGGCGTTAAATCGGCAATTTTATCGATTTTCTGTCGGTGGCATGCGTGATGAAGCAGAAATTAAGGGTCATAGACGCACCTATATTGGTTCAATGCCGGGTAAGATGATTCAAGCTCTTAAGTTCACACAGGTAATGAATCCTGTAATCATGCTCGATGAAGTAGATAAGATGAGTAATAGTTATCATGGAGATCCTGCTTCTGCGCTTCTTGAAGTTTTAGATCCTGAACAGAATAAAGACTTTCTTGATCATTATTTAGATGTCCGTTGCGATTTATCCAACGTTCTTTTCATCGTAACGGCAAACGTGTTGGATACAATTCCGGAGCCTTTAAAAGATAGAATGGATATCTTGCGTCTTTCCGGTTATATTTTGGAAGAAAAGCTTGAGATTGCAAAGAAATATTTAATTCCGCGTAATCGAAAGAGTATGGGTCTCAAGGCTACTCAGGTGGGATTCACACAAAGATCGCTAGCTCAAATTATTAATGGTTATGCCAGAGAATCAGGTGTACGTAATCTTGAGAACTATATTAAGAAAATATTGCGCAAGGTCGCTGTAAGAATTGTACGTAATCAAGAAAAAGCAAAACCTGAGAAGTTGAAGAAAATTACAGTTTCTGAAAATAACTCAGAAGAGTTTCTTGGAAAACCTATTTTCACAACTGACCGCTTTTATGAAAGAACGCCTGTAGGGGTCTGTATGGGACTTGCTTGGACATCTCTTGGCGGCGCTACTCTTTATGTAGAAGTGACGCGTGTTGAAGCTGCAAAGACAGACATGAAGCTTACCGGACAAGCGGGAGATGTGATGAAGGAGTCTGCTCAGATTGCGTGGACCTATCTTCAGAGCACTCACAAAAAATATGTGCCAGGTGTTTCTTTTTTTAAGAAGGAACAAGTGCATATGCATATTCCAGAAGGGGCAACACCAAAAGATGGACCATCAGCAGGTGTTACGATGACGACAGCACTCATTTCTCTTTTAAAAGGCGTGCCCGTTCGTGAGGATCTTGGTATGACGGGAGAGTTAACGTTAACTGGTAAAGTTCTTGCGATTGGTGGCCTAAAAGAAAAACTCATTGCTGCGCGTAGATCAGGGGTGAAGGTTCTTGTTTTCCCAAAAGATAATGAGCGAGACTATGCAGAGCTTCCTAGTTATATAAAAAAGGGGATTCAAGTCCATTTTGTGGGTAATTATGAAGAGGTTTATCGTGTCGCCTTCCCCAAATAATTGTTTTTTTAAACAGATTGCTCCGGACGCGTTGGAAAAAACGGTTGAAGAGCTGCGTCGCAGCTCTAAAACAATTGTTACTTTGAATGGATCATTTGATCTGTTGCATGCAGGGCATCTTGAAATGCTTCATGAGGCCTCGTTACAGGGCGATGTTTTTATTGTTGGATTGAACACAGATCGTTCGATTAGAGAATATAAGTCTGAAAAAAGACCGATTGTTCCCCTGGAATACCGGTTAAGAATGATAAGTGCTCTTTCGATGGTCGATTATGTGACGTGGTTTGATGAACCGGATCCACGAGCATTGTTATCTAAAATTAAACCTGATGTTCATGTTAATGGTGCTGAGTACGGAGAGAATTGTCTTGAATCGGATATTGTTAAAGCACATGGCGGACGGATCCATATCGTTCAGCTTGTCCCAGGACTTTCTACATCGAGTATTGTGGAGAGAATTAAACAATTATGAGATTAGTTGCCACCTTTGAGCAAGAAAAGGAGGCTTTTGAATTTTCTTTATTTTTGAAAAAACAAGAGATTCCAAGCAGTTATGAACCTCAAGCAGATCCAAGTACAGGGGCATTGCGTTATCTTGTATGGATTGTTAATGAGGAAGATATTGAAGATGCACTTCTTTGGGCAGAAAAATTTCGACAAAATCCGCAAGATCCTCTTTTTATCATGCAGAGTCCGGGATTTATTCCTCCAAGTGGATCTGTTGATGATTTGAAAATTAAAGTTGATGATATGCCGAAATTTCGTTCCCGGCTAACATTAACAAACTTACTGATTGTTTTGTGCGGGCTTCTCTTTTTTTGGAATGCTGCTGAAGAAGCGGAAATTGTCCAATCACAGGGACTTTTGGCTTTGCAAATGGAGCTCACACCCATTCAGCAAAATTTACTATTCGATTATCCACAGAAAAATGAAGAGATTCATAACTTTATTAGCAGTCATTCTCTAAAAGAGTATGAAGATGTTGACAAGTTGCCTTCAGACATTAAAGCACAAATAGATCAGATAGACTTGATTCCTTATTGGCAAGGAGTTGTAGATGTCATCATGAATTGGCATAAGACAGGATGGAATTATCTGCGTACTGTTCCTTTATTTGAAAAAATTCGTGAGGGTGAAGTGTGGAGACTTTTCACACCTTGTTTATTACACAGAGACATTTTGCACATTCTTTTTAATATGGCGTGGCTTTTTGTTTTGGGTAGACAAATTGAAGAGCGATTAAAAAAAACGCGTATGATCATGCTGATGCTTATTATTGGCATTATTTCAAACATCGTTCAATATTTCATGGGAGGTCCTTATTTTCTAGGGTTTTCAGGCGTGGTTGTTGGGATGGTTGGGTATATATGGATGCGCGAGCGGTTGGCTCCCTGGGAGGGATATCCTCTTCAACGTTCTGTCATTATTTTTGTCATTATTTTTGTCGCAGCGATGTTTGGACTTGAAGTGATTTCTTGGCTTTTACAACTGTTTAAAGTAACAAATCAATCGCCTGCTATTGCTAATACTGCGCATATTGTTGGTGGTCTTGTTGGCATGTGGCTTGGTAGACTTTCAGCGTTTGCTCAAAGGAAGGTTGTATGAGCCTATCCCACTATTCTAAGAATTCGCTTTTTGCGTCTTTTTTCCTATTTTTCAGAACTTCTTTTTGGTTTGACTTTTCAAGTATGTCTCGCAAAGAAGTTCTGAAAAATAGAAAAAAATCCATCAAAAATCAAAATCTTGAAATAGTAGGATAGGCTCATGAGTGAAAGAGATTTGATTATTCTTGGGTGCTCAAGCCAGCAACCGACACGCAGACGTAATCACGGAGCTTATCTTGTTCGATGGAGGGGTGAAGGATTGTTATTTGATCCAGGAGAGGGAACGCAGCGCCAGTTTATTTTTGCAAATGTGGCACCAACTGTTGTGACGCGTATTTTTGTTAGTCATTTTCATGGGGATCATTGTTTAGGCCTAGGTTCTATGCTCATGCGGCTTAACCTTGATAAAGTAACACATCCGATTCATTGTTATTATCCAGAGAGTGGTAAAGTTTATTTTGATCGGATTCGCTACGGCAGTATTTATCATGAAAATATCAATGTCATCGAACATCCGGTTAAAGTAGATGGTCTTGTTCATGAAGATGAGAATTTTTTTATAGAAGCTGCCTTTTTGGAACATGGAGTAGATAGTCTAGGTTGGCGCATTACAGAAAAATCTACACGTAAATTTGATAAGCAAAAGCTTTTAGCTTGTGGAGTTAAAGGTCAGATGGTGCGCACTCTGGAAAAAGAAGGTGTGATTGATGTGAATGGATGTAGAGTTGTTCTTGATGATGTAAGTGTTGTGCGTCCGGGAGATGTGCTAGCCGTTGTAATTGATACGCGCAATTGTTCTCAAGCAATTGATGTAGCAAAAAATGCGCGCCTTTTTCTTTGTGAGAGTACATACCTTGAAGAGCATAAACATCTTGCAGAAAAGCATCATCACCTCACAGCAAAACAAGCTGCCGAAATTGCCAGGGCGGCTCATGCTGAAATGCTTATTCTGACTCATTTTTCGGCGAGGTATCAAGATGTTGAAGTTTTTGGTGAAGAAGCAAGAAAGATCTTTCCTAATACCTTAGTCGCTGACGATCTCAGACGTTTTAATTTTCCAAAATCACCTATTTGACTTTGAGATCTTGAGAAAGAAGGTCCAATTCTGTAAGAAGCGATTGTGTGAGCTCGGGATAACGGCGAAAGGCTTCAAGAATTTTTCTTAAATCCGTTTTATCAGGATTTTGTGCGGCTGCAAGCAAGGAAATATTCGCAGAGGCTCCTGGAATATCGAGTGGTTGGGTAAGAATATTTTGGAGAATCTCTGCTGCATCATCAATGTTTTCTTTAAGCATAATCAGTCACCCACCTGTGAGTTTATTGATATTGAGGATGGATTTGCCAAAAGCATCAAGATCGTTTTCATTATCTGGATTTCCATGTTGAATAGATTCGCTAAATGAACTGATCCCTTGACGCAAGTTGCCTGCTAGTTCTGTATTATTTGGGGGAAGTGGGTAAGAGCTGGCGCTTCCGTCTACAGGACCGATTGTCGACATGGTTCTCTCCTTTTTTTTCATCTTAAAGAAGCTGTTGATTTTTACAAGAGAAATTTCAGTTGTGAGATTCGGGAGTTTTTTCTATGATAATGTGTATGATTAAAAAAATAGCCTTTTGTTTTTGTTCCCTACTGTTACTTGGTAGTTGTTCTTCACAACCAAAGAACGGACTAAAAGTGATTGCAACACCCGTGCCTCATGCGCAGATGTTAGAATTTGTTAAACCTGAACTCAAAGAGAAAGGGATTGATCTCGTGATCATCGTAACGGATGATTACAATACGCCTAATAGAGCGCTTGCAGATTTTGACGTCGACGCTAATTTTTTTCAGCATCTCCCTTTCATGAACGAACAAATTAAACAATTTCATTATTCCATTGAAAGCCTGGCAGGTATTGAACTTGAACCCCTCGGCATTTATTCCAAAAAAATTACATCTCTTGCAGATTTGAAAGACAATGCTACGATTGCGATTCCTAATGATCCAACAAACGAAGCAAGAGCATTGCTTCTTTTGGAAGCTCACGGACTTTTAGAACTCGATAATCCTCATAACCTACAGGCGACAGTATTGAATATCACAAGCAACCCTAAACATCTTAAATTTATCGAAGTAGATGCAGCCATGTTGCCTCGTTCTTTAGAAGATGTGGATGCAGCTGCAATCAATACAAACTATGCTCTTCAAGCAGGCTTATCTCCTACAAAAGATGCTCTTGCTCTCGAAGGGAAGGACTCTCCTTATGTGAACATCATTGCTATTCGGATCGGTGATGAAAATCGCCCCGGTATCCAAGCTCTGAAAGCGGCGATGACCTCTGAAAAGATGAAGCAATTCATCTTAGAGACCTTCAAAGGCGCCGTACTTCCCGCTTTTTAGAGCTTTTTAACTCTTTTGTTATCAAAGATCTTTGTGCAAAAAAGATGATCGTTAAAAAATAACTGCTTTTTTCTTGATATTAAAAAATTGATCGGTTATAATTGCTTATTATTAACAAATGAGGACGACATGTTTATAACAAACACAGAGGCAGCTTTCAGCTCTTCTCGTCTTTATTTTTCTTTTTTCTTTTCTTTTTTGATGCGACGCTTAATGCGACGCTCATAATTTTTTTCTAATTAAATAGTTATTTTTTTTTGTAAACACAACAAAGTCTCTGAGAATTTGTTGTAAAATTAATATTTTAAATTATATGAGGTTTTTTATGTCATTTACAATTGACTCAGTATTTTTATATGCAGATTTTTATGAAAACAAACAAGAGCATTTGGGTTTGTTGCAAGCTATTGCAACCAATGCAGATCTTACGGCTAAAACCTTACTTGATGGAAGGTTATCTCTTTTAGATCCAATCGTGCATGATGATTCTTGTCTTGTGCGCGGCTTAGCTATTGTTCAGATTGGAAGAGATGATGCTGTTCTTGAGGAAGCAAAGCAGCTTAGAGTTGTTTCAAAAAAGGCAATTGGAAATATTTCTAGTGCACTAAGTGGTAAAACCAGAGGAAAGGAAACTCTTTCATTTTCATCTTCGTCTCAATTGATTTTTCTTCAACTCGCGCATTTATTGACGGTGGCCAAAATTTTCAAGGCTAATGCTTCTGGACACGAAGTTGCAAAGATTGATTTAAATAGTTTGCGGTCAAAATTAAGGGTTAAAAATCTTGTTAGCATCGAGTCTTTAGGAAAATTAGTCGATCACTGTCAGCATCAGATTTCTGAGATCTCTGTCTGTTTTATTCAAGAAGAGGCCTTTCGATTAAGTGTGATTGAGAGCAAGTTTTTACAGATACAGCTTCAAGTTGTTGAGACCATTGCTCCGCCTGTTTCTCTTTCAACAAGAAAATGTTGTTGCTTGTTTTATAACACAAAGACTGTTCTTTTGAGGGCACGAGAGCTGCGCATTCCCATTTTTGTAAGAGAACATGAGGAAAGCACTCTTGGGATTATTTGCCGGTCAGAGGAGTCTGGAGAATTTTTGCAACCAATCTCTTCTTTTGAAGCAATAGAGCTTGCAGATGATCTCCCTATTCTAGTTGTTCATGCATTTCTACCTTCTGGGTTTGATCAAAATGTTTTTGAAAGACATGTCAGTGAAGAGACTCTTGAAAAATTGATTCTTAGTAGTGTGGCGCTGAATTATCAATATAGCATTCAGAATGAAGATCCTTCAAAATTTTCGCCAGAAGCACTTCAAGAGCTTGAAGGGTATCGAGGGCTTGGGGTCGCTCTAGGATGTCAATTACCTAATCCAAGAGCGTTAACAGCAGTGCATATTCATGCATCGACGGTAAATGAAGAAAGGGGACGTTATGACCGCTGCAAAAAAAAGACAGCCTAAGGCTCTTTTTCTTCTTTGTTTTACTTCGATGTGGGAATGCTTCAGCTATTATGGGATGCGTGCGCTGCTTGTTCTTTATATGATCGGGCAGCTCTCTTATACACAGGCTGATGCGTTTAGCATTTATGGTCTCTACACGATGCTTGTAGAACTTCTAGCTATTGCAGGAGGGTACTGCGCTGATAAAATTTGGGGTGTGCGCTCTTCCGTTTTTTTGGGAGCAGTTTTAATTGCTATAGGGCATCTTTTTTTAGCCTTAAATGCATTTCCAGCGATGTTTTTTATAGGACTTGGCTTTATTATTGTTGGCTCAAGTTTTTTTAAACCTAATCTTAAAGCACTTTTGGGATCTTTTTATGAAAAAGAGGACCTACGTCGTGATGAGGGATTTACCCTTTTTTATACAGGAATGAATGTTGGTGGATTTTTGGCAACGGTGGCTTGCGGATATGCTGCGCAGGTTTTTGGCTGGCATATTGGGTTTGGCCTTGCAGGTTTTGGCATGTTGCTTGGTATGGGAATGCTTGTGGCCAAGCGGGTGCTTTTAAATGGTAAAGGAAATAGCCCGAAAGGGATAAGCTGGTTTAAGAAGGTTTTATGTGGTGTTCTTACATTGATTGCAGTTGGCATTGCCGCTCTGATTTTGCGGTATCATGGAGAATCAACTTATTTTGCTCCACTGATCGGGATTGGAGGTTTGATCTATCTATTTTTACAGACAAAAGGAGTTTCTTTTAAAGAAAAACGTTCCATTTTCATTATTGTTGGGAGTGTTTTTTTACTGATGATCTATTTTGCGCTCGATGAGTTAATGGGATCCCTTTTGGCGGTATTTTCTTCTACTTATGTTTCGACGCAAGTTGGAGGTATTATTGTGCCAAGTTCAGTTTTAATCGCTGCAAATCCTTTGACGATCATTCTGTTGGGTGTAGTGATCTCAAAATTTTCCTTAAAAATAAGTTTTTTTGGAAAAATTACGACAGCATTTTTGTTTCTTGCTGCAGGCTTTTTTTTACTTTATATGGGAACTCTTTTTCCAAATACGGCACAACTTGTTTCGGTTTTTTTCCCGTTGTTTAGTTACGTGTGCATTGCTGTGGGGGAACTCTTCATCGCCCCTACAATCTATGCTTATTGTTCAAGAGAGGCTCCCGAACATTTGAAGGGAATGTTCATGGGACTTGTTGCTTTGGGCTTTTCTTATGGCAGCTTTTTTAGCGGAACGCTTGCGCAAATCGTCAACCCACATACCCTCAACGACTATACATACTTGTTTTTAGGGATAATGCTGTTTACATTGCTATTGGCTGCGAGTCTTAAGCTATTTCTGAAAAAACGAGTAGTCAATGTATTGGAGCTATCTTGAGAGATATTCTTCGAGGGGACCTTCGAAGATGGAGAGGCCTTTGTCTTCAAAGGTAAAGAGTTTGGTGGTAGCGTTGCTGATGAGATCTCTGTCATGGCTTGCTACGATGACAGTTCCTTTGTAGTCTTTAAGAGCCCATGCGAGTGCTGATACAGCTTCGAGGTCGAGATGGTTGTTAGGTTCGTCGAGGATGAGGACGTTGTAATTGCAGAGCATCATGCCGCCGAGGATGAGACGTGCTGTTTCTCCGCCGGAGAGGTGAGCTACGGGTTTAAAGGCGTCCTCGCCGGAGAAAAGCATTTTACCGAGAATGCTGCGGATGTCTTGGTCGTAGACATTATCTCTTCTTTTTTTAAGCCATTCAAAAGCTGTTAGATTACTTTTTTTATCGATGATTTCAGAGTGATTTTGTGGAAAGTAGCCTATTTGTACTTGGTGTCCCACTTCAATTTTACCGCCATCTTGTGGAAGGACGCCGGCTAGCATTTTAAGGAGAGTTGTCTTTCCTTTACCATTGTTTCCAATGACAGCAATTTTATCTCCGCGTGCGATGTCGCAGGAGAATTTATTGATGATTTGCGGTCCGTCATATCCTTTGCTGATTTCTTCGAGTTTGAAGACGACTTGTCCTGATGGTTTTTCTGGGGGATAGAAACGGATGTAAGGACGTTGAATGTTGGATTTTTTTAGTTCCTGAGGCTCTAATCTTTCGATTTCTCGAAGACGAGACTGAACTTGGCTAGCTCTTGTACCAGCACCGAAACGAGCGACGAATTCTCTTAGTTGCGCAACTTTCTTTTCTTTTGACTTGTTTTCCGATTCAGCGCGCGAACGAACGGACGACTTGGCAACGATCATATCATCGTAATTGCCGGGATAAATGATGACAGTTTCGTAATCGATATCAGCAATGTGTGTCGTTACTGTGTTGAGGAAATGGCGGTCATGGCTGACAACAACAAGCGTGCCTTTGTAATTGTGAAGGAACTCTTCTAACCAACTGATGGATGTAAGGTCAAGATGGTTTGTCGGTTCATCGAGGAGAAGCGCTTGAGGATTGCCAAAGAGGGCTTGGCATAGCATGACGCGGAACTGCACATCGGTTGGTATCGTATGCATTTTATTGTTGTGGAGCTCTACAGCAATACCCATGCCGGTGAGAAGCTCCTCAGCATCAGATTCTGCGGTATAGCCATCTTCTTCGCAAACGATCTCTTCACACTCACCAAGGCGGATGCCGATTTCATCGGTCATTTCTACGTCATAGAGTCGTTCTCTTTCACTCATAGCATCCCAAAGGCGTCGATTGCCCATCATGACGACATCAATGAGGCGCGCATCGCGATAATCTTCGATATTTTGTTTGAGGAACCCAACTTTATTAGGAAGAGTGACAGTGCCGCTCGTAGCTTCTTCTGTACCCATTACAATTTTAAGCAAAGTTGATTTTCCAGACCCATTAGGACCGGTTAATCCATAGCGATTTCCTTCACTAAAAGTGACATTAACATCATCAAAGAGAATTCTTGCGCCAACTTTTTTGCTAATTGATTTGAGTGTAATCATAAGTTATTATGATAGCATAGATAAGGAGAAAATGTCTAAGGCAAAAGAGCAGTTTTTAGAGTATTTGAATGTGGTTAAAAACGCTTCACCGCACACTTTACGTAATTATGGACTTGATTTAGAAGCTTTAGAAAAATTTCTTGGTAAAGAAGCCTCTCTTTTACACGCTGATAAGAGGGCTTTGCGTGCTTTTCTTGCGCAGCTAAAAGATTCCGGGATGAGTAAGCGCTCAATAATGCGCAAATTATCTTCTCTTCGTTCTTTCTATAAATTTTTTAAAAAAAACAAAGAGATTGCTGTTGATCCCATGGAAGAGATAGACAGTCCGAAGCTTAATAAATCTATTCCTCATTTTCTGTCTTATGATCAGGTGGAACGTCTTTTTGCGCTGCCGGATGTTGCGGAATTACATGGGCTGCGTGATCGGTGTATGATGGAAATTTTTTATAGCTCAGGCCTTCGTGTCAGCGAGCTTATTGGTCTTAATCGAAGTGATTTTGATAGAAAAAATTTCCGTTTGCGCATAAGAGGTAAGGGCAAGAAAGAGAGGGTCGTTCCTATCACTAAATCTGCAGCTCAGCTTCTTATAAATTATTTGGAGCATCCTTTTAGACAAAGCCTTGAGGAGGATGGGGAAGCTGTTTTTCTTAACAAATTTGGAAAACGGCTGACAGTACGTTCTGTAGATCGTAAATTTGAAGAATATTTGAAGCTAAGCGGTCTTGCAGGTAAGGTGACGCCTCACACAATCCGCCATACGATCGCAACGCATTGGCTTGAAAAGGGGATGGATCTTAAGACGATTCAGACGCTTTTAGGGCACGCTTCTCTTGCAACGACGACGATTTATACACAGGTTTCGATGCGTCTAAAACGCGATGTGTACGAAAAGACCCACCCTTTAGCTCTTAATGATTCTGAGGATTAAAAAAGGATCGGGAAAGCGTTAAGCCGGATCCTGTCATTGAGCAATCATTCGTCTAGGGGTCCTGTTACCAGAACCCTCAAGCGGCTCTTATGATGGGTCCCGCGGAGAACGGTTAATGACCCATGCTTGTCCTTGCTTCAGATAGGGTTTATCGCACCGCACATCTCTGTAGCGTGTGGCTAGTTCTTAAAACTAGCATTTTCAGCCTGTCTATTTAGTTGCTTAAAATAGCGGTGTATTTTCTGTGACACTTTCCGTAGCCTTACGGCCCCCAGTTTTTCACTGGTATCCTCTCCTGTGAAGTCCAGACTTTCCTCCCCTGTGGTGTACACAGCGGCGATTGCTTGCTTTCCCGAAAAAAAAATTAAGCGCTTGCCATGCGGCGACGGCGTCTTTTTGTTGCAGTACCAGTCCCTTCAGTCGCTTCAATATCTTGCCAATAGTGGATGCGGGAACAGTGTTCACAAAAAACCAGATTTGTTCCTTTGCGCACGACGTTTTCGTGCTGAGCTGTAAGGACGATGTGGCAGCCGCTGCATGTACGATTTTCGATAGGAACGATGACTCGATCCTTTTTATTGCGTAAAAGCCTTTCATAAATGCGGAGCAATTCTGGGTCTGCGTCTTTAGCTAGAAGGTCTCTTTGATCTTTTAAAGTTTGGCCTTCTTGATTGATGAGTTTGATGCTAGAATCGATCTCTTTTTGTAAAGCAAGGCTGCTTTCTTCAGAAATAACTAGGCTTTCTTTGATTTTTTCTAAGATTTCTTCTTCTGAAACGCGTCTATCAACAAGGTCGGAGATTTTTTGTTCGAGGGCAATTTTCTCTCTTTCTGCAGCCGTCATTTCATGTGTCAATGCATTGAATTCATCAGCTTTTTTGATGTTTCCTTGCTGACTTTCTAGCCGCTTCATTTTTGTCGTTACTTCTTGAACTTTAGATTCAAAAGCTTGAGAATTTTTTTGGATTTCTTTAATTTCCTGCTCTTTATCTGTAAGCTGCAGGCGAAGTTCTTTCCGTAGATCTGCGATTTGTTCTAATTCTTTTAGACGTTCTTTTTTAACCCGCATTAAACGGATCATTTTCATGTCTAGCTCTTGGATATCTAGAATATGCTTGAGAGACTCTTGCATTGCAACCCACCTTTTACAAATGTAAGCAGATTATCTTCTCTAGTGGATTATAGCTCAAGGAAAAATATTTTTTAATAAAAATTTCTTGACAATCTTGCTATGCGAAAGACAGAATGTGGTTCATTATAGAGATTTTAAGGAGAAAGGATCATGGTGCGTAAAAAGGTAGAGGAGACAAAAAAGGCTGCTGTTAAAAAAATGCCTGAAAAGAAAAAAATGGTGCAAAAGCCTCGAAGAGCTGTAAGCCGATCAAGCATTCGCATCAAGTGCAATGTAGGGTATGGGAATAATCTTTTTATTCGAGGACAAGGCCCTGGTTTGAGCTGGATGCAAGGCGTGCCTTTAACAAATATTGCAGCTGATGAGTGGGTTTGGGAGACAGGTGAGCCTTTTGATGCATGTGAATTTAAAGTGTTGGTTAATGACACAAAATATGAGTCTGGAGAAAATCATCGATTGCCGCCTGGCGCTACAGTGCAATATACCCCGGATTTTTAACCAGAACTTATAACATTGGTATAAGCTATCTCAATCTTTGACGAGATTTCCCTTTTTTGTAAGAATGCTCTTCAAAAGATTTAGGTTCATAAATGTCATTTTTAGAAAATTATTTTAAAAAAGTCGTGGCGGATAAACGTTCAACGGCCGCAATTGCTTACATGGCATCTTTGGACCATGTCCATGGCGAGTTTCCCTTGATTGCTAATGCAATCGTTCAAGAACTTAGAGATCAAAGATCTCATTTGAAGTTGATCGCTTCTGAAAATTATTCTTCTTTAGCAGTTCAACTTGCGATGGGGAATCTTTTAACAGACAAATATTCTGAAGGTTACCCTCATCATCGGTTTTATGCTGGATGTGAAAATGTCGATATTGTTGAAGATGCAGCAGTAAAAGGCGCCAAAGAACTCTTTAATTGTGATCATGCTTATGTGCAGCCCCATTCGGGAGCTGATGCAAATATGGTGGCCTTTTGGTCTGTTTTAGTTCAACGTGTGCAAAATAAGGAAGTTGCAGCACTCGGGAAAAAAAGTATTGATGAACTTTCCCCTGAAGAATATGAAAAAATTCGCCTTCTTTTATGTAGCCAAAAGGTGATGGGTTTATCCCTTAATTCTGGTGGACATTTGACTCACGGCTATAGACATAATACATCAGCTAAGATGATGCACGCAGTTCCCTATGAAGTAAATATGGAAACAGGCTTGATTGATTATCAGGCTTTACAGGAACTTGTAAAAAAAGAAAAACCAGCGATTTTAATTGCTGGGTATTCAGCGTACCCTCGTTTGATTAACTTTGCAAAGATGCGCGAGATAGCAGATTCTGTTCAGGCCACTTTTATTGTTGACATGGCGCATTTTGCGGGACTTGTTGCTGGAAAGGTGATGCAAGGGGACTATAATCCTGTTCCGTTTGCACATATTGTTACGTCAACAACACATAAGACACTCCGGGGTCCGCGTGGCGGCCTTGTTTTATGTAAAGAAGAGTATCGAGAAGTTATTGACAAGGGCTGTCCCCTTGTTCTTGGCGGTCCTTTGCCTCATGTAATGGCAGCTAAAGCGGTTGGTTTTAAAGAGGCTTTAACCCCGGCTTTTAGAGATTATGCGCACCAAATTGTAAAAAATGCAGTAGCTCTTGCCGATCGGTTGAGTTCTTCTGGAGTTGAGCTGACGACTGGAGGAACAGATAATCATTTGATGGTGTTTAATGTGGCTTCAAGTTTTGGGTTGACAGGACGCCAAGCAGAAATGGCTCTTCGAAAAGCATGTCTTACTGTGAATCGTAATGCGATTCCATTTGATGTAAATGGGCCGTGGTATACTTCAGGTGTGCGTTTGGGAACGCCGGCTGTAACTTCTCTTGGCATGAAAGAAAATGAGATGTGTGAAATTAGTGACCTTATTGTGACATTATTGCGATCCTGTCATCCAGGAGCCAGCAAGGCGAAAGTTGACATTGACGCGGCAGTTGAAAGAGAGATTCAGCAAAAAGCTGCAGTTCTTCTTGCACGTTTTCCTCTTTATCCTGATCTCGTAGTTGATTAAAATCAAAACCTTCTGAAATAATCAGGCTCGGTTAACTTTAAAGGAGCTTCTCATGCCTATACGTAATGACGATGAAGAATTACATTCCGCGCCAAAAATTATGATGATCGACGGCAAGATCGATCAAGCGATTCTTAAAAATCGGCGCATTCTTCTTTCTGATGCTGTTGATGGCGAGAGCGCTAAGGACATCATCCGCAAGCTTTGGTATCTTGAATCTGAAGATCCCGGAAAACCGATCCTTTTTGTGATCAATTCGCCAGGCGGTTCTGTTGATGCAGGGTTTGCTATTTTTGATCAGATTAAACTAATTTCTTCACCTGTAACAACGCTTGTTACAGGGATCGCAGCATCGATGGGATCTATACTTAGTCTTGCTGCATCACCAAAGCGTCGTTTTGCAACTCCACATGCACGTATTATGATTCATCAGCCTGCAATTCATGGGATTGTTAGAGGGCAAGCAACAGATTTAGAAATACAAGCTAAAGAAGTGATCAAAACACGTACTATGTTGATTAAGCTCTATGTGGAAGCAACGGGCAGAGATTACAAGGTGATTGAAAAGGCGATTGATCGGGATACATGGATGTCGGCTGAAGAAGCTTTAGAATTTGGCCTTTTGGATGGAGTTATTTCTTCTTATAAAAATCTTAATTAAAATATTCAACATACTAAATTAATAATGAATAAAAAAAATATTGGTATTCCTAAAGAAATCAAAAATCATGAATATCGCGTTGGTGCAACGCCGGATATGGTAAAAGCTCTTGTTCAAGCGGGGCATCAAGTGAGCGTGGAAACTTTAGCTGGCGATAGAATTGGTTTTACAGATGATATGTATACTGTAGCCGGAGCTAAAATTGTGAAAACAGCTCAAGAGATTTATGCAGGATCTGAAATGATCATCAAAGTAAAAGAGCCTCAAGAAAGTGAATTTCCTCTTTTACAAGAAGGACAGGTTCTTTTTTGTTATCTTCATCTTGCGCCGGATCCAGAGCAAACCAAACATCTTTTAGAGCGTAAAGTTGTAGGCATTGCTTATGAAACTGTAACAGATAAGCAAGATAGACTTCCGCTTCTTACTCCAATGAGCGAGATTGCCGGACGCATTGCAATCCAGGCGGGCGCTACAGCTTTGCAGATGTCTTGCGGCGGAAGAGGGGTTTTGCTTGGTGGAGTGCCGGGAGTTATCGCTGGAAAAGTTGTTGTTATTGGTGGAGGTGTTGTAGGAACACATGCTGCTCGGATGGCTCTTGGTCTTGGAGCTGATGTAACGATTTTGGATAATAATCTTAACCGATTACGTGAGTTGGATGCACTTTTTGGTCCTTCACTAAAAACATGTTACTCTACAAGTGTGACCCTTGAAAATGCTGTTAAAAATGCAGATTTAGTCGTTGGCGCTGTGTTGATCCCAGGTAAGATGGCTCCGAAGCTGATCACAAAAAAGATGGTTGAGAAAATGATGCCGGGCTCTGTCATTGTGGATGTGGCTATTGATCAAGGGGGCTGTACCGAAACATCCCGTCCAACGACACATTCAGAGCCTACGTACACGGTGTCAGGTGTTGTTCATTATTGCGTTACAAATATGCCCGGTGCTTGTGCACGTACAGCAACGCAAGCGCTTACAGCATCAACTACGCCCTACGCTCTTAAAATAGCGAACTTGGGCTATAAAGCAGCTCTTCGAGAAGACCCAGGTCTTATGCTCGGATTGAATGTGTGTTTGGGTCATGTAACAAATGAGAGTGTAGCTCAAGACCTCGATTATGATTACATGCCACCTGAAGATCTCTTCCAAGAAGAGCATGCCTGTGCACATGCATCTTACTAGTTAGGAAGCCTTTTTAAATGCCGCCGATCAGGCGGTTTGGAGTGCGGTGACTCGTCGCCGCTTTTCTTTGACTCGACTTGTCGAGGCGCATTTATAAACAGAAAGAACAGCGACTAGTCGCTGCCAAGAAA
>JAZKBL010000020.1:0-24651 GCA_040388665.1 Chlamydiota bacterium
AACATCCTCCCCGCCGACTACACGTTCGAGCAGACCAAGCTCTTGAACCCGGCGTACATCCGCCAGTACGTCTCCACGACGCCGACCGGCGAGCCGCAGTTCAACCCGGGCATCATGACGAAGTCGACGAACACGGTGGAAGTGGCGAAGGCCTACAGCCACCCGATGTTCAAGATCACGCCGACGATGCAGGCCGCCATCCAGGCCTTCGTGGACGACGCCATCGCGAAGCAGAAGGCCGGCACCTGCGGGAAGTGATTACGTAGGACAAAGGCTGACAGCGGAAGCGCTGCAGCAGGAACACGAGAAAGCCTCGCCTGGCGGACGCCAAGCGAGGCATTCTTGTGAATGGGACCCGGGTCTTCGGTTTCCGAGGGAGAGGCTTAACCGGATGAGCTGGCAACGAAGCGTGTTCGTGGTGGCGGCCGTGTTCGCCGTAGTGGGCGTGACGGCGTGCAGTAGCAGCAGCGACAGCGGAGGCACGACGCCGACGACCGGCACCGGCCGCGAAGCGGCGACCGCCGCGAAGGGTCTCGAGGCCGTCGGCAAGCGGAAGTGCCCGACCTGCCACGGCGACAACATGGCCGGCGCGACGAAGCCACTCGCCGACCAGCCGGACACGCGCGTCGAGCTCTACCCGCCGAACCTGACCCCCGACGTCGCGACGGGCCTCGGCGATCCGAACAACCCCGACCCTGCAAAGAAGGGCTACACGGACGATCTGCTCGCACGCGCGATCCGCGAGGGCTACGACAAGAACGACCAGACGCTCTGCCCGCAGATGAAGCACTTCGCGGACATGACGGACTTCGAGGTCTACTCGATCGTGAAGTACCTGCGCTCGCTGCCGCCGGTAAACCAGAAGATCCTGCGCAGCGTCTGTCCTCCGCTCAAGACGAAGGAAGAGCAAACGGCAGCGCCCTGAGCACATGGCGGCTCGCTCGGTAGATCCGCGACTGCGCGTGCTGTATCTCGCGGGCGTCGCGGTGGCGGCGTTCCTCGTGAAGGACGGGCGGATCGCGATCGCCGTCGCCGTTCTCCATGCGGTCGTCTGGCTAATGCTCGGGCACGGCCTCCAGCCGCTCGTGCGCCAGGTGACGAAGCTCTGGGGCTTCGCGGCGTTCATCCTCGCCTCGTACGCGTTCACGGCCGAGGACACGCACGTCGACCGCTGGGTGAAGCTCGATCTCGGCGTCGGGCACCTGCCGGTGAACCTCGGCGGCGCGGCAATCGGCGGGCTGATGGTGCTGCGCGTGCTGATCGTCGTGCTCGCGTCGCGGATCGCGCGCACGGGGGACACGCGCGCGATCGCGCTCGGGCTCCGCAAGCTCGGGGCGCCGGACGTGATCGCGGCGTCGATGGATGCTGTGCTCGCGCTCCTCGGCAACGACGAGCGGATGCGCGGGCGCGGCGGTGGTGGCGGTGGTGGTGGCGGCGGTGGTGGCGGTGGCGGCGGTGGTGGCGGCGGTGGCGGTGGTGGCGGTGGTGGTGGTGGCGGCGGTGGTGGTGCCATACAATCTAGAATTTTGACGTTGTTAAAATAGATAAGACATGGAGGATTTAATGGATAAACATGAACAGTTGCATCTATTGAAGAACCATTAAAAGCTGCAAGAAAAGTCGACCCTACGACAATTTGATCCCCAGAATGAACGATAACCGGACTTACAATCGAACCAACATCTCCATTCGTCGCATTAAAAAATGCCGTATTTGTCGTTACAACATCTTGAGGAGCACCATTGCTTATAATAACATCTGCCGTAGCGCTTATTGACGATAAAGGGGTTATAGTTCCGATAGCGCCAATCAATGTTAATGTTCCTGTTCCTCCTGTTAATGTTAGATCAAAAGCTCCATCAAGTGTTGAAGAAATAGTGATATCAGCATTATTTGATGTAATAATACTTGTTCCTGTAAAAAGCACAGGTACTGAAAAGTTCAAAAGATTTGCACCTGCTACAGTAATATTATTAGCAACCCGTGTCTCATGCGCACTTGTAAAAACAAGATCAATAAGAGGGGTTACGCCGCCTACTTCTCCACTAAAAATCACATCCCCTGCAGTCCCAGCAATAAATGTTAAAGATGCTACCCCATCCAAAGTGTTTGCAAACACAATATCAGCTCCGGTAGAAACCGCTCCCACATTTGTTGTATCAATCTGGATAGTACCTGTTGCTGTCACAATTCCATTAAATGTTACGGGACTCCCCAATGTTGTAATGTTATTATTAACATTAATTCCTGAGACGTTATTATAAGTAACAACACCTGTTGTAACAACTGTATTATTTTGTGTGATTGTAGAAGCTGTTACAATAAGCGATGATAGCGGAATGCTTCCACCAACAGCATCTGTAAATGTTGTAGTCCCCACTCCTCCTAAAACTATTAAATCTTCTGCTCCATTAAGTGTTGAAGAAATAGTGATATCAGCATTATTTGAAGTAATCGTACTTGAACCATTCAGAAAGACAGGAAAAGAAAAATTCAAGAGATTTGCACCAGAAACTGTAATATCGCTACCCACTTGTATCTGATCCGCACTTGTAAAGATAAGGTTTGTAAGCGGTGTTACACCTCCAACTACATCTGTAAAAACAACATCTCCATTAGTACCAGATATTAATGTAAGATCTGTTGCGCCATCTAAAGTACCTATAAAAGAAATGACAGCACCAGCTGCAACAGCTCCTGCATTTGTTGTGTCAATTGTCGGGTTATTGGATACGATGATTGTTCCTGTTAATATAATAGAGCTGCCCGATGTCGTAATATCTCCATTAACATCAATTTCAGTTATATTATTATACATAACAGATCCTAAAGTCTTTACAGTGCTATTTTGTATAATTGTATCGGATGTCACTGTCAAAGAAGACAGGGGTATTATCCCTCCAACAATTCCATTTAATGTTGTTGTTCCTGTTCCTCCTACAATGATTAAATCTTGAGCACCATTAAGCGTAGAAGAAAATATAATATTCGCATTATTAGATAAAATATTGCTTGTCCCTGTCAATAAAACAGGCTCTGAAAAATCAAGCGGATGTGCACCACTAACTGTAATGTTATTGCCCACTTGTATCTGATGCGCACTTATAAAAATAAGATTTGTAAACGGTGTTACGCTCCCAACTCCATTTGTAAAAACAATATCTCCAGCGGTGCCAGCTCTTAATGTAAGGTCCACTGCACCATCTAAGGCACCTACAAAGGAAATAGTAGCACCAGCTGCGACAGCCCCTGCATTTGTCATATCCATTATTGAGGTATTTGATACAAGGATTGTTCCTGTTGCAGTAACGGGGCTTCCCTGTGTTGTGATATTTCCAGTAAAATCAATGATATTTCCAGTAAGTGTAATAACACCAGTTGTTGATAAATTGCCAAAAGAAGCTATTCCTGAGGAGTTAATTAAGTGAATAGCTCCCGCTGTAACTGCTTGAGTACTAAGATTAGAGCAGTTTACAATTTGAAGTAGGGAAAGGGGTATTAAATCACCCACTGGATTTGAAAATAAGATATTACCATTTCCACTATTTAAAGAGAGTTGGTGATTTCCATTAACTGTATTTAAAAAAGTAATATCTCCCAAACCTGTTCCTGTATGCAAAGATGCATTATTACAAAATGCGACAGCACCTGTGAAAGAGATATCTCCTCCATGTGTGATGATGGTCGAACATAGAGAAACTTCTCCGGTCCCTATTTGTAAAAAATCTCCAGTACAATCAATAGGAGCTGTTTCAACAATACTTAACGGTCCGCTGTTTTGAATGGTAATAACACCCGCATTAGTAGTAAGAACCGGTGCTTGAAAATCAAATACAGTTCCTGTCAGGTTAATTCCAGCAGGAAGGCTTGTTGTGATATCTCCATTAAACGTGGTAGCTCCACTACCCGCAAGCTGCTCCAAACTTCCTGTAACGATCCCTTGTATCACCACATTATTAGCACTTACGATACTTACGGAAGTAAGAGGTATAACAGAGCCAATATCTGCAGAAGCAGAGATCAAAATATCTCCCACGCCTGCACTCAGAATCAAATGATGAGACCCTTCAATGGAGCTTGAAAGGATAATATCTCCCCCATCACTATTAAAGGTGGTATCATGTACAAGAGTAATTGGATTTGCAAAAGAGATATCAGAATTAGATGTATGAATAACCCCTGACAGCTGCACTGTTCCACCAAGGCCATTTTCTGTAAACGCACCTGAAAGTAGCGTTGATATTCCTGCAGTTAAATCGAGTAGACCCGTATGTGTTATTGTACAACCCCCCCCATTTGCTGTTATTAAATCTCCAGCGATTGCAAAATTGTTACCAACAAGCGTAATGCCAGCAGCCCCATCCGTATTAAGAGCCCCATTAAAAGTTGCCGTTCCTACTGATGAGATGATATTGATAGCGGCAGCTCTTATAGATTGAGCTGCGATGTTATGTGAACTATTTACAGTGACAGTTCCAAGGCGCGATACTAATCCAGCACTAGATTGTAAAGTAATATTACCATCTCCAGCTGAAAAAGTGAGATTGCCTGAACCATTTAGCGTATTTTGGAAGGTAATTGATTGATTAGCAGCTGAAGTATCAAGGAAAGGATTTCCAGAAAGAGTTGTGACGCCTGAAAATAGAATAGGCTGTCCTGCTGTAATTGATCCTGAAAGCGCAACGCTACCGCTACCTGTTTGGGTAAAAGAACCCGAGAGGCTCGCGTTGCCTGCGAATGTGAGGGTTCCTGAATTAGTCACAGAAAGGGAACCATTACTGAAGGTTTGTACAAAATTATTAAAGGCAAAATTGCTACCTGTAAGCAAAATTCCAACAGAGCTTGGAACAATAAGAACACCATCAAAAGTGGTAGTGCCAAAGCCTGTAAATTGAAATAAAGAATCAACAATCATCATCGCGGAAGCTGCAAGCGTTACATCTCCAGCAGAATTTATAGTAACATTGGATAACCGATGTGTTGTTCCTACATCTTGCGCAAAGCTAATTGCGCCAATTCCCGCATTTAAAGTCAGACCAAAAGCGTCGTCAATAATTCCATTTACAATCCCCGAAAAAATGATCCCCGCACCCATCATTCCAACCGTTGAGAATGTACCAGCTCCGTTAAGAACAACTGTACTTGGAAAATTTAGTGCTGTATCTGTTGAAATAATATTACCAGCTGCATGCAGAGTTCCTGTGTAATTGAACGTAAAGGAATCTGCGTTTTCAAATCCAAGAGTAAGGTCTGTTCCTGTGAAAGAAGCAGATGCAAATTCCCCTGCACCTGTTGTTCCCAAGTCTCCTATCTGAATCGATCCTACTCCTGCATTTAACACAAGAGTGCGATGATCTCCTGCCGCTGCATGAACGTTTCCAAGAATAAGATCTGCCCCCGCCGTATTCACCGTAAGATCAGTACCTGTAGAGAGGGCAAGACCTGCTCCTCCAGTAAAAGTTATAGCAGCCCCATCAGAAGTAAATGTTGTTAACGCGCCCGCATCCATAGTAAATACAAAAGGTGCTGGTAATGTATAAGTTTGCATACCTGCATGATAAATAGTTCCTGTAAAATTTATTCCACCACTTGCTGTAAAAAGAATGACTCCATTCACTCCTTTAGCAAGAGATGTTCCCACATCTGCAATAAAAATCTCTTCTGACATAACGGTAAGAGAGCCTAAAGCTGTCACAGGAAATGCGCCAATCATAGTCGCAGCCCCAACAGGTTGCGAGAAAATAATGTCTCCAACTCCTGCTGTAAGCACAAGATCTTCTGTACCTACAAGAGCTCCAACAACATTACTGAAAATAATATTCCCCCCTCCAGCTGAGCTATCGAGGGTGCCAGAAGCTGCAATAATCACAGGTCCTGTATAAGAAATTCCCTCACGAGCTGTCGTTGAACCTGCAAAAATAATTCCTGGTCCATTTTGAATAAACGCTCCATCAACGGTGACTACCACAGGAGCTGTTCCTATAACAAGGCCTTGATTGGTAATTGTAACAGAACCACCATTCGTCGTTGTCACAGAAGTCGCAAAAGGTCCTGTTGTAAAATTGTTACCTATAAAAAGCATGCCGGCCGGTGCATCTGTATCAACAGCTCCTAAAAGACTTGTTGTCCCACTGCCTGCAAGTTGTGCAATCGCATTAGCACTAATTGCTTGAAATTGAATATCATGTCCGCTTGTAAATGTTACGGTGTCAAGACGCGTTACCATCCCAAAATTTCCTAAAATATTGATATCACCTGTTCCTGCAATCAACGTAATGTTGTGATGACCATCTACTGTGCTTGCCGCTGAAAAATTGATGGTTCCTCCTCCTGTGCTTGAATCGATAACAGAAGGGGCAGTAAGAGTAATCAGACTTGTTCCTGAAAAATTAATATCAGCATTGGCAGCCATTGCATTTGTCGTTGTAATCGTACTTCCAAGAAGCACATTCCCTGAGCCGTCTTGCGTAAAAATTCCATCTGAAACAAACATCTTGCCGGCAGTTGTAGTCAAGGTACCAGAGTTGGTGATGGTGATAGGACCTGTGCCTGTCGTCGTGATATTTTGAAGAAACGTGAATGCAGTTCCATTCACAGTAACGCCTCCGCTACCGCTTGTTACAACATTCCCCTGAATCAATGTTATTCCTGTACCCGCAGATTGCGTAATTGTAGAAGCTGTAATTGCTTGTGTTGTCCAATTACCTGCTGTAGAAACCGTTAAAGTTCCAAGAGGTGCTATACTTCCCGCATCTGCAGAAAATAGAATAGTAGCAGTTCCTGATGTTAGGGTTAAATTACCAGGGCCATCGAGTGTGCCAAAAAAAGTAATCGGTTGATTCGCAGCACTTGTGCTTAAAACACCTGCGCCAGAGACAATGAATGGTCCATTAAATTGCATGGCCCCACCAGCTATAATGGAGCTAGAAAGTTGAGTACTTCCTGCCCCACTTTGGGTTAATGCACCAGAAATAGACCCGATAGCCCCAGCTGCAAAAGTTAAAAGGCCTGTGTTTGTAATACTCAAAGGCCCTGAAGCGGCTGTTGTAATGGTATTATTAAATGTAAAAGCTGTTCCTGTTAGAGAAATTCCTGAAGCTCCTGTTGCATTCAAAGCTCCATTAAAGATTGTTGTTCCAGTGGCTGCAAGTTGAGTAATAAATACAGCACTAACTCCCTGCGTTGCTACATTATCGGCGCTAGTAATCGTAAAACTAGTTAATGGTGTGCCGATCGTTCCAACATTTCCATTTAATAAGACCGATCCTGTTCCCGCTTTTAAGTTAAGGTTACGTGCTCCGGTAATTGCAGTAGAAACAGTGATACCACCAGCTCCAAAACCTGTATCTAAAATTGCATCTCCTGCAAGAGTAATAGCACCAGATCCTAAAAACACGACGGAAGTATTAACTGTGGTTATTGAGCCTTTTAAAGAAAACACTCCTGTACTAAGGGAGCTGTCTGTAAAACCACCTGCAGCCAAAATATTTGCATTCATCGTATATAAGCCTGAATGCTGAATGGTATAGCCTCCTATACCAGCCGTTGTGATTACACCATTTTGAGTAAAAGCTCCACCAACAAGAGAAACTCCAGCCACTCCATTAGTATTCAACGCACCCGAAATCGTTGTCATTCCCGTGTTGGCAAGTTGCGCAATCGAATCAGCCGAGACAGCCTGATAGGTAATCCCATTGGTACTGTGGATAACTAAAGCTCCCAAGATGCCCGTACCACCAATATCGCCTTGAAAAAGAATCGTTCCCGTGCCAGCTGTTAAATCAAGAGCTCTCGGCACCACCCCTGAATCAATCGTGCTTAAAAATGTGATGTTAGCACCAGATCCTGTAGATACAATTGATGTCCCAGTAAGAGTGACTGCATTTGTGAATAAGATCACATGTGCAGAGGTAGCAACTGTCCCAGAAAAAGAAACAACTCCGCCTCCACTTTGGGTAAAATTTCCATCAATCAAAGTACTGCCGCCTAGAATCAAAGAAAGAGATCCGCTATTAGTAATGCTAAGGGGTCCTGCAGCTGTCGTTATAACAGTACTAGTGATATTGAAAGCGTTCCCTGTCAAACTGATCCCTGCCATTCCTGTTGTCGTCAGAGCTCCAGAAATCGTTGTTGTTCCTGTACCAGCACTTTGAATAATCGAAGTTGCAGAGATCTCTCCTGTCGTTACGTTATTTGCTTGAGAAATTGTAAACGTTCCAATTGGCGTCGCACCTACAGTACCTGTCAATGCAATATTTCCACTACCCGCGTTTAAAGTTAGGTTATGCGCCCCCATCATGTCATTTGTGAGCGTACTACTGAATGTGATATTTTGATTATTCGCAGAAGTATTTAAGCTTGTTCCACCAGTTAATGTCACAGCTTGTCCAAAAGAAATTGAGCCACCAGCAGAGAACGTTCCTGCCAAAGAGATAGAACCAGTACCATTTTGTGTAAGCGCCCCTCCAATCGAATAAGTCGCGCTACTAAAGGCTGCAACGCCTGAATTTGTTACCGTAAGCGGCCCGCTTCCCGCTGTAGTGATGTTCCCACTAAATGTAAAATTAGTTCCCGTCAATAGGATTCCACTAGCCCCTGCAGTACTAAGCGTACTAAAGCTCGTTACTCCTGAACCTGCGAGCTGAAGAATATTTGCAGCAACAATAGCACTAGAAGCTGTAACGTTGCGAGCGCTTGTAATCTGCAGATTAACAAGAGGAGTTACTGTTCCCACAGCCGCACCAAAAATCACATCATGTCCCCCTGCTACAATGATTAAATTTTGTGCTCCTTGAATAGTATCTGCAAAAGAGATATCCCCGCCAGCCATGACATTTGAATTAAACGTCATATCACCATTTAAAGTGATAGGTCCTGTAAATTGAATGATCGAATCATGCGTAATTACACTTCCACCAATGATTACAGACCCTGTTCCTATTTGTTGAAAAGGCCCAACAATATCAAAAGCAGATCCCACAGCAATCGTAAGCGTTCCAGAATTATCGAGGATGAGAGGTCCATTATTTGCTGTAGAAATAGTACCCATAAGGTTAATTAAAGATGTTGCGATGCTAATCCCTCCAGCATCCGTTGTTGTAATACCCGAATTAATGGAAGTCGTATTAGTACCATTCGTAACAGAAAATGTACCAACATTCATCGTGCTGTTGACCGTCACATCAATTGCCGCATTAACACCGATAGAAGCTAAGGGCGCAACAGAACCCACAGGGGCATTAAAAACAACGGAACCTGTACATGGATCAAAATCGAAGTTAAGCGTATCAACGCCTGCTGTATTGGCATCTACTGTCTTATTAAAGGTAATTGTTCCAGGGCTGCCACAAGAATAAATAATGTTTCCTTGAATGATAATTGGAGTATCATAAGTAATTGTTCCCGTGAGCTGATTAGTAGAAATGATTTGAGGTGTTGATGAACTGACAACAAGATTATTTGCAAAAACATTAGTATTAAGAACGGGGCTAGGATTGAATATGTTTGCTGTAAGATTAACATTATCTAAAAGTTGACCTCCTGCTCCAATTTGCACAAAATTGTAGGTACCTACATCTGCATCAGCTGTGAAATTGAATCCAGTACCTAAAAGATTTTCCATCGTGATGGTACCGCCGTTACTATCCACTGTAAGATCATTACTTAATTGGATCGTTCCCATCGTAAAAGTGATAGGTAGTACATTTGAAGAAACGGTCGTGCTACTTCCTGCCGTAAAATTAAAATTGGATCCTGCTGTATAGACTTGCGTACCATTATTATAAGAAGTGCCCGTGAAATTAATATCAGTCGTTGCAGTCAAAGAAGTAGTACCAGTTGCCCCTAAAACTGTTGACCCAAGATTTGCCCATGAAATGTTGTTGGCACTCAAAGTGATATTATTAAAAGCCGTGTTTGCTCCGACAGGACTACTGAGAGTGATATCGCCAGAACCTGTTTGAATAGTAAAATTACGACCAGCCACATTGCCATTTACAGTTCCAGTAATAGAAATATCACCCGCTCCACCGCTTGTCGATAAAGTCAAAGAAGCAGCTATAATCACATTACCTGTTAGCGTAATATCGTTTGCATTTGTGGTGATATTTCCACTAAGTTGAATCACCGTAGTTCCTGTTTCTTGCACAGTTCCGCTTGCGATAAGCGAGCTATTGTGCACAATGGCAGATCCGGAAGCCGCCAAACATCCCAAAGGAACACTACTTCCTACTGCAGCATTAAAAGTTATGTTCCCTGTAGAGGCTACTAAGGTAAGGCAAGCGGGTCCATTAACTGTATTGAGAAAAACAATGTCACCACCGTTGCTTGTAAAAGTAGCAGGAAGAAGCACACTGACTGGACCTGTATGGGAAATAGTTGCATTATTGGTCGTAATCGTTCCACCTGTGTTTGCAGGACCTGACCCATTTTGAATAAATGCTCCATCTAATGTAATCGTACTTGCACCAGTTCCTGTAGCAAGACCACTATTAGTAACTGTGAGAGATCCACCATTTGTTGTATTGACTGTACCACTACTTACAAAATTAGTACCAATGAGTGTAATTCCAGCAATCGTATTTGTATCTAAGTTGCCGTGAAGAGTTGAAGTTCCTGTACCACTCTGTTGCGCAATAGACGCGGCCGTAATTGCTTGAATAGAAACATTATGAGCACTTGTTAAAGTAAAAGCGCCAATACGCGGAGCTCCCACAGTACCAGATAGCGTTACATTTCCGGTTCCCGCCGTAAGTGTAAGATCAAAAAGACCACTCACAGTGCTTGATAGTGTTAAATTTCCATTTCCAGAATTGAGCGTTATATTATTTGTAAGGGTGATTGAAGATGCAAGCGAAAGAGTTCCTACTGTTGTAATGTTAGAACCAAGCGATACACTCCCTGCTCCCACCTGCGTAAAAGCTGCAGCGGAAGAAATCGGAGCAATGGAGCTGGTAGTCATTGTACCGCTATTGTTTATCGAAATCGCACCACTTGTTGTAGTAACCGCATTGTTAAAATTAATAGCTCCCCCATTTAAACTAATCGTCGTCCCTTGTAATGCGTTAGCAAATGTCTGCGAGCCTGTTGTTGTGACAATAACAGGTCCTCCAATGGTCATCAGGCTACTTGCAAAAAACGTGCTTGCGCTCACTACCGTAAATGCTGTAGGGAAAGTAGATTGTCCAATACGCTGTATATTGATAACCCCTGTACCCGCTGTCAATGAAAAAGGAAAAGCGCCTTCAACCAGCTGAGAGAGCGTAATATCACCAGATCCTGTATTAAACGCAGTGGAATCTGTTAAAACAATAGGAGACGCAATGCTGATACCATCATTCGTCGTTGTGATCGAAGCTCCACAATTAACAACAACACCAGATATCGTCTCTGTCTGTGTAAAAGGCCCATCTAAAAAAACAGTGATTCCGCTTTGAAGCGTCAATGAAATAGAGCAAACAATGCTCATCGGCCCCGCATTCGCTGTCGTTATATCAGCATCAAATACAAATTGAGAACCAGAAAGACTAATTCCTGCAGCGCCTGATGTAGAAATCGGACCATTGAATGTAGCAAGCCCTGTCAACGCAGATCCTGTACTTATCGAATCAAGAGTCATGTTCGTTGCTGTGAAGTTATTGGCGCTCTCTAAAACAAGGGGGCCAAGCGGTGTTGAGTCACCCACATAGGCTCCAAAACTAATACTACCTCCACCCGCTTTTAAAGTCAGAGCCTCTGTCCCTATTAATCCATCAACAGTATTGCTAAAAGTAATATCGCCTCCTCCACCAGAGGTATCTAATGTACCATCAGCAGCGATAGTTACAGGTCCTGTATAGGAAATTCCTTGACGAGCTGTCGTTGAGCCTACAAAAATCGGCCCTGGTCCATTTTGAATAAACGCGCCATCAACAGTGACTACCACAGGAGCTGTTCCTATAACAAGGCCTTGATTGGTAATTGTGACAGAACCACCATTCGTTGTTGTCACAGAAGTCGCAAAAGGTCCTGTTGTAAAATTGTTACCTATAAAAAGCATGCCGGCCGGTGCATCTGTATCAACAGCTCCTAAAAGACTTGTTGTCCCACTGCCTGCAAGTTGTGCAATCGCATTAGCACTAATTGCTTGAAATTGAATATCATGTCCGCTTGTAAATGTTACGGTGTCAAGACGCGTTACCATCCCAAAATTTCCTAAAATATTGATATCACCTGTTCCTGCAATCAACGTAATGTTGTGATGACCATCTACTGTGCTTGCCGCTGAAAAATTGATGGTTCCTCCTCCTGTGCTTGAATCGATAACAGAAGGGGCAGTAAGAGTAATCAGACTTGTTCCTGAAAAATTAATATCAGCATTGGCAGCCATTGCATTTGTCGTTGTAATCGTACTTCCAAGAAGCACATTCCCTGAGCCGTCTTGCGTAAAAATTCCATCTGAAACAAACATCTTGCCGGCAGTTGTAGTCAAGGTACCAGAGTTGGTGATGGTGATAGGACCTGTGCCTGTCGTCGTGATATTTTGAAGAAACGTGAATGCAGTTCCATTCACAGTAACGCCTCCGCTACCGCTTGTTACAACATTCCCCTGAATCAATGTTATTCCTGTACCCGCAGATTGCGTAATTGTAGAAGCTGTAATTGCTTGTGTTGTCCAATTACCTGCTGTAGAAACCGTTAAAGTTCCAAGAGGTGCTATACTTCCCGCATCTGCAGAAAATAGAATAGTAGCAGTTCCTGATGTTAGGGTTAAATTACCAGGGCCATCGAGTGTGCCAAAAAAAGTAATCGGTTGATTCGCAGCACTTGTGCTTAAAACACCTGCGCCAGAGACAATGAATGGTCCATTAAATTGCATGGCCCCACCAGCTATAATGGAGCTAGAAAGTTGAGTACTTCCTGCCCCACTTTGGGTTAATGCACCAGAAATAGACCCGATAGCCCCAGCTGCAAAAGTTAAAAGGCCTGTGTTTGTAATACTCAAAGGCCCTGAAGCGGCTGTTGTAATGGTATCATTAAAAGTAAAGTCAACTCCTATCAGAGAAATTCCTGAAGCTCCTGTTGCATTCAAAGCTCCATTAAAGGTTGTTGTTCCTGTGCCTGCTGTTTGAGAAATAGAAGTTGCTGTAATTGCTTGTGTGGAAACATTGTTTGCTTGACCAATCAAAAAAGAAGTAAGTGGAGTTAGCATAGTGCCCACATCTCCACTTAAAGTAATATTTCCCATACTCCCACCATTGAGTGTGAGATCGAAAGCACCTTGCACCGTTTGAGCTAAACTAATATTTCCTACATTTGTTCCTGTATTTAATGAAGTGGCGTTTGCTAATGTGATCGGACTTGAAAAAGAAACATTTGAGCTCGACGTCGTAATAGATCCTCCAAGAGTTACAGGACCTGTACCATTTTGAGTAAAAGCGCCTTCCAAAGTAATAGCTCCAGCTGCTGTACTTGTGAACGTTCCGCTATTGGTAATAATAAGCGGCCCGCCTCCCGTCGTAGTAATAGCCGCACCACGAACGATATTATTTGTAATAATAGAAATTCCAGATGCCCCTAAAGTAGCAAGAGCTCCATTAAAAGTTGTCGTACCTGTACCACTTGTTTGTGTAATAGAGGTTGCTCGAATGCCTTGAGTCGTCACATTTCCAGCACCGCTGATCGTAAAAGCGCCCACAGCTGCTAAAGAACCTACATTACCACCGAGCGTAATCGCTCCTCCGCTCGATAACAAGCTCAGGCTAGACCCGCCATCAATGGTACTCAAGAAAGTCATGCTTCCTCCGCCTATGCTTAAATCATATGTCGAAGGAGCAAAAACAGTAAGCGAGCTTGTGATCAAAAGACTCCCACGCACGACAACCAGACCTCCAGCAAAGTAAGGACCTGATCCAATTTGACTATAGTTCCCATCACAAACCGTTGTGGTACCAGGAACGCCTGTTGCTGTTCCAGAATTGTTAACGGTAATATCCCCTCCATCTGTCGTCGTAACATTCCCACTACTGAAGAAGTTATTCCCAGCAACATGAATTCCACCAGAGCCAATAAGAGCATCACCATTTAAAGTTGTGGTACCCGTTCCCCCATTAAGCATTGCTGAATTCGCTGTAATTGCTTGCAGTGTGATATTTTGTGCATTATTAATTGTAAAAGAGCCGACAGGATGGGTCGAACCAATATTGCCAAGAATAACAATATTATTTGTTCCAGATTCCAAAAATAAATCAAATGGTGTTGTGCTCAAACTATCGATACTACTCATGAATGTAATTGCATGATTTGCTGCCGCTGTACTCAACGAAACTGCATGCGTCAAAAAAACAGCTCCTGTAAAAAGAATCTCATCTCCAGCAACTATCGTATTTCCGATCTGCACCCCACCACTTCCTACTTGAGAAAAAGCGCCGCTTAAAGAGCAAGTGGCTCCATCTGGCATAGAAAGAAGGCCGCTATTATTAATCTGAAGTGATCCGCCCGTTGTAGTCGTAACAGTGTTATTAAAAGTAAAAGCGTTTCCAGTGAGGTTAATTCCTAAAGCATGCGCAGTGCTAATAGCTCCATTAAAAGTAGTTGTTCCCATACCGCTATTTTGAGCAAGTCGACCCACAGTAATGGCATTTGCAGTCACATTGTTAGCAGACGAAATAACCAAAAAGCCAAGAGGAGTTGTTCCCCCACAAGCTCCCATCAGCGTAACATCCCCACTTCCTGCTACAAGAACTAAATCTCGCGTCAAGGCCATATCGCTATCAATCGTGCTTCCGAATGTGATTGTAGCACCAGATGGCGTTCCCCCTGCGTTTGTTGTATCAATTGTAGGTGAACCCATTACAATTACAGCACCTGTTACTGTAACGGTACCACCTGCTGTCGTAATGTTATTGCTCAAATTAAAAACGCTTGTATCATTGAACGTGATAGAACCCGTTGTCGTTATTGTATTACTTTGCGTAATCGTTGCAGCCGTCACAATTAAAGAAGATAAAGGAGTTACTCCACCAACGACCCCCGTAAATGTTGTTATTCCTGTTCCTCCTGCAATCGTTAAAGCTTGGGCGCCATTAAGTGTAGAAGAAAATGTGATGTTAGCATTGTTAGATGTAATTGTGCTTGTCCCGCTAAGAAGCACGGGAGCTGAAAAGTTCAATGGATTTGCACCTGTTACCGTCATGTTGCTGCCGATCTGTATTTTATTTGCACTTGTAAATACAAGGTTAGTAAGAGGCGTCGCTCCACCAAGACTTCCTGTAAATACGACATCTCCTGCAGTTCCAGCTAATAATGTGAGAGACGTTGCACCATTTATAGTATTAACAAATGTAATGGTTGCACCAGTGGCTACTGCTCCCGCATTTGTCGTATCAATCGTCGGAGCTCCCGCAAGGACAACCGGCCCTGTTAACGTTATAGCGCCACCCGATGTCGTCTCATTAGCACTAACATTAATTGCAGTAGAACCATTGAAGCTAATTGCACCTGTTGTTTTAACAGTATCACTTTGAGTGATCGTTGCAGCAGTAGCAACAAGTGATGATAGAGCCGTTATTCCACCAACAGCACCTGTAAAAGTTGTAGTTCCTGTTCCTCCTGCAATTATTAACGATTGCGCCCCATTAAGTGTTGAAGAAAACATAATGTTCGCATTGTTAGATGTGATTGTACTTGTACCTGTTACGAGCACCGGGGCTGAAAAATTCAGTGGATTTGCGCCTGTTACCGTAATGTTATTACCCACCTGTATTTGACTAGCGCTTGTAAAAACAAGATTAGCAAGAGGCGTTATAGCACCGACAGCTCCCGTAAAAGCTGTAGTTCCAGCTCCTGCTATCATTGTTAACGATTGCGCCCCATTAAGTGTTGAAGAAAACGTGATGTTAGCGTTATTAGATGTGACTGCACTTGTGCCAGCCAAAAACACTGGAGCTGAAAAATTCAATGGATTTACGCCTGTTACCGTAATGTTATTACCCACCTGTATTTGATTAGCGCTTGTAAAAATGAGATTAACAAGAGGCGTTATAGCACCGACAGCTTCACTAAAGACAACATTTCCTGCAGTTCCAGCTCTTAATGTAAGAGCCGTAGCTCCATCCAAAGTGCTTAAAAATGTGATCGTAGCACCCGTTGCCGTGCTTCCTGCATTCGTTGTATCAATTGCACGAGCTCCTGAAATAGTCACAGGCCCCGATAACGTGACAACACCTCCAGATGTCGTCATACTGCCGGCTATGCTAATCAATGAAGAAGCAGTACCATAAGTAATGGCACCTGTTGTTTTTATCGTACTTGTTTGAGTGATTGTATTGGCCGATATCACGCTAAGAGAAGTTAAAGGCGTTATTCCACCGACAGCTCCCGTAAAAGTAACCGTTCCTGCAGTTCCTGCCCTCACAGTAAGAGCTGTAGCGCCGTTTAAAACGCTTGAAAATAGAATAGAAGCACCAGCGCCTACACTCCCTGCATTTGTCGTATCAATTGTAGGAGCTCCTGAAATAGTCGCTGCACCAGAAATTGTAATAATACCTCCTGATGTTGTCATATTCCCTGCTATACTACTTGTAGTAGATGCAGTGCCGTATGTTATAAGACCTGTTGTTTGCACTGTACTACTTTGAGTAATCGCATTTGCTGATATGACATCAAGAGAAGTTAAAGGCGTTATTCCACCGACAACTCCCGTAAAAGTAACCGTTCCTGCAGTTCCTGCCCTTACAGTAAGAGCTGTAGCGCCGTTTAAAACGTTTGAAAATAGAATAGAAGCACCAGCGCCTACACTCCCTGCATTTGTCGTATCAATTGTAGGAGCTCCTGAAATAGTCGCTGCACCAGAAATTGTAATAATACCTCCTGATGTTGTCATATTCCCTGCTATACTACTTGTAGTAGATGCAGTGCCGTATGTTATAAGACCTGTTGTTTGCACTGTACTACTTTGAGTAATCGCATTTGCTGATACGACATTAAGAGAAGTTAAAGGCGTTATTCCACCAACAGCTCCTCCAAATGTAGTAATACCTGTTCCTCCAGTAATTGTTAGCGCTCGAGCCCCATTAAGAGTTGAAGAGAACATAATATTCGCATTATTCGATCTGATTGTGCTTGCACCCGTAAGAAGCACAGGAGCTGAAAAAATAAGTGGATTTGCGCCTGTTACCGTAATGTTACTACCAACCTGTATTTGGACAGCGCTTGCGAAGACAATATTCGTTGGCGCTGCAACAGCACCTACTCCTCCTGAAAAACTAATATTTCCACTCGTTCCAGCGCTTAGCGTAAGAGCTGTTGCCCCATTTAACGTTCCTCCAAATACAATAGAAGCTCCAGATACCGTTCCTCCCGCATTTGTTGTGTCAATCGTCGGCGCAGCTGAAACTGTAACACCGCCGCTTAAGGCTACAACACCTCCTGATGTTGTGATGTTTCCAGCTATGTTAATTATAGACGTAGGTCCGCCGTAACTTATGAGGCCTGTCGTTTTAACCGTACTGCTTTGAGTGATCGTTGCTGCTGTGACATTAAGAAGAGAAAGTGGGGTTGTTCCGCCAACAGCTCCTGTAAAAGTCGTAGTTCCAGTGCCACCTGTAATCGTTAAAGGCTGAGCACCATTAAGCGTCGTTGAAAACGTAATATTTGCATCATTGGACATGATAGTGCTTGTTCCTACAAGACTGGCAGGAACAGAAAAAATGAGCGGATTTGCACCTGTTACTGTAATATTATTTCCAATTTGCACAAGCGCTGCACTTGTAAATGTAATATTAGTAAGAGAACTTGTATCACCAACCGCTCCTGTAAAGATAACATTGCCCGCGGTTCCAGCTCTTAACGTTAGTGCCGTGGATCCATTTACAGTACTCGTAAAGGTAATTGTAGCGCCAGTTGCTACCCCCCCTGCATTCGTCGTATCAATCGTCGGTGCATTTAAAATCGCAACAGGACCCGTTAATGTAATTGTCCCACCGGCTGTTGTTTGATTCCCTCTCACATTGATTGCAGTTGTTCCCGTATAGCTAATAGAACCTGTAGTTTTCACTGTCGAAGTTTGCGTAATCGTAGCACCTGTTGCAATCAATGAGGCCAATGCTGTCGTTCCACCAACAGCACCAGTAAAAGTCACAATACCGCCAGTTCCTGCAGTACACGTCAAATTTTGAGCTCCATTCACTGTGTTGGAGAAAGAAATACTCCCCCCTGCTGGAGAAGCTCCTGCATTAGTGCTGTCTAATACAACAGGCGCTCCAACAGTGACAACACCTACAAGAGAAATTGCAGCTCCACGTGTCGTAATATTCGCATTTAAGCTAATAGGACCAGAACTTCCAGACCCAGCCGTTAAAGATAAAGAAACGCCAGAATTGGTCATCGTAACAGCATTTGTCACCGTAATAGAACTACTACCCGTTCTCTGAGCGCAGAGGGCAACATTTGTAGCCGATGCCGCAATTGTCGCAGGGGCAATAGTGATAGAACCCGTTGTACCACAATTTGGAGCTGAACCTTGAGCAATTGTTCCACCGCCTCCTGTAGCAATAGTAATCGAAGCTGGATCTAGCAACCAGTTACCAAAGGCCCCTTTCATAGCCTCTGTATTTACATAACCACTTTCTGAAACACCTAAAATTTCTTTTCCCGATGTTTCAACAAAGCCCCCATTTCCTCCTTGAGGACCTCCCCGCGCATAAATTTTGCCATTAAAAAGCGTTGTATCATCTGACCATACAATAACCCTTCCGCCATCTCCCCTTTCTTGGGCGTCAGCATAAATGATCGAACCTTCATCAACCATCGTTAATATCGATCTCCGCAAATCTCCCTTGCCTTGATAATCGCCGCCTATAAAGACGGCACCTTCACCTGTTGCAGATGATGCATCAATAAAGGCCGCCTTAAGATAAACTTCATCTCCAAGAAGTTCAATTCTTGTCCCCGTTAATTCTCCTGAAACTTCTACTTTTCCATCACCATTGACAACAATACTTGATGCTTTAATCTGGCTTTTATCAAGAAGGTGTATCACCCCATCTATCTCTTCAAGAGTGTTGGCTTGAATAATGCCGTCTGTATTGATCATCTCCTCAATCACTTTTCTTGCAACCGATATGGTCAACTCAACAGAATTGTAAGGAGAATAAATTTCTCCTTCATTTTCTATAAGAGCTTTTTCAAGATCGCCGCTTGCAGTAAAGCTGATAAGCCCATCATGGGAAAAATCAAGAACAACACGTTCTTTTGCAGCTAAAATAACTTTATCTGTTTTTGCTAAAATCGAACCTCTATTCTGAATAACAGGAGACAAAAGCGTCACAAATCCCTCTGAAAAAATGCTTCCCTCATTTACAATAGAAGCTTCTTTGTTTTGGAGGTAAAAAGCGTAATTCTCAGATAAGAAATCCTCGTTATTGATGTTTAACGTGGAAGCAACAATCGATCCTACATTGATCACAGCATCTTGTCCAAAGTAAATCCCATTAGGATTCACAAGAAAAAATCGACCATTCGCATCAAGTCTTCCAAAAATATCACTACGAGCTTTTCCTTGAACCTTTGCCAAAATACAAGAATCTTTATTCGGCTGAATGAAAGAAACACGCTCATGAGCATCAATTCCAAAACTCTCAAAATACAAAATCGCTCTTTCTGAGGTTGTAATCGATACCGCCGAAGCATTTTCTACACTACAAGAGGCCTCTCCAGACGCAATCTCCATGCCTTGCGGTAAGGCAAAAAGAGAAACTCCTGAAATAAGAATCATGACAAAAATGATTGTTCTGATCATAGAAACTCCTAAAAATCCTGTTTTTGAGGACACATACATTTATGAATCACCATGTTATCAAAAAAAAATGTTTGTAAAAATAAAAAATTTTACATCACCATGCGCGTGTGTATACACAAGTGAATTCAAAAATTGGAGTTTTGATAAAGCCGACGCCGCAGCAGCGCGTGTGGCTACACACGTGCGATACAGGCGGCTTCAAAGATAGAGATGCCGGCGCAGTCAAAAACCAATTATTGAGTTCACTTGTGTATAAATTAGATTGTATATAAGTAGTGAAAAGATTAAATGTTGGGTTACAAGGAGGGAGCTTATGTCAAAAATGCGCGCTTTAATTCTTTCAATATGTGCAACTACAACCTGTTTTTCAGCAGAAATCAATAACCAAACACCCAATCCTGAGGAATTAAGAGTTGTGCCTATGCGCAGATCGCCTGAAGCGGACGAGGTTGAAATGACTATCGTCTATCCAAAAGAAAATGAAGTTAAAACAAGTCAGCCTCTTAACCTCCAAATGCGCCTTGAAGGCTTTCCCTTAGGCATCGATTCTGAACTTCCAAGGGAACATGAAATTTTTAACGATCCTCAAGGGCAATGCGTAAGAGTCGCAATCGATAATCGCCCCCATTTCTCAGAAAATGAAGCATTTATTGACGCGCTTGATGATTACGAGGAATACTATGAAGAAGACATGGAGTTTAAAGTCCCCTTCAACTTAGAACCCGGCATGCACATCATGCGTACATTTCTTGTACGTTCTTTTGGTGAATGTTTAAAGTGTGAGAGATGCTTTGCCGTGCGCACCTTTTACGTGCAGTCTAAAACACCAACCCTTGATATAGATCTAACTCAGCCTTACCTGACTTATAACGAACCTCAAGGAAAGTATCACTTCAACCCTTCTATGCCCCTTCTTTTAGATTTCTATCTAACAAATTGCCAGTTATCAAAAGATGGCTATAAAGTGCGTCTGACCGTTGATGGAAAAGATAAAAGGGTCCTATATTCTTGGGTTCCCTATTATCTTTATGGATTGTCTAAGGGAAATCATACCATTAAGCTCGAGCTCATCGATCCAGAAAATCACACTGTCCCCGGCCTATTTAACACAATTGAAAGAACAGTTATCCTTGAGTGAATTTTAAAAGCTCTTGAGGAAGCGGCGTCTCAAAGCAAAGGCGCTTTCTTGTTATAGGATGAACAAATCCAAGTTTTCTAGCATGTAAGCACAGACGGCCTACAAGATCTGCTTCAGCACAGTATTTTTTATCTCCGACAACCGGATGCCCCGCTTCCTTACAATGCACGCGGATTTGATTCTTACGCCCTGTTTCTAAAATAAGTCTTATAGCCGTTGTACTGCGCTTTTTCTTTAAAACTTCATAATGCGTGATCGCAAGCTGCCCCTGTTCTGGATCAGATACGCTGCTTACGTTGTAGACCTCATCTTCACGCAGATAACTTTGCCACGTCCCTTTTTCTTCCTGAATAAGCCCTTGAACGACAGCAAAGTATTCTCTTTCAATATCATGACTTAAAAATAATTTTTTAAAAGCATCACGGGAGGCTTCTGTATATGTAAAAAGCATCACACCCGATGTTTCCCTGTCCAAACGGTGTACAGGATAAACTCTACCTGCATGAAACCGACGCTTTAAGATAGCGTGCGCTGTTGTCCACTTCTGAAAATCGGTCGCAACACTTAAAAGACCTTCGGGCTTATTGATAACGACAAGATGCTCATCTTCAAATAGAACTTCAATTTTTTCTTCGATAAATTGCGTGCGATTTCCTAAAGAAATTTTTTCATCTTTCTTAACGATCTGCGAGGCTCTTTGCCCTGTTTTTCCATTAATTGTAATCCGTCCCCTCTCAATCCAGGAACGCAGTGTATTTTTTGAACTCTCAGGAAAAAGTTGAGCCAGCGCCTCTAAAAGCGTCATCTCTTGTGTAATTGTATTTTTCATAGGGCTCTTATGGTAGACTTTTTAAAGACAAAAATCAATAGACAAAATCTCTTTGCTATTTTAGTCTTAAGTACTTTACCACAGGGAGCATACCATGAATTCAACCAAAGAAAAAGTTAGCTACTGCATCGGCCTTGAGACCGGAAAAAGTTTAAAACAACAATTTGCAGACATGGATCTTACGCTTGTCCTTGAAGGATTCACAGACGCTATCGAAGAAAAATCGTTAAAGCTTCCCGTAGAAGAAGTCCGCACCGTCATGCAGGCTTTAAAGCAACAAATCGAGCAGCAACAACGCAATTACATCGCTAAAGCTTCTGAAGAAAACAAAAAGCTCGGAGAAGCCTTCCTTGCGGACAACAAGAAAAAAGAAGACATCACCACACTTCCAAGCGGTCTTCAATACAAAGTCCTTCACCAAGGCAATGGCCCCTCTCCTACGACGCTCGATATCGTCCAAACACACTACCGCGGCTATTTCCTTGATGGCAGAGTGTTCGACAGCTCTTACGAAAGAGGCAAGCCTCAGATATTCCCCGTCAACAGAGTGATTGCAGGCTGGTCAGAAGCGCTAAAGATGATGAAAGTGGGCGACAAATGGCAAATCTTCATCCCTTCCTACCTCGCTTACGGCGAAGTCGGCTTCGGCAACGACATCGGCCCTAACATGACCCTCATCTTCGAAATGGAACTGCTCGGAATTAATCCGTAGACCCATCTAAAATTAAAGAGGGAGGGCTCTTTGGGGCTTTTCCTTCTTCTTCCGGGTCGTATAAAATCACGCAGCTGCCTGCAGGTATTGAATAGATCCCATTCGTTTTAGCATGACCGTCACCGTACAAACGAAAGAAAGGATCCACATATTCACGGCAACCATTTGTAGAAAACGATCTAGCTTCCTCTTCAAAAGACTTTAATGATAACGATTTCAAACTAGTCTCTTCTATCCAACCTCCGCTCGATTCCTTGAGTGTAATTAAAGGAAGACCTAATTCTTGTGCACGAATAATTGAAAACTTCAAAAGAGCTTCTTGCAAAAAGGTTTTATTCCCATTTAAAGTATAGGGATTAGTTAATAGAAGAACAGGTTTTTTACTTTTATTACCCCATAAAAAGTGCGCCGACATCCTAATGATAAGCTCATTATTTTGATTTTCAAAACCAAAAAGACGGATTTTCCCATCCGCTAAATGACCAATAAGGTACTCGCGATTTTTCCCCCCATCAATATTAAGACATCCTCCGGTATCTCTTCCCATAAGCATGAGTTGAGAAAAATCAGCTGTATCAACAAAACGCCAACCCTTATATTTCTCTCCCTCTAGCTCAGCTGATTTGACGATTCCTTGCGACCACTTTTCTAATAAATTCCCAAATCCACTATTTTTCAGCTTATTAAGATGAGCTGTATTCATACGCCAACTTGAAAACTCATTCTTCACCAAAGAAACACAACATTTTTTAAATGTTTCATAACTTTCTATATCATCTTTTTTTATTAAATGTTCTGGCTTTTCTGAATAATTTAAAATGCTTGAATAAGTAAAAATTGTTTGCCCTGCTCTTAATCGTTTGAAAAGTTTCATAAAATCTGCATAAAACTGCTCTCCATGCTCGTCGTGACCCAAAAAGTCTTTCAACGCACTTATAGATAATAACTGCAACTCAATTAAGCTAATTTTAGAACCCTTCTCAACAATCTGTTTAGACTTACCCCAAAGAATCAACGCTGTTAAAAACGTAATTTTATTAACATATTTACTATTATGCTTGGATAATAATTGTTGATTTTTATCTATTTTCAGTTTTTTTTCTAACTTATTGTCCGTTCTTAAAATCTCTATTTTCGTTGTCATAGGCTCAAAGAAAATATGCTGAAAAATAAAAACTCGTTCTGATGGAGGTAATGACATCAAAGTATCTAGGAAGGAATAAAGCTTTTTTAGATGTTTTGACTTTTTTAAAATAGAGCTGCCATCTTGTAAACTTTGAATCCATGCGGTTCTTAAAAGATCTCGTTCGTTTACTTCAAGCCCACTAGATAAAAGAATTAAATCCCCCATAAAAACTAGTCTCTCGATTCTGCTAGCACGATCGCGTGGATCTAAAACATTAAAATTTTTAAAATTTTCAACCATTACATGAGGGTCTTTTTCTAAAATTTTTCTAGCCCACATTAAATATTTATCAGAAGCAATGTAAAATTTCTGAAAATTAACAGCCAGAGCAAAAGGCTCTCTTTCTAAAAGCTTATTAACTAGCTTATCATGTTGAAAACAACTCACAAAAAGTTTGAGTTTTTCAAAATTGTAAGCCAATGCATTCAGATCTCTTTCTAAAAGCTCATCAAATAGCTCCGCATACCTATCAAAGTCAATAAATGTTGATAAATTATGTACTAATGCACCTGGATCTCTCTTTAAAAGCCTATCAGCCCACATAGACCAATCTCCAAGATTAGTAATAAAATTCTCCATATAGAGAGCTAATGCGCTCGGATCCTTTTCGAAAATTTTTTCTGCCCACGCAGCTTTACCTTTAGAATTAATCTTAAATTGTCTCCAATACCTGGCTAACACTCTAGGATCTTTCTCGAAAAACTTTTCAGCCAATATAGAATGATCTACAGAATCTTTGTTAAATTTTTCCAAATTAAAAACTAATGCATGCGGATTCTTATCGAGAATCTTTTCTGCCCATATTAAACTGTCTGCAATATTAAATTTTTCCCAATGATCAGCTAATACTTCCGAGTCATTTTCTAAAAATCTTGTAGCCAATATAGAATGCTGCGCAGCATCAATATTGAACTTTTCAAAATGATTAGCTAATGCTTTTGGATTTTTTTCGAAAATCTTTTCCGCCCACGCAAAATGCTCCGAAGGATCGATATTGAATTTTTCAAAA
>JAZKBL010000020.1:24751-54367 GCA_040388665.1 Chlamydiota bacterium
TGATCAGCTAATGTTTTTGGATCTTTTTCGAAAATCTTTTCTGCCCACACAGAATACTCCGCAGGATCGATATTAAATTTTTCAAAATGATCAGCTAATGTTTTTGGATCTTTTTCGAAAATCTTTTCTGCCCACACAGAATGCTCTGCAGAATCGATATTGAACAGTTTAAAATAGCACGCAAGTGTAGTTGTATGTTTCTTCACGAGCAGCTTATTCTCTAGAAGCTTTTTAAGTAGTATAGCATATTCGTGTTCTCCAAGGGAAAAACTGTTAACATTTAAGATATAGGAAGAAAATGTCGAAAAACATCCCCCATCCTCTTTTAACAGCTCTTTAACAATTTCGAGATGACCATCGAGATCGATCTTAAATTTTGTTAAATTCTTCACCAATAACCAAGGATATCTATACAAAATTTGTTTAGCCAACCTCAAATGCCCGGCAGAGTCAATGGTAAAATTTCTTAAACACCTAACTATTGTATCAACACTATCAGCATCGCATTTTTCTAATAATTTTTCGGCGCATATCAAGTGCTGTGAAGAATCAACATTAAATATGTTAAAATTACGCGCAAATACACAAGGCTGTTTTTCTAAAAATTTTTCCATTACCTCAGGATGTTTTTCAAAATCAATATTGAAAACTGCAAAATTACAGCCAAACATATGAGGATGTAGGTCTAACATTGTTTCGGCTAAGCTAGCACGATGTGCTTCGCCAATTAATTCAGGCTTTTTTAAAAACTCCAACACTTCCCGATAATTACTATTCATCAGGTTTTTCAAAAAAGAAAATAATTTACTCGAATTAATTTGTTTTAACAAATCCAAATCATCTTTTATTTCATTTTTAATAATTTGCTCAACAGCTTTGTATTTAAAAGACTTAAGACCTTTACTTCCTTGAAATTCAAAAAGCATACTAATACGCTCGGAATTTTGATCCCAAAGATTTTTGACATGAGTTTTTAGTCCATCTTCTGGCATAAATTCAAATATTTTATAAATACATTTTGAAAAACTGTCAAAATCAATAGTTTTTGTCATAATAATCCTGTTTTTTTATTTAATATAGAAAGAATTCTAAATGAAAACCACTTAATTATCAATGTAAATATTTACACTGCAATACATTAACAATTAAAGAGTTAATAAAGTTTTAAGGATGATTTCTTAGAGGCTTTTCCCTCTTTTTCCAATAGATGTCCCCATAGTCGTAACAGAGCTGTGCTCCTATAGGGATTTGTTTTGTGGCCATGAGGAGGATGTGAATGATCCCGCCGGACAGGACGTACATGGGTTCAAGATTTCCATTTGAGCTGTGGTTAATGAAGCGAGAATAATTGCCACACTCCCCTGCGTCGATATAATAAGAGGAATTCCACTTCTTTTTGACATAGTAGTAGAAAAGGTAGTCATTGCCCTCTTTTCGGAAAAGACGGTGTTTCTTGAGGATTCCGGTATATTCGCTGACCAAGTCTCCGGGCTCAAATGCTTGATTGGTAAAGACACCATAACCTAGAGTTGGGTTAATCCAGCGGATCGTTAAATCCGGCGACCAACCTTTAGCGATTTCTTCGCCATAATAAACGCCAAGCCAACGCTGTTTACGGGTGATATCCCCCTCTTCTAAAGCCCGCACACACCTTTTTTCTATCTTTTTTTGTGTTTTTTCATTGTGAACAACAAGGCAGGGGAAAAATTTGACCTGCATAATTTCTTCAAATTTTTCCGGACTATAAAGTTGAGGCTTATCTTCACCTTCTAATTGCACCTTAATCATGTATTAGATTTTACCGAAAAACCCATTGACAGCAACAAAAACAAATCTATTATAAGATAATATGAAACTATTTCTTATTAGACATGGGGAAACCCCCTGGACATTAAGCGGACAGCATACGGGAAGAAGCGATCCTCCTCTTACAGAAAGGGGACAAAAAGAAGCTCTTGATATTGGAGAACGTCTTAAAAATATTAGCTTCGAAAAGGTTCTCTGCAGCCCTTCCCTCCGTGCTCGTGAAACGTGCAGAATTGCTGGCTTTTTAGAAACTCAAGCTGAAATCACGCATGAACTTTCAGAATGGGACTATGGAAGATATGAAGGTCTTACCTCGGGAGAAATTTTAAAAATGGATCCCTCTTGGTCAGTTTTTTCAAAAGGCGCTCCTGATGGAGAATCTGTCGAAGACATTACTCAAAGAGCGCACCATGTGTTATCTCTTCTTCAAGGGCTTCAAGGTAATGCGGTTCTTTTCTCAAGCGGACACTTTTTACGTGCTTTAACAGCTATTTGGTTGCAGCTTTCTGTTCAAGAAGGCAGATGTTTTTATCTTTCACCTGGCTCTCTTTCCATCCTCGGGTATGAGCGCTTAAGCCCCGTTATCCTGCTTTATAACAATACTCAATAGAAGATTTTGTTTTCTTGAAGATGCAGAAAGTGCTATAAGTGTTTTTTTATAGAAATAATAAGGTAAAGCATGTCAACCGCTTGGATATTTCTCTTACTTGCCGGATTTTTTGAAATCTGCTTTACGATTGCGCTTAAGTTCAGTAACGGGTTTACAAGACTTATTCCCAGCATCATCACCATCGTATTCATTTTCTTAAGTTTCTTTAGCGTATCTCAAGCGATGAAGGTAATTTCTATCGGAACTGCTTATGCGGTTTGGGCCGGCATTGGTGCTGCCGGAACCGTTATTTGCGGTATTCTCTTCTTTGGAGATTCTTATCACATCGTTAGACTGATCTCTATTAGCTTAATCGTCATTGGAATCATCGGTCTTAAGCTCGCTCATTTCGATTAGCACATAAATTACAAATATGATAGGATCAGAGGATTTCAATTAGGATATTCTATGCATCTTGTAAAAAGCTTCGGACATCTTTTTGGCGGAACACTGCTTGTTGCGGGAACAAGTATTGGAGTGGGCATGCTGGCACTGCCGGTAGCAACTGCTAAAGGAGGATTCATTCCATCACTTTTTCTTTATGTCATCTGCTGGCTTTTCATGTTGTGCACAGGGTTGCTTATTTTGGAAGCTAGCATCTGGATGCCCAAAGATGCAAACTTGATCACGATGTCAAGGCGCCTTCTTGGAAAAGGCGGACAAGCTTTTTGTTGGACAATGTATCTATTCCTTTTTTCTTGTTTGATGGTAGCGCACGTCGCAGGTGGCGGTAACGCCATCGCCCAGCTTTCAAACGGCTCATTTCCTCATTGGATAAATACTTTAATCTATGTAATCATCTTCTCCCCTGTTGTCTATTTAGGAACAAAATGGGTAGATCGACTGAACTTGCTCCTGATGCTAAGCGTAGCTGTTACTTACCTCATGTTTGTTTTCATTTCAGTCCCTCATATTGACGCAAGGCTTCTCGGCCACATCAATTGGTTCGAAGCATCCTGGGCACTCCCTGTTGTCTTTACGGCTTTTGGATATCAAGGGCTTATTCCCACTCTTGTCACATACATGAATCGCAATATTCAGAAGGTGCGCCTCGCTATTATCCTCGGAACTTCTATTCCCCTCATTATGTATATTGTCTGGGAACTCATTATTTTAGGAATCGTGCCTATCGACGGACCACAGGGTCTTATTGAAACACGATTGAAGGGACAGAATGCGGTCTATCCTCTACAGTTCTTCATTAATAAACCGTGGCTTACAACTTCGGGTCAGATTTTTGCGCTTTTTGCTATGACCACTTCCTATGTTGGCATTTCGATCGCTTTTGTTGACTTCCTGGCAGATGGTCTTAAAGTAAAAAAAACTGGCTTAAAAAAATTGGGACTCTGTGCACTTGTTTTTGTTACTCCAACTGTCATCACTCTTTTCAACCCAAATATTTTCATCAATGCCTTAACTTATGCAGGAGGCTTTGGTGTGGCTTTACTTCTTGGCGCTATGCCGATTGCCATGGTCTGGTCCGGACGTTATTTCCATGGATACTCCGGCAACCACAGACAACTCCCCGGTGGTAAGGCGCTGCTTGCTTGCCTTATGGCCTTTATTGCCCTTGAACTTTGTATTGAGTTATTCTAATGCATCTTTTTCATAAGTTGGGCCACCTTGTCGGTGGGACATTACTCGTTGCGGGAACTAGCATCGGCGTCGGCATGCTCGCTCTTCCGATTGCAACAGGAGAATCAGGTTTTCTCCCCGCTCTTATTGTTTATCTAATCTGCTGGTTTTTTGTACTCTGCACAGGACTTCTTATTTTAGAATCGTGCATCTGGATGCCCAAAGACTCTAACTTAATCTCGATGACGCAAAGACTTCTTGGCAAAGGCGGACAAGCTTTTTGCTGGATCGTTTACCTATTTCTCCTCTCATGTCTCATGGTAGCTCATATTGCAGGGGGAGGCAATGCAATCGCGCAGCTCTTCAATGACTCTATTCCCCATACTGCAAGCACACTCATCTATGTCCTTCTTTTCTCACCCGTCGTTTATCTTGGAACAAAGTGGGTAGATAGACTCAACCTTGCGCTCATGACAGGTGTTACAATCACCTATCTTCTTTTCGTATCCTCTGCTGCATCTCACGTGCAAGTTGATCTTTTAAGCCACATGGACTGGTCTAAAATCTGGTGGGGCCTGCCTGTTGTTTTTACAGCTTTCGGCTACCAAATTCTTATTCCGACACTCATGACCTACATGAACCGAGACGTAAAAAAAGTGAAAATTGCAATCATCGTTGGAACGATGATCCCTCTTGTCATCTACGTTGTCTGGGAACTTCTTATTTTAGGGATTATTCCAGTGGATGGTCCAAACGGTCTTTTAGAAGCAAGAGTTAAAGGGCAGAATGCCGTCCATCCTTTACAGTATTATATCAACAAACCTTGGTTAATGGGCATCGGACAGCTTTTTGCTCTCCTTGCCATGACGACATCTTACGTAGGTATTTCGATTGCATTTGTTGACTTTTTAGCAGATGGCCTCAAAGTGCAAAAAAAGGGAATGAAAAAACTTGGGCTCTGCGCACTCGTTTTCCTGATCCCTACTTTTATTACGCTTATGAACCCCGGCATTTTTATTAATGCACTCACCTATGCAGGCGGCTTTGGAGTAGCTCTTCTTCTTGGTGCTATGCCGATTGCTATGGTGTGGTCAGGTCGTTATTTTCATAAATATGGAGTCAAAAACAGCCAGGTGCCAGGCGGCAAGGCTTCTCTTGCATTCCTAATGGCCTTTGTCATCTTTGAAATCGCCCTCGAACTCATCTAAATTTCCCTCTTCCTCTGCGTCTTTGCGTTGAAATTTTTCAATTATCAAGCTTGAAAACTCAAAAATTTCAACGCAAAGACGCAAAGGCGCAGAGGAAGAGTAAAAATAAAAAATTAAATCTTATATCCTATATTTCTCTTTTCAAAAGGTGATGGTGGTGCCGAAGACGATGCCTTGAAGGCTTAAGGATCCAAGATTAGAAGCATAAGCATCTTGCCCTGAATGGCTCGTTAAACGCACCCACTGGTTCTGTCCAAAAAAGTAATGCTGTTCCCATCCAAGATGCACATTCCAGCTCCCCCTTTCCCAATAGGCTCCGAGCGCAAGGTCTAAAACAGGCGCTGTTGCAGGAAACGTTTTGTGAAAACCAAACCGCTTTTCAACGCCAACATCTGCATATTCTGCTTGGTGCACATAAAAGCTCCCATAAAGAAGAGATGCTCCACCTGTTGCATAAAGTTGCCATCCTTTGCCCAGTATCCAATTAAAATGGGAGCCTGTAACAATCCCTGTCCCGAAAAATTTGTTTTTCGTTGTAACCAAGTCATCCGCACCTGGAAAAAGATTCCCTCCATAGTATTGAATACGGTATTTTTGCCGGATACAAGCAACACGCACTCCCAAAAATGGGGTAATGTCTGTGTCAAGAGACGCATAAATTTTCTTTTTTAGAACAAGATCGAATTCTCCAAAATGAAGCCTCCACTTGAAATCGGCTTTGTTAACAAAGCTATCTTCTTCAAAAAATACAGGGTTGGAAAAAAGAGGTGTCAGCTCCCCTTTAGTCTTTCCCTTCTCGTGTGCGTGAAAATGTGTGAAGATGAGTTCAACTTGCCAATCGTCTCTTCTGAAACGATAGCCGCACCCAAAACGAAAACCGGGATGCCAATCAAACTCAGGGTGGATAGCTCTTTCTTCAGCAGCAAACTCAAGCCCATTTTCTTGGGGCTGCCAATAGAGCAGATCTACATCAATATTCCACATGCTGTGCAGCTTTATAAAGGCGATTCATAAGGGCTTCATTTTTAAGCACTGTTTCTGTGCAAAAAATCAGAAGTTCATCGCATTCCATTCTGTCAGAGAGGCGTAAAAAAGCATATAAAGAAGAATTTTCAAGAGGAAATTGCTCACAAAAAACATCGTTGATCCTCTCTTCTGTGAGAATAATCCTTTTAGCAGCACTATTTTTAGTAATATGACGTTGAAGCTCTTCGTGAGAGGTAAAAAGCCTTAAAGGAGCTCTTGGAGCATAATGACGATACTTCATTCCAGGAGATGTTGCAGGTGTTGCTTGATTTGGAAGGGCCACCTCTTGTTTTAAAACATCTTCAATGAGGTCTTTGGTAATAATTCCAGGGCGTAGAAGAACAGGATGGTTAGCGTCTTGCAGATCAATTACTGTAGATTCTAATCCTATAGTTGAAGATCCTCCATCAATGACAGCTGCAATCTTACCCTGAAAATCCTCCATCACGTGCTGAGCGCTTGTTGCACTTGGCTTACCCGATAAGTTGGCAGAAGGCGCAACGATGGGCATGTCTAGCATTTTTAACAGCTTTTGAGCTATTGGATGAGAAGGACACCTTACAGCAACTGTGGGAAGACCTGCTGACACTTCTTTAGGAACGCAAGGACTAGCTTTTAGAACAATCGTCAAGGGTCCTGGAAAAAACACTTCAGCTAACTGATAAAATGCTCTTGGGATATCCATTGCGATCTTTTCAACATCCCCAACACAATGAACATGCGCAATCAAAGGGTTATCGCTCGGACGCCCTTTTGCGTAAAAAATTTTCTTTATAGACTCCACTAAAAAAAGAGGAGCGCCCAGCCCATAAACGGTCTCGGTAGGAAAAGCTACTAGTTCCCCCATCTTTAAAAGCTGAACTGCTCTATCAATTTCTTTTTCAGAAAGAATTTCTATTTTTTCTTGCATATTTCCCTTAAGGACACGTATTGTAAGGAGCTTTAACCTCTATGTCAAGGACTAGCTTTTATGAAAACTACTGCTGCAGTGATTCTTCTTTACGGACTCATTATCCTCGTCGGCGGGATACTCGGACACCATGAAAAAGGAAGTATGGCTTCGCTTATTGCCGGTCTTGTGTGTGGGAGTCTACTCATTAGCTCTGCTTGGGTCACTTTTAAGAAAAAGGCCTGGGGAGAATATGCGGCCCTTGTTCTTATCTTCCTTCTCGATGCTTTTTTTACTTACAGGTTCGTTACGACACACAAATTCCTCCCTACAGGACTTTTGAGTATCCTTAGCTTAGGCGTGCTATTCCTTCTCACAACCATAATCCGTCGCAGAGGCTGCACTACTAACAAATGCCGGTAATTGAATTAAGCGAGGGTGTTTTGAGGGATCTAACCAAAGAAGCACTTCCTTTAAATCGGCCTCAGCCATCGCTGTACATCCAGCAGTTGCTTCTTTGGGACCACGCCACACATGAAAAAAAATGCATGAGCCGGCGCCAGGTAAAAATCCCCTTTTATTATGGTCCACAACACATCCAAGCCGATATAAAGGGTGATCCATTCTCTCAGAGCTCTTCCAATCCCCCGGCAAAAAGGCAAACTGATTATACAAAGAAGAGGCAGGGTCATCGACCGCAACTCTTTCTGAATCAAAGAGTAAATGAGCCATCTTTAAGCTCTTCGGAGGAAAATCCTCTCCGAAGCCAAAGACTTCTCCTAAAGTAAAAATACCAGCAGGCGTTCTTTTATCACCTTCCACCTTTATCGGGCCGGGAAATAACGGTTGCGGATGGATTCCATGCCCCCAAGCCATTCCTTTTTGGCCAATCACAACAGGGATGGGAGCGCCTACTACCCCCCATGGACGACCGCCCGCTTTTTCCATACGAAAAAGCTTAGCTTCGAAGGCATCCCAACCCTCAGAATAAACAAAAATCACCTGCTCTATATTCATTAACAACTTGTAATTAATCGTTTAAAAATAATATATTTAATGAATAAACAAATCTTTAATTATATTGAATTATAATATAAAAAATGATATAATCAAAACATGTCTACCATTGGAAAAATAATCCTAAATCCTGATAAAGGACAGACTCCATCCTCTCACGATGAGTCTCCCCCTCTAAAAGCCTCCTCTTCACGAGTTCAGGATGCTTTCGGACAATTTATAGCAAAAGGCAAAGAAAAATTCTACTTGCATGCCAAAGCAGACAACAATAGATCTTATATTCAAGAAAACCCCTATATTCCAGGAACGTTATCTATTCTAACATTTCCTCTTGACCTAGCTGCCCTCATCAAAGATTTTATCTGCGCTAAAATCAACAATGACACCTCAGCTCAGCTCGATATTAGTGTAAGGATTGCGATGCTTCCTTTAGGAGTCGGTTATAGATTCGCCTCTTGTTTAGTAAGTCTCGTGGAATTTCTTTCATTGCTTCATCCCTTTGAACGCGGACTACGTACGTTTGGTCCCACCATCTTAACAATTGCCAAAATCGTGAATATTGCAGCTCTTGCTCTCTGGTCATTAGAGCTTATCTTTGAATCCGTGGGCCTTTATAAAAATGTAAGTTTCTACAATGAGCTCAGCTCCGTAAATCCTTATGGCGATCGCCGAGACAAATCGATTGCATTTCTTAAGAAAAATTTCCTAGAAATTACTGAATCAGAAAATCAATCTTTGCAAGACAGCAAAAAATTAAAAAAACTCAAAATGGTTAAACAAGCAAAGCTTGAACATAGAATTCGCCCTTGGGCCGTCGCAAAGCTTAAACAGGACCTCATCAATCTAGATCTCAGTACAAGAGAAGGGGAAAGAACAGCTGACAATCTTCTTAAGATGGTAAATACCCAAGTACATAAAAAACTTCTTGTTAATGTCCTCGGCGTGACAGGCGCCCTCCTCGGTCTTATCTCTATATCGTTGACACTGCTTGCCGTTCCAGGACTTATTCCCCTAATAGCTTTTACTCTTTTTTGCGTGCTAACAACAGCTAGATATCTAGTCACAGCCGGTATGCTAGAACATGAGGGGTGGAGCTTTTCTGTAACAGAGTGTATCCCTGATTTTATCAAAAATATCGCCAGCAAGATTAAATGCTCTGCAGAGCGAGGTTTAGCTCATCTCCAAGACTATTCAAAAGGGCAAAAACGTCTGGAAATAAAGGCCCATTAAGAGACGGATCATCATCATAATACAGCCAACGATCTTCTTTCTTCACCACCGTAAGATCGATAACTCTATTCTTCTTATCAAGATAACTAAGTGTAAGACATTTAATAGGCGTTTTGTGCTGCACAATCAGTTGATCCTCTAAAATTGCAGCATATTCATCTTTTCTAAAAAGATAAGTGCCACTAAGTTCTTTCTCCAAAAGTCTTTCAGCGCCAATGCGATCAACCTGATGCCATGCATCATGGACAATATCTTTAGAAACGGCGATTTCAAGCTCATTCAACTGCTTTAAAAGAAGATCGATATCAACCCTCCCTTGCAAAAGCTGTAAGGAAAGGTTGAGAACTTTAACAGTTTCGATCATTGAACGGTAAGCTGTTGGAAAAAAATCATGGATCGAAAATTGAGATTCATCAATACCGATGACAAGAAAATCGCCCTCTTCACCTACATAAAGATGGATCGCTCTCCATTTTTCAGGGCTTGTCTCTATATCTTTTTCAAAGCAGATTTCTCCGGTAACACAATTGACAAAACCTTGCAGCTTTGTTTTTTCAAATCTAGATTTTTCTAGATTTTTTGACTTAAGCTTCTCGACAGCTCTCCTGAAAAGCTCAATATTTTTACCAACGGTAGCGTTATGGACAATAATTTTCATATTTTAACTTTATTCTATGAATTGAAAGTTAAAAATTAAAGAAATAATTACAACCCTTTCTATAAGAATTCTTTAGCACGTTTGTACGTTGCAAGAAATGTCTTAATCATCCCCGATCTCACTCCGCAGGCCTCCATTTCATTAAGTCCGGCAATTGTGGTTCCACCAGGCGAGGCAATTTGCCACCGAAGGTCTCCAGGATGCTTACCCGATGCTCTAAGAAGAGCCGCCGCCCCCTCAATTGTTTTCAAAGAAAGCTCACCGGCTTCTTTAGCACTAAGACCCATTGCAATCCCAGATTCAATCATAGCTTCTATAACCACAAAGATAAAAGCGGGTCCTGAACCTGCAAGAGCCGTCAATCCTTCCATTTTATTTTCAGGCAGCCACACAAGAAGACCTAAATTAGAAAAAAGCTCTTCTGCTGTTTTTTTAACCTCTTTTGTAAGATTCTCTTCTTCCACAATCCCAATCACACCAAGACCGCAAGTCAGCGCCAAATTGGGCATTAAACGCAAAATAGATGCGTTTGGAAAGCTCTTTTTTAATGTCTCCGTCGAAGTTCCCGATAAAATGCTAAGTAAGAGAGTTTCCTTAGATAATAAAGAGCTACATGCATTTACTACGTTCGCAAAATCTTTGGGTTTAACAGCGAGCATGACAGCACCTGTCCCTTTAACAAGCTCTTGCATCGTAGAAACGCTCTCTGCTTTGATTTCCTTAGCAAGAGCTGCAGCCTTTTCTTGTGTTCGATCAAACAGTACAACTTGATGTTTCTTAATAAATTGTCTTGCAAATGCACTACCCATCACACCACATCCAATAATGCCAATCTTCATAAACTGATCTCTCCAGCGTAATTTTTCTGCATGATTGTTTTGATCTCCTCGTAGGAGACACCTCTTTTAAGCGCCCACATAAGTTTTGTAATCGTCGTTTCTAAAGACATGTCGTAAACTTCGATCACACAGTGTCGAAGCGCTTGTTTTCCTGTTGCGTAGATATCCATTGAGGTTGAACCTTCTAAGCACTGGGTGCGAATCACAACAGGCATTTTTTTTGTTTGCGCCTTTTCTAAAAAAGGCAGATAAATTTCAGGAATATTCCCGCTGCCATAAGCAACAAGAATAATTCCATGAAGATCGCAAGTTAAAAGCTCTTCAAGCACTGTAATCGGCATCCCGGGAACAAGAGAAATAACCGCTATTTTCCCATCAAACCCTAGTTCTAAGGAAAGAGGTTTCTCCGGCTTTTTCCCTAACTTTTCATGAAAACGAATATTCACCCCTACGTAACCCAAAGACTTCCGATTAATGCTTGCAAAAGCTTCTAACTCTGTATGTGAGACTTTAGAGGCTCTGACCCCAAGAATAATTTTCTCAGAAAAAACAAGCATGACAGCTGCAACATCCATAACAGCTACTCTTAGAGCGTTAATCAGATTGCGTCTAGCATCACTCTCAAGAAAATACCCTGGAATTTGAGAGCCTGTGAAAACAATCGGTTTTCCTAAATTTTGTAGAGCAAAAGCAAGAGCACTTGCAGAGTAAGCCATCGTATCCGTACCATGTGTTACAACGAAGCCATCATAGTCATCATATCTATCAAAAATCACTTGAGCCATTAAGTCCCAGTGCGATGGAGTGATATTCGTGCTATCGATATTATCAATAAAAACAACATCTACTAAAGCTAACTGCTCAATTTTTGGCTCTAAATCCATGAGAGACTGCATAGCTCTTTCCTTATTCGGTGGAGCTAAAACCCCCTCTTCATTCTTTTCCATGACAATTGTTCCTCCGCAAAAGAGGAGCAGAATTTTTTTCTTCATGTTCAACCTTTACTTTGTTATACCTAATAATAACCATTTTACAGGAGCAAGAAGATGAAGTTAGACCCTGAAATCGAACAAAATCGAAAACCAGACTACCCTATTAACCCTCTTATCCTTAATCGTTGGTCTCCAAGATCTATGACAGGTGAAGAGCTTAGTGATGAAGAAATTATGCCTCTTTTTGAAGCAGCGCGCTTTGCGCCCTCTTCTTATAATGGGCAACCCTGGCGTTTTCTTTATGCTAAACGCAACACTCCTGAATGGCCCCTTTTTTTCAATCTCATGGTCGAATTCAATCAATCTTGGGCAAAAAACGCTTCTCTTCTTCTCCTAATTATTTCAGCGAAAAATTTCGAGCACAATAACAAACCCTCTCAAACTCACAGTTTTGATACTGGAGCTGCTTGGATGTCGCTTGCGTTAGAGGCAAGCTCCCGAGGACTTATCGCTCATGGAATGGAAGGCTTTGATTATGATCTTGCGCGCAAAAGTTTAAATGTACCAGATAACTATCAAGTCGAAGCAATGGCTGCTATCGGAAAAAGAGCCCTCAAGGAAACATTACCGGAAGATCTTCAGAAAAAAGAACTTCCTTCACCGAGGAAGCCCACGAAAGAATTCATCCGGATGGGGAAATTTATACCATCTTGAACAAAATGCTCGTTTACGGAGATTGTATCACAAGACTAATAGAAATACCGGTTGGCCAAAAACTCAAAAAAAAATCGAGCAAGTCAGGCTTGCTCGATACCAAGATGCAAATTAACTGCTTGAAACTAAAAGCACTAGCTAGAAATTAAGCTTTAACAGCTGCTTTTCTTACTGTTCTGCGAGCAGTTGTTTTCTTAGCTGTTGATCTTTTTGCTGTTTTTCTTACTGTTTTTCTAGCAGTTGTTTTTTTTGCACCAGCTTTTCTAACAGTCTTTCTAACAGTCTTTCTAACAGTTTTTCGAACAGCTTTTTTAGCTGTTGCTTTTTTTGCAGTCTTTCTTTTCTTTGCAATAGCCATATAAATTTCCTCCTTATTGGCTCCTGTCGATGGTGCTTTACTGAGCAGCTAAAGATGCCCTTAAAACACATTCATCTCCTATACTTCTCAATATATAACATTTAGATTTAAAAACAAATTTTTTTTATAAACCTCTTGTTCAAAATGATAAATTAAGATATTAGGATCCCTTTTTAGCACCATTGTAGAGCTAATTTTAAAATATAAAAAAAATTTTTTATCATATTGCTTTTGAAGCTGCATTTAATGAATTTTTTCTAAATTTTAAGCTTAAAATTGAATTAGCGTGTTTTGCTTTCAGTTTTTCAGCTATTGGATTTTTGATGGATGTTTTTATTTTTAGTTTACATTTTTGAATACTCACAGAAAATCTCCTTGTTTCATCAGCATTTTCCATATCTACTATAATTGAAAAATTAAGTAAAATTATTTTTTTAAAAAAATCAAATACATGCCTGATATGCAAAAAGATACGACTTAATTTATCTAGAAAAAAACCTCTGCTTAGGGTACAATCATTACAATTTAATTCAAAAAACAAAAAAAGAGATAATGTCATGGCTGCTATCAATAACCAATCATACCCTTCATTACAAGAATTATCCTGTAATCAAGTGATAGCAACTCTTAAAAACCCAGAATCCGATATCAACAGCATTACCGTTCTAATTAATAAAATAAAAAAAATACAAAAAAACAAGGTCTGGATACATGCAAAACATCCACAAATAACAACTAGTGCTTGGGAAACCTTGCCCAGGACAACACTGACAGCTCGGCAGCTCAAACCGTTCATCCAATGGTATACGACTTTCCTTAGCTCTTTAGGAGAAAATCACATAATCCATGAATTAAGCTTAGCGCTTTGTAAAGCCATCGAGCATGACAATTACTCCTTTATAAATGCTATCTGCCTGTTTTTCAAAAACAACGACATCAATTATATAAAAATCCAAAAGATGCTCCCTGATTTATATTTACTCAATTACATTTTTCTCCATCAAAAACAATGGACGGACGCCAACCTTGAAAAAGCGTTCAGAAGCTTATTAGAACTCGGCTACTCCATAGATGAACCTAATAGTCTTGGACAAACCCCCCTTCATCTTGCGTGCGCCTATAGAAGACATGCGTTAGTTCTATTTCTATTAAAAAAGGGGGCAAATCCAGATAAAACTGATAAGAACCAAAATACAATTTTTCATTTTGCTGCCGGACATAGTTCTTATGCAAAGCAAATAGACATTAAATATGACATCTTTAGATTATTTCCAAACAAAGCAAAAATTAATACCTTTAATAAGGATGGCTATACCCCTCTCATGATTGCCGCCGCATGCAGCAATGTACAAAGCGTAAATACACTGATTGAAGATGGAGCTGATATCGATATTCAAAATCCAAAATCCTTACAAACAGCTCTTCACATGGCATGCGACTATCGAAGTATAGACATAGCTATAGCGCTAATTAATAAAGGAGCTTCAGCAGATCTTACAGACGCAACAGGAAAAACACCTCTTCATTATGTCTGCATAACGGAATATAATCGATATTTTGAACCTTTATTTCTTATCACTCGACTCATTGAACAAGGCGCGGACTCTAAAATCTGCACTCCTGAGGGAGACCTTCCTTATGATCTCCTTTTAGAAAATAATGAGGAGACGTTAACACATATCCTTATAAGCTCTCTTCCTTTTTTTAATCCTTATAATGCCGAGCCTGACATTTTTGTAACTTATACGAAAAATCTTTCCTTATCCCAACAATATAGAAGATTAGAAAAAGCAAATTTACAACAAATCACAGCTTATTTAAATGAAGAAATCACATTTTCCCATGAAGTCTTATCTGTATGGAATGCAGCAAAAACTCAAGATTTTCCATTGATAAAACTAGAAAAAATCGCTAAACAACTCGTTCCTGTCATCCAATTAGCAACACTTGGCATTATGAAAATTGAAAAAACGATCAAGAGCCACGCGGAGCATAACAAGCTGGCAGCGCTTTTAAATGAACGGGTTAAAACTTTTAGAGAAAAGTTAAAAGAATTGCAAATTGAAATCAAAATGTTTCAAAATAAACAGATTACCGAAACACAAGATTCTTCACCTGTTCCCGACGAATTTATCTGCCCCATTACAAAACAAATCATGGAAAATCCCGTGAAGGACAAATATGGTCATCACTATGACCGTGACGCCATCATTAACTGGGTCAGACAAACTCCCATCTCGCCAAAGACGGGAACGCATCTCGCCGAGTATGACTTCACACCCGACGAAAAGTTGAAACAGCAAATCCAAGAATATCAATCTAAAAAGCGCAAACGAGACAACAACGATGTCGATCTCCAAGATAACAAGTACCAAAAACTTGAAAACGCAACAATTTGATAGATTTCTTCTAGAACCCCAGTATCTATTTGATAACGATGTCGATCTTTTCGATCATATCTCCCTTCGTGATTTTCTTGACTACATCCATACCTTCTACTGTTTGGCCAAAAACAGTGTATTCATTGTCTAAGAATGGTGTATTTGCAAGCGTAATGTAGAACTGAGAGCCGCTTGAACGTTTAAGGGGGTTAAACTGATCCGGCAGACGAGCCCAAGCAAGAGCACCTTCCGGATGAGGCAAGCCAATTTCAGCAGGCAGTGTGAACCCTGGCCCTCCGGCTCCTGTTCCTTTAGGGTCTCCGCCTTGAACAACGAAGTTAGGCTCTACACGATGAAACGTCAGATGATTATAAAATCCACCTTCAGAAAGTTGTATAAAATTCGTCACCGAAACTGGGGCTTTTTCTGGATATAACTCGCAGGTAATGTCCCCTTTGCTCGTATGGATAACAGCTAAGTAAGTTTTTCCCTTTTCAAAGGACATCACTTGTTTTGGCTCTGTAAAAGACATTTTTTCTTCTCCTGTATTTGCAAAGGCTGCAATTGTAGCAAATGCAAGCATCATTAGCGATAACAATTTTTTCATATCTACCTCCATAAATCAAAGTTTCTAATTGTCTCTTGATTTTTGGAAAAAAATGAAATATTGTCTAGAGAAATGTTTGAGAGGTATCTATGAAAGCTTTTTACGTATTGCTATGCTGCTGTGCAACAGTCCTTGGATATTCTGAAGAATATAAACCAGAACTTGAGCTCTTCTATTCTCCTTACTGTTATTACTCCCAAAAAGTGTTAAATTATCTAAAAAGCATTCATAAGAGTGTGCCACTTAAAGATGTGGTATACGACCCTCAAGCAAAAGAAGAGCTTAGAGAAAAGGGAGGTAAAATGCAGGTGCCTTGTCTACTTATTGATGCTTATCCCCTTTATGAGTCCGATGAAATCATTCGCTGGTTTTCAGAGCATCAAGACTGTCTGAGCAAACTTTAAGCAGTTTGCCCAGGTTAAAGATAGAGATTAAGAGTTAGCAAGAGCAGCCGCCACTTCCTTTTTTCTGATGTTGTGGGTTTTGATTTGGGGCCTGTTGTGGGTTACGCGGAGCTTGTGGTTGTCCAGGATTAGATTTTTTTTCTTGTTGATTTTGTTTCTCTTGTTTCATAAAGGTCTCCTTTAAGTTTTGTGGGAATATTGTTATTCCCCTACTCTCCTAAACATATCTGTTTTTACTTAAAAAATAAAGTTTTTCTTTTAAACTAATTACCTATTGTTTAAATGTGAGTAAGATAGAATATTTTTTGAGGTATCTTTATGGCTGTGTCTCCTAATCCCCGGCGCATTTTAAGTGTTTTTGTACTTGCCATGCTCAACGTTTCCATTATGGCAAGCCTTAGAAATCTTCCTCTTGTTGCCGAATATGGTTGGGGTGCTATTTGCTACTTCTTCATCGTAGCTATCATGTTCTTAATCCCTTGCGCTCTTGTATCAGCAGAGCTCGCAACAGGATGGCCAAAAACAGGGGGCGTCTACATTTGGGTAAGAGAGGCTCTAGGAGACCGCATGGGCTTTTTGGCCATCTGGATGCAGTGGGTACATAACGTCGCCTGGTATCCTGTCATTTTATCTTTTGTCGCAACGACGCTAGCTTATGTTATCAACCCCGATCTTTCTAATCATAAAGGCTATACGCTAACGATCATTTTAGTGGGCTTTTGGGGGATGACGCTACTTAACTATCTAGGGATTAAAACATCTAGCTGGTTTAGTACCATCGGAGTTATCCTTGGCACGATCGCTCCCGGACTTTTTATTATAGGCCTTGGAATGTCATGGCTCGGTATGGGGAACCCCTCGCAAGTCCCTTTCTCTTTAAGCGCTTTAGTTCCTAAGTGGGAAGGTGTGGGCAATATGGTTTTCTTAACAGGACTTTTCCTTGCCTTTGCAGGACTTGAAGTTTCCTCAGCACTTGCTGCTGAAGTAAAAAATCCACAAAAAAACTATCCAAAATCGATTGTTCTCGCAGCTCTTATCACCTTTTTTATTTTTATGCTAGGAGCCCTCTCTATTGCTGTCGTGATCCCGCAAAAAGATATTAGCTTGGTATCGGGGCTTATGGAAGCCTTTAGTCACTTTTTCTCTTTTTATCATCTCGAATGGTTTCTACCCATTATGGGCATCTTACTGATCATCGGTGCTGTGGCTGAAGTCAATGCATGGATCGTAGGACCTGTAAAAGGACTTTATGCCACATCGATTCATGGAAACCTTCCCCCTCTTTTCCAAAAACTGAATAAAAGAGATGTCCCCGTTAATCTTCTTCTTCTTCAAGCGATCATCGTTACTGCCGCTTCATGCGTATTTTTATATATGCCCACTTTAAGTAGCTCATATTGGATTTTAAGTGCGCTAAGCGCTCAAAGTTATTTGGTGATGTACATTCTGATGTTCATCTCTGCGATCCGTCTTTGTTATACAAAACCCCACGTACCAAGAGCTTATAAAGTTCCTTTTGCTAAAAAAGGGATGTGGTTCTTCGCATCTTTAGGAATATTAGCATCCATTTTAGCAATCATTATCGGTTTCGTTCCTCCAACCCAGCTTGTTACCGGAAGTCTTATTTTTTACGATTCTTTTCTTGTTATAGGCCTTCTTATCATGATCGGCATACCGCTTGCCATTTATCAATTTAAAAAGCCTGGATGGATCAAAAAGGAATCATAGAGTATTGTTATTTCATGATCCCTCTAGCTGAAAAGATAAGACCTAAAACTCTTGCAGAAGTGGCAGGACAAGAGCATCTCATTGGCCCGAATGCGCCGCTTACCCGAATTGTCTCTTCAGGACGCCCTCACTCCATTCTTCTTTTTGGCCCTCCCGGATGTGGAAAGACGACACTTGCAAGACTCTACGCTTCCCATTTTAATGCGCGATTTGTTCCTTTTAGTGCTGTTTTTAATGGAGTTGCAGACTTTAAAAAAATCATCAAAGAAAAAGAAGAGCGTCCTCTTTTTGATCAGCAGCTTATCCTCTTTGTCGATGAAATCCACAGATTTAATAAAGCACAGCAAGATGCCTTCCTCCCTTTCATCGAAGATGGAACAATGATTCTTGTAGGAGCCACAACAGAAAACCCCTCTTTTTCTCTTAACAATGCGCTGCTTTCCCGCTTACGTGTTTTCACAGTCAATGCCCTTGAAGAAACAGCTCTTGAGCATATCCTTACCCGCTATGAAACGCTTATCAAAAAACTTCCCCTCACAGAAAAAGCACGCTTAGCGCTCATCGGGTCTTCTCAAGGAGATGCAAGACACCTTCTTAACATGGTAGAAAGTTTGCAAGACTTGTCCAGCGACGCTCTCATAGATGCCCCCGAACTTTTACAGTTGATTCAGAAAAAACGCCCCCTTTACGATAAAGCCGGAGAAGGACACTATAATCTGATTTCAGCTCTTCACAAAGCAGTACGAGGTTCTGATCCCGATGCCGCACTTTACTGGCTAGCGCGGATGCTTCAAGGCGGAGAAGATCCTCAATTCGTCGCACGCCGAATCGTGCGCATGGCATCTGAAGATATCGGTCTTGCAGACCCTGAAGCTCTCACAGTTACTGTTAATGCATGGAAAAGTTTCGATCAATTGGGCTCTCCAGAGGGAGACCTGGCCCTTGCAGAAGCTGTTGTCTATCTAGCTTTAGCTCCAAAAAGCAATGCGCTTTACACCGCATTTAAGCGGGCTCAAGCAGCTGCTCTTGAAACATCTCACCTAAATCCCCCCAAAATCATTCTTAATGCTCCAACGAACCTTATGAAACAAATGGGGTATGGAAAAGATTATATCTACGACCCTGACACCACGGATGGGTTTTCCGGTCAGAACTATTTCCCAGATGAAATGGAAAGAATCCATTTTTATCGTCCCGTAGAGCGCGGTTTTGAGCGCGAAATGAAAAAACGACTCATCTTTTTCTCAAATTTACGGGCAAAAAAAAACCTTCCCGATGAGTAAACACCGGAAAGGTCAGAAGCTAATCCCTTTTCTCGCTCTCATGGATAATAGCCTGTTAATGAGACAGATCTATAATCTCTAGCCTCTATTAGAGGCTTTGGTACTTCGAGAATTCCCGGCATGCAACTGTTAGCCATGGAAGGATCAACTTCATCAACTTTAAAAGCTTTATTCAAGACAATTAAAGTAAGGGTATTGCTCTCCCCTACTTTTAAGTTAACATTTAACAATTAATTTGAAAAGAGAATAATTTACCAATTAACTTGAATACCAGGTTCAATTGCGAGAAAGCTCAAAGGATCAATGCTTTCCTGCTGAAGAGCTAAGAAAAGATCGTAAGGGGGTTGATGCATAGGCTCATCAGAAAGCCTAAAGGTTTTCCAATGCATTGCAAGGCTTAAAACAGAATTTACTTGGCTGTGAATTTTAACAGCATCTGCAGGTTCAATATGCACAGGAGACATAAACCGGCGCGGAAGATAAGACCCTATTGGAATAAGACTTAAATCCATGGACCCAAATCTTTCCCCAATTTCTTTAAAGTCGTAAGAGTTATAGCCTGTATCGCCTACAAAATAAAGCCGCTTCTTCGTGTTGAGATCTTCTAACACCCACCCTGTCCATAGTGTCTTATTTAAATCGCTAATCCTCCTTCCAGAAAAATGTTGAGCTGGCACTGCGGTTGCTTTAAAACCACCATCAATCTCAGTCTCATCCCACCAAGCTGATTCAATGACATTCGTGACTCCTCGGCTTACAAACCATTTTTTTACACCGCTTGGTACAAACCACAGGATGTCAGGGTAACGCTTAAATAACCTCATCACGCTCTTTGCATCAAGGTGATCGTAGTGATTATGGCTGATTAATACATAATCGATCTTTGGAAGGTGTGCCATTTCAACTGAAGCATGATGACGTCTCTTAGGTCCAAAAAAAGAAAGAGGCGAGCATCGATCGCTCCAAATGGGATCTGTTAAAAGAGTCTTGCTGCCAAATTGAACAAGAAAGCTGCTATGGTTAAGCCAAAGAGCGCTCGGTTTTTCTGGATCAAAAGAAGAAGTTGGCATTGGATATACAAAATCATGAGGCGCTAACTGCACTGCATGAGCATCATCATAAAAACCGGTCCGCCATAGAACAACATCCCAAAGAGATCTGCGGATATTTTCCTGATGAGGGTTAATGTATCGCTTATTTGCCATATTTTACACATATACCAAACTCGCAAAAAAACACAATCCCCCGCGAGCCCCGAAGACCACAGACTAGCCTGTGTCTTCGGGGCTCGCACTCAGAGAGATCTTTTTCTAATCGTCGATTTCGCGTTCTTCTTGTTCTATTTCCACATCTTGGAAAATCAGCTCTCCTAGAAATGCTGCGCCATAGTTTGAGTTTTTCTCCATGAACTCTCGGTGCACATGCTCAAATTTATCGAGCAGAGGTCTAAAAGGACTCTCTTTACTGATCACGTTATCACTATATTTTCCACTGAGACGATTCGTAAGTTCAGTAGCAATCAGTCTTAAAGGGGCTATTTGAGGAGATGCTAGTCCTGACTCCATTCCAAGATGAAAGATAATTCCGCTAAAAAACAATAGCTCCGCTGCTTGTCCAAGACCTACACCATCTCCATAATTTTCATTAAACTTAAAGCGCATTCTTATTTTTTCTAATAACAGAACAACATCTCGTGGCAACGTTCTCATTACAGTTTCTTTAGAATAGTAAATTTTGTTCAAACAATTCTCTGTCTGCTCTAAAGTAATCTCTCCATTTTTCGGCAAAAACGCTTCTAACTCTTGATATAAAACGCTCATCTTCTTATTTAATAAATCTAATGCAAAATACTTAGTCTCACAACTCCCTCTAATTAATATCAATGGATCCAATTTTTCAGGGATCTCAATGTGTGCTAATAAATCGATATAATACAACGGGTTCTCTTGAAATTCACTACGTTTTACAAGTCCTTCGTAGTCTGCTTTATTTGCAAACGTCAAATATTGCAGAAAAACATCAACGGTTGCTCTATTTTCCCACAAAAGAAAAAGAAAATTATAAAATTTTGAAGACGATTTTCCAGTATTTAATTCCTTTCGTATTTTAATCAGTTCGTTAGCTGCCCATCTGCGATCTTTCACTGTCGTAATTAAATCAATAAAAACCGGATCCAGCTCTTTGGTATACTTTTTTTTCTTCAGCATAGTCAAAACCCTCTCTTCCAATAGCGGCGTCGCGAACATTTGCGCAAATGCATTTTCTGAGTTTTTGAACAGTTTTGCCTCACCATCTACCATATGTTTGATGAGCTTTCTTGTATTTTTTTGAAATGTCTTACTCTTCTGAAATGCGACTAGCTCTTTATCGTCTAGATAGCTTAAGTATTGAAGAAAAACACCAACTGTTGCTTTTTTCTTCCATAGAAAAATAATAAAATTATTAAATTTTGCACGTGTTTTTTCGCTGTCAACTACCTTACTTTTAACTCCCATTAGTTCCGCAATAACTCTTTTTGAATCATCGATTATGTTTATTAGAGCAACGATTTCCTCTTTGAACAGCTCATTTCTTTCTGATTTTAAAAAAGCCTCGATTTTTTCTTTAAAGACAGTTGCTGCAAAAAGCTTCGCATAGTGGTGTGCACCCCCTTTTTCTAGAACATTGATTAACGAGATTGATTGTTTGTAAAACAATTCATGTTTTTGCAATATATCGAGCTCTTCTTTACATTTAAGTAAATCTAGCGCATCACGCTGAGTAAATAGAAGCTTTAAATATTCAAGAAAAACATCACTTGTTGTCGAATCTTCCCATAAAATAAAGAGTATTTTATAAAATTCTTCAGATTCTTTACTATCAACTACGACTTTGTTGCGCACTGTAAAAAGATCATTAGCAGTTCGTTGCGGATCATTAGTAGCCCTTACTAAACTTAAAAAAATTTGTCTAAATTCTTTAATGGTATTTGGTTGATTAAAAAACTCAATTACTTTTTTTTGTAAATCTGAACCATTGTCAAAATTAATACCTTGATATTCAAAAGAGTATGTTTTTTTTATTAAAATATCCCTGGATTTTAAATTTTTCTTAATCTCTTCAAGGTTTATAGTGCCACACGATGTTGAAAATCCCGGCCCAGAGAGTACGTCTGAGCGATATTCCTTTGAAAAATTAACAGGTCTCGGGGAGCTCTTCCCTTTAGGCGATACGAGAGCTTTTTGAGAAAGTGTCATGTTCGTATTTGAAGGGAGTTCAAATGCATACGAAAATTTCTTCCCAGAATCACTTTTATACTCCATTTTTTTTCTCTGGTTTCCAACTGAATTGCTAAGCTGATTATTGTTGTTATTATTATTTGGAGTAGATGGTAAGAAAATAGGATTTATAGTTATAATTTCAGACTGATTTAAATGCGTGATATTACTGTTAGTTATATATATATTGGAAGGCAATGAACTTTTTCTCATAAATGTCCTCAAATTTAGCTTTATAAAAATAAATAAATACTAGAGATAGTTAAGGATAGGGAAAGGTGCGTTACCAGTTCAAGAATTAAGTTTCTTCGATTAGCGTTATCGGAATCGTATCTGTTAGAGATTTGTTTCCAAAAAATTGCATCGGCCCGGGAAAACGGTACGTATCCTGAAGCATTAAGTCTTCTCTTATACGGCTAAACCGTTGAAAAGGATTGCCTTTTAAATTAACCAACGCTTTTTGAATCACAGGTTTCATTTTCCCTTTTCGCATCTCAAGATGCATCAACATTGTTAAGGGAATGCCTCCAATTTCCCATTTTTCTACAGGCTCTACTAAATTTTTAATGCAGCACATGTATCCCGTTAGTCCTTCATCAATAAGAAGCGCAGCCGTACATCCAAGTGCATAGCAGTAATGACTATCAAAATTAGAAGGAAAAGCAGCTCTACCCTCATAACCAAAAAAATGGCTAACCGCACTAAACTTACCTGAATAAGAACGTTTAATCATTTCAATTAAAAGGCGTTCTGTTTCAATAAGAGAAACTTGAACATTACCATGAGGATCGCGATCAAGGAGGAGCTGTTGCTGAATGTCGCTTGGCAGCATATCAAAACAGGCTAAAGCATCTGTCGAAAGCGTTGCACGAACATCAGGTACCTCTCCAAGAGCATTCAATTCACGAATGAGAGCTCCAATCTCTGGAATAAACTCAATCAGCCCTTCGGGAATCAGGATAACCCCATAAGTTTTTCCAATCTCAGCCCTTTTTTCAATAAGGTCCTTCATTATGTCTACAATCTGCTTCAGCGTCATTTTTTTAGCAGCGACCTCTTCACCAATCCACGTGTAGTTAGGCTGGGTTGCAAGCGCGCATTCCAAAGCAATATGAGATGCAGATCTGCCCATTAACTTAATAAAGTGGTAGTATTTTTTGGCAGAAAGAGCGTCTCTTGCAATATTCCCGATCATTTCAGAATAACATTTACATGCTGTATCAAAACCAAAAGAGATGCTCACATGGGCATTTTTTAAATCGCCATCAATTGTTTTAGGTACACCGATGACTTTTGCGGAGCACCCTTTTTGAAGAAAATATTCAGCAAGCACTGCAGCATTTGTATTGGAATCATCACCGCCAATGATCACAAGTCCATCTAAATTAAGGCTGGAAACAGCTTTTAAAGAAGACTCAAGCTGAGCATCTGTTTCAATCTTAGCTCTTCCTGATCCAATTAACTCAAAACCACCCTGATTTCTATAAAAGGCGATGAGTTCTTCTGTTAACTCTTGATACTTGTTATCGATAATGCCATTTGGGCCATTTAGAAAACCAAAAAGACAACTCTCAGAATCAAGTTTTTTTAAAGCATCGAATAAACCTGCAATGACATTGTGACCACCTGCTGCTTGCCCCCCAGAAAAAACAACGCCGACTCTAAGTGGTTTTTTTAGACGCTGGATTCCCTTTTTCGCAGATACAAGAGGTTGTTCATAAGTTTTTGGAAATAATTTTTTAAGAGCTTCAGAATCTTTGGAAACAATTACAGGCGCACTTTTGTTAAATTCAACCGCCGTTAAATCGTCCAGAATCTTGGGCAGCAGCAACACATAGTCTCTTCTCTGTCTTTGCAATAAACTCTCTTCCATACGACTCACATCCCCTATCGCTCTGGAGTTTATCATCTTATATCATTTAAAAGAATTTATTTTTAACACTCAGGAAGAGTGACGGGGACGTGAAGAGCAAGACCGCCCTCTGATGTTTCTTTGTAGATTGTTTTCATGTCGATGCCGGTATGACGCATCGTTGCAATCACTTGATCTAAAGAAACGTGATGTTTTCCATCGCCGCGTAAAGACAAACGCGCTGCATTGATCGCTTTAATAGCGCCCATTGTATTTCTCTCGATACATGGAATCTGAACAAGGCCAGCCACAGGATCACACGTAAGACCAAGATTATGTTCCATGCCAATTTCTGCAGCATTTTCAATCTGTTCATTAGTTCCACCAAGAGCTGCTACAAGACCTGCAGCTGCCATAGAACAAGCAACTCCAACTTCCCCTTGGCATCCCATTTCGGCAGCAGATAGCGAAGCTCCTTTTTTATAAAGGATACCAATTGCTGTCATCGTCAAAAAGAAACGGATGATTCCTTCGTCTGTTGGATTTGCTGTAAATTCTTTGTAGTAATGAAGAACAGCAGGAATCACACCAGAAGCGCCATTTGTCGGCGCTGTAACAATCCTGCCCCCTGCTGCATTCTCTTCATTAACAGCAAGAGCATAAAGACTTACCCAATCAAAAATATCTGAAGGGTCTTCAAGAAGCTGTGATTTTTTTGAAAGCTCTTTATGTAAATGATATGCTCTGCGCCTTACTTCAAGACCACCCGGAAGCACTCCACTGATAGAACATCCTCTTTTTACACAGTCTTGCATCACACGCCAAATATTAAAAATCCCACTTTTAATATCTTCTTCTGTACGCCAACATTTTTCATTTTCAAACACAACCTCATAAATCATCTTACCCGTGCGCGCACAATGCTTGAGTAAATCATTTGCTGTATCGTAAGGAAAAGGGATCTTAATAGCTTGGGGAGAAGGCTGTTTTTGCTTCATCTCAAGCTGCGTTACGACAAACCCACCGCCGATAGAGTAGTAAACTTCGCTCTCAATTTTTTTGCCATTCGCATTGAATGCTGTAAAACGCATCCCATTAGAATGAAGAGGAAGGCGTTTTTTCTTTTCAAAAATTAATTGTTCATCGACTTTAAACCGAATGGGATGCATTCCCATTAAATTAAGCGTGCAGGTTTCCTTAATATGATTGACGCGAATATCCACAAGGTTAGGATCAATCCCTTCTGGAGTAAAGCCTTCTAGTCCTAACAAAATGGCTTTATCTGTAGCATGTCCAATGCCCGTTAATGCAAGGGAGCCAAAAAGCTCGATTTTTACAGAAGCTGCTTCCGCTAAGTTAATTGACGCTGCAAATAAACGCGCAGCGCGCATAGGGCCTACTGTGTGCGAGCTTGAAGGACCAATACCTATAGATAAAAGTTGAAAAAGACTGACAGGCATGATATCTCCATTTTTGATAACTCCTATACGCAGGAAGTACAAATTGTTTATACTTTTTTGATTTTGAATTCAAGTTAAAAGATCGTTGCCCTCTATTTGCAAATGAAATATACTCATTTTTTTTAAAAAGGAATATTCATGAGTCCTAAATACATTTTTATAACAGGCGGAGTCATCTCATCTCTAGGAAAAGGATTAACATCTGCTGCAATCGCCATGCTCCTTGAAAGCCGAGGCCTTCACGTTTCCCTACTTAAATTAGACCCTTATCTAAATGTCGATCCAGGAACGATGAATCCATTCCAACATGGAGAAGTCTACGTAACAGATGATGGAGCAGAAACAGACCTTGATCTTGGCCATTACTACCGTTATTCCAATGCTATTCTCACACGCTCTTCAAATGCAACCTCAGGACAAATCTATGATACTGTAATCAAAAGGGAAAGACGTGGTGATTATTTAGGAAAAACTGTTCAGGTAATCCCTCACGTAACAGATGAAATTAAGCAACGGATCCTAGCTTCAGGCACACAGCAACCTCACACAGATGTTGCGATCATCGAGATCGGCGGCACTGTTGGCGACATCGAATCCCTCCCTTTTATGGAAGCTATCAGACAATTCCGTCATGAACGTCCAAGAGATTGCATCAATATTCATCTTACGTATGTTCCTTATGTAAAAGCTGCAGGCGAAGTAAAAACAAAGCCAACACAACACTCCGTTCAAGTGCTGCGCGAAATTGGAATCATTCCTGACGTTATCTTATGCCGCTGCGAACATTCACTTTCTGAAGAAATCAAAGATAAAATCAGCCTGTTCTGCAGCGTTCCCAAAGAAGCTGTCATGGATGAGGTGGATGTAGAATTTAGCATTTACGAGGTCCCCATCAGCCTTAATGAACAAGGTCTCGACGTTAAGATTTGCCATATGCTCTCTCTACCTCCTGCAAAAGCTGATTTATCTAAATGGGAAGAGATGCTCCACAAAATGCGTCATCCTAAAGGAAAAGTCGTGATTGGGATCGTCGGAAAATATCTACAGCACAAAGATGCCTATAAATCTGTTTTCGAAGCTCTACAGCACGGCGCTATCGCCAACCAGGTAGAAATTGAAATCCGCTCTTTTGAGTCAGATAAAATCCTCCAAGGCGATGATGTTTCAGCAAGCATCCAAGGTTGCGATGGATACCTCGTCCCAGGAGGATTTGGCGAAAGAGGATGGATCGGCAAAATCATGACAGCAAAATACTGCAGGGAAAACAAAATACCTTATTTTGGACTCTGTTTAGGCATGCAAGTCTTATGCGTTGAATTTGCAAGACATGTTCTTGGCTTAAAAGACGCCAATTCAACAGAAATCGACCCAAATACTCCCCATCCTGTTATCTCTTTGCTCAGTGAACAAAAAGGGATTGAGGTCATGGGTGGAACGATGCGGCTTGGAGCTTTCAACTGTCTAATTAAAAACGGCACAAAAGCAGAAAAAGCTTATAAAAAACAGGTGATTTCAGAAAGACATCGCCACCGTTTTGAATTCAACAACCTCTTCAAAGAACAATGTGAAGCAGCAGGTCTTGTACTTTCGGGAACGTTAGAAAATGGACATCTTCCAGAAATTGCAGAAATCAAAGACCATCCTTGGATGGTTGGTGTACAATATCATCCTGAGTTTAAATCCAAACCGACAGATCCCCATCCTCTTTTCCGCGACTTTATTGCCGCCGTGATTGAAAGAAAAAAGACGCTCGAATGAATGCAAAAGGAAGAATTGCTGGAATTGATTTCGGACAAAAACGGATAGGCATTGCAGTTTCTGATGAGCGGCAAATTTTTGCGCAGCCGCTCTTTTGCATCCTCGCAGAAAAAACGGTCGACGCCACAATCAAGCTCATCCATGTAAAACTTGATATTTATCAACCTTTAGAAAAAATTGTCATTGGACTCCCCCTACATCTGAATGGAAAAGAAAGTCCTCTATCTATTGAAGTAAGAGCTTTCGCGCAAAAATTAGAAGAGATTTTTCAAATTCCCATCATTCTCTGGGATGAAAGGCTGACCTCCTGTCAAGTGGAGCGCACACTCAAAGAAGCTGAATTCTCACGCAAAAAACGTTCCACTCTTATCGACGCAATGGCAGCTGCTGCCATCTTACAAAATTTTCTCGACTCTTCTCTTAGATCTTAAAGATCATGTTGACTACAGCAATTTCAACGCAAAGACGCCAAGGAAGAAAAAACCATCCTGAATATCCTAATATCCGGTTATTTTTTTCTTCCTTTGCGCCTTTGCGTCTTGTTTTCTTTCCTTTGCGTTGAAAAAGTTATGGGTAAAAGTATGTTGGCGCCTTTACGTTGAAACAGGGTCCACCTCAAAAGTCAGACTGAATTTATGGCTTTATTTTTTGGAATTAGTATAACATAAGGTGAAGAAATCTACGGTGGGATATACTCCTGACAATTGAAAGTTAGGGTTTTCTCAAGGAAGCGCCCTAAATTTAAATCAGGCGCAGCCGGTGCCGAAGCAGCTCAACTCGAATAAGTTGAGCGATGCAGGCGGGTTGAAATTTAGTGGCTACTGACGCTGAGAAAAACCATAACTTTCAAGTGGAAGGAGTATATATGACCGAACTGAATGCACATCCTTTGGAAGAACCTGGTTTATCAAGCCGTTTTGTTGAGCCCTGCATCCTTGTCATTTTTGGAGCTACAGGAGATCTTACAGCGCGTAAACTCATCCCAGCTCTCTATAATCTTGCACGTGAAGGGCAGCTGCCCTCTCAATTTGCATGCGTTGGCTTCGCAAGAAGACCAAAAAGCCATGAAGAATTCCGCAATGAAATGAAAGATGCAATCAACTCTTTTTCGCGAGTAAAGCCAATTGAAGAATCTCTGTGGAATAATTTCAAAGAACACATTTTTTATCACCAATCTGAGTTTCATGAAGATGAAGGGTATCATCGTCTTAATACTTTTTTAAATGAACTCGATGGACGTCTTGGCACAAAAGGCAATAGAATCTTTTATCTTTCCACACAGCCAAGCTTCTTTACTACAATTTGTGAAAAACTCCATCTGGCAAAACTCATTTACGACCATACAAAAGTTCAAGACAAGTGGTCGCGTGTGATCATTGAAAAACCTTTCGGCCACGATCTTCATTCAGCAATTGATTTGCAAAAAGAACTTCTTCAGTACCTAAGCGAAAAGCAAATTTACCGGATCGATCATTACCTTGGAAAAGAAACTGTACAAAATATCTTAGTCTTCCGTTTTGCCAATTCGCTTTTCGAATCACAATGGAATAACCGTTATATCGATCATGTTCAAATCACTGTTGCAGAAGACATCGGCATCGGCACTAGAGGTGCTTTTTGGGAAGAAGCCGGTATGCTACGCGACATCGTACAAAATCACATGATGCAGCTTCTCTCTCTTGTTGCGATGGAGCCTCCTGTTAACCTTTCGGCCGATGCGATCCGCGATGAAAAAGTTAAAGTACTTCAAGCCATACGCCCTTTTAATGAAAAAGATCTGGATACATCCATTGTGCGCGGTCAATATGGCCCGGGATTTATTAATGGCGAGCCGGCAATCGGTTACAGACAAGAGAAAAACGTCAACCCAAACTCCGTTGTTGAAACCTATATGGCAATGAAACTCTACATCGATAACTGGCGCTGGGACGGCGTCCCCTTCTTTTTGCGCGGCGGTAAAAGGCTACCTAAAAAGGGCACAGAAA
>JAZKBL010000020.1:54377-57376 GCA_040388665.1 Chlamydiota bacterium
TCTCTTTCAAAATCCAGAAAAACGCAATGAGCCTAACGTCTTAGCGATCAGAATTCAGCCTGATGAAGGATCTTCTCTCAAAATCAATACAAAAGTCCCAGGCCCTAGTAGCCCCATCCAGCCCGTAAAAATGGATTTTCGTTATGGCTCATTTTTTGGAATGTCGCCACCTGAGGCTTATGAAAGGCTGATTCTTGATTGCATCATCGGCGACAACACCCTTTTTGCGCGCGAAGATGAAGTCTTTAACTCCTGGCACCTTTTAACTCCTGTTCTTGAACACTGGGCAGCAAACCCTCCTAAAGACTTCCCCAACTACCCATCAGGAAGCTGGGGACCAAAAGCTGCAGATGATCTCATTGTAGATCATAAACGCAAATGGAGGCTGATTTAGATCTTTTTTGAAATTCGCTTTGTTTGAAAAAATTGAAATTTTTTGGATGGATCTGAAATCGATTTTTGAAGACAATGTATGAATACATGGCTAAAAAAAATCGATTTCAGAGGCGCCAAAAAAGGCAATTTTAGCAAATAAATGGAATTTAAAAAGAGGTCTAATGAGCATTCCAACTTTTGTTTCTCCTGCAAATATCGAAACGGAGTTAACGCGTATTTGGAATTCCCTTCAAGGGACTAACAAAATGCGCGCCTGTCTTTTTAACCTCATTCTTTACACAAATAAAAACAGCAGATCAGGCTACATCCGCACTATTGCACAAAAAGTCATTGAAAAATTCCCCTCGCGCGTCATTCTTATTTCTGCGGATGACGCTCCTAATGCTGATTATCTCAAAACAGGTGTCTCTGTATTATCTGGTGCTAAGGGAGAATACGACATTGTCTGCGACCTTATCGAGATTGAAGTTGCCGGCTCTAATAAAGCGCGCACCCCCTTTCTCATCCTTCCCCATATTTTACCTGATCTGCCTGTCTATCTTGTATGGGCAGAAGACCCGATCAAAAACGATCCCATAACGTTTCAGCTGGAAAAATTTGCAGATAGAATCATTTTTGACTCTGAATCTACGGACAATCTTCCCAAATTTGCTACAAGCCTACTTCATCATAAAGAAACTTCTCGCATCGATATCGCCGACCTTAACTGGGCACGTCTAGAAAGCTGGCGTGATTTACTCTCAAGAACATTTTACACAGAAGATAGGCTGCAGAAATTCGAAGAATCAACAAATATCGAGATCACATACAATGCCGAAGAGTCTGCCTTTTTTTGCCACACACGCATTCAGTCCATTTACCTTCAAGCATGGCTAAGTTGTCAATTTGATTGGAAGCTTAAAAATTTAAGCCAAGATGGTCAAAACATGCTCTTTACTTATGATAAAGGAAGCGGCGATATCCTTTTTAAACTAGTACCCGTTCAGCATCCGCATCTAGAACCGGGAACGATCATGTCATTTACTCTGATGACAAAAACAAATGAAACATTCAGCTTCGCTCGCAACCTTAAATTCCCTCACCAAATTGCAATGGAAATCTCAACTCCAGTGAAATGCGATATTCCCATCCAGTTTATCTTTGCTAAAGCAGAGTCAGGAGGAGCACTCGTTAAAGAAATCTGCCACAAAGGCACAAGCTCTCACTATTTAAAAGTGCTTAACCTTGTTAAAGGACTTGAAACATGCTAGTTGATACTAGAAGAGAACTTACGATCCCTGGAGATTACGAAACCACACTTAAATTCTGCGCAGACCACTTCTTAAATACAGCAGAGCATGCCATACAAGACCATGGCGCTTTCTTCGTTGCGCTCTCAGGAGGCTCTACCCCAAAGGCACTCTTTGAGCGCCTTACCGCTCCTCCATATGACACAAAAATCAACTGGCAAAAGGTTCATCTTTTTTGGAGCGATGAAAGAAGCGTGCCACCAAATAATAAAGAAAGTAATTATCATATGGCCATGCAAGCAGGTCTTTCAAAAATGCCCATTCCACAACATCAAATCCACAGGATGTGTGCTGAATCAGACATTGAAAAAAACGCAGAACTTTATGAAAAAACGATCCGTGATGTGTTAAAAAATCAATCCTTTGACATGATCATGCTCGGCATGGGAGAAGATGGCCACACAGCATCTCTTTTCCCAGGAACGAAAGGCCTTGAAGAAACAAAAAAGTTTGTCGTTGCCAACTTTATTCCCCAAAAAAACACCTGGCGCATGAGCCTTTCATTCCCCTGTATCAACGCTGCTAAGCTCACCGTCTTCTACATCCTCGGCGCATCTAAAAAAGAAATGCTCGCTAAAGTTCTCAAAGCGGGTGACGAACTACCCGCACAACATGTCGGTACAAAAGAACACCCCGCCCTCTTCATCGCAGATAAAGCCGCAGCACAAGGTTGACTAAACCTCACATTGCGCCGGCGTCGCAATCCTTGATGGAGAATTCATCCATTATTTAGATGATCCGCATCTGAAAAAACATAATCGACTAACCTAACAAATGGAGCGATATCATTTCCTCCCAATATCTTCGCAATGGGAGAAGAACAAAATGACTCCCCTTGCGGTGCCGTCGAAAGAGCCTTCACAAAGACAGGCCGCACTATCCAGCCAATAGCCTGAAGATAATCATTTTCGTTCCAATTAACATTACGACGAAAAGTTTTGATGGTAATCTTGTCATCATCCAAGAAAAGCTTTGGATCTGCCAGCAATCTTAACTGAACATCTGCAATTGACAGTTTATATTTATTTTCAAAATTTTCTTTTTCAGATTGATCTTGAGAATACAGAACTTGTAAAAACTCAGAAGAGGTACATAGATCGCTCTCATTTTCACCTTCAAGAGGCAACCCGTAACGTTTGCTTGGATAAGAGGCTTGTTCCAAAATTTGGCGATCATGAAAGAAAATTTGATGTAAATAGCCATTTTGTGGAAATTTGTTTTGAAAGAAACGCAGTGTATCTTTGTCTACCTGATTGTTCCTTAACTGCAGATCAACAAAAGTTTTTGTAATTTTTTGATTAACTTCTCCATTTT
>JAZKBL010000020.1:57386-98198 GCA_040388665.1 Chlamydiota bacterium
CTCTTCAAAATCACTAATAAGCGTAGGGCTCAAACAAAGAAGTTCTTCACGTAGATTGTGATCATGCATCATTTTTTTTACTACAAATTCTTGCCCACCAACCATTTTTTTATGAGGTTTATATTCTTCCAAAAATTCATCGGCGCTTCTTCCATCAAAAATCTTCCCGTTTAAGCGAGGTATTGGCACAAATTCTGGGTTAATTTTTAATATTTGCGCAATTTTCCCATAAATATCAGAAATAATAGAGTTCTTGTTACCATGATATACAGGACAAGAATCTAAAAATTGATTCTCGGAGCGCATAATTTCCTCAAGCTGCATTGCGTAGTCAATATAGCTAACTGATTTATTTGATAAAAATTCATCAGTGTTTGCGGAAAAAGTTTTCACAAGTTTTTCTGATATATTTACTCCAGGATTAACAAGCTTGTCATTTTTATTAATAGATTTAATCTCTTGAAGTACAGATATTTTGTTTAAAAACGCCCAAGCACTTGGTTTTTCCTCGAAGTTATTATTGTTAATTATGTTATTACTTAAATAAACGCTCATTTTTTCCTCTTAATTTTACAAAAACTATATATGTTAATATGAATTATATTAAAATATAAAATTAATATTCAATAACAATTTTACAATTTCAATGAACAACTATTATAACTAATTGATAATTAATGAGTTGTCGAATTGGTTATATAGTGAAAAGCTTCAATAAATTTAAAAAATCCGCAGTCCTTAAATTAATAAGTGATTAATCCTTTTCTCGCGAGTAGTTTATAAAACTCATCGAGCCAGAGTATGCTGCTGCTAGCAAGCAGAAGGATACTAATAGTGGAAGCTTGTAAGGGTACTGTGTGGAAAATCGTATTTAAAAAGGGTAAGTAAAGGACTGCAGCATGAAGAAGGATGCCAAGAGAAAGACCTAAAACGAGGTATCTGTTTTTTAAAATACTACCACTTGTAAAAAAGGAGCGCTCTCCAGAGCGTACTGAAAACAGTTTAAACCATGCACTGAAAGCAAAAAGAGTGAACACCTCTGTCTGAATCTGTATCAAAGGCAAACCCCTTCTGTGTTCTATAACAAAGCAAAGAAGTAACAGAAATCCCACCCAAAGAATCGTAAGACACATAGGAAATAACTTTTTGCGTGTTAAAATTTTATCATCTCGTCTGATCGGTGGACGTTTCATCTCATCGCCAAAGGGAGGGTCCATGATCAAGTTAATCGTTACTGTACCTTCTGTCACTACGTTGATCCATAAAATATGCAATGGATGCATGATAAGAGGCAAATCCCAAATCACCCCCGTTAAAAGAGCAAAAGCGCCAGCAAGCGATGTAGAAAGAATATAAAAAATCACTTTTTTAATATTCTGGTAAACAAGCCGTCCTTCTGCAATCGCTTCAACAATTGTTGCAAAATTATCATCCAAAATAACCATCTTTGCAGCTTCCTTTGCGACATCGGTCCCTGCGATGCCCATCGCAACACCAACATCTGCTTGAGCTAACGCTGGTGCATCATTAACGCCATCTCCAGTAACAGCTACTACTTCATGTTTTCTTTGAAACGCTTGGACAATTTTAAGCTTCTGCTCAGGATGCAATCTTGCAAAGACAGAAATCTTACTACATTCTTCCTGTAACTTTTCAAGCGACATCTTTTCCAGATCATCCCCTGTAATCCCATAATCACCAGGACGCATCAAATTTAACTCTTCAGCAATTGCAAGAGCTGTCTGCAGGTGATCACCTGTGACCATCACCGCACGAATCCCCGCTTGCCTACATGCAGCGATCGCCTCCATCACTTCCGGGCGCGGTGGATCATAAAAACTGACAATACCAAGAAAACGCGCTTTCCCTTGAAACTGCGCTACTCCCTGATCAGGATGAATATGCCCTTTTTCAATTATTGCAAATCCAAGTACACGGAACCCTTTCTTAGAATCAACATCCATTTCAGCTTCAAACATCTTCTCAGTAGAAATGCTAGAGATAACTTCATAAGCCCCTTTAATGAGGATAAACCCATTATGTTCTGTTGCCATGATTTTTGCTTCAGCTGAAAAAGGAATCTCCTGAGTGCGCGGATGCAATTTCCTTAGCTCATTAATATTCATTCCTTCTTTCTCTGCAGCCTTTAAAAGAGCAATTTCTAAAGGATCGCCAGCTGTTAAAGAAGCATCATTACATAAAATAAATGCTTGGAATAATTCTTGGGTTTTAGGAGAAAACGAAACAACTGTCATCTCATTTTTTGTTAACGTCCCTGTTTTATCAGAACAGATCACACTTGTAGATCCAAGCGTCTCTACAGCGACAAGTCTGCGCACAATAGAGCGCTTAAATGCCATTCTTTGAACTCCAACGGCAAGAGCAATGGTGATCGCAACAGGAAGTCCTTCTGGAATGATCGACACAACTTCACTAACAGCTGCCATCACAAGATCTGCTCTAGAAATAGAACTGAAATAACCTGCAAGCAAGATAAATAAAGCAACTCCAATGGCAATATAAGCAAGATCCCTTCCAAAAACCATCATCTTCTCTTCAATCGGCGTTTTAATCACAGGAGCTGTCTCTGCAAGCCTCGCTATCTTTCCAAGCTCTGTTCTCTCTCCCGTTGCTTGAACAAGAAGGACTCCCCTACCATTTAAAACATGATTTCCTGAAATAACAAATGCATCCATTTGCTTTGTTAATGCCTCAGATTCTCCCGTAAGCACAGCTTCGTTGATTTTAAGTTGGATCGCCTCTTTGAGTATTCCATCAGCCGGAATGAGATCTCCTGCATTGAGGCTCACTAAATCGCCTGGAACGATCTCTTCGCTTAAAATTTCTTGAAGCCCCCCCTCCCGAAATACACGCACCCTAGCAGAATTATATTTACGCAATGCTTCAAGCGATTTTTCTGCTTTTCCTTCTTGAAAAGTTCCTACAATCGCATTAATAAGAGCCACACCTAAAACGACAAGAGGATCGCTTGGTTTTCCAAAAAAAAAAGTGACAATCGATGCTGCAACAAGAAGATAAATCAGCGGATTTTTGAATTGTTCAAAAAAAACTTGATATAAACTTCTCCCCTTCCCTTCGGGCAAACGATTCATGCCGTATTCTTTAAGGCGCTTTTTCACATCCTCCTGGCTTAAACCCTCATACATGAACTACTCCTTTTTCTCCCTAATATATGGAGAATTTTGTATACTTCAAGACTATGTTAGTTTTAGGAATAGAAAGTACATGCGATGAAACAGCCTGCGCCGTTGTGCGCTCGGGCAAAAAAATTCTTTCAAATGTGATCGCATCTCAAACCGATCTTCATGAAAAATTCGGCGGGGTATTCCCTGAGCTTGCCTGTAGACGCCATTTAACAGCTTTTTTACCTATTTTAAAAGAAGCTCTTAAAACAGCAGGTATTGCAAAAGAAGAAATTGATCTTATTGCCGTAGCTAAAGGCCCCGGGTTGATAGGTCCTCTTCTTCTTGGCTTGAATGCTGCAAAGGCTCTTAGCTTTGCGTTAGAAAAGCCTTTCATTGGGGTCAATCACGTAGAAGCTCACCTTTATGCCTCTATCATGGCACACGAAGAACCCCTTTTTCCTTCGCTTGGCGTTGTCGTATCCGGTGGACACACGTTCCTCGTTCGCATCCACGCTATAGGGTCTTATGAGCTCATCGGCACAACTGTTGATGATGCCCTTGGAGAGGCTTTTGACAAAGTCGCTATTATGCTCGGTCTTTCTTATCCAGGAGGACCGGCTCTTGAAACCATGGCACTAGAAGGAGACCCCTCTCGCTACACTTTTAAATCAGGTAAAGTAAAAGGACATCCTTGGGATTTTTCCTTTAGCGGCATCAAAACAAATGTGATGTATACTCTCAAAGGACAGAGTTGCAACAAACATGCCCCGTTAATTATTGAAGAAAAAGAAAAACCTCATATTGCTTCTAGCTTCCAAGAAGCTGTTTTTGGAGATGTCATTTCTAAAGCGCTTAAAGCAGTAGATATCTTTAACTGCAAAGCGATTTATCTCGGCGGCGGCGTTAGCAATAACAAACGACTGCGTGCACTATTTGCTTCTTCAACAGTCCCCGTTTTTTTCCCCCCGCTAGGTCTTAGCCTAGACAACGGCGCTATGATCGCAGGTCTTGGTTATCATAAATTTATTACACAAGGCACAGGAGATTCTCTGGATCTAACTCCTATGACCCGAATTCCTTTATAAACACCAATTAAGGGTTTTTGCATGTTTTTTCTCAACGGAATTCCAACAATAGCATCTATATCCAACATAGCACCACAACCTCAAATAGGGATGCCTGTTTCACAAGAAAAGGTGACTCAATTAGGATTAAATCATCTAGCAAATCAACAGAATTCAATGGCTGCATACAACTCAGTCATGGAATTTGTTCCAAATCTGCCAAAATGTTTTATAGAGCATAATATCAACAATATAACAGATCTTTTACTAAAAATAACCGCACTTAAAACGGCAATAAAAAATCAAAATTGGGATCATGATATATTTACTCTTACGAACGTTAATTTAAAAAACATTCAAGAAAATAACGCTCTTGAGTTTCCTTTTATTGCATTGGCTGGATTAAAATGTAATCAGATCTCTGAAGAAGAATTTTTTATTATTCTCTGCTATTATGGACTCAGATGCATTCATGAAAAACAGGAGATCATTGCTCATCCTCTTTTTAATACTAATACACACATTGCCCCCAATATTGCTCTACTCATCTCTTATTTTGTTGAAGGACTTAAAATAGGCCTTACCCCATTATTTCAAGCAGATGTTCCAGACTTTTCGCTAGATACCCTCATGGCGCTTTTTAGAGAATTAGAGCAGTTATCACACTCACCCGAAATCTGTCATATCTTGACTTTATTTTCTGCTCCAGACTTTCGAGAAGTTGGATGTTCAAAGGCATTGATCTCTCAACACCCCGGAAAAGAATCAGAAGACAAGCTTACTCTTTGGGATAGCATACGCACAATTCCTATGCATATATTTTATCAAGAATCTAGACAGTTTATTCCTTCATTGAAAATCTATGAAGTTTTTTTAAAACACTTTCTTGGAGTCTCTTCAATCCATTTAAAACCACGTATAGGACTTTCTCTACATCAGAGCATCGCTCTTGATACGCAAGACTCATTTAATGTTATCGTTCCTTTTCCAACATTCTATCCTGAGATCATCAATGGAACGCCCTTACCTGGCCTTGAAAGCACCTATTGCAACTTATTTTATCAAGGAATAACAACTTTTTCTATGTCAAATAGAACGCGTGAAAAACTTAAAAATATTGTGAAACAATTAAGAGATTTTGAAATTTCTCTTAATTTACCAGAAAGTTTACGTCATAATATTAGTGAAACATTTTCAAATATTGGTTTTTCAAAATTCAACAAATTTAAATATGATGAATCTAATGTTTTATCATTTTTAGAATCAAGTGCATTAATTAAAAAGTTTTTAAAAAGCAGATTTACAAATCCTTTACATCAAGCTGTTTTAGAGTACATGGACTCACTTTTAAATCGGTGGCCTAGGCTAGGATAGCATCTATCTTATTATCAATATATTAACATTATCAATATCTAACACCTTATTTTTATCATTGATAATCAATTTTTATTATGATATAATTACAATTAGATAATGATATGTTTTATATAACAAGAGGATAATAAATGAATAATAACTCTAATAATGAGCTTCTTAGAAAAATTGCCAGCTTAGAGACTAAAATTGATATGTTGGAATCAGAACTTTCTTATATGAATGAAATTTTATCCCGTTGCGGCTTCCCAGAGGGAATTAAGACCCTAAAGGAAACCGTCGAAGAACTTCTTGCTGAAGAAGCAGAAGCCTCTAAAAGTCAAGAATATAACATTTAAATTTCTCTTAAAAGCGGGTCTGCCTTTTTAGACCCGCCTTTTCCTCTATCTTGCCATTTATCCCTTTTTTTGCTATGCTCGCCGGACACAAGGATACAGGTATGGCAAAGCTTATTTTCCATGATGATGAAGAAAAAAATCTTGAAGATGATGCGTCCTTAATTGAAGCATGCGAGGATGCGGGCGTCCCTTTTGCTTGCACCGAAGGCGTCTGCGGAACATGCGTTATAGAAGTCGTTGAAGGGATGGAAAATCTCTCCGATTTCACACAAGAGGAACGGGATTTTCTCGGGGATATGGACTGTGAGCGTCTCGCATGCCAATGCAAAATTAAATGCGGACTTGTAAAAATTAAATTTTAACTTCTCCAGGAGAAAACTATGGACCAGATTACCCGCCAAATGACAATTGAAGAGATCCTCTCTTCTTTTCCGCAAAAAAGTCAAAAGCTCGCACAAGAACTCACAAATACGGGCCTGCAATGCGTCGGCTGCGGAGCTGCTACGTGGGAAACTCTTGAAGCTGGCATGCTTAGCCACGGCTTTTCTGAAGAAGAGATCAACGAACTTGCTTTCCGACTTAACTCCATCCTTGAAGAAGAACTCGATGCAACAACTATTTCTCTAACAAAGCGTGCAGCAGAAAAATTCCGCAAAATTCTTGAAGATGAGGGCAAGCATGGATGGGGACTGCGTTTCGGAGATAAAGCTGCTGGCTGCAGCGGATTTGAGTACGTCCTGGACTATTCACAAAAAGCCAAAACCGATGATAAAATTTTCCTCTCGCACGGCCTTGAAATCCACGTTAACGAAAAAATCATAGAACGCCTCCTTGGTTCGGAAATCGATTATGTCGATGGCTTAAACGGCTCCGGCTTCAAAATCTCTAATCCCAACGTCAAAGGCGGCTGCGGCTGCGGCAAATCCCAAAGTTACTAATCTTTTGCTCTTTTTGTCAAAATCAGTGATTATCATTGCTGATTTTGACTATTCATACCCAAGTGAGTTCAAAATTTTCCCTTCAATGGAGTCCGCTTGACTTAAGCCGCATCACTTCTTTATGATGGCGTCTGATGAAATATCTAAAATGCGCAATTTTTATAGTCCTTGCCATTCTCTTGCAGCGCTTTTGCCATAAACAAACAGATGGTTTTGCGCTGCGTAAAATCCTCTCAGAGCTCTCTTTTAATCCTGCCTGGGAAGTGACTGCTCTGCAAGCAAATGAATCTATTGCAATCAAAAAAGCTTTAAATCAACCCTACCGCTATCTAAGTAAGGGGGCTCAATCCTACGTTTTTGCATCGGAAGATGGTCTCTATGTCTTAAAATTTTTCCGCCATGACCACATGCGCGCCGAGCTGTGGCACTGTTTACTTACTAAAGAACACCGAAAAGAAAGGTTCGCGCTTGGTAGATCCAAATTGGAAAAAGATTTTACAAGCTATAAAATTGCCTATGAAACTTTACAAGAAGAAACAGGCCTAGTTTACCTTCACTTAAATAAAACAGACAATCTACATATTAAAATCCCTCTCTATGACAAAATGGGTATTCAGCACACCATCGATTTAGACAGGATGGAGTTTTTCCTCCAAAAAAAGGTAGATCCCTTCTTTCCCTCTTTAGAAAAATGGATTAAAGAAGATAACCTACTTGCTGCACAACAAGCCTTAACCGAGCTTGTCTGTCTTCTCAAGAGGCGCTTTATAAAAAACATCTACGATAAAGACCCCGATCTTAACACCAATTTTGGTTTCTTAAAGGGTCATCCCATCCAACTCGATGCTGGACGGTTTAAACACGATCCGTTTTATAGCAATGCTGAAGTTTATCAGCGCGAAATTTTAAGGATTACAGATAACCTCAAGCAATGGCTTGACACCCACAATGAAGAGCTTTCCCTTCACTTGCAAAAAGAGTTAAACAACTTATGAGAAAAGGATTATTTCTTATTATATTACTCTTATTGTACCCCCTTGTTTCTCATTTTTGCGTAGATAAGACAGACGGATTTACTCTTAACTACATCCAACCCACAATTACTTGTGAATGTCAAATTGATACATCTCTTCCCGATCTCAGCATTTTTAAGCAAAAATTTTACTATCTAGGGTGTGGAGGACAATCCTATGTCTTTCTTTCTAATGATGGACAATTTGTTCTCAAATTTATTAAAAATTATTTATATTTCCCCCTTCCTATTTTCAACAATTTCTCCTTTTTTCATAAAAAAAAGAATAAAATGGTGCGCGATTTAAAAAGTTACAAAATCGCCTTTGAAGAGTTATCTCATGAATCAGGTCTTATCTATTTTCATTTAGGTAAAACGACGCATCTTTTGCCAGAGATTACCATTTCTGATAAACTCGGCATCGAACATAAAATTACGCTTAATGAAAAACACTTTATTCTGCAAAAAAAGGCAGATTTACTTTATCCTCACTTAAACGCTCTTATGAATCTTGGAGATCTTGATGGAGCCAAGAAAGCCATCTCTTCTCTTTTAATACTGTTAAAAACAAGGCTTAATAAAGGGATTTATGATGAAGACGCAAAGCTGCACCGCAACTGCGGATTTATTGGTAACAAAGCCTTATTTATTGATATCGGAAGGTTTTGCAAATCTTCTAAAACACAAACACTTACAGAAATGACAGAAAGGCTCAAATTGTGGCTTCAAAACAACTATCCAGAGCTTGGAGTCTACCTAGAAAATGAAATTAACCGTTAAGCTTCTCATTCTCCTCCTATGCTGTTATGGCACCGCGCGTTTTTGTCATCATCAAACATCGGGATTTAGAATCTCTAAAATAAGAGGTAATTATCTTGAGCAAATGGATTTTCTAGAAGATCCTTTAACGAAACAAAAAGATGCTCTTTTACAAGGAAAGTTCACTTACTTTGGAAGAGGATTGCAAAGCTTCGCATTTCTTTCAGAAGATGGAGCTTATGTTCTCAAGATTTTTAATAATAAAATGCAAAAAAAACGGGCTTTTTTTAAAACCTTTGGATTTCTTAATAAAGCACAAGAAACGGAAAACAAGCTAAAATTGACTTTTGAAAGTTATAAAATTGCCTATGAGGAGCTGAAACAGGAAACAGGAATCCTCTATACTCATCTCAAGCCGACGTCAACGCTGCAAAGAACTGTCACTCTCATCGATAAGCTTGGCATTGCGCATCCTCTTGATCTTGATACAACAGGTTTTGTTCTCCAAAAGCGAGCAACCCTTGCTTACCCTTATCTAAAAGATCTTATAGAAAAAGGGGCTCTTCTAGAAGCTAAGAGCGCAATCACTGCGTTAACACACCTTTTTATTCAAAAAAGCCTTAAAGGAATTAAAGACAATGATCCGCTCATCCGAACCAATTTAGGTTTTATTAATCATAAGCCCATTCATATCGACATCGGACCCTTTTCAAAGGATCCAGAAGTCCAAGATCCTAAGTTTTATCTTCCTGAAATACGTCGCATTACAGCAAGTCTTAAAAACTTTCTTGAAAATAACTGTCCAGAACTGATCTTACATCTTGAAAATGAATTAAAAAATGTCGAAAAAAGTTATTAAAATCTTTTTTTTTATTATAGCCTTTACCTCTCTAGAGCGTTTTTGTCATAAACAAACAGAAGGGTTTCAGATTCATAAAATCCTCTCTAATCTTTCTTTCGATCCAAAATGGGGCACACCTCCTCTTGAAAAAGAACTAGAAATAGCACTTGACCAATCCTATTCCTTTCTTGGAAGCGGCGGCCAATGTTACGCTTTTTTAAGTGAAGACAAACAGTATGTGATCAAGTTTTTTAAACAACACCACATGCGCAAGATTCCTTATCTAGAAAAAATAGTACTTCCCTCCTTTCTCAACCGTTATCGAAATAAAATCCTTTTAGATAGAGCCAAAAGATCACAAGAAAGAATTTTTGGCAGCTATAAAATTGCCCACGATCACTTAAAAAAAGAAACAGCCCTTCTCTATCTTCACCTCAATAAAACTACTTACTTCAATAAAAGCCTTAAGATTATCGATAAATTAGGAATCTCTCACGAAATTGACATTGATACATTAGAATTTTCTCTTCAAAAAACAGCCGTTCTCGCCTATCCTCATCTCAAAAGCCTCATTCGGCAAAAAAATATTCCGGAACTTAAACAATGTATTCGCTCGTTATGCGGGTTAATTGCTACCCGCTTTAAATTAGGCATTACCGATGAAGATCCCGCCTATGAAAAAAACTTTGGCTTTATCAATAATATTGCTGTTGAAATCGATCTAGGATCCTTTACCTGGGCATCAGATGCAGGGAATCTACAAATTCTTCAACAGGAAACTCATGATTTTAAAAATTGGCTTGCTAAACGCTGTCCTGAGCTCGTAGACTATTTCAATGAACAACTTGATGAAGCGCTCAGGTATAATTAAGGTTTCACTTGCTCTTTTGATTTTTGTTGGTATCCACCAACACTGTATTTACAAAATTGGCAACTTTGAAGTGCGTCAAATTGTCTCAGACATAGAAAATTCTCCCGAATGGGAAGTATCAGCCAAGCCTGCCTTACATCTTTTAGAACAAAAGTTCACTTTTCTCGGAATGGGTGACCAAGCCTACGCGTTTCTTGGAGAGGACAAAATGACAGTTTTAAAGCTCTTTAAACATTACGACGCCCAAGGTAAGCGCCCTTTGCATCACATTTTTGAAAGCTGTAAATTAGCTTATGAACTCTTAAAGGAAGAAACAGGGCTCATCTATTTACATATCAACAAAGAAAAAACGCCCCTTTACATAACTCTCATCGATAAACTAGGTTTTTTCCATAAAGTTAATATCAATCAGACAGAATATGCAATACAAAAAAAGGCGGATGGCTTAATTTTTGATAGGCTTGCAATGTTACTAAAAAAGGGAGATATAGCTTCTATAAAACAGCATATTCATGTGCTTTTTGAACTGATTGCGCAAAGATGTGCTAAGGGAATTGGGGATCGAGATACTGCCCTTCGAAGAAATTATGGTTATTTATCGATGCAGCCCATCGCTCTTGATATTGGTTCTTATTTTGTTCAAGAAGAGCTCAAAGAACCTGTAGCTGCACGTATTGAAATCGCTCATAAAACACATCGTTTACTCAGATGGCTTAAAAAACACGCCCCTGAGCTTATTCCTTATTATGAAAGCGAGCTTGTAAAAATCTCAGGATAAAGCCAAGCTACAAAAAAAGCCTCTCTCTTTTTGTAGCTTAAGGGTTAACTGTAATCTTATTTAATAAGATTTAAGTCTTACCATGAATTAGCTGTTCTAGTTCTAAAATCTTTGCTCTCTCACTCGATGATAATTGAAGTGTGGGGAGCCATTCTAAAATCTTTTTTTTTGTCTTGTCCTCGACAATAAATTTAATACGCCCTATAGAATGCGTTGTTGTACCTTCAGGAAGAGGATTTCCCACAAAATTAATTCCGACTTTATGACCCTCTCTTAGACGGCCTACACCCTCAATAAACATTGTTCCTTCCAAACCCTGAGTAGTTTCATCAGTCACTTTAGGTAACCCCTCTATTTCGTTATACGAAACATCAATTTTTTTTATGAGCGGAAGTTGGTTCAAAATTTTTAGAGATAGATTTGTTAGTCTATTATACGAGATATCAAGAACTTGCAAACTTTCTAAACCACTTAACTGCCCTGGAAGCTCTTCAATTTGATTATGACTTAAATTAAGTGTTTGCAAATTAGAAAATTGTGTCACTGAATATGGAATCCATTTTAATAAATTATGCGAAATTTTTAAATTTTGTATTTCAGAATGTTTTTCAATTTCTAATGGTAAAATGGAAATTTTCATAGAATTTAAATCCATTGTTGATTCATCTATAAATGGGTTGTTAGCTAAAAATATTTTTATAAATTTAAAATCGGCACGCTCTATTTCATCTTTCACAATTTTAAAATCATTAAGATTTTTAAAAGAAGTGCATGGACGAGCAATTCCTTTTTCATTACAAAAACTTTCTGTTATATTTACCTGAACCATCGTGTGAGGAGTCCAGCATTTTTTCCATGTTTCGGGCGAATTATCTTTAAAAAACTGTTTGGCCTGCTTATTCCAAATACCTTCAGCTTTTTCAGGGGTTTCTAATTTAAAAAATGATGTATCTGAATCATCCAAAAACGATTCGCCTATTAAATCACTGGATTCTTCTGTCTCTGTTATATTTAAAGAATTTTTGATTGATTCCTTATTGTCAAAAATCTGTTGAGTTTGTTGTAAACTCGTTGAATGTAAATTATTTGCATCTCTAGATACCGTAAACATATTGAATCCTTTCTTGAAAAATTTTTAAAAACATCGAGCATAGTACGTTAAATAAAAAAAATAAGTCAACATCTATTAAAAACAACCAACGTAACTAAGAAATTTTTAAATTGAAAATTATAAAACCATAGAGCATAATTTCTTTTCGTGAATGAGACTCTTTTTTTTGTCCATGTATTTCTCGTCTTAGGGTTTGTTCTAGCCGCTTTGCGTCTTGGAAAAGAAGCTCTTATCGTTTGGATTGTCCTTCAGGCTATCTTAGCGAACTTTTTTGTCCTCAAACAGATGCTGTTTTTTGGATTTAATGTAACCTGTAGCGATGTATTCGTTATTGGAAGCATTGTCTCCTTAAATCTTCTGCAAGAGTATTTTGGCAAAGAAAGTGCTAGAAAGGCTCTTTGGATTTCCTTTTTTGCCTTGCTCTTTTACACACTAATGTCTCAAATACACTTGCTTTATACGCCAAGCAACAATGACACGACGCATACCTCTTTTACTCAGCTTTTAAATGTTGCTCCGCGACTTCTCGTAGCATCCATGACAACTTTTTTCATTGTACAGAAACTCGATATCCATCTTTTTAACTTACTAAAGAAAGTTTTTCCAACAACTCCATTTGCTATAAGAAGCTTCAGCTCTCTCATCATCATGCAGCTGTTAGATACAGCACTTTTTAGCTACCTTGGACTTTACGGTCTAGGTTTTGCTTTAAGCGATATCATTATCATCAGCTTTTTACTTAAACTACTGATCATCGCATGCACACTCCCTATTAACCTTTTTGCGCGAAGACTTCATCATGAAATTTGAACTTTTACATACCTCAAAAAAATCACGGGCACGCGTCGGCAGGATCCACACTCCACATGGGATCATCGATACACCGGGTTTTGTCGCAGTTGGAACCAATGGAACCATTAAATCGATAGACAATGCAGCACTACATGAAATTGGACTACAACTGATGTTCTGCAACACCTATCACCTTCTTCTACAGCCCGGAACAGAGATTGTACGAAAAGCTGGAGGCTTACACAGTTTCATTCATCGTAAAATGCCTCTTATTACCGATTCAGGAGGATTCCAGGTCTTCAGTCTTGCTTATGGATCTGTTGCAGATGAATTGAAAAGCCGCGGCACAAAAAAAACAGGAGGATCTGTTGTTAAAATTACAGAAGAAGGGGTTCATTTTCGCTCTTATCGCGACGGAGCAAAAGTTTTGCTGACACCGGAAAGCTCCGTTGCTGCACAAAAGGATCTCGGAGCAGATATCATCATCCCTTTTGATGAACTCCCCCCCTATCATATTGCAGATGATGCTTTAAAAACCTCACTCTTAAGAACACACCGCTGGGAAAAACGCTCTCTTGATGAACATCTTAAAGATCCACAAAATCAAGCGATGTATGCAGTGATTCATGGTGGAATCGATCCGCAATTACGTAAAACTAGTTGCGATTACTTAACATCGCTCCCCTTTGATGGCTATGCAATCGGTGGAAGTATGGGTAAAAATAAACAAGAAATGTTCGATCTTCTAGCTTTTACAACACCACGGCTTCCGAGTGACAAACCAAATCATTTGCTCGGCATCGGCGATTTAGAATCCATCAAGAAATGCATTCCCCTTGGAATAGACACCTTTGACAGCTCCTATCCTACACGTTCTGCAAGACATGGCGTCCTACTGACACAACAAGGTGACCTTAAAATTACCAAACGAGAAAATGCGTGCAAGTTCACGCCTATCGAAAAAGACTGCGCTTGTCCAACATGCAGCAAATTTACTCTTGCCTATTTGCACCATCTTTTTAAAGCACGAGAACTTACCTTTATGTCTTTAGCGACAATCCATAATCTCTACTTCATGATACAGCTCATGAAACGCTATCGAGAAGATATTTGTGAAGATCGAATATAAGCGATATCAGCTTTGCCAAAAAACCAATTTCTGAATTCGCTTGTATATAAATTTCCAAATAGATTAATCTCTCCGAAAATTTGATTAAGAGAGGTTATATGTTTAGATACTTATTTATCGTCATGATTCTTGTATGTTCAGGAACGGTTGCATCTGAAAAAATTATCGTTGGTATTTCTGGTGGAAGCGGATCCGGTAAAACGACTTTAGCGCAAAAAATCAAAGAAGCGTGTCATGGAAGAGCTGTTCTGCTTTGTCAAGATGCTTACTATAAAGATTTTTCTCATTTATCTCTTGAAGAAAGAAATGAAATCAATTTCGACCATCCTGATTCACTCGATTTTTCTCTTTTAAGGCAGCACATTCTTGATCTTAAAAACGACAGAGCGGTCCAAAAGCCCCATTACGACTTTTGCACACATGCACGCCAAAAAGCCACAGAAGCTCTGATCCCTGCACAAATTATTATCGTCGAAGGCATTCTTCTTTTTGCAGTCCCTGAAATGCTCGATCTTTTTGACATTAAAATTTTCATCGACACAGAAGATGATATCCGCCTTTTGCGTCGTATTGAACGAGATATTAAAGAACGAGGAAGAGATCTTAGAAGTGTGACTGATCAGTACATCAAAACAGTAAAACCCATGTACGATCAATTTGTGCGCACAAGTAAACAGCACGCCGACGTTGTTGTGCTGCATGGAGCGGAAAATGCGATGGCACTAAGTGTGATCCTCTCAAAGCTCCGCGAATCCATCTAGGTCCACAAACAACAGGCTAAAGCTTATGCTACGAAAAGTTGGAGATCTCTTTTTGTAGCACGGGCTCCCTCTTTAGCCTGTGATCTTCGGTCAGGGGCATGCACGCAGGCACGATTTTAAGATTTACTAACAAGCGGTGCAAGCGGCTTGGAGCTGTTTTGAATAGCATCCGTAGCATGTTGGAAAGTATTTTTCCTCTGCACCAAGATCTACAGTTGGCCCCTCAATGGTAGCTATTCCATTAACGTGCTTAAGGTTCATGATCGATTTTTTATTGCAGAAATGACATGTTGCCTTCACCTCTTCAATCGAGTCAGCAATTTCAATTAATCTGCGAGAGCCCTCAAATAAGTGGGATCTAAAATCACCACGCAATCCATAACAAATGACAGGAATGTTCAGCTTGAGAGTGATCTCTCGCAACTGCTCTATAATTTCAACCGACATAAATTGAACTTCATCAACAAGAAGACAATCGATATCTGCAAGATCCATATCAAACAAGTTCGTCTCTTCTGTGACTAAAATATCCGCCGCCATTTCTAAGCCTGCTCTAGATTTAATATTTTCCACACCAAAGCGCGAATCCATTTTTGGTTTAAGTAAAAGAATCTGTTTTCCTTGTTGCCGGTAGTTGTGTGCGACAGCTAGCAAATTCAGCGTTTTAGCACTGCCTACAGTCCCGAATCTAAAATAAAGCTTGGCCATAAAGCTTCTCTCACGATAAGTTAAGAATAAATTAAGAGGTCGTGAAAACTTGGCTAACTTAAAAGAACTGTCAAGTTTTCACCTATCACTCGGAATGATAATCGAAATATGAAATTTTCCGCTTTACCTATCTTATATTACGGAGAAAAACATGGCTTTTACTGACATTAAAATCCGATCTTTCACTGGGAAGCACTTCAAAGAGTTCATCCCTTGTATAGCACGGCTGCGATCAGATATCTTTAGGGAATATCCTTATCTATTAGAAAGAAGTATAGAGGAAGAAAAACAACGTCTAAAACATTATGCTGAACATCATGAAGCCATCGCAGTCCTTATTTTTGAAGGATCAACGATAGTTGGTGCTTCAACAGGAATTCCTCTAATTTATGAAAAAAAAGAGCGTCAAAAAATACTCATTGAAAAACAACTAAATCCGGCAGTGATTTTTCACTTTGATGTGTCCGTGCTCTTAAAGCAATATCGAGGGCGCGGAATAGGCCATCACTTCTTTGATTTAAGAGAAGAACATGTGAAAGCTTTAGGCTCTTTCCAATATACCTGTTTTTTTGATGTCGATTACTCAGAATACTCTTCTGTTAAACCTTCTCCAGACTATCTTTCTTTACATCATTTTTGGAGACAAAGGGGCTATGTTCATCACCCCGATATCGTGCAACATATTGATTGGAAAGATCATAAAGAAATAACAGGAAAAAAACTCTCTTGTTGGCTAAAAGCTTTATGTGAATACTCCCTCAGCTAAAGCAGAGGGCTTCTCCCGGTGAAGGGGCCTTCTGCTCTTAGTCATACACATTATATGACGAGGGCCTTTAGGGACTGGGTACCCAGGCTATCTATACCGAGAGCCGAAAACATAGTGCTTTTAGAGAGCGAGTCTCAGCCTGCACGAAAGTGAGACTAATATAGCAGGAATGGAAGATTAAAAACAAGAAGCGCATTTCATCCCAGTCCTAAACGACTGGGTTTTCATGCGTCGAAGGATAATGCTGACACTTGAATCGCTTTCGGTATAACTTTAAGATGCAATTATTTTTCAGGAAATTGGAAAGAGCTAAGAAAGTCTTCAAATTGGTGGTTATCTTGAGCTGAACTAGAAGATACTTGCATGACCTTATAAAATGTATTGCCAACAAGAATAAGGCGTCCCCGCATCTCCTCATTTCCTTTTTTTACAATGAATTCTATTGCAGGATAAATCTTATGCTGCACCGAAGTTTTAGAGACAAGCTTAGTTCCCTCTTCATTCTTTAACAAAATATCAAAAGCAGTGTTAAGAAGCTTATTTGACCCCACAATGCGCCATCTATTTGGAAAATCCATAAAACTCACACAATAATAAGTATTATGTGTTCCCATGCTTTTATATTCATTATAGTTAAGCGTCTTATCCGCCTGAGCCACATAGAGCTGTCTTGTCTCAATGCTTGGACTATCAGGCAACTGAACCGTAAATCCCCTATCTTGCGAGATATAGTACTCCCACCCTGCATTTTTTTGATGTGTTTCAAAGCCTGAAGAAAACTCATTAACAGTAGAGGCCAAGAAACCACCTAAAATAAAGATGCTAGATAAGCCAATGACCACAACCGTTCTATAAAGACCACGAGGGTTCTGAATAGTCTTCTTTTCACCCATAAAAAGACATGTCTTTACAATCTGCCAAAAACTTGGATTATCCCTAAACTGGCGTTTAAAAAGGGCCATTGCAGGGGTTTTTTTAAGGCATAATGAACCAATAATAAATAAAGCAAAAGCGCCTATTAAAGCATAAATCGTTGGCAAGCAAAGACTAATAGATAGAGATATTAAATAAATAATAAAATAATCAACAATTCTTTCTAAATAAAAATACAACTTCATTAAAAACCTCGTTATTCCAAAATATTATAAACTATTTTAATGTTTTTTGTCAAACTGCAACTATTTTTATATATAATTACTATTTTAAAACGCAACGAATAATAGATTTTTTCTTAGTCCAATAAGTGTATCTCATTAAATATTAAATAGTTATCTACTTTCTTTCTGTTTTTCATACATATTTCATATAAAAACTGTTTACACTCAGTATTGTTTCAAATGAACGAAGATATTCTACCCCCTTAAAAAAGGTTTCCCTAGGAGGGGGAAAAAGATTCTTCAGAAAATAAATTCCATGTATGTTTTGAAAAATTGAAGAAAAAAGATCACAGGTTAAAGCCTATGCTACGGCTACGAACGGAAAAAAATGGCGGAAGAGGTAGGATTCGAACCCACGGTCGGTTGCCCGACTGCTGTTTTCAAGACAGCCGCGATAGGCCACTCTGCCACTCTTCCGCAAGAGTGATAATTCTAGCATAAAGCGCTAAAATTGTTCAAGAAAACGTAGATCGTTTTCTGTAAAAGTTCTGATGTCGGATACGCCATAACGCAAAAGAGCAAGACGTTCGACGCCCATGCCCCAGGCATATCCTGAATAAATTTCTGGATCGATACCGCCGCTTTTAAGAACCTCTGGATGCACCATTCCTGCGCCGCAGACTTCAAGCCATCCCGTGTGCTTGCATAAACGGCATCCCTCACCGTGGCATGATGTACATTTCAGATCAACCTCTACCCCAGGTTCAACAAAGGGAAAAAAACTTGGCCTAAAACGCATTTCGACATCTTTGCGAAAAACCTTAGCCCAAAACTCTTTCATGGTAGCTAGAAGATCAGCAAATGAGACATCTTTATCAATATATAATCCTTCGACTTGATGAAAAAAAACGTGAGAACGAGCACTAATCGTTTCGTTGCGGTAGGTAGTACCAGGCGCTACAATTCTAATCGGAGGTTGATGATTTTCCATAACACGTACCTGCACATTCGAGGTGTGTGAGCGGAGCAGCATTTTTTCATCAATGTAAAACGTATCCTGCATATCGCGTGCGGGGTGATCTGCCGGGTAGTTTAATGCTTCGAAATTGTAATAATCTGAATCAATATCGGGACCGTACTGCACGGAAAAGCCCATTCCGGAAAGAATGTCGAGCATGTCGAGGAGCATTTTATACACAGGGTGTACCTTACCCATATGCTGACATCTACCAGGAAGAGTCACATCGATCTTTTCACGAGAGATCTCTTCTTCTTGCTCTTTTAGTCTTAAGCCTTCAAGAGCTTGATCGCAAAGAAGAGTGATCTCTTCTTTTAGATCGTTGACACTTTTACCTAAAAGGGGGCGCTCTTCGGCAGAAGCAGAGCGCAGCTCAAGAATCAGTTCTTGCAAAAGTCCTTTTTTTCCAAGGTACTTTACCTTTAACAGTTCAACGTCTTTAACCTGATGTATCTGGCTTAAATCAGATTGAAACTGTTTACGGATTACAGAAACTTTTTCTTTCACAGCGCTCGCCTTTGATACCTTATGCTAATGCTTGTTTTGCTTGAGACGCAATCGCAGCAAAGCTATGCGGATCTCTGATTGCCATATCAGAAAGCATTTTACGATTGATTGCGCAACCAGCTTTTGCAAGGCCGCTGATCAGTTTGCTATAAGAAACACCATTGATCTTTGCAGCAACTCCAATACGAACGATCCACAACCTGCGGAAATCCCGTTTTTTTTGCTTTCTATGTTTATAATTGAACGCTAAAGCGGACATGACTGCATCGGAAGAAAGTCTTAAGTGGTTTTTACGATCTCCTACAAAACCTTTTGCAAGTTTGAGAAGACGCTTTCTTTTGCGATTGGCAGCCACTGCATTTGTGACTCTAACCATACTAATACTCCATTACTATATATTTTTACTTACGAGGTAATTGCAAATACCTCTTACGCCACACCCATCAAACGGGCGTACATTTTTGTTTGTCCTTTATCAACAAGCTGCGCTTTTTTCAAATGACGCTTGCGATTCGAAGACTTTTTAGTCAAAATGTGGCGTTTACCGGGTCTTTGACGTTTTAGCTTACCCGTTCCTGTTACTTTAAACCTGGCTAGGACAGCCTTTCTCGTTTTCATTTTTACTTTTGTCACAGTATACCTACTTAAAATCTCTATGGTTTCTTTTTACTACCTGGAGCGAGCACAACAGACAGGCTACGACCTAGCATCTTTGGGGGTGCTTCCGGCGTTGCAACGTCTGCAAGTTCCTCGCACAAACCTCGGACAATTTTCATGCCAAACTCAGGATGTTGCATTTCTCTTCCGCGGAATACGCAGGTGACTCGTACTTTATACCCTTTTTCAACAAATTCACGAGCATGTTTGGTCTTGGTATGAAGATCATGATCATCTGTATTTGGCTTTAATTTGATCTCTTTAACTTTAACCTGGTGCTGAGCCTTTTTGTTTTCTTTTTCTTTCTTCGTTAGCTGGTATCGAAACTTGCCGTAATCGATAATCTTACACACAGGTGGATCTGCTGTGGGAGCGATTTCTACAAGATCTAGTCCAACTTGTTCAGCTCGCATTAACGCTTCGCTTGTAGGGATAATCCCCATTTGGCCGCCATCTTTATCGATGACACGAACTCTTGGTGCACGAATTTCTCTATTTATTCTCAATCAATCATTCCTACTTAAATTTTTGAGCCAATGCGTCAAGACTCACCTGTTCATCTTTTGTCGACCCATAGGCTCTTACCGTGACCGTTTTCAAATTTTTCTCTCGGTCTCCTATAAAGATGCAGTAGGGAACCTTTTCTATCAAGGCTCCATGCAATCTGCTACCTAATTTTTGCTCCAAGTTGCGATCAACCCCTATACGAAGTCCGAGTGCACTTAGATAAGTAACGCATTCATCAGCAAATTGTTCGGCATTTTGACTCACAGTAAAAACTCTTGCTTGCTCGGGCGCTAACCATAAAGGAAGCATTCCTTGCCCCTGTTCAATCAAAAGAGCCACAATACGTTCAACAGAGCCGAACATCGAGCGTACAAGACACATATGCGCACATGCTATCTCAAGATACGGTCCGGACCAAAACCTTCCTAATCCGTCTTGAAATCGCAACTCGAGCCTGGGGCCTCGATCAACAAAGGTCTCATCATCGCAATCGTATTCGAGCTCGCAATATTTTAAAGCATTCTCTAAAGCCTCTTTGGCTTTCTTCCAAGAAGCGTTTTGACGCCCTCTTCCGACACATAAGACAGCTTGCCACTCAAAGCTAAGGATTTTAGAGATTTTAGTAATGAATTGCAAGGAAGAAATGCTCTCCTGAACCAGATCTCCGGCTCCGCAAAAAATATGTACAATATCTTGCGTTTCACCTTTAGTGGAAAACATCCCCATGAGCTCGTCTTCAGAGCAACTGCGTTTTAAATAAACCGTTTCGGCAGCACGCGGAGCAAACTCTAGATGGGCTTTCAAAAGTTCTTCTTTTGTAGATATAGCAGGAACTAAAGGAAATTGAAAACTTTGCTTTATGTGCTCTTTCTTCCACCAATTTAGCAGCGTTTCTCGAATGAAAGCTCCTTTTGGATGCCATTTCCAGAAGCCTTCTTTATAAGAACTAAAGAGGTCCATCTCTTTTCCTAAAATAATATGATCTATTTCAGGGTAATTTTTAAGTTTTTTAAGATATTCTTTGAGAGCGCTTTTATCAAAAAAAGCTGTTCCATAGATCCGCGTTACACCATCTCCAAATGTTTTAGCCTCTACTAATTTAAATGAAGCAACTTCTCCGGAATGACGTAAAAAAGAGGGTTCTGCAAGATCAAAAAAATCTCCCATTTGAAAAATAGAAGCTAGAACCTCTTCAAGATCAAGCGCTTTATCTGCGACGTGAAATTGCTTGCGGTGTTCAAAGAAAAGAGCTGCATTTTTGGGGACCATCTCTTTGATTTCTATTTTGTAATTTTTTTTAATAACAGCGCGCATCCGCTCTTCTAAAAGCGGTAAAAAGTCTTTATGAAAAGCAAAAGGAAATGTAAAATCGTAATGGAATCCAAGATGGGAACCAAATCCACCCACTAAGGATGCACCGGGAAATTGCTCAAGCGCTGCTGCTGCCAAAACTTGTGCCGCAGTTCGCCTTAAAATAGTCAGATTATTTGTCATTAAAATATATACATGATGGGATATAGCTGACTCGAACAGCTGACCTCCACGATGTCAACGTGGCGCTCTAACCAACTGAGCTAATACCCCACAACCAAAACGAGAATCATAACCAAAAACAGGATTTGAATGCTACACCTAAATCACATTCGCCTTGCACATTTTTTCTGGGAACATACCCTACTCCCCACAAGCTTTGCTATTGATGCCACCTGCGGCAACGGCAAGGACACCAAGAAATTGGCTGAATTAACCCCAAATGGCGGGGTTATCGCTCTTGATATCCAGAAAGAGGCTCTAGAGAACACTAAACGATCTCTAGAGGATTCTATGCTGACATCTAAAATTCATTTCTTCCATCAATCGCACGAGGAATTTCCCCTTTTTGCTTTAGAACTCACTATCTCACTCATTATCTATAACTTAGGTTATCTTCCCGGTGGAGATAAGTCTTTAACAACGCAGACTTCATCAACTTTAAAAAGCTTATCTCAAGCTCTTTCTTTGATCGTCCCCGGAGGAATGATAAGCGTTACCTGCTATCCAGGCCATCCTGAAGGGTTAATTGAAAAAAATGCCGTTCTAGAAAAGACTTCTTCTCTTAACCCCGCTCAATTTAGCGCTTACCATTATCATAATATTATTTCACCTACAGCTCCAAGCTTACTAATAATTAAGAAGTTAAAACACTATTGATTATTTAATTATAATAACGTATAATTATGTATAATAAATGGAATAAAAAAATGACGCGAAAAAACATAGAAACATGTAATAAACTCGTAAAGCTCGTAGAAGAGATGGAAACGAGACTTGATGACGAACTTGTCATTTTAGATACTGAAGAAATCCTATTTCAAGAACTAGAAAATACATCACAAGCTCTCGAAAGGCTTCAAGCGCTCGCAAGCCAAGCAGATGACTTTACACAACTGCTTATTGCTAAAAATGCTGTCATACTTAAAGAAAAAATTCAAAAACTTTATGGCAGAATTCATAACTTAGCGGTGGATGGAGAGTTCATGCTCCTTAGAGTGGAAGCCCTTTTGCTCGGCAGAGCGCTTATCAAAGAAAACGAGCAAAACATCAATAGCCAGCTGGATGAACTTAAGAGTCATCTAATTTTATTAAAAAATAATTTTAGATCCTCTTTACGCAACCAACTCGTACAAAATACTGCCGAACAGTTTCTAGAAAAAGTCCCAGATTTTGAAAATGAAAAAACAACATGCAATGCAGCTGTTAAGGCTCTTGAAAACAAAATGCAACGCCTTTTAAAAGAAAATCTTTTTGATCATGAAACCTTAAAATTGATCGCTGAAATTCTAGAAGAAGCTGATGAGTTAAGTTTCGATCAAAGAAGTCAGTTTATCGATAAGCAGATTAAGAATATATTCGCGCACGACCCCGAAATTGCCGAGGCGCTTCTAGCTATGGATCTGTAATTTCGCTTCATGCATGATATAAAAACTTCCACACACAATCAATAGCGCTGATTCTTCTTGTGCACATAACATCCCTTGACGAATGCTCGTGTAAGCTTGAAAATGGCGATAGCCAAGTTCAGTCAAAATCTCTGAAAGCTCTTCTACCGATGCCCCTCTCAATGAAGATGCCTGCACGAGATACATTCTCTCAGCTCTTTTTGCAATAATATCAAGACACATCTTCAGTTCTTTATCTTTGGACATTCCCAAAAGAACGTGAAAAGGTCTTCCCGGAAAATGAATTTCAACTGCTTGCAATAATTTTTCTATCCCATCTTCATTGTGAGCCACATCAAAAATGACATTTCCAATTCTTTCAAAGCGGCAAGATGGCCGGATGTCAATACCCTCTTTTATAGCTTCTTCTGGAATCTGAAACTGAGAAGAGATCTGTTTTAGTCCAAGCAGAGTTAAAGCTGTATTTTCAATATCATAAAAATTTGATTCATCCTCAACTGAAAATAATGGAGCCTGAACAGCTGTAGCGCGTTCCTTTATAGACGTAAAACGCACGCGCGGTCCAACTACAACAGGAATCTTACGTTTAATGATCCCGGCTTTTTGCTCTGCAATCTTTTCTAAGGTGTCTCCTAGATAATTTTTATGATCTAAACTAATTGAAGTAATCACAGAAAGGCAAGGATCAATGATATTTGTGCAATCATACGCACCTCCAATCCCAACTTCTATGATAGCGACATCAACTTTTTGGTCTCGAAAGTATTCAAATCCAAGCAATGTCATGATTTCAAAAAAACTGATCTCTTCTTTTTCCTCTTCTGCTATTTTTAAAATCTCTTCCGCTTTTTTGCAGAAATAATCTTCAGAAATCATCTCTTCTTGAACTAAAATACGCTCTTTAAGCGAGTGAATATGAGGGGATGTATAAAGACCTACCTTATAGCCTGAAAGCTGTAAGACGGTTGCAAGTTTTAAACTCACAGACCCTTTACCATTTGTTCCTGCAACATGAATTGTAGCGTACGCTTGCTGAGGGTTTTTAAGTCTCCTTGCAAACCTTTGCATGGACGATAAATCATAACTAATATCGCTTTTACTATGAAGCTCAACAAGACGCTGACTTAAGTCATTAAAAGACCGCAAATTTCCCTCATCCAAAAATCTGATGGAAGATAGACTCATCTACCCAAGAGCACCCTAAAGGAATATCTGGCTTAATAGTGCCGTGAAAATCAGACCCGCCACTGATTAAAAGGCCTTTTTTTTTCGCAATATCGATCCAGCGTTTTTCTTTATCCAATTGGCAGCGACTATAGTAGCATTCAATACCATTAAAAGGAAATTGCAGAATTTCTTTAACAATCCTGCCTTGCTCCAAAAGATGGGGGTGAGCTAAAAAAGCAAGACCTCCTGCTTTCTGAATGACAGAAATGGTTTCTTCTATAGAAAAAAACTCACTTGGAGCGTAACAAATTTTATTATCCCCTAAATAAAAAGCAAACGCTTCTTTGATTGATGCGACATATTTTTTTTGTACCATGAGCTGAGCGATATGAGGTCTACCAATTGTGTTGCCTACAAGCTCTTCTTTTTCAATAGGCATCGCATGTGTTTTAAGTTTTTCTAAAATTGCTAAATTGCGTTTTTCTCTTCTTTCTTGATGTCGCTTGCAAAACGCGCGCAGTTCAAAATCTTCTAAACGATAATTATAACCTAAAATATGAACATTGGCATTGCGGAATTGAGAAGAAAATTCAACTCCAGTACCGAGTAGAAGACCTAGTTCTTTGGCCCTTGGAATGGCTGTTTCATACGCATCGATCGAATCGTGGTCTGTGATAGATAGTCCTTGCAAACCTATTTTCACAGCATGCTCGACTAATTGAACGGGAGAAAAAGTTCCATCAGAACACGTAGTATGCGCGTGGAGATCAGCACGAAATTTATACATAATATGGTATAGCACGGATTTCCATTTCTAATTCAACACCTGTTTTTTCCTTTACAGTAGCGCGCACAAGCTCCACAAGCTCCAATACATCTTTAGCTGTTGCTTGATTCTTATTCACGATAAAATTCGCATGAATAAGAGACACCTCGGCACCACCCACTTGCCTGCCTTTAAGACCTGATTGCTCAATCAGAGCGCCGGCTGTTAAATTTTGCGGGTTACGAAAAACACACCCAATAGATTTTTCACCATAGGGCTGTGTCTTTGTGCGGTAAGTAATGATATCAAGCTGTTTTTGACGCGCTGCACAGGCCTCTTGTAAACGAAATCTACCCGCTACGATAGCCCCTTTTTTCTTTTGAAAACTGGAGGTGCGGTAAGAAAAATCTAATACTGAGCGCTTTAACAAAAGCCTTTCACCTTCAGCAGAAATGTATTCAACTTCAGAGAGAACATCAGCAGTCTCTGCCCCGTTTGCTCCTGCATTCATATAAATAGCGCCACCGACTGTAGCCGGAATTCCACAAGCAAATTCAAGTCCTGAATACCCTTTACGCGCTGTTTGAACACCTAAAAGAGAAAAGCTATATCCGGCGCCTACATAAAATTCATTACCTTCCTGCTTCATGAAGGCGATTTTGTTCAGAATAACAAGACCATCAAAACCCTTGTCGTCGAAAAGACAGTTCGAACCCTTCCCTATGACAATGTAGGGAAGATTTTGCTCTCGAGCAGATGTTAACACAGCACATAATTCCTCAATTTCAGAAACCTCAATAAATACACGCGCCGGACCTCCGATACCAAAGGTAGAAAGCTCAGAAAGTAGCTTGGATGACTGGTACTGAATCGGTTTCATGGATTTTTAGGCTCTTTTGATAAAGTGTATCAAGGACAGCATTAACAAATGTCCCCCCCTCAGGGGTTGCATATTTACGAGCAAGACGAATGGCTTCAGCAATAGCAATTTTAGGATGGATCGTCTCATCAAACATTAATTCAAAAATTCCAAGTCTCAATATAGTCCGCTCAATCCAAGGAATCCGATCAAAGCTATAACTAGAAGAAGTTTGTCCGATTAACACGTCTATTTCTTCTAATCTTTTTACTACACAATCTTTTCTTTCTTGAGCTCTACGAATCGAGGTATTAGAGAGGGCGAATTCCCCCATCATAAATGCACCGATATCCTCATCTTGCGATGCTTCAAAATCGCTTGAATAAAGGAGTTGAAAGACAATTTCTCTAAATTTTTGAGGTGCTGGCGCCATAGGTTGCGTAATATATCACATACAGTCAATTTATACTAGATGGCTTCTTAACATCCATACAAATTTTTCATGAACATTAAGCCTTCTTCCCATGAGATCTACGGTTGCGGGGTCATTTGCTTTTTCCGCTTTTCCAGATAAAAGCCTTGACTCCCGGATAACTTGCTCGTGTCCTTTCAAAAGATTTTTCAACATTTCCTGTGTAGGCATTAATTGATCAACACTTTCAAGTGTGCTTAATTTCTGGAAAGCTCCAAAAGAAGCATCCACATAAAATCCAAGAGCGCGGATCCGTTCAGCGATCTCATCAAGAGCTCCGGCAAGCTCTTCGTACTGCTTCTCAAATAAAATATGCAAAAAATAGAAATCAGGTCCCGTTAAATTCCAATGAAAATTTTGCGTTCTCAAATAAATTGCATAAGTATCAGCTAAAAGACACGCTAACCCATCTGCAACATGTTTTCTATTTTCTTGCGTCATCCCCATATCCATCATCCCCTCCTCTTTAAAAAAAATATTAACATATACAATCAATTAGATCTTCATCCTATCATCTTTTTTTCTCCTTGCATCTTGGCGCCAAGACGCAAGGAGAAGAAAAGAATACTAGTTTTGACACAAAAATAGGTTCTTGCTACTTTGACTTATTGCAATAGGTTTTTATGCTAGGCATTTTTCTCGATACAGAAACAAATGGTCTAAATTCTCGAAAACATAAGGTGCTTGAGATTGCCTACAAAATTATCGACATGGAAACAGGCGCTCTTATAAGCGCATTCGAATCTGTCATCTCTCAACCAGAAGACGTATGGAAAGGCAGCGATCCAGCAAGCTTAAAGGTAAATGGCTTCACATGGGAAGAGGTTGTAAAAGGCGCCCCTGTTTCGATGGTCGCATCAAGTATCATCGCAGAGTTCAAAAAGCATGATATTAGACGAGGCTCTGCTGTCTTCATTTGTCAAAACCCCTCTTTTGATAGAGCTTTCTTCGGTCAAATCATCGATCCTGATAAACAAGAGGAATTTCTTTGGCCCTATCACTGGCTTGACCTCGCATCCATGCACTGGAAAGGCGCCATCGAACGGGGCAAACAAAATCCCGCACTCTTTCCCTGGAACACCGGCTTTTCTAAAGACAAGATCGCTCTCGCGCACAATCTACCTAAAGAAAACGCTCCTCATAGAGCCATGAATGGAGTCAACCATCTACTGCTCTGCTACGAAAAAGTCGTTGGGTTTCCCCAAAACTCTTAAATCTTTTTTACGCCCTACGTAGAACCTCTAGCTACTGCTTGCGAATTAACGGAAAATGACATACAATCGTAAGTCGCGTGAGGAGAGAATATCCATGGCGATTTTCCATTCGTTAACCCCCGTTTTAGAGATCGTCATTATAGCGATCATGTTGAATTATCTTCTCTCTTTTTTTTGGAATACACGCTCAATGGACCTTGTTCTTGGTCTTCTTGCTTTCTTACTGATTTTTGCAGCGTCAACCTGGTTTAACTTGCCAATTCTTCATAAAATCATGTACCTCGTGGGTAATGTCGCTGTCATCGCTATTTTAATCATTTTCCAGCCTGAATTGCGCGTTGCTCTCTCAAAACTTAGTTTAAAAGGAAAGCGTTATAAGGAAATCACCGAGTTCGATAAATTTCTTGACCAGCTCTCTAATTCTGTTTATAAGCTTGCTGAAAAACGGGTAGGCGCGTTAATTGTTCTAGAGCATGAAGACTCTTTTGAAGAGTATGCTAATAAAGCTGTTGTCATCAACGCTCAGTTCTCTTCAGAACTTCTTGAATCGATCTTCTCCACATCTTCCCCTCTTCATGATGGCGCTGTCGTCATCCGCGACTTAACAATTGTTGCTGCGTCTGTCATCTTGCCTCTTGCTGAAGATAGCGCGCAGTTAACACGCTCTGTCGGCACGCGTCACAGGGCGGCTCTCGGCGCAAGCCAGGTAAGCGATGCGGTCATCATCGTCGTATCAGAAGAAACTGGCAAAGTATCAATTGCACGAGATGGTGTGATGACGCGCGGGGTAAAAATTGATAGATTTAAAGGGATCACACGCAGTATCTTCACGCCTCCTAGCAAAAGAGAGATAAAGACTGGAAAACTGAAATTCTGGGAGTGGATAAGCTCATGAAATCCCTTTTTCGCTACCTCTTTATCGACAACTGGCAAAGAAAACTCATTGCAACAGTTCTTGCTATCATCATTTGGCTTGTCGTCAACCACACCCTTACAGGAACAAAAATTTTTAGCAATGTCCCTGTTAAAATCGTCAATATCCCTACAGGAAGAACCATTGAAGGGATGCAAGTCAATGGCGTGCTTTCTAAAAAAATCTCGCTCACCGTCGTCGGCAATAAACCCATGCTCGATTCTCTCTCATCCAATGATATTGAGGTTGTGATCGATGCCTCCGACAAGCAAGGTGAGTGGCTTGCGACTGTCACTAAAAAGAATCTCGTTTCATTAAACCCCGATCTCAACATCTCTACCGGGATTGACAGAATTTCTCATTCAAGCTTTCCGATCCACATGAGCCGACTTGTCACAGAAAAAATCCCGATCTTCGTCACGCAACCTATTGGAGAGCCACCGCGTGATTACCTCTTTTTAGATATCTGGCCTTACCGCCTTTCGATGACAATCACAGGTCCTGAAGACATTGTCAAAAGACTTAAAGCAAAGGGACAAAAACTGACATTTAGTTTAAATGACATCACTAAAGCAGATCTTGATGCGCTGCCCCAGGGTGATGAAGTCAGCTATTTTGTACCGAATGATTGGAAGCAAATTTCACTGCCTGGGATTTCTGAAACGCCAATCCAAATCGATGATACAAATGCTAAAACACTACGTATCGATTTTGTGCGGTGTGATCTCCTACCGCTTGACAACCCCATTCCCCTAACAGTTTACTACCCTCCAGAATATAGCGACCAAATCAATCCAGGCAATACAGGAATTTCTATCAGTGGACCTGTTCGCAAAATTCATGGGCTCAGCATGATTTCTGGGCCTCTTTATGTGAAAGGGGTAAGCCGTCTTTTTGTTGAGGTGGTAAGCGATATGTTGCAAATAGCGATCATCGCTGTTCCTAAAAGTGAACGTCCTCATCTTGAGTGGAGTGTTCAATTTATTAATCCTCACGTATTAGAGGACAAATATGTCTCTACTTTACTCTCTGATACTTCTGATAATGAAGTTCAAGATTTGCAACCTAACCTCAGAGAAGACTATTTAAGAAACCGCTTCCGCAGTTACATGAACCGCTTCCAACTCTATAAATCTGAAGAAAGCCCTCTTAAATTCAATATCGAATTAGAGGACGGTCAGATTACGGTCAACGAGAGTTAATGAAACGCATTATCCTTCTTAAAAGCAGAATTCAAGCAAATGGTGGTGCTGAAAAGTATGCAAGAAGGTTAGCTGTTGCTTTTCAAGAAAAAAACTGCGACGTAGCTCTTATCACAAGCGGCCCTGTCCCAAAAGAAAGCATCTGTGAAATGATCTCCGATGAAACTCTCTCCCCTTTCAGTTTTCGAAGAATTCAAAAGTTTGATAGGTTTTGTAGCAAGGTTCTTGATGTTTTGGAGCCAGATGTTATTTTCAGTTTAGATCGAAATAGACGGCAGACCCATATCCGCGCAAGCGGGGGGGTTCATGCAGCATACCTTGAACACAGACGAAAAGAATCTTCTTTTTTCAAAAATCTTTCCTTTCAGATCAATCCTCTTCATCGCACATTATTAAATATTGAAAAATCAGGCTTTGAAGACCCTAGCCTTAAAAAACTTTTTGTTAATTCTTCTATGGTGCGCAAAGAAATTATCCGTTTTTATAATACAGACCCCAATAAAATCTGCGTACTACACAACGGTGTTGAATGGGAAGAAATGCAACAAGATTTTGATCTATGGGAAGATTTAAAACCTCAAGTAGCAAAAAAACTCCAGTTAAACCCGTCTACTTTCCACTTTCTATTCATCGGTCACAATTACAGACGTAAGGGATTAGAAATACTTTTAAGGGCACTTAGTAAAATAGCTCGCGAGGATTTTCATCTCTCCGTTGTTGGAAAAGAAAAAAATCTTGCCTCTTTTAAAGCCCTAGTCAAAGCTCTTCATTTAGGAAACAAAGTTTCCTTTTTTCCAGAACAAAAAGAAATACGCCCATTTTACCAATTAGCAGATGCTCTTGTCATCCCTTCCACTTATGACCCATTTGCCAATGTCACAGTTGAAGCGCTTGCCATGGGAGTTTATACGATCTCTTCAAAAACCAATGGTGGAAAGGAAGTCCTAACACCCGACTCAGGTTCTATCATCGAAGATCTATATGAAATTGATGCTGTTGTAAACGCCTTAAAAAAAGCGCTATCCTGCCCTAAAACAAAGAACCAAGCATGTTCCATTCGAGAGTCTGTTAAGCATCTTGATTTCGGAACCCAACTTATGCGTTATGTCGATGAAAGCCTTAATTAATTATTCAGTCATTAGGATAATCACGTTTCCTTTTAGTCTACTTCCCTATTCCTTGTTGCATTTTTTAGGCAGGCAATTAGGCAATGCTGCTTACTTTTTAATGCCTAAATTTAGAAAAAAAGCTCTTTCTAATATTGCTCTAACGCAGATTGCCAAAACACAAGATGAGATGCGCCGCATTGCAAGACTCTCCTTTCAGAACTTAATGATTACTTGTCTTGAATACCCTAAATTTGCGCGAGAAAAAAATATAAGTCGGATTGCCACATGCCAAAATCCTGAGGAAGCAAACACAATCATACATCATAGAAAAGGAATCATTTTTTTCTGTGGACATCAAGCGAACTGGGAAATTCTCTTTCTTGAAGGTACAAGCAGGATGCCAGGCGTTGCCATCGGACGACCTATTAAAAATCATTTCCTCTACAAATGGGTGCTCTCAATCCGAGAAAAATATGGAGGAAAAATTGTCCCTCCAAAAAGTGCGATTAAAGAAGGGTTGCGCGGTTTAAAAAGAGGCGCTTTTTTAGGAATTGTTGGCGATCAAGGCATGCCAGACAGTGGTTACTCATCTCCCTTTTTTGGCCTATCTGCCTGGACATCACCTGTCCCTGCACTATTGGCTTACAAAACAGGTGTTCCAATCATCGTTGCAACAACTGTGCGCAAGTCTGGAAAATATGTCATTGATTACTCCCCTCCTATCTGGCCCAACCTAAGCGAGTCTCTAGAAAAAGAAATAGATCGGATGATGCGTCTTTCACTAAAGCTACTTGAAGACAGCATTCGTGAACATCCAGGACAGTGGCTATGGCAGCATAATAGATGGAAACAACAGACAAGAGGTAAGCTTAAAAGCCGTTTTCGTCATGAGTCAATATGCATTTTACTTCCCTCTAACAAAGAACGCTTTGATGCACTTCTCCCTCACCTACCTAGACTGCGAGTCATTTATCCTTACGAATTTATCACGCTTGTAGTCCCAAGAGCTTTTTCACAAACACCACTTCTTGAAGATGCAGAAATCCATGTTTATGATACATTAGATGAAATGCTTCTTGATGATTTTCGTTTTAAACTCGTTTTTAATTTTGCAGACTGTAAGAAAGCTAAATCTCACTATATGCATTTAGCCGCCTTTGAAGTTGTCACGCTCTCTGATTTAAAGACCCTTGCCGGACCCACTCAAAACCTTTCTGAAACATTTACAAGAGCTTTAACTCATGCCCGTTGAACGTTTTTTTTCTGACACATCATTTACACCTGAGAATGAATGCATCTTAGAGGGACAAGAGTTTCACCACCTAAGCCACGTGATCCGCTGTAGGGCCGGCGAAAAAGTGGAGCTTGTCAACGGACGCAATGAACTAGCTTTTGCTACGCTCGTTTCCATTGAGAAAAAAAAAGCGACTTTACAGATCGATACCGTCGTAAAAAAAACTCCCGGCAAAGAGATCATTTTAGCCCAAGCGATCCCCCGCTTTAACCGCCTTGAATTCATCTTAGAAAAGGGAACAGAACTTGGAGCTAGCGCCTTCTGGCTTTTTCCGGGCGTATGGAGCGAGAAATCAGACTTTAGCAACAACCAGCAAGAAAGGATGGAGCTACTTACCGTCTCCGCCATGAAACAATGCAGCCGCCTTGATCTCCCCCCCATTCTCATCAAACCACAGCTGACTGAATGGGCACTCATTCCCAATACGACTATCCTTTATGGCGATACCCGTCCCGAAGCGCCTCCCGTAACCCCACCCTTTAAAGACCCTCTTATCCTTGTCGTAGGCCCAGAACGAGGACTTTCCCCACAAGAAGTTCACCACCTCGATGGCACACTCAAAGCGCGCGGCGTCTGCCTTAACCACAATATCTTGCGCACAGACACCGCAGCCATGGCCTTTCTCGCCATCACCGCTTTGAACATCAAACCTCTTGCATGATTCCCTCTAAAGCTTCTTGCTACAAGATTTTTAACGTTTGCAGACTTTGGAAATGAATTCTTTATCGCTGCTTAAGGTTCCTTTGTAGATGATGCCGCGCTCAGGGTCGAGTGTGACAAGTTGTCCTTCCACAAGAAGGCTCATGGCGCTATCCGCACGTACAAGAAGAGGAATATTGAACATGTTAGCATAATTTGTAGCGCATGTTTCTGATGCAATATCTTCCGGGTGATTTTGAAGCACAATACCTGCCGCGTGAGTAAAGAAAGGCTGATACGTCTCATCGCAATGATTGATCACGACGATGTTATCTTTAATGAAATGTTTACGCGCTTCATCAGGGGACAGGAGTAATGTCACTTTTCCATGAATGCGTTTGCCCGTTCCAGGCTTACCGCGAACAATCACATCTCCGATACTCTCAACGAGCATGGTGTTCGTGCTTCCCGTAATCCCAAAAGGAGAGCCAGCTGTGACGACGACAAGATCACCATAGTGTGCAAACCCTTTTTCAAGAGCAAAACAGCTTGCGATCAAAAAAGCCTCTTGCACATTTTCTGCAGGGCTTGGACCTACTGCAATCACGCCCCAATTAATGGCAAGCTGGTTATAGACTTTTGGATTTGGGGTAAGAGCAATGATCGGCATTTTTGGACGGAATCTAGAAATAAGGCGCGCTGTGAAGCCACTATTTGTGAAAGCAAAAATTGCTTGAGCCTGTGAGCTGTAAGCGGTTTTAACAGCTGCTAAAGACACAGAAAAAGAAACATCGTTATAGTCTCTTTTGCTTTCATGATTGAAAAATTCTCGATAGTCAAAATCTCTTTCCGCTTCATCGATGATATTATGCATGGTCTGAACAGTTTCGATCGGATAAGCGCCTATGGCTGTCTCACCGGAGAGCATCACAGCAGAGGTGCTATCATAAATCGCATTAGCGACATCGGACACCTCCGCGCGCGTAGGGCGAGGGTTTTTGATCATCGACTCTAACATCTGCGTTGCTGTCACAACAGGTTTACTTGCTTGATAGCATTTACGGATCATCATTTTTTGCAGTTTCGGTACTTCTTGTAACGGCAATTCTACACCAAGATCTCCCCTGGCAATCATAATTCCATCTGCTACTTGAATGATACTATCAAAATTTTTCACTCCAAGACGGTTCTCGATTTTTGCAAATACAAGAATATCTGATTTTTTTTGATCGATCAGTAGTTGCTTAATCTCTAACATATGATCTGAAGAGCGAATAAAAGAAGCTGCAATGATATCAATATCTTCTTTACATCCAAAAGAAATATCAGAAATATCTTGAGAGGTCATTGCAGGTAAATTCACATCAACATCGGGAATGTTAACCCCTTTTTGATCTTTCAAAATCCCAGGATTTTGAATCTCTACAACCACGCCTTGTTTAGTAATTTCTTTAACAAAAGAAGTGATATAGCCGTCATCAAAAAGAAGTCTATCTCCAGGTGCTAGTTTATCAAGAGCAATAGGCGGTGTGATCTGAATTCCGTCTGTATCCCCTTCTCTTTTTTCTTTCACAAGAAGAAGCTTTTGCCCAGAAGCTACCGTCATCTGACCACCTTTAATCATCCCGATACGGATTTCAGGGCCTTTGGTATCGAGCATGATCGCAAGAGGGATTTTACGGATCTCACGCGCTTTTTTTAAATTTTGAATCACATGAGCATGGCTGTCATGCGTACCATGACTAAAATTAATACGCGCCACATTCATCCCAGCATCAATCAGTTGTAGGATTTTTTCAAGCCCCTCAACAGCAGGCCCCATCGTACAAATAATTTTTGTCCTAGTATGCATGATCCCCTCTTGTGCTATAATAATTCATTATGCACGCACGTCAAATTATCCTAAAGAAAGTCAGAGTCCACAACCTAAAAGATGTAAATTTAACCCTAAATCCCAATCAACTCATCGTTTTTACGGGAGTCTCAGGCTCGGGAAAATCTTCTCTTGCTTTCGATACGATTTATGTCGAAGGGCAAAGGCGTTACATTGAATCGCTCTCTGCCTATGCAAGACGCCACTTGGGTGATATGCCCAAACCCGATGCGGAACTCATTACCGGCATTTCACCAACCATCGCTATTGAGCAAAAAACTTCCGGTAGAAATCCCCGTTCGACAGTCGGCACGATGACGGGCATCTATGACTTCATGCGCGTACTCTTTGCAAGAGTAGGAGTTCCTCATTGCCCCATCAGTAAAGAGCCAGTGATTCCTCAAAGTGTAGAGCATATTCTTGAAAAAATAAAAAAAGAGCCCAAGGGGACTAAAATTATTCTTCTATGCCCTTTTGCAAGAGCTAAGAAAGGGGAATTTAAAGAAGATTTTGCAGATCTTATCCGCCAAGGCTTCATGAGAGTGCGGCTTGATGGCAAAGTCATTGAGCTTGAGGGTGAGATTGTCGTCGATAAGAAAGCAGCTCACGATATCGACATTGTGATTGATCGGCTCAACATCGAAGAAGACAGCCATACGAGGATTGCAGAAGGTGTCACGCAAGCACTCGAGCTTGGTAAAGGAGTGATGAGCGTTCTCAAAATCGACACTCAAGAAGAGATTCTCTTTTCCAAACACGCGTATTCTGCAAAATCCAAGCAATCATATCCCCCTTTAGAGCCTCATGATTTTTCTTTTAACCATCCTGTTGGTATGTGCCCTTCTTGCCAAGGTCTTGGCATACTCAATGAATTTGATTTGAACAAAGTGATCAACCCAGATCTTAGCATTGCAGAGGATTGCTGCATTGTAGCGAGCTCTTACAAAACAGTGCGCTATGGCAATATTTACAACAACCTCGCACGCCTTTACGGATTTAACATCAACACTCCTTGGAAAGACCTCTCTGAAAAAGCAAAAAAAATGTTTCTTCATGGAATCGATACTAAATGGACACGCATGGAGTTTGTCCATCCTGAAACAAAAAAACGATGGACAGACTACGTGCAATGGCGAGGGGTTCTTTTTGAAGCAAGAGAGAGATACAACCAAGCCAAAAGTGATGTGTACCGCGCAAAAATGCAGCCGCTTCTCTCTGAGATGATCTGCCCTTCATGCGAGGGTGCGCGCATTAAAGCTTACCCTGCTGCGACACTTCTTGGAGGCAAACGGATCCATGAAGTGACAGCGCTATCCATTGATGAAGCGTATCAATTCTTTCAAAGTCTTTCAAGCAACGAGATTTCAGAAGAGCTTCTCAAAGAAATTGTGCAAAGGCTTATGTTTCTTGCAGATGTAGGTCTTCATTATCTTGCGCTCGAAAGAACAGCTCCTACCCTTTCTGGAGGAGAAGCGCAACGTGTGCGTTTGGCCTCTCAAATAGGATCAGGCCTTGTTGGTGCAACCTACATTCTTGATGAACCCTCTATCGGGTTACATCCGCGCGATAATCTAAAGCTTTTAAAAACTCTAAAAGCGCTACGCGACATGGGAAATACGGTCATTGTTGTCGAGCATGATGAGGAAACCATTCGGGAAGCGGATCACATTGTGGATGTAGGACCGCTTGCTGGTAAAAATGGAGGAAGAATCATCTCTGATGGCGGGATTGAAGAACTCTTAAACAGTAAAGAATCGATCACAGGCGCTTACCTTTCTGGAAGACTATCGATCCCCATCCCTAAAAAAAGAACAAAACCAAACGGCAATGTCCTCCGGATCGAAAAAGCCTCTCACCACAACTTAAAAAATGTTACCGTTGACTTTCCTCTTGGAGTTCTTATTGCAGTGACCGGCGTCTCAGGTTCTGGTAAATCCTCGCTTGTTACAGATATTCTTCATCCAGCTCTTTCTAATAGACTCCATCACGCAAAACTCTCTGTCGGCGCCATGCGCGCAATCAAAGGTATAGAGCATGTCGATAAAGTGATTGCAATCGATCAGACTCCGATTGGACGCACGCCACGATCTAACCCTGCAACCTACATTAAACTCTTTGATGAAATCCGCGATTTATTCAGCAAACTCCCAGAGAGTGTCGCTTTTGGATACAAATCAGGACGTTTTAGCTTCAACGTAAAAGAAGGCTCTTGTCCCCACTGCGGCGGTATGGGCATGGTCAAAATCGATATGGATTTCATGGAAGATGAGTGGGAACTTTGTGAGGTCTGTAAAGGAAAACGGTTTGATGAAAAAACGCTCAGCATCCGCTATAAAAGCAAAAGTATTAGTGATATTCTAGACATGACGGTTGCTGACGCTTTTGATTTTTTTGCTAGCATTCCAAGCATCAAAGAAAAATTAGATGTTCTTCTGAAAGTCGGTCTAGACTACATTCAACTCGGACAACCCTCTCCCACACTTTCTGGGGGCGAAGCGCAAAGAATCAAACTTGCAAAAGAGCTTGCACGAAGAGATACAGGCAATACGTTCTACATTTTAGATGAGCCAACAACAGGATTACATTTTCATGACATTCATAAGCTCGTCAATGTCCTCCAAACATTTGTCAAAAGAAACAACACCGTCCTTGTGATCGAGCACAACATGGATCTTGTAAAAACGGCTGACTGGATCATCGATTTGGGCCCTGAAGGAGGAAATGGTGGTGGAGAGATCATCGCCTACGGCACTCCAGAAAAAATCGCCAAATTAAAAACGCCAACAGGAAAAGCTCTTCAAGAAGCACTTTATCCAAAGCCTTTTGTAAAAAAAGAAACAAAACCTACAGTTTCTGATTTTCCCTACATTGATATTCAGGGAGCCGAACAAAACAACCTAAAGAAAATCAACGTCAAAATACCACGCGGTAAAATCACTGTGTGTACAGGCCCTTCAGGATCAGGTAAGAGCTCTCTTGCTTTTGAAACGATCTACGCAGAAGGACAAAGGCGTTACATCGAGTCCCTTGCGCTTTTTGCGCGCCAGCATGTCAAGCAAATGCCCAAACCAAAAGTGGCAAGCATCAAGGGCTTATCTGCAGCCATTGCTATTGAGCAAAAAAGCCATGCAGGCAACCCTCGAAGCACGATCGGCACAATGACGGAAGCCTACGACTTTTTGCGCGTGCTCTATGCTCACTTAGGAACAGCTTTTTGTCCTGAAACGGGAGAAGAGCTGCGCACCATCAGCAAGCAAGATGTTGCAGCCCGGCTTCTTGGGCTCCCAGCATCCACCCGTATCCACATCTTAGCGCCGCTTGTTTTAAAAAAATCTGAACCTTTTGAGTCATTAAAAGAACGATTACAAAAAGAAGGCTTTTTAAGAATACGGCTTAACGGGGACTATTTTGAGCTCGATGAAGAGATTCCTTTTGATAAGCAGAGAAAAAATACCTTATTTCTTGTGATCGATAGACTCTCCATACAAGAGGGTGTGCGATCTCGCCTTCTAGAAGCGATCGAACATGCAGATAGAATTGGATGCGGCACATTCACTGCAGCGCTTGACAAGGAAGATATTTTCTTTAACTTAGCTTTTACAGCGCCAAGCACTGGAAAATCATATCCGTTCATCACGCCACACACGTTTTCCTTCAATACCGCTCAAGGGATGTGCCCTGATTGTCTAGGTCTTGGTTTTCAGTATGGAGCGGATCTAACAGCGCATGAAGAGATCATGCACTTCACAGCTCTAGAACTTGCGAGAGAGCTCTGGAAAGAGAACATTTCACGCACAGCGCTTGATTTTCTAAAAACCGTTCTAAAACAGGAAAAAATAAATCCGGATGTTCCCCTTAATGAACTCTCATCCGATAAGCTCCACATTCTTTTTAATGGCTCTAGCTGGGTCGATAAAAAAGAACTTAGCTTCCGTTTCAATGGGTTTAACAACGTTTTTGTAAAAGCGGCCAAATCGTCCACGTTAGAAATTCGCGAGGCTTTAAAGCCATTACTTAATGAAAATACCTGTATTTCCTGTCAAGGCACACGTCTTAACCCTCTTGCAAGAAATGTACGCATTGATACTCTTTCAATTGCTGACTTTTGTAGACTGCCGATTGATGAAGCGCATGATTTCATCTCAAAACTCCCTCCAAATCAGCTTTTAGAAGAAACACAGAGACAGCTTAACCATAGACTCCATTTCTTAAAAGCAATAGGCCTTGGATATCTTTCGCTTGAACGAGCAGCACCTACCCTTTCTGGCGGTGAAGCGCAAAGAATCCGCCTTGCTAGACAACTAGGGAGCGGTCTGACAGGCTGTCTTTACGTCCTTGATGAACCAACAATCGGGCTACACCCTCATAATAACGCACTACTCAACGACGCTCTTTTAAAACTCTGCAATTTAGGCAACACGTTACTCTTAGTCGAACATGATCCTCTGACGGTTCAGATCGCCGATTACATTCTTGACTTTGGTCCAGAAGCTGGCAAAAAAGGAGGCAAGGTCACAGCAAGCGGAACACTTGAGGAAATCAAAAATAATCCCCTGTCGCTAACAGGCGCCTATTTAAGCGGCAAAAAAACAATTCCGATCCCTAAAAAAAGACGTAAATCTTCTGAAGTTCTCTCTGTCAAAAATGCTTCCGTGCACAACTTAAAACATATCAACGTCGATCTCCCGCTTGGCCTATTCACCTGCATCACAGGAGTGTCTGGATGCGGTAAATCAACACTTCTTTTTGATTGCATCCTTCCACTTGTCCAAAAAACTTTCGAACAAGTTCTTGTCCTCAATCAAAATCCAATTGGCCACACAAATAGAGCTGATGTGAGCACGTATGTTGATCTTCTAACGTCGCTTCGCTATTTTTTCGCCTCTCTACCTGCCGCAAAAACAAGAGGGCTTGAGCCAAAACATTTTAGCTTCAACCACAAAAAAGGGATGTGCACCCACTGCTCAGGGCTCGGTACACTCACAATCCCGCTCCAGTTTCTCCCTCCTGTAAAAGTTGAATGTGAAGCCTGCCGCGGCTTTCGATTAAACCCACTAAGCCTTCAGGTCTATTACAAAGGCAAGCACCTCGGTGAAATTCTTAAAATGACCGTCGAAGAAGCAAAAGAGTTTCTTCTTCCTATCCCTAAAGTCGTGCGCACCCTCGACACACTCATTGCAGTGGGGCTTGGCTACCTACAACTTGACCAAGAAATCGCCACCCTTTCTGGCGGCGAAGCGCAGCGGCTAAGACTCTCAAGAGAGCTCTCAAAGCGCTCTAAGCAAAAAGCGATCTACCTTCTTGATGAACCCACAATCGGCCTTCACCAAGAAGATATCGCAAAACTCCTGCCGATCTTTCACACCCTCGTCGACAAAGGACACACCCTCGTCGTCATCGAGCACAACCTCGATCTCATCGCAAGCGCTGACTATCTGATCGACCTAGGCCCAGAGGCTGGAACGCTCGGCGGACACCTCGTCGCAACCGGCACCCCCGAAGAAATCGCTCAACACCCTACCTCCCACACAGGACGCTACCTGCATAATTTTCTTGAATAATTAGATCCCAGCAACTAAAAGGTGTTTTAGGAGAACAATGATGGCAAGACGTATCACATCAGATAGAACGGCGAAGGCTTACTCTTTAGCACTGTTTCTTGTAGGACTTGCAATCCTTACCTATCTCCACTCCTGGTGGCCAGGCATCATGCTCGCCGTCGGCATCCCCCTTGCTCTAAGACAGCACCTCTCCGGCAGACACTACGACATGTACGTCACTCTCTTTGTCTTTATCGGCGTCTTCATTACCGTCGCTTTTAACATCTCCTGGGAGATACTCCTGCCCATCCTCTTTTCTATCGGCGCCATCTACATTTTCTTCCGTGAATTTCTAGAAGGCAAAACACACACAGAAGCTGAAGAAGAAGAGGAACTCAATGCCGAAATCGAAGAAGACACTCTAAATAAAAAAAAATAAAAAGATCACAGATTAGAAGCCTCTCGCTACAAAAAAACTGTGGATTTAAGGCCCGGAGGGCCGCAATAGCATAGCCCGGGTCGAAGCGTAGCGAGAGGCCTGGGAAACAGATCGAATATAAGCTAAGAGTCCTGTAAGGACGACATTTAACTAACAATGCCGTCCTTACAGGACTCCGGATTTCTGATTGATCACTTCCCGGGCCTCTCGCT
>JAZKBL010000021.1:0-21566 GCA_040388665.1 Chlamydiota bacterium
ACCATCACTCTAATCATTGTATTTGCAAGCGGTCTTCTCATGCTGTTTGTGTAGGTAAATGATCTCTTTGGGGTAGTCCTAAACATGCAATGCTCGACTGCGGAGATTGTAATCGCAGATGAAGTACTTGATCATCCCATTATGGAGAAATCAATTTTTTCTTTAAATCCTCAGCATTACATGTTTAGGACTACCCCAAAAAGCATTTCTACAAGAGATTGCAATAGCGCCCTCAGGTTCAAAGTATTATGTGTTTTAATATTAAGTATTTGAGGTAAAAAACTATTCTAACTGTAGCTTTTAATAATATAACCAGTTGATTGTCAAGCGCGTAGGCTTAATATAGTAGTTGTGTATTTATAACATTGATTTTATATAATTAAAATTATAGAATCAATGTTATAAATAATAATAAAAATTTTTAGGTTGAGAAATGTCGCAAATAGTATCAAAAAACGATTCAAAAATTGATTCTTGGAAAGAATTAGCAAATGTTGATTTTGTAGATAAATTAGAAAATTGTTCTCAGTGTGAAGTTATTGATTTTTTAGAAGAAATAACTAAAAAGTTGCATTCAGAATTAAATAGCAATGAAAATTTTTCATTTAAAGATAGAGAAAAAAATGATTTAATTAGAAAAATTGCCATTAAGTCTGTAAGATATTTTAAAAAAAATATAAAATATTCAAGTACAACATTAGATTCTGTTTATTTATATTTGAGTAACATTTCGAATGAGATAGATAGAATTTATAAAAATGATCCAGTTAAATTAAAATTTAGCGATTTGAAATTTGCTAAAATTATATCGGTGATTGCATGGAGTTTATCAGAAAATTCTAAAGTCAATTGGGATGATAAAAAAACATTTGCATCAACAGACAAAGATTTTTATTTCGATTATTTTAAAAAAATCACAAAAAAACATCATATAATACCTGTATTGGCAATGCATGCAGATGGATTAACTGATATTGATTATAACAGTTTAGAAGTAACAAGGACTGGATTTAAATTTTTTCACGAGATTGTAAAAAGATCATGTTTTGTTAAAAAAATAAAACCAAAAGAGTTTTGTTATAAATTTAAATATATTAAAGAAAAAAAAGTCATATATGAGCATAAAAAGTTCACTATTCAACAATTTTGCTTGGTAGATAAGCTTGGTTCATTAACTGAATTACTTAATGATTTATTAGAAAATGATCTGATTGATAAAAAAATATTTCAAGATATTAAAAATATAAATGATTTGATTAAGTTGAAAGAATGTGTTAAGTCTGAATTTCTTAAAAAATCGTATTATTTATCGGGCGATATCGCTTTTTTAAATGTAAAAAGGGATGCTTTAAGTAGAGGAAAAGAAGAGCCTGATTTAAATTCCAAAATTCAAATGCTTGTTACCAATAGTTCATACGGACACCCTCTTATTGTGCTTTCTGAAAAAAATAAGGTGGTAGCCTCTCATGTCGTTGAGTCTCACCATTTTGATGAACTGTCTTTGCACGAATTTGTTTCTTATGATTTTTTTAGATTTGAAATTTTTAAGCTCATCTCTGACTACGGAATAAGAGTATTGGAAGAAATGTATGCAGGGGACTGGTTTTTTGTTGCACAAGAGGTTTATGAAAGTACAACAAAAACATTTCATGATACGACAAATTTTTCCGACATTAAGAATATTGAGTCTAGAAGAAACGCCTCCGTATTTAAAAGCCATAAATTAGATGATAAGTGTAATATAGAAAATTTTCAATTTGTAGAAGCAGAATTATTTTGCTCTGAATTTATTGGATTGACAATTGCATCTTGCTTGAAAATTATGGAAAAAACTCTGAAATCTAACTATCAAAAATATTTAGTGGAGCACGATGAGTTCACGGAAAGTCAAGCTATAAGAGCATCAAAAAAGTTTAACTTCATAAACCCGGTTTTTAAAAAACATGAGAATTTTGAAGCTATGCATCCCGGCTATCTATACAAAACACTAGAAAATTACATAGCGCCTATTCCAAAACCGGAATTTGTAACACAATTTATTAAAAATGATCAATTTTGAACTGATAGTCGAGGTTGTCGAATACGTCAAAAAGTATTTCTATAAAAGATTGCAATAGCAACCCCAAGCTTAATTCCACCTACAAGACGGCTCTCTGCATTTTTTTGGCTTGCGCTGCGCCATTGTTCAGCATTACATGTTTAGGACTACCGTCGAATAATCGATTCCCTTTAAATGTAGTTCTGGAAATTTGTTTAAGGATACTTTGCGGTGGCCAGGTGGTCCTTAGCGTCGTTTGTTGGTGGTTCGCATTCGACGAAAACAATGTTGTCGTCTTGGGCAGTGACTTGCCAGCATCCGCCTTTTCCTGGGTTAAGCAGTAGCTTTTCTGAAAGGGGATCTTCGAGGTATTGCTCGATCACGCGACGTAAGGGGCGTGCTCCCATTTCCGGCTGAAATCCTTTGGAAACAAGAAGATCTTTTGCTTTATCATCAAGAGAAAGGAGGATATTTTTTCTTTCAAGACGTCGTTTGACTTTTTTCACTTCAAGATCGATCACTTGCATCAAGTGGTCTCTGTCGAGTGGTTTGAAGATCACAATGCCATCGAGACGGTTGAGGAACTCAGGTTTGAATCCTTTTTTGACAGCCCCTTCGATTTTCTCTTGCATCGACTTATAGTCGAGCATTCCTTCTCCAGCGCCAAAGCCCATTTCGCTTGATTTGCGAATCAGATCCGCGCCGAGATTGGAGGTCATGATGATGATCGTATTGCGGAAGTCAATCTTACGGCCAAAGGAATCTGTCAGTCTTCCTTCTTCAAGAATTTGCAGCAGGAGATTCATCACATCAGGGTGAGCTTTTTCCACTTCATCAAACAGAACGACACAATAAGGACGTTGACGCACTTGTTCTGTGAGCTGTCCACCTTCTTCATGGCCAACGTAGCCAGGAGGAGAGCCTGTCATACGACTGATAGCAAACTTCTCCATGTACTCTGACATGTCGACTTGGATGAGAGAATCTTCTCCTCCGAACATGTGGATCGCGAGTTGTTTAGCAACAAGCGTTTTGCCAACACCTGTCGGTCCTAAAAAGAGGAAAGCACCAATAGGACGGTTCGGATCTTTGATATCTGCTCTGCTGCGACGGATGGCCCTACAGACAGTGCTTAGAGCTTCATCTTGTCCAATGACATTTCCTTTGAGTGCCTCTTCCATTTTGAGCACTTTTGTAGTTTCCCCTTCAGTCAAGCGTGTAAGAGGAACTCCTGTTTGCTTGGCAACAATCGTTGCGATCTCTTCTTCGTCAACGATCACCTGATGCTCTTCTTTATTGCTTTCCCACTCTGCGCGGATTTGTTGGAGTCTTTCTCGCAGTGTTTTTTCCTTGTCGCGCAATTTTGCAGCTTTTTCATATTCTTGCTTAGAGATCGCGTCCTCTTTTCCAATGCGCACTTCTTCAATTTCAGCTTCAAATTTCGTGATGTCTTGAGGCTGGTGCATCATGGCGATGCGTGCTTTAGCGCCTGCTTCATCGATGAGGTCAATCGCTTTATCAGGTAAGAATCTACCAGCAATGTAGCGATCGGAAAGGTAGACAGCGCTTTTCAGAGCAGCCTCTGTATAAATGCACTTATGATGCTCTTCATACTTCCCTTTAAGACCTGTGAGGATGCAGATTGTCTCTTCTAAAGAAGGAGGAGCTACTAGAATTTTTTGGAATCTGCGCTCAAGAGCTGCGTCTTTTTCAATGTGTTTGCGGTACTCATCGATTGTTGTAGCACCGATACATTGGATTTCACCTCGCGAGAGAGCGGGTTTTAAGATATTGGAAGCGTCAATGGCGCCTTCTGCAGCACCAGCACCTACGATAGTATGTAATTCGTCGATGAAAAGAAGGATGTTGCCATGTTTTTTGATCTCATCCATGACAGCTTTGATACGCTCTTCAAATTGGCCTCGGTATTTTGTACCGGCAATCATCAGCGTTAGATCAAGGGAGACGAGTTTCTTTTTAGCTAAATGGTCAGGAACATCCCCTTTAACGATCGCTTGGGCAAGCCCTTCAACAATTGCTGTTTTTCCAACACCTGCTTCTCCAATGAGGACAGGATTGTTCTTACGACGTCTGCACAAGATCAGGATGAGTCTCTCCACTTCTTCTTTACGTCCGATCACAGGATCAAGCTTACTCTCTCGACACAGTTCTGTAAGGTCGTGCCCGTAGGCTTTAAGAGCAGGCATTTTTTCTGAGGGTCCGCCAGGTCCACCTTTGTCCTGTGATGATTTTCCAGAACCGCCTGAAGAGCCTCCGTTCATGCCCATTGGAGGGAGTTGCAGATTGAACGTTTCGAGTTCTTTCAAAATTTCTTTGCGGATGTCTTTGAGGTTGATGTTAAGGTTTTCTAAAACTTGAGCTGCAACTCCATCGGATTGGCGGAGCAGTGCAAGAAGAAGATGTTCTGTTCCCACGTAATTATGATTTAAGCTTGCCGCTTCTTCACCTGCAAACTCAAAAGCCTTTTTGACCTTTCCTGTAAGCGCTGGATCTCCATAGACTTGAATTTCAGGTCCAAAGCCTACAATTTTTTCCACCTCCGCACGCACAATATCGTAATCAAGATTGAAATTACGCAGAACGTTAACAGCAATTCCCTGGCCAAGCTTTAAAAGGCCTAAAAGAACGTGCTCTGTTCCTAGATAGTTGTGGTTGAGTCTTTGCGCTTCTTTTTTAGCGAGCTTGATGACTTGCTTAGCGCGGTTGGTGAACTTGTCAAACATATTACCCCTCTAATGTCTCTATTATAGACCCCGTTGTAAAGCTTTGGGCCTTTTTTGGCAAATATACAGAATAACATAGTTTAGTTATTAATGCTAAAGAGAGTGGATGTTTTTTGGTAAATAAGGCACAATATCAGCATGCATTGGAAAATTTTGGATACAGGAACAAGATCTGCAGAAGAAAATATGCAGATTGATGCGCATCTTTTGGAAGAGCTGGAAAATACAGCAATTTTGCATTTTTACGACTGGGAAAAGACAAGTGCAACATATGGTTATTTTCTTGATCCTAAAGAGTTTATAGACTTAGAAGCTGCAAGGAGACGAGGTCTTGATTTGGGCAGAAGATCAACAGGAGGGGGGATTGTCTTCCATATCTGGGATATGGCATTTTCTGTTCTTGTTCCAAAATCAGCCCCCGTTTTTTCTGAAAATACCTTAGAAAATTATTCTTTTGTCAATCAAGCTGTCTTAAGAGCTGTGAAAAAATTTCTAGATATTCCATGCCAACTAACACCTGATGATGCGCCCCTTTTTGATCGCTCGTGCAGTAGATTTTGCATGGCGCAACCGACAAAATACGATCTTATTTATGAAGGAAAAAAAATTGCGGGTGCTGCGCAAAGAAAACGCAAGCAAGGCTATCTTCATCAGGGTACGATTGCACTCTGTATGCCCGATCAAGAGTACTTAGAAGATATCTTGCTGCCAGGTTCCCGTGTCTATGAGGCCATGCAGGCATATACGTATCCGCTTCTTGGTAAGACGGCAACAACCGACGATGTACAAGAAGCAAAACGCGTTTTGCGCGGGATTTTAACTCAATCATTTAGAGGTTCATGATGAGCCTATCCCTCCATTCTAAGAATTCGCTTTTTGCGTCTTTTTTCCTATTTTTCAAAGCTTCTTTTTGGTCTACTTATTCAAGTATGTCTCGCAAAGAAGCTCTGAAAAATAGAAAAAAATCCATCAAAAATCAAAATCTTGAAATAGTGGGATAGGCTCATGACAACAGAAAAAAAACCGAAATCAGCTATTGCTCCAACACGCGAAGAGAACTATCCTGAGTGGTTTCAACAAGTAGTGAAAGCTGGCGATCTTGCTGAGAATTCTCCTGTACGCGGCTGCATGGTGATTAAGCCGTGGGGATATGCTCTTTGGGAAAATATACAAAAAGTGATCGACGACAAGCTCAAAGCAACAGGTCATCAGAATGCCTACTTTCCTCTTTTTATCCCTGTCAGCTTTTTAGAAAAAGAAGCCATCCATGTTGAGGGGTTCGCAAAAGAGTGCGCTGTTGTTACGCATCATAGACTCGAAAAAAATGCGGAAGGAAAGCTTGTTCCTGCAGGACCTTTAGAAGAGCCTTTGATCGTTAGGCCGACATCAGAAATGATCATAGGTGAAATGTTCTCGAAGTGGATCACCTCTTATCGCGATTTACCACTACTCATTAATCAGTGGGCTAACGTCGTGCGTTGGGAAATGAGAACACGTCTTTTTTTACGCACTGCCGAATTTCTCTGGCAAGAAGGGCATACAGCGCATGCGACAAAGGCGGAGGCTTTAGAAGAGACTACCCGCATGCTTGAGATCTATCATGAATTTGCTCACAAATACCTAGCGATGCCAGTGATTAAAGGAGAAAAGACAGAAGGAGAAAGATTCCCAGGCGCTGATATCACCTATACCATCGAAGCTATGATGCAGGATAAAAAAGCGCTGCAAGCCGGAACATCCCACTTTTTAGGACAAAACTTTGCAAAAGCTTCGAATATTAAATTTCAAGACAAAGAAGGTGGCGAATCGTACGTGTGGACAACATCGTGGGCAATCACAACACGCCTTATCGGCGCGATGATCATGATCCATGGCGATGATGATGGCCTTATATTGCCCCCTCGCATAGCTTCTTCTCATATTGTGATCATTCCTGTGATCCACAAAGAAGAGTCCAAACAAGAGGTTCTTTCTTACTGTCATGCCCTTGCAGGTCACTTACGTCACATTCAGTATTTTGGAAGGTCTCTTGATGTAATGGTTGATGAGCGCGAGATGCGCGGCGGAGATAAAGTGTGGTCATGGATCAAAAAAGGAGTGCCGCTCCGCATCGAAATCGGCCCACGCGACATCGCTGCGAATACTCTTGGCATTGCACGTAGAGATAAAGCGCCTAAAGACATCACATCCAAAACACGAGAAGACCTTCTTTCAAGTGTCACAGATCTACTCGATGATGTGCATAATAACATTTATCAAAAAGCACTCAAATTCCGTGATATGAACATCAAAAAGATCGATACCAAAGAAGAATTTTACGCTTTTTTTACTCCAAAAAATAAAGAGCAGCCAGAGATTCATGGCGGTTTTGCTTTCAGCCACTTCTCAGGAGATGCTGATGTCGAAGAAACAGTTAAAAAAGATCTCAACGTGACGATCCGCTGTATTCCTCTTGATAGCTCAGAAGAAGCCGGCACCTGCGTCATCAGCGGCAAACCCAGCCGCCGCCGAGTCCTTTTCGCTAAGGCTTATTAACCTGAGTAGTTTAGTGGTTTTGAAATAAAGGCTTGCTCAAGTTTGTGAGTTCGCGTTAAAATCGGTCTTTTTAGTTTTGGCAGCAAGAGGCACTTATGCTTGGTTTTTTTCGCAAGTACCAGAAATTTTTCTTTATCGTCGTTACAGTTTTTGTTGTGATCTCGTTTAGCTTCTTTGGAACGTTTAGTACGTTTGCAAAAGAGGAGAAAAGTCCAGATAGAGTGATTGGCAAAACGGTGAGAGGCACAAGCATTACTTCTAGAGAGATGGATGCTGTGATACGTCTTGTAGCGACAAGCTATGAAGATCGGATGACAACGCCTAACCTTTTCAATGACGGTGTTATTTGCAATGAGTTCTTGAAAACGGGAATGGCAGCAATGCTTGCAGAGCAATACTTTGAAGAGATTAAGGGGGATTTAGCTCCACGTCTTAAAAAAGCAAAGCATTATAAATCGTATGTTCACCCCAAAGCGCCTTTTATCAGTGCAGAGATGACATGGCAGCAGTATTTTCCAAGTATGAGCCAAGATCTTGCAGAAATGAAAGGTTATGTGGATGGCGCAAGCATAGAAGATTTTCAGCTTTTAACAAGACTTTATCTCTCTCAACTTCAACTTCCGCCTGATTCTTTAAAACAATTTCTTATCTATCAGCAAAATCATTATCAAAATTTGCCGCCAGATCCCCAGTTGCAGCAACTTGATCTCTCTTTATTTGGATTTCATACGATAGAGGATTGGTTTGGTCCCCAATTTCTTCAGATAGTCTCCCGCTTTATTTTAAATAGTGCAGCGGTAGCGTCAGAACAAGGATATGTTGTAAGCAATGAAGAAGCGCGCGCTGATCTTTTTCGAAATGTGCAAAGTGCTTTAAAGTTTTATGGAGTGAAAGTAGAGGAAGCATCTTCTTATTTCGATCAGCAAATGCGTGCACTGCAACTTGATGAGATTACAGCTGTCAAAGCGTGGCGTAAGGTGATGCTTTTTAGACGTCTTTTTCATGATGTAGGCAATGCTGTTGTCGTTGATCCTTTGATGTATAAAAATTTTGAAAAATATGCGGGTGAAGGGGTTGTTGTTGAACTTTACGAACTTCCGGAAGAGCTTCGATTTAAAAGTGTTAACGACCTTGTCAAATTTCAAACTTATTTAGAAGCTGTAACAGGAAATAAGGAACAGAGGCAGATGGTGCCTAAAGATATTCTTTCTCCTGAAGAGGTGGAAAAACGTTTTCCAGAACTCGTCGTTCGTAAATTCGTCGTTGAGGTTTCAGAAGCAAGCAAACAGAGCCTCGCTTCTCAGGTGAGTTTAAAAGAGACTTGGGAGTGGGAGCTTGAAGAGAAAAATTGGGATCTTCTTTGTGAAAAATTTTCTTTTGATGGAGTTGATTCTAATGCAGACGCTCGTTTTGCTTATCTAGAAAAGATGGATGCTAAAGAACGGCTCCAGGTAGATGCTTATGCACTCATGAAAATTGTAGATGCTCATCCTGAGTGGTTAGAAAACGCTCTTGCTAAAGCAGAGATGCATAAAGAGGTTCTTAATATCCGGTCTAAAGGAGGTAAACTTCCTCTTTCTGGCATTAAAGATCCTGGCGCTTTTGCCGATCTTTTAGAATCAGCTGTTATGTGCTCCGGCGGATTGATTGAAAGATTTTCAGAGGATGGCATCACATATTATCATGTGAGGGTGCTTGAATCTGCGCCGGTTAAAGAAATTCTTCCGTTTGCTGAAGGTGTACGCGATGGCACATTACAGACTCTTGTCGATGTGCGTCTTGAGAATGTTTATTTTGATGTTAGACGCAAAGATAGCGCTGTTTTTCAAAATGAGAAAGGCTCATGGAAACCTTTTCAAGAAGTAAAAGAAGAAATGGGGCGTCGTCTTTATGGGACGCTCATTGAAGCTTGTGAAAACCGCCCTCAAACGCGATTTGTCGCATTTGTAAACGAAGCGAAAAAAGAGCTTGAAATTCAAACAGATTTAAATCAGAGCGGCGATGTCACATTTTTAGGAGAACAAAAATTTTTAGAAAAGACAACACATACGATCACACGTTCTTCTCAAGACAATTTTCCGAAGGAAGCATTTTTTGGAACTGCTGTGGGATCATGGTCAGAGGTGCAAACGTTAGATAATGGAAATATTCTTTTTGCGCGCGTTTTAGAAAAAGTAGAAGGCGGGACTCAATCTTCTGCAAAAATAGGACAAGAAATTTTATCAATCAGTGCGCGTAGAGGTTTATTTAGCAAATTACTTGAAGAGATGAAACATCATGGTTCTTAATCCGTCTCTTTCTCCGAGTGATTTTTTTAGTCTGACGGTTCCTGTTCTTCGTGGAAAGACTTGGAAAGACAGACACCTTCTTCCTGATGTTTCAGGTCTTTTTCCTGAAAAAAGTTTTGGAGAAATAGGCCTTGGGTGGCATGAGGAGGGGATTACAATCGGCGGGCACGTTCACAAAGCGCTCGACGATCCCGATAAAGATTTTTTAGAAGTCTTTTTTGATACGCGCGATTTAAAAACGGCAGGGTTCCCTACAAAATTTTGCCACCACTTTCTTATCGTTCCTCAAGATGGAGGAAGCCGAGAGGTGACACGTTTTCGGACAGAAGATGCGCATCCTTTATGCGATAGCTGTGAACTTGATGTTACGTTTCATACGACATCTTCTTCTTATACGATTCAGGCTTTTATTCCAGCGCATTGTTTATACGGTTATGATCCTCATTCCTTTAAGCGCATGGGATTTACTTATAAGTTGCATCGAAAAATGAAAGAGCCGCAACATTTTTCCGTTTCTTCCAACTATTACGGCATCGATCAACAACCTAGTCTGTGGTCATCTCTTAAACTGGTTTAACCTTAAAGGAGTTACCGATGAAATTTAGTAGGTCGCATGAATGGATAAAAATTGAAGGTGGAGTCGGCACTATCGGGATCACAGAATATGCTCAAAAAGAACTTGGAGAGGTTGTACATATCGAACTTCCTTCTGTTGGCAAGCATGTTCTAGCGGGTGATGAGGTCGCAGTTCTTGAATCGACAAAAGCTGCAGCAGATATTTATTCTCCCGTATCTGGAGAAATTATCGCCATTAATCAGAGTTTAATAGAGTTTCCCGATAAAATTAATCGCTCTCCAGAGCAGGAAGGGTGGCTTTTTAAAGTGAAGCTCGCTAATCTAGCAGAAATAGATTCTCTACTTGATAAAAAGCAATATCTCAATTTGATATCAGGATAGGTTCATGAATGCACATGCAAAACCAAGACACATAGGGCGCATCGGACTCATTCTTATATGCAGTCTTGGTTTGTGCTGTTATTTTTTGCGTTATGATCTTCTTGTATTTGGCTTCGATTTTTTTTTAAAACGCCAAGTTTCAAAGCACTTCTCTCATTCCGTTACGTATGAAAGTGTTCATTGGAAAGAAGGTAAGCTCGTAGCTCTTGGAGTGAATCTTTCTGACGAACATTTTCATCTTACAGTGGATCTTCTGGAACTTGATTGGACAATCGATTGGTCTAATTATTATATTGAACCACACATTCGGCTCACTCATCCAGAATTAACTCTTGTACATCATAAAGAGCGCGCAGGTTTTCCTCTGACGTTGGCACCGTTGATTCCGGGGAAATATTTGGGAATGAAAGTGGAAATTCAACATGGCGTTCTCCAATTGAATACGCATGATAGTGAACAAAGATTGTATTTCTCTTTTAAAAGTGGAAACACGAAAGAACATTTAGGCGATTTTTACCTTTCCCATGATCCGGATCTTTTTGCTCTGCCCACTTCTGAATTGAGTTTTGGGTTTCAGGATGCTGAAATTGTAGCTTCTCTTAAAGTTGGTCAGATGGAAAGCGCGCGTCTTGTGCAACTTCTTAGCTTTTTCTATCCTGTGCTTCGAGAAGGATGGGAAAATGTTCAAGGGGAGGTTGAAGTGATGATGAGTGGGACATTTAGTCCTGACTTTTCATTTTCTAGATTAGCTGGCCTTATTGATGCTAAAGACGTTTACCTTTCTAATCCACTTTTAAGTGTACAAATGCAAGCGAAAGCTCTGCATGGAGAATTCACGTTTCCCCCTCATGAAGAAAGTAAAAGCGCGGATCCTTTTTGGAAGCAAATTAGAGCATGTGGAACCATTGAAGAAGGGGATTGGATTTTAGGCGATGGGGGAATTAAAAATATAAGCGCTCATCTTTTATTAGATCCTTTTTTAGATCCTGTGCTTGATTTAAGCGGAATATGGATTCAAAATCATAGACAAGTTCCTTTGACGATGCAGGGCAAAGGGTGCATGCACGAAGATCAGAGTTTTTGGCTCGAGATGGGAGTGAGAATGACTCCTCCTGACGAAGAGATTTCAGAAGCGCTTATTTCTGTCTGTAGTGGAGAGAAAGAATCTTATGTTGTGCAGGTAGAGTTAAAACACCTTGACGTTGCCCTTTTAGAGATGTTTGCGATCACTCCGCCTTCAGTGAGGGCAAGCGCAGAGGGTAAGCTTACAGGCTGGATCGAGGGAAATTCTCTGATAAAATTACAAATAGATGACTTTCACGCAGAATCCGTTACGTGGCGTTTTCCTGAAAAAGATGTGACATGCTGTACAGACTTGATTCACGGCGAAGCGCTTTTTTCGAGATCAAAAAATAATGCGTGGCAGATGATCAGTTTAAAAGCGGATATTCCTGAATTTATTTTGGTTGGTAAAGATTTTCTTTTCCCCTCTTTGAATGTACATATGTCTGGAGAAGGATCTACGCTTTCTACTGTTTTTTCTTTCCAGGACGAAAGTATAGAAACACATTTTGATTTTCAAAAATCACAAGGATGGCTTCGTAGTGAAAACTTAACAGAGTTAAGTTATGCAGGGCTTGTAGGGCAATTGTGTAAAGATGTGCATCTTGAAGGAGAATTTGCGATTTTTGGAACGTTCAATACGGATAAAATTTTCTTGTCTCTACAAGGTCAGGAAATTCTTATTGATCATCCTATGTTAACTTTTCATACCAAAGAAATGGTGCAATCAGCGCTTTTTAATTACAGCTTTTCTGATGAAAAATGGCAGGGAGCATGGAGTTTGCAAAATGCAAGCATGATCGCTAAGGAATCACAGCTGCATTTTGATCATGTTTCTGCATCTTTAGAGCTCGATGGCATGATTTTTGAAGCAAAAGACATCATAGCCGCATGCAAGGAGATTCAATTTGCAGGATCATTTAATGTTGATCTAGAAAACAAAATCTTTTGCTTAACGAGTTCTCATTTAGAAGGGTATTTGGCTCCGCTTTCTCAACTGTTAGATCTAAAACTTCCTATTAATGGAATTTTTTCCTCAGGTGAAGATGGTTTAGCACTTGTTTCAAAAGCGGGGAGTATTGATTGGCGGCTAAAGGCTCAGCTTCAAAATGTGGAGATGAATTTTAAGAAAGAGATTTCTTTGAGTGATGGTCTATGCGAACTTAATTTCGATTCTAAAACAGGCACGCTCGTACTGAGTAATGTTGATGCAGTACTTGAATTTCGTGGAAAATCTTACCGGCTTATGGGATATGCAAAGAAAAAAGAGTGGTGGGAATTTGACGCTCAAGTGACAGGTGGTCATAGGGAAATCGCGCGAGTAGTTGGCATTGCACAAGAGAGGCCTCCAGCAGAGCTTCATTTTGCTTTTGAGAAAAATAAAACGCACCTTTTAGGAACAAAACTTTCTATATCTCGTTTAATTATTAAAGACTGGACAGAAATTTTAGCACTTGAAATGAATCCTCTTTTCCCCGCAGGACGCCTTGTAGAATATGCCAATTTCTTCGGAGAGTTAGATCTTCTTCCCTTTAAAGATCTTGCTTTGAACCTTCAAGGAGATATAGAGGCTCGGGTTGCATTTGAAGAGCAACTTAATTTTGAAGCCACAGCGCCTCTCTTATCCATTGAAGGGAAAAGTTTTCATGACTGCTCTTTAAAGGGAAATAAAGAGAACAACATATGGAGTATTGAACAGCTCTCAGCTCGTCATTTTTCTTTAGATGGAATTATTATTCAGCAGTCTTCAGCGCTGCATTGCACCGGACTTAATCTGCGCACGGATCAATTATCTCTTATTGTTGAAGGCGATTACACATATGATAACAATGCCTTTATGGGAAGATTTCGTAGCATGAAATTCAATGTTCCGGGAGTTTCTATTGAAGGAGAGGGTGTTTTTTCGTGTGCTATTAGCGAACAAAAAGCAGAAGGGGAGTTTAGTTTCTTTGCAGAAACAGACAACTATGAAGCGCATAGTAAACGGAGTGTAAAAGGAATCTTTACAAAAGAACAGGGCCTTTCTTTTAGTGACATTGCTCTACATATCCAGAAGAAAAATGAAGAAAATGCACGTTTAAATTGTTTAGCAGAACACGTGACGTATAACGGAGAAAAAATTCTTGGAAAGAAATTGCATATTGATCTTAGCAGAGAAGCGATTTTTGAATTTTCTCCTAAATGTGCTCATCTTATCCCAGAAAATGGTGAACTTGATCTGGAATACACGCCCAAAACGTCTGTTTTAAAAGCCGGTTGCAAAACAAATTTAGGAATGAAGCCTCTTTATTTTCAGTTACAGCTCGATCATTCTGAAGAAATTCTTGGGATGTTAAAAATTTCTGATGGTCCAAAAAATGCAGGCATCAAATGCTTGTTTAAATCAGATTTTCAGTGGGAAAGTATCCAAGGAAAGATTCCTGGATTAGATATCAATTTGCTAAAAAAATCTGAACAGATGTTCTGGGGAGAGGTTAAGGCTGATTTTTCATTACTCACCAATTATTTACCAGAAAAGCAGCGCCTTGTGTTTGAAGAGATAGACTTCATGTCTGAAGTTGAGCTTGAAGGGAGTTTAGACATTGATGCGTTTCAATTTCAGGGCGCTTTAAAATCAAATCGCTTTGATTGCTTTGGCATTTCATTTCAAGAACTGCAGGGAGCTATTAAACTGTCTCAAAAAGAGTGTCTCATAGAAAATATGACCTTGGAGGATCCTTCATGTCATATTCTCGTTAAACAAGCGATGATCTCTCATGATACTGAATGGAAATGTCACATTCCGCTTATCCTTGTCAGTAATTTTCAACCAAGTCTTTTGAAAAGAAAAGCGGCTCCAGAGAGCAAAGTCAATCCATTTATCATCAAAAAATTAAGCCTCTATGATATTGAAGGCATTTTAGGAAATAGGGCTTCCTTTACAGCGCGCGGCAGATTGAATTTTACAAATCATGTAAAGAAGGAATTTAGTATCTTAGAGATCCCTCTAGAGATGATCAAAAATCTTGGCCTTGACTCTGGGTTATTCACACCCATTTATGGGGAAATGGAATTTCAGATGCTAGATGGTAAATTTATTGTGACCGACCTTATGAATACGTATAGCGAGGGAAAACGCTCTGAGTTTTACCTCCCAGAGCATACGACCTCTTATCTTGATTTAAACGGAAATCTTAATTTTGATCTTAAAATGAAGCAAAACGTGCTTCTTAACATTACCGAACCATTTACGCTGTCTATTCGAGGCGACGTTACAAAGCCAAAATACAGCTTAGTTAAGTGAAAAGATTATTGCGTTTTGTTTTTCCTCCCTTGTGTATGCATTGTAAGGAAGATGCGGGAGATCAACGTAAGTATTTTTGCGCTTCATGCGTATCTTTATTTGCGCTCATAGAATTTGAGGAAAGATGTAAAAGATGCTTTCTTCCTCTAGGAGAATGCTCTTTTTGTAGGGAAGGGGGATATCCATTTGCACTGCTTGCAGCCGCTATGGAATACCAAGGGCCTATTGCTACACTTGTTCAGAATTTCAAGTATCATAATAAACCTTATCTTGCTAAGGACGCTGCAGCGTTGCTCGTCTTGCAGTACGTAAAACTTAATTGGCCTTTACCTGATGTGATCATCCCAACCCCACAATCGCTTACACGTTCATTTGCGAGGGGTTATAATCCAGCCTTTCTTTTGGCGCAGGAAACAGGAAAGCTTCTAGGGTGCCCTGTTGAGAATCCTCTCAAGCGCTTAAGCGGTGATTTGCCCCAAGCGGTTTTAAATAGGGAACAAAGAGAAAAGCTTGATAGAAATACCTTCCGCCTAAAAAAGCAGATCGATATTAATGAAAAGGTCGTCCTGCTCATCGATGATGTGCGGACGACCGGTACAACGCTGCGCCACTGCGGGACTCTCCTCAAAGAGGGCTTTCCCAGAGCGCTTTACGGTATGACGTTGTGTATGTGAGGCTTATGAACTTGAGCTTGTATCGCCGCCTTGGGCTTTTTGGCAGGCTCTTGCGAGGTCTTTAATCGCGTCTGTAAGGATTTGAGCGCCAAATTGAGGCTCTTGACAAGTCGTTGGATTATCTGAACCGTAACTAGAACTGCTACCACTCGTTGCGCCTACTGACATATACTCACCTCTTATTTATTAATAATAGTCTTACAATTACTATTATATACTATAACATATATCTTTGTCAAATATTAATTATATCTTAATAGCTAATAGATATAACATGTTAATTATTAAATACTTATATACACAAAGAAGATGAAGAGTTGGTTTTTCGCCCCCCCCCTGTAACAGGCTGAGTAAGCATAAGCGGCTGAGATCAACGCGGAGCCGCTAAGTCGTTATTTTATAAATTGTTGACGACTCTTTCTATTCCATTGCGAAGCAACTTTTGTCCAAAATTAAGAAGTAATCAATTTTCAATTTTCTCCGCGTCGTTGCAGCCCTGCGTCTCCGCGTTGATCTGGGGTTCTTTACTAGGCGTTTAAGTTTCGAGGTTGCGGCGAGCGATTTGGATTTGGCGCTTGAGGGTTTCGTCTTTTTCAAGCTGCTCGGCGATTTTTTTCCAGGCATGGAGAAGGGTGGAGTGAGTTTTACCTCCAAAAGATGAGGCAAGTTTCATGAGAGATTCGTTAATGAGCTCTTTTGCAAGGTACATGGCCACTTGACGGGGGAATGCGATGTCTTTTGTGCGAGCATTGCCGCAGAGATCGCTGATGCGCACCTGATAGAGTGATGAAACGCATTTGAGGACATTTTCAATGGAGATTCGCTTGCTAGGCGCATGTTGCATGAGCTCTCCAAGCGTTTTTTCTGCAATTTCTTCCGTTACTTCCATCCCCATAAGACGACAGTAAGCGGAAAGACGATTAAGAGCGCCTTCTAGCTGCCGCACGTTATTAAAAATATGTTCAGCAATGAAAAAGGCGACTTTGTGAGGAACTTTTAAGCCGCGTAATTCTGCTTTATGCTGAAGGATCGCAACGCGCGTTTCTAGGTCAGGGATGCCAACGTTGGCAACAAGGCCCCACTCCATGCGTGCAATCATCCGTTCAGAAAGTTTAAGTTGTCCTGGTGGTTTATCGCTTGTAATGACAATTTGTTTGTTCTGATTGATGAGAGATTCAAACGTATTGCAAAACTCTTCTTCAAAATTCAATCTACTTTGGAGAAATTGAATATCATCGACAAGGAGGACATCAAGAGATCTATAATAACGTTTCATTTTATCCATTGACTTATTGCGCAAATTGTCAATGAGGTCGTTGATAAAACCTTCTGTCGTGATGCACTGAATCTTAACTTTTTTTTGATTTTCTTTAATGTAATGACCGATGGCGTGCAAAAGATGCGTTTTGCCAAGGCCCACGCCTCCATGGATAAAGAGGGGATTGTAAGACTTCCCGGGACGGTTTGCAACACCCATTGCAGCAGATTTGACAAATTGGTTTGCTGGACCTTCGATGAAGTTGTTGAAAGTGTAGAAGGGGTTGAGCTTTAATTCTGTATCTTGTGCGGATTGTGACGTGTCAGGGCTAGTTGCCGTAGGCGTTGTAATTTTAGGTCTATTGGGCTCGACAACGAGGAATTGAATTGCGGATTCATTTGCCTTTAAAACAGGAAAGAAAGAAATGAGATCCTTTTTAAAGTTGGATAAGAAATATTCCTGAACAAAAATATTGGGGACTTCTAAGATGATATGGCTATCCGTCACTTCGATAAACTTGATCGGAGCGATCCAATTTTCAAACTCTGCTGCCGAACATTTTTCTTCAATGAATTCTAAAAATGCAGGCCAAACGTCATGAGAAGTAAGCATATGGCAAATTTAGCATGGGTGCATCAGCTTGCGCAAGAACAATCAGGAAGAAAGAGCGACTAAACTTGCAACCCGTTGATTGTTAAAATATGTGATGGTTAAAAAATTTTCGATGATCTCGATAAATTCCGCATGTTTTTGTTCATCGATGGCATGAAAAAACAAAATCAGGCAGGAGTTACCATGAACATTAATTGAAGAATAAGCAAGATTGATCGATGGAATATTTAAGTGCGCTAAATGTGTGAGAATCGCATTTTTGAGTGTTGGATGAGGAGCTGCAATAGCTGCCACTAAAGTAAGAGCGCTGCTTACTGTTTTAAAGTAACAGGGAGAATGTTTGAAATCATGTTCTAAGGCTTCTAAAAGTAGGAGAAAGGCGGTTTTTAATAGGTTTGGGTGCAGAATGCTTTGTGTTGTTGGAGGTTCAATCGCGTAGAAGAAATTCTCCATTAGGAAGTCGTTTTGAACTTTAGCTTCATGCAAAAGGTCTCTAAGTGCATGCAGCGTTTCGATTTGTTTAGCGATCATTCCTCCGTTGTAATCGCGGAACTCTCCTAAAATTTGCGTGAGTTCTGTAACAACGGCTTGTCTTGCTTTATGAAGATCTAGAGAATAGTCTTTGCGGAAGAAGGGCGCTTTTGCAAGTGTTACTTTAAAAGTATTCAATTGTTTTGGATATTTATTTTTTAAGGAACCAACGGTTTTAATTTCTTCTACAGAAATATGTGAGGGCAATAATTTTTTTAAACAAGGAGATGTAGGTTTTAAAAGACGAAGTAAAATCACATTAAACGTGAGATTTAAATGAGTTTGATTATGAAAATTAATGACAACCTGAGGAATGTCGCTGACGTATTTGAGTTCATTACTAAGAATTACAATATGCCTTAGAACCTCTTCTTCATTACGTGAAACGAACACAGGATGGCTCACATTTTCAATTCTTTCACGAAGTTCTTGAGCTAGCCGCTGTCGTAGTTTTTTGACCTCAAGCATTGAGAAGGGCTTTTTATCCGGCTTTTCGATTTCGATGTAGAATGTAGGAATTTTATCATTGCGCCAGTCTACGACAAAAGAATCAGGAACTTCAGAAATATTAGAAATGCAGCTTAAGATAGATTCTTTAAAATGCTTTTTCTTGAATAGCTCATTTTCTCTTAGCAAACTTACCCCGACAAGAATACCTAAAACGGGATGAGGATTTCTTGCATGGAAAATTTTAAGACTAATATGCCTTAGTGTTGAGTTATGATTAATCGCGATTTGTAAAGACTTGCGGAAGAGATATTGATAACAAATCAACCTACTAATATAGCGTAAATCGCGCAGAGCCATAAACTTTTCGCGGAAAAGAAGGACAAAATGTTGGATTTCTAAAAAGATGTCCCTATCGAAAGTTTTAGTTCTTAATTTAAAAAGAGGTGTGATATGCGCTTTGATTTGTGTGATTTTTTCTTCAGCGGAAAGTTTGATGAAAAATTGATGCATTTGATCAAAAATAGAAAGATCAAACTCTTTTGAGGAGCGGTCAATTAAAGAGGAGATATTTTCTTGGATAAGAGCTGTTTTTTCTTGAGGAGAGAGCTTTTTAACAGACATAAGGTGGCGTGCGTGATAGACAGCCTGTAGAGTAAGTTTAATTTCGCGCACAAGATCTGGGAAATTTTGATGGATGAGTAATAAATCTTCCGGTGTTTGCGCGGTAGCTAGTCGTTCATTGATGAGATATTCTGTAGAGCTTCCTTCGAAAAAAAAGCAAAAGGTGCGTGTGCCGACAAGGTCTAGAATTTTTCCAGGAATGAGCCAACGGCTTAACATGTCGGAAATAAAACGCCCTGTTCCTTGCGTATAGTTGGAAGGGCATAAAGTGACGATTGAAAATCCTTGAGAGTTTTGTTGTAGCGAAGGTGAAACAACAAGAGGCAGATACTTGTCCAGTTTTGTGAAATCATTACGCGCATCTTCTGGGAGGATTTTTTTCAGCAAAAGCTCTATCGATTGGATAAAGCTATGATAGCTTGGATCTGTCTCATCTGGAAGTTCAAAACTTGGTCTAATTTTAAGCATGAATCTATCCCGATATTTTAGATGTTTGAGTTTTGATGGGTTTTTCCACAGCTTTTAGAGTCGCTTCGCAGAACATACTTAAAAAAGTAGGCCAAGAAGCGACTCTAAAAGCTGTGGAAAAAGATGCGAAAAGCAACTGTCTAAAATATCTGAATAGGTTCATAGGAGCCGGATTATAGCGATTTAAGGATTTACAAATAACAAAAAATGATTATCCTTAGAGACTTTCTTTATTTTCCAAGGAGCTTTACTTATGAAATCTACCTTAACAATGGTGTTAGCAGTGGCTAGTTTATGTATTTCGTGTCAGAAACAGTCTTCTCCCTTTTTACAATCACAAAAAGAGATCTTGCGTTTGAGCATTTCAGGAGAGCCAGATTCTTTAGATCCTAGAAAAAGTAACAATATTAATGCCGATCTTGTGATTAAAATGCTTTTTCAGGGGTTGACTTCTGTGGATTCTCAAGGGAAAATGGCTCTTGCTCTTGCAGAGTCTGTAGAGATTTCAGAAGATCAAATGAACTATAAAATTGTGCTGCGCGATAGTTTTTGGTCAGATGGCCATCCCGTAATCGCTCAGGATTTTGAGACTTCTTGGAAAGCATCTCTTAAAACTGAAGCGCCTGTGATTTGCGCTAATCTTCTTTATCCTTTAAAGAATGCAGAAGCTGCAAAAAGAGGTAAAGTGTCTGTTGAAGAAGTCGGCGTTTATGCACAAGATACAAAAACATTGATGATTCAGCTTGAAAAACCCACCTCATTCTTTTTAGACCTTATGGCATCGACGATGTATTTTCCAGTGCCAAGCCATCTTGTACAGAATGTTGGCGAGTGGGGATCTTCTGCTTCTGAACAATTTGTTTCCAATGGGCCTTTTAAGCTTGCATCTTGGGAACATAACCACAAACTGAAGCTTTATAAAAACCTTTTCTTTTGCGACAAAGAGCTCGGATTGATCGATGAGATTGACGTAGCAATTATTGGCAATGAAATGACAGCTCTTCAGATGTTTGAAAGAGGTGAGCTCGATTGCATTGGAGGCGATTTTTCCCCTCTTCCCCTTGATGCGATTCCTCTTTTAAGTGCACAAGACGCTTTTGTAAAAACAACCTATGGAGGAACGCGTTATTGCCCTTTTAATATGCATGCATTTCCTTTTAACAATGCCAATATGCGCAAAGCATTTTCCATAGCAATTTGCCGTACAGCAATTGTTGATAATATCACGCATTTACATGAAGAAGTGGCAACGCATATGATTGCTCCCTGTTTAAAAGGCAATCATCACGTGGATTTTTTTCAGGATGGTGATGTGGAAACAGCGCGCAGTTATTTTGCAAAGGGCTTAGAAGAGCTCGGTGTTACTAGACAGGATCTAGATGGTGCAATTACCTTAAAATATGAAGATGCAGAGATTTCAAGCCGTATTGCGCAAGCATTGCAGCAGCAGTGGTACGATGCCTTTGGCCTACGTGTGAATTTAGAGCATAGCGAACTTAAAACCTTTGTTACAGCGCTGCGCCAGAGAAACTTTCAAATCGGTCTGATTTACTGGATGCTGCATTATAACAGCGCTATGGATATTTTGGATCGCTACCGCACAGCAGATCTTGTAAAAAATTATCCAGGCTGGGAAAGCTCTGAATACACAAGCCTCATTGATGATTTTTTTCTCGAGCCCGATGAAGAGAAGAGAAACCAGATTTTGCTAAAAGCAGAAGCGGTGTTCATGAACGACATGCCAGTGGCCCCTCTTTACCACTTCTGTAGCCCTTACATGCTAAAGCCCGAGGTTACAGGTCTTGAGACAACACCCATTGGCGACTTTTACTTTGGCAACGTATCCATTAAACGTTAATGAGTCAAAGATCACAGGTAACGACAGACTGCAGGCCTCTTTTTGTAACGAGAGGCTTGCAGTCTGTGATCTTCGGGCTGCTCCGGTCTACTCCCTGCTCCGCAGTGTCCGTGTACCTTCGCAGAATGGATTTTATTTCTCAAATCTTGAAATTTAAAAAACTTAAATTTTAATTTCTCGTTAAGAT
>JAZKBL010000022.1:0-6475 GCA_040388665.1 Chlamydiota bacterium
AAACTATAATTCTTCCTTTGCGCCTTTGCGTCTTTTTTCTTTCCTTTGCGTTGAAAATTTATTGCACACAAGCATGGTTGCTAATGCTTAAGCAAGAGAGATCGCAATCACTGCGCGCTCGCCATTAAGATCCCACTCAGTACCAAGCTCGGCTGTGTCAAAAAGAACACCTGTTGCCAGTACTTCGCGCGCGATATACTCCTTGTACTCTTCAAAGCATTGTTTCACGCGCTCTGTCGTATCCATCTGAACGCGGATTCTGTCCGTTACAGAAAACCCAAGATCGCGCCGCATCGTATTAATTTTGTTCACAATCTCACGTGCAAGACCCTCTGTCAAAAGAGATTCTGTAAGCGCTGTATCCAAGACAATCGTAATCCCATTTTCTGTTGCAGCTACCAGTCCTTCAATTACCTGACGCTGCACGGCTACATCTTCAGACGTAAGAGAGATTTTCTCTCCCTCCACCTCAAGGATGATTTCTTTTCCTTGGAAAAGAGATTCTAGCTGAAAAGCACTTAATGTTTCTGTTGCCTTGTGCACTGCATTCATCAATTTCCCCACCTTTTTACCAAGGACGCGAAAATTAGGCTTTGCAACAAGCGTGACAAAATTTTTCTCTTCGGAAGAAAACAGCACTTCTTTCACGTTCAACTCATCTGCGATGAGCTGTTTTTGTCGATCAAGGGCTGCAAGCACAGTTAGATCTGCTGTAATCACATGCGCTTTAGCAAGAGGCTGACGCACCTTAATTTTATGCTCTTTACGCAGACCATGCGCCGAACTTACAACCGTCTGAACGCTTGCCATCTCCATTTCAAGCGCAATGGCGCGCAGCGCCTCATTAGATGCCGGGTAATCAGCAAGATGAACAGATTCTAAATCAGAGGGGCTGCGGAGCAATCGATAAATCGCATCACTAAGGAAAGGAATAAAAGGCGCTGCAATTTTAACAACCGTCATAAGTACTGCGTATAGCGTCTCAAAAGCTTGAGCCCGATCAGGCGTGTCTTCTTCAGACCAGAACCGCGGCCGCGAGCGTCTAATGTACCAATTGGTCAGCTGATCAATAAATTGAACAAGTGGCGTAACAGCTCTACTTAAATCGTAAACATCCATCCCTTCTTTGACATCATGAATCAACTTTTGCGTGAGCGAGAGGATCCACCTGTCGATATCTAAAATGGGCGCAAGCCTTGATGGAGACCATCCATCAATGCGCGCATAGGTTGCAAGGAAAACATAAGCATTCCAAAGAGGGATAAGCACCTGACGGAGCACAAGTTCAACGCCGCGTTCAGAAAAACGCAAATCCTCAGCATAAACTGCAGGGCTGTTGATCAAATAAAGGCGCACAGCATCTGCGCCATATTGATTCATCACTTTTTCTGGCTCCGGGTAGTTTTTAAGACGCTTAGACATCTTAGCGCCATCTTCTGCAAGAATAATGCCATTGACAATCACGTTTTTAAAAGCAGATTTACCAAAAAGAGCTGTGCTTAACACGGTTAATGTGTAAAACCACCCGCGTGTTTGATCAAGCCCCTCTGCGATAAAGTCTGCAGGAAAAGCTGCGAGTGTTTCCTCTTTGTTTTCAAAAGGAAAATGATTCTGCGCATAAGGCACAGACCCCGACTCAAACCAACAGTCAAACACTTCAGACACTCGGTGAAACACCTTACCATCCTCCACAAAAGTGAGATGATCAATTTTATGGGAGTGAAGATCATCCACTTTTTGCCCCGTTCTTTCCTCTAATTCTTTAACAGATGAAATGACAACAAGCGTTCCGTCCTCACTGCGCCAGATCGGAATCGGCGTCCCCCAATAGCGATTGCGCGAAATCGCCCAGTCTCTTGCATTTTCAAGCCACTTGCCAAAGCGCCCATCGCGGATATTTTCAGGAACCCAGTGAATCCCTGCGTTGACCTCTAACATCTTATCTTTGATTTTTTCAACGGCAACAAACCAGGTGCGCACCGCCTTGTAAATCAAGGGAGTGTCTGAGCGCCAACAGAAGGGATACCGATGCCGTATCTGTCCATGATGAAAGATCCGTTGCTCAGTTTTTAGCCGCTTAATGATCTCTTTATCTGCATCTTTGACAAAAAGCCCGGCATATTCAGGCACTTCTTGCGTAAACTTACCGTTATGATCTACAGGACAAACAATCTCAATACCAGCTTTTGATGCTGCAAAAAAATCCACTTCACCAAACGCCGGGGCGCAATGCACAATACCTGTTCCCTCCTCCGTTGCAACAGAGTCCTCTACAATCACACGGAAGGCGTTATCCTTGCCTCTACCTGCAAAATAAGGAAAAAGAGGCTCATAACGAAGGCCTGCAAGAGAGCTCCCTTTATAATGCTCGACAATTTCGTAACTTGATGGCTCTTTAAAATAATGAGACAGTCTCGCTTCTGCTAAAATGTAACAACTGCCGCTTGCCGTTTCATGCACCTTAACATAATCAATATCAGGGCCTACCATGAGGGCTAAATTCGAGGGTAATGTCCAGGGCGTTGTCGTCCATGCAAGAAATGCCGTATTAGGATCGCCATCTAGAGGAAAGCTCACGGTAAGGGAAGGATCGTCCACATCTTTATAATTGAGATTTGCCTCAAAGTTAGAAAGAGGGGTGCCAAGGCGCGCGGAAAAAGGCATCACCTTAAACCCTTCATACACAAGCCCTTTTCCATAAAGCTGTCCAAAAACCCACCAGACAGACTCCATAAAGGGAAGATCCATTGTCTTATAATTGGCTGCAATATCAACAAAACGCCCCATCCGGTTGACAGTATCTTCCCACTCCTTGGTATACCGAAGTACAATCTGCCGGCATTCTTCGTTGAAAGTATCAATACCGTAAGCGGCAATGGAGGAGGCGCCGGAGAGCTCTTTTGCCTTTTCAATTTCATTTTCTACAGGAAGGCCATGACAATCCCAGCCAAAACGACGCGGCACATAATACCCCTGCATTGTCTTGTAACGAAGAATGACGTCTTTAATGGTGCCGGCCAAAATATGGCCATAATGGGGAAGACCTGTCGCAAAAGGAGGGCCGTCATACGTAGAAAATAACGGGCAAAATTTCCGCCTTTCAACAGACTGATTAAAGATCTTAGACTTTAACCAAAATTCTAGAATGCGCGCTTCGCGCCCAGGAAAACTTTCAGGGAAACTTTCGTTTTCTTTATTTTCGAACATAAAAAAATACACTCACCTCATCAGTGAGTGTATCTTACCCTATTATCAGGGATTATTACGAGAAAATTCTCTTCTTATTTGTGAGGACTGAAAATAGCTCCAAGGATGCCTTTACCGAATGAGTAAAGATCATTAAAAATACTATCATCTCCCGTAGCACCTTCAACAATCTTATCTAATTGACTAGATACCTTATCCATGTTTTTATTCATGAAATCAGATACAATTCGCTCAGAGCTGAAGCTTGTCTCTTTCTCTTTTACAACTTCATCCAACTTCAGCTCGAGAGTGCCCTTACCTGCGTTTACTCGTTGAGCAATAGCCTCACCTTTTTCTAATGCAGAATCGATTTTTGCTTGTAAAGCTTGCTTCTCATTCCTATTGGATGAGCTTTCCGCCACTTTCTTCAGATCCTCCACCTCGGTGCTAAGCTTAGTCAAACGCTTTGTTTCTTTTGCAATTTCTTTTTCAAGAGCTTTTTCTTGAATTCTTAAAGATTTTTGATAGATACCTTTAATTGATTTTTCAAGAGCTTTCTCTTCTTTAGAGAAATCTTTAATTTCAGCTCTTAACTCTTTCACTCTGTCTATATTTTCTTTTTTAGAGCCAAGGCCTTTAATCTCTTTTCTAGCAACTGTAATAGACTTTTGAGCAGCTTTAAGCTTAGTATACTCATCTAACATCTCGATACGTTTTTCAAGCATCGCAATTTTTGCTTCTGCAGCTCTTACTAAAATGTCTTGCTCAGCTTGAGCAAAAGCTTCATTTGCTTCTTTTTCTTTTCTAACTGCTTTATTTGCAGCATCAAGAATTTTTTTATTGCCTTTTGAAGCTTCTAATTTCTCTGCTGCTTTTTGTTGCTTTAAAAGTACTTTGCTGACATCTTCTACTTGAACAGGATTATTTTGAATATATTCAAGTTCCTGTTTAGCTTTGCTTACTATGAAACTTTTAGCTGCCTGTGCAGACATAGCGTCATAAGTTCTAGCTTTAATCTCAAAATTTTCTACAACCGCTTTTTCACCTTTCTTTCCTTTAGCGTTATTAGAAATAACATCTAAAGTGTTAGATAAAGATGTACCAAGTGATTCAAAAGTAGAATCATTAGCAACTGTCTCAGAAAGAGATTTAAAGAATTCTCTATTCTTAGAAAGAGCTTTCTCTTGTTTCTTTTCGAGAGTTTTCATCGCTTTTTCTTGAATTTCTTTAAGATCTTTTTTCTGTTCCTTATTTTTGCCTTTCAAAGCTTCTTTATCAGCTTTTTGTTGAGCTGCAATCTCTTCAGCTTGGCTACTCTTGATCTTGATTTCTGTAGCTTGTGCTAAAAACTCGATTGCACTAGGAGCTATACGTTGAGCAAGTAGCATGCCATTCTTACCAGCACCTGCAAGCTCTGTTTTAAGATAAGCTACTAAAGCACGTGTCAATTCTGAGCTAGAGAGCTTGGAATCGTGGGCAGCTTGAAGGATGTTTGCAATATCTTGCTTTAAAGATGTAGCAACTTGTTCAACAGCACCTTTATAAAAATAAGCAGCACCACCTGGAGTAAGACCGCCTACTGAACCAGCAACAGTTACTTTAAAAGCCACTTTTGTGTGCATCCAATTTCTTGTAAATGCTGCATTCATTGTCTCTGATTGACCAAATGCACCAGCAGCAAGAACTGTAGCGCCAATTGCGTAGAAAAAGTTGATAATCGTGCTTGTTGCAGACATAGCTGCAGCTTCAAGGAAATCAGCTCTTGCTCTTAAGCCATCAATAAAAGGAGAGTCAGACTGTCCTAATATGTAAGCTTGGTTTGCAAAAACAGCAGATGTCATAGAAAGTGCTGATTTAGACGCTCCATAAAATGCAACTTTGCTTACAGCAGCGTTCATGTGCTGAGCTACTGGCTTGAACTTGTCATTTACTGTCGTACTTTTGCGATACTTCGCATCAGCCTTCGGCTTCGCATACAAGCTGTGTAGGTGGTTATTTTTTTTCTCTTTAACTTTTTCGCTACCGATATCCTTGAAAAAATCACTTTTTTCATTATCATAATTGTTATTCAAATCATCATGATCACTAACCTCATGATTGTTATTCAAACCGGCATTAAAATTGCTATCGAACACACTATCATTTAAGTTGGGTACGTGGGGAATTGACATAATTTTTCTCCTCTTTGGGTTTTTTTCTTAAATTTTACGCTGCGGATGCATGAGTGCCACCCTGCAAGCATTTTTTCAAAAGATCTTCTAGTGACCGCGCTTCAATAACTGCACGATCGATTTTTATAATCATTCTTCTAACTCTACGCTCGCCCGCTACTAGCTGACTTAAAGCTTGGATTAAATCTTCCCGGCGCTCTGCATAAAATGCGCGAACCATCTGGATCCGCTCTTTACGGCTTGGCAACTTTAAAGTTTTCCAAGCAGCTTTCACTCGAGAAACGACGACAGAGAGCATAGCTCCTGTTGCCACAGCGCCAACTAAAGGCGACACACATCCAAAACCAGAAATCACAACTCCGCAACCAGCTATTACTGCATGCAGCCAGTGTTTACTAAATATATAACGGAACGTCTTCACTTTCCCGCAAGTTACCGCCGTCGGAAGAGTGAGCCCGAGCGCTACAATTAAGTTATAAAGCGCGCATACTGTGGAGATCAACCCGGTCTCTATATAATTCATACGAGAGCTAAGAGCTGCGTACAATCCACCTTCTTGTGCGTTCACTACATTTTCTAAAGCTACAGCAATCAAAGAGTGCAGTGGTTTCGCTTCCAAATAAATCATTATTTTGCGCATGACAGGGAGACTATCGCGCAATAGTATTTGCGCATCACTCACTTTGTCAAACTCCACTTGAGATCTCGGCACAACTCTTATTGTTTGATTGCTCATAGTTCCGTTTGTTTACGTAGCAAAATTATAACAACAACACTTAATTAAAACAACGCAAACATAATTTTGATGAAACTTTACTTTAACCACCTGCAGCACAAGACCTTAAAACCAAAATAAAGCGTAAAAAATACACTTAAAAAAGCAATTAAAATCTTAAATAATCACATAAACCTTCAACAAGTCTTCAACAAAAAAAACATTCGCACGTTATGCGCAAGCTTGTTTTTAAAATTTAAAATTTGTTTGCACATATAACATTCTCTTTTAAAAATCACTCCTAAACCGCTCAACAATCTATTCACGCGTTACATCAGAGGCTTTTTTGAGAGATCATGATACAACTTAACAAAATTCTAAACAACCTTAATCGAAAATTTAT
>JAZKBL010000023.1:0-2144 GCA_040388665.1 Chlamydiota bacterium
GAAGGATTTAAACAACATTCAGACCGGCAGTTAGCAACAGACATGAGGTCCATCTTAGAAGAGGTGGCTGCGACGGGACACAGTCGGCTTCCAAATGAACCTGACATGTTGCTGGAAACAGCTTTTCTAAAAGAACTTGTGAAGATATCTTAATCTGCACGAACCAGTCCTGCTATGTCCACTGCAAAATCCGAGTTCCGCAGACTGCTGAGTGTGAGAAATGCGGTTAGGGGACTGTTCAATAATAATTTGTAACTTTCTCAATAGAAATAGATTTTTTTGAGTTCCCAAAAATGGTTCTTTAGGCCTACAATCTTCGCGTAAAAACCACCAGAGTATTATGGCAAGCTTTCCTCAACCCGTGAAGACTTCTTATCCTCCCGCATACATCCAAAGTGAAACCGATTTTTCCACGTCACAAGTGACCCCCTCGAGCCCCTTAGAAACTCTTCCTATCGATCTAATGCAAAAAATTGGCTCACTTTTAGAAGTTGTAGAACTCGGTCGCCTCTCCTGCGTAGGTAAATCGCTACACACCATCACTACACAGCACATGTGGCCTCATCAGCTCTCTTTTTTTGATTCGTCTGTGGCATCAAAGTTTTCCCCTAGACAAAGAGTACAAAACGTCTACTTTGCAGTTTACGGTACATGCCCAGAAATTTTTGTAAAATCTTTCGGTATTAAATTCCTTGTTAAAATGAAAATTGAAAACAAAGAACTTCTCCCAGAGAGCGCAAATTTTCTCCTGACCCCACACCTGCGTACAATTTTTAAAACAGAGAAAATCATTCGAAGATCAGACTTCAGTGCTTTTATGTTCCCTTGCATTTTCAACAAGAACAATAGCTTTGTGGCCATTTCTACCCACAAGATTCCTAATGCGTTAAAATTCTTCTTCTGGAGCGCAATTGGCTGCGTCCAAAGCATGAATACTTTCTACCTTACCCCACAAACAGAACTTGATCTAAAGAATTTTTTTAAGTCAGGTTCAATGAAGTTTGATGATGATGACATGGAATTTCAGCTCCCCCCCGAGGTTTTGCCCTTTTTTCTTGAGGCCTAAGTGCTTTTTTGCAGAAGAAACTTTCTGAGGCGCTCTTTTAAGGCATCTTTGGAATTATCTGGATTTTTCCCTTGCTGGAGAATCCCCTGTTGGAGCAGATCCCCCTTCCATTTGACTCCTTTTTTCTCGAGAAGCTGTTGAAGTTTTAAGAAAGGGAGGCTTGAAGGACTCCGCTGTAATTCCTGCAGCAGCAGTTTAACGTCGTGTTCTGTCAACGTGACTAACGATTCGTAGGCGTATTCAAAAAGGTCTCCCACTAAAGGCGGTAATTTTTCCTCTAAATTTTTAAATTGAGCGTGCAACTCTTTGAGGGGAATTATTAAACCTTGTAGTTGTTGTAAGCGCTCTTGAGCTTGCGACTTCGCAGGCAATTTTTCTAAGACTTCCAGAAGTTTGTCAAAATTAAATAACTCTAGGGGTTCATAGAGCGGCCTCAACTGAAGGTAAACTTGTTGCCACTGGGCATCTATTAACCTTTCAGGCTGAACTTTAACAAAATCGGCAAGAGCTTTCAACTCTGCCAAAATTTTTTGCCTTTCTTTCTGCTCAAAAGTTTTGAGCTCAGAAGAGATAAGAAATGCTTCAATCTGCTGAGCATTTAAAAGGGACCACAACTCTTTCTGGGTCAGCAAGAAATGGGTCGTCAAAGCGTTCGGAAATTGTTGAATGACGCGTTCAATCTGGCGAGGTGAAAGAAGAGAGGAATAGAGTCTAAAGATTTCCTGGATTTGCAGAGGTTCTAGCGGCATGCTTTGGCAAGCTTTAATGAGATCGTCATCTCGATGATTGGGAAATAATTGAAAACAGCCGCGACAATAGGCAATCGCTAAAAGCTGTCTCCTTAAAGGCCTGATTTGATCTGACGTCTCGAGCAAAGGCGTGTGAACTAGATCTAGCTTATCGAGAATATCCACCATCCTGGTTCCAGCTTTTGCAGAGTCATATATAAACCGGGCGAGATAGTAACAAGATCCCACAAATAAGATTGATATCAGTGCGTAGCGAAAAAATAGATTTTCCCCACGAGGATCGAATGAAGCTCGAACTCTGGCCAACAGTCCCAAAGAAGAGCCAAAAC
>JAZKBL010000024.1:0-9946 GCA_040388665.1 Chlamydiota bacterium
TTGGCTCTATAATCTCAATTTTATGAACTCACGAGGGTTTTAGAAGAGGTCTATTACAAGAAAAACTGACCTTTAAAAACATGCATTTCAAAGATGGAGAAGAAGGAAGGACTGATACAATCTCCTTCCAAGAAATTAAGGAAGGAGATCTAGCTCCTCGATTAAAACGTCTTTACGATTCCGGAGTTCCGACATTCCATACACCGTTTGACACACTTCATGACCAGCTTGTCAAACTTGTGAACAATGCGGAAATAATTAAAGAAACATTTAAAGTTTCGCTTTAGCCACATACACGGTTGTAGCATCTGCTTCGATCTGCATCATCTCGCCATGGGCAAGACCGATTGTCTCTTCAGGCTTGTACTTTCCTGCAAAAAAATTAAGCAGTTTAGAAACACTGCTGTGAACGACAATGACAACAGACTCGCCTAAATGTTCAGATGCGATTTTTTTAATGGCAGGAACAGCCCTTCGTCCCACATCCGCCACACTCTCGCCCCCTTTGCCACAAGAGAAAAAAATCTCCTCTTCTGCCGGAAGAAAATAATGCAACTGAAAGCGTGCCTTTTTTAGGTATTGTTCTTTGGAAAGCCCTTCAAATGCTCCATGATGCTCTCCTCTAAGATCATCAACAGCAACAACAGGCAAAGGTATTTTACTCTTTAAAATTTCTGCAGTCTCTATCGAGCTTTGAAGTGGTGAAGAATAGATCGCTGTAATACCAAGCGCACTTACCTTTTCTGCAAGTTTTTGCACTTCATCTTTACCTTTTTCACTCAAAGGAACATGCGATGAACCTTGAAGGCGTTTCATCTCCGACCATTCGGTACTGCCGTGTTGGACAAGATAAATTTTACAGGTTTTTCCCTGAAGTTTGTCTTTCTTCGAATCAATGACCTTGATACCAAGTTCCCGCTTAAATTCAGCCTGAGAAGGATGTGGTGGCAAAGGATTTGCCGCAAACAAAGAGTAATTAAAAAAAATTGTTGCAAAAACCAGTTTTTTCATAGGGCCCCTTATAGAAAGAACTGAAAGAATAGCATATTCTTTGAAATTTAAGCAACGTCATCACAAATCACTTAATTTTAATAGTTTATACATGAATGCGGAGAATAAATCTGCTAATCTCCGCAAAATGTGCGGAGATTCAAGTCGTGCACACTGCCTTGAAATGTAGGATGCTTACCCAAACAGTTAAGCCAAAAAAAATGATAATTAATCCTGCAATACGATTGATCCAATGCATCACATATGCATCGACTCGTTTTCGAAAAAAAGAAACACCCTGACTTAAAATCAACCACCAACATGCAGACCCGATGAAGACGCCAACAATAAGCGCTGTTGCATCTAAGTGATGTCCTTTAATTCCTGTAAGTCCAAAACCTGCAAAAATGGCAACATAAGCAAGTATTGTCATTGGATTTGTCATCGTAAGAAAAAATGTGGAGATAAAATCACTAATAAGAGTCTTATGCATCACCTTACCACTCTGCTGCAAGGTTTTTGCAAAAAACGTCTTAACCCCTAATAAAATCAAAATAACTCCGCCAATAAGACGAAGCCATAGTTCACAATCGAGCAAAAAATCAGAAACAAAAGACAATCCAAGCGCTGCAATGACACCATAAATTGTATCTGCAGCTGCAGCGCCAAGCCCTGAAAAAAAACCAGAGAATCTTCCATACTGCAACGTTCGCCGAATGCATAAAACGCCAATCGGACCAACGGGCACAGCGATCGAAAATCCTAGGATTAACCCTTTTATTAAAAACTGAGGATCCATTAAAGCTTAACGATCCCCATGATTCCCATAATGATCAAATAAAACGCGACAACATAGTTAAGGATTGCTGGAAATATCAAAATCAATATTCCTGCTAATAATGAAAACACTGGATAAACGAGTGGATGAATCTCAATCATACTACCTCCCTTTTCTTTTTTATATATTATACTACCACTTGAAACGTCTACGTATTTTTTGTACAATCAAGAAATAATGTATTCAAATAACCGTAAAATCGAAGAAGTCGAAAACTCCTTAATGTCAGCAATTGGCATCGAAGGAGAGCCTATTGCAAAAGCTAATATCCTCCAGCAAATGGAACGCTACGGCATACCGGGATGCAGTATAGCTGTCATTAATCATGGAGATATCGAATGGGCAAAGGCCTATGGGGATGCAAAGAAAGGATCCCCTCTTACAACCGATACACTCTTTCAAACAGGATCATTTAGCAAATCGATCAGCGCGCTTGCATCTCTAATTCTTGTTCATGAAGGACTCCTTGACCTTACAAAGGATATCAACACTCAACTACAATCCTGGAAAATCCCCGATACTCCCTATACAACAGTGAACAAGGTCGCTCTTCAACATTTGTTAAGCCACACCTCTGGGTGTAATATTTTAGCTTTTGAAGGCTATCCTAACACAGCTCTTCTACCCTCATTAAGACAGATTCTAGAAGGACAAGGACCTGCAATAAATCCCCCAATCCATATAGGAGCAATTCCTGGATCTAGCGTCTCTTACTCAGGAGGCGGTTACGTCGTCGTTCAGCAACTCATCGAAGATGCAACAGGACTTGGATTCCCCTCCTTCGTAGAAAACCGAGTGTTCAAGCCATTAAATATGCAAAGCAGTACATTTCATGATCCCTTAGAAAATTGGGCATGTGGACATGTTGATGCCGGTAGAATTCTTGAAGGAGGCTTTAGACATTATCCAGAAGCTGCTGCCTCTGGGCTATGGAGCACTCCTAGCGATTTCGCAAAATTTCTCATCTACTTGCAAAACGCACTTTTAAAAAAATCAAATGATTCACTAATTCCCAAAAAGCTTTTAGATCTCATGATCACACCTTTAATTTTTCCTTTTGGACTCGGTCTTGTTGTTGATGGAGAAAACGAGAATTTTGAAATTAATCATAGAGGCAGAACATGTGGGTATACCTGTGGGTTTGTTCTCTTCCCTCACCTAAAACAAGGTGCTGTCATCATGACAAATGCTGATAATGCAAACCTTTTAATTTCAGAAATTTTTAGAAGTCTTGCAGACGTCTACGAGTGGCCTTCTCAAGGAATAAAAATCAAAACAAAAACAGCTCTTTCTCACAACACACTTAACCGTTACTTGGGAAAATATGTGCTCCCAAATAGAAGCTCTGAGGCGACGATCTTCAAAGAAAAAAACTCTCTTATCATCCAAGCAGGATCTGGATCTACCCATGAGCTGCATGCAGAAGAAAGCAACCGTTTTTTCATTATTGAAAATGGTTTTGAAGTTCTTTTTTTAGAAGAGCATGGTGAAATAAGCGGACTTATCCTCACCATGCAAAAAGGCGTAGAAAAACATTTTATAAAATTTCAGCCGCAATAGCTGCAAGTTCCGAGCGTTCTGTTTTTTCAAGGAACATATGTCCGAAAATCGAATGCTGCTTAAATTTACCAACCACAAAAGTCAATCCATTAGAATCTTTATCGAGGTAAGGATTATCAATTTGCGTGGGGTCGCCGGTGAGCACAACCTTTGTTCCTTGACCTGCTCTTGAAATGATCGTCTTCATTTCATGCGGCGTTAAATTTTGCGCTTCATCGATGATCAAAAACATCTTAGGAAGAGATCTTCCTCGAATGTAGGTTACAGCTTCCATCTCGATTTTCTTACTCTCTAAAATCCACTCTTGCGCATCAGAACCACTGTGGCCTCCAGTACTAGAATTGCAGAGAAATTCGAGATTATCATAAATCGGCTGCATCCAGTGATAAAGTTTCTCCTCCTTAGATCCTGGAAGATAACCAATGTCTTTGCCAAGAGGCACAATCGGACGACTTACAAGAATACGCGTATAAAGAGCATCATCAAAAACCTTTCTTAAGCCAGAAGCCAGTGCTAAAAGCGTTTTTCCCGTTCCGGCTTGACCCACAAGAGAAACAAGTTTAATGTCGTCTCTAAGAAGCAAATCAAGCGCGCACTTTTGTTCAATATTTAATGGATTAATTCCCCAAATATCTTTAGGTAATTTAAGAAGAGGTTCAAGATTCCCTGTTCGATAGTTATACTTAGCAACTGCTGAAGAGTTCTCAGGTGAACTTAAAAGACAGTATTCGTTAGGCGCAAGATCCTTGACATCTAAAGTCAAAAGACCATCTTTAATGAAGGTGTCAATATCACGTTTAGGAACCTCAAGTTTGCGGTATCCCTTGTAAATGTCCTCATAAGAGATTTTAAGATTTTCATAGTCTTCAGCTTCAAGACCTATTGCCTCTGCTTTAACTCTCGTAACAAAGTCTTTAGAAACAAGAACAACCTTCTCACCCATTTCACGGAGCGCATAAGCTGCATGAAGAATTTTATTCGTATTTCTGTCGAGCGGCAGAGGAAATGGTTTTCTTTCCGCCATGCGCGTGTCGATTTGGATCCGTATTACGATCCCATTTTCAATCTTAACTCCACTATGGAGTTCACCCGCATTTTTTTGCTTGAGACCATCGATATACCGAACCGTATGCCGAGCATTCTTTCCTAATTCATCAGAAAGACGTTTCATACCATCCAATTCTTCTAAAACAATTAAAGGGATGACAACATCATTCTCATGAAATTTCCCAATAGCATCAGGATCGTGCAACAACACATTCGTATCGATTACAAAAGTTTTTCGCGCCAAGATCAACCCCCCGAGTAAAGATAAAAATTGCAGCATAGCCTAAGGTTGTCACGATCCTCAACCAATTTCTGCAACAATCTAAAAATTAAGCAGATGTATTATTTTTCAGCACTCTATCGAATCGAGTGCTAAATCTAGATTGACAAAAATTTGATAAATCCATTATAATTAGGAATAAAGAAAACCGTGGAGTATCTATGAAAATCAACCGCCACATCTTCCATATGCCCCCCTTCATTTCAACCTCATGGAAAGCGATAACAGCGATCCATATGGAAAGACATTCTGCCGCACCCGTCCTCATTGTAAGTCTTAATAACGGCTCTAAAATCGAAATTCCTAACCTCGACCCACAGGTCGTCCAAGCAATTTTCACAATCCATGCGCAGATCCTTGAACAAGAACATACCCCGCATATCCACAGAAATGTTCCATCTCCTGCAGAACCATCAAATCAAAATCCAGTAGCAACAACAGAAAACCCGATTAGTTTAAACATCCCCTTTTTTCCAGGGATTGCCAACGTAGACAATCTCGGTGTTTTTATGCAACACAACCAGGAACAAGCAGATTCTCCAGATCTCCCCAAAGAGCTAATGGATAAAATCACCTCTCTTTCCAAAGCAATTGGACTCCAAGACGCAGCTAACATGCCAAAGGCTGAACCTCATTGCAATTGCTATTTTTGCCAAATTGCAAGAGCCATGCATGGAGAAAATATCACCATCCAAGAAGCAAAAAACACTCTCATTGAAGAAGAAGAAATCACAGAAGAAGACCTCAAGTTCCGTACATGGGATATTGAGCAAACAGCCGACAGACTCTATCTTGTCAGCAACCCGATTGACACCAAAGAATATTACAGCGTCTTTTTAGGCGAGCCGATCGGCTGTACTTGTGGCGAAAAAAACTGCGAACACATCCGCGCCGTTCTTAGCAGTTAATCTTTTTATTTAAAAAAAATCATCACATGTAAAAAACCGTGTGCGAAAAAATGCAAATCCTCTAGAATGACAATTATCTTTCAACCTTTGGTGATTAGGAGGACTTTAAACCATGTCTAGGTTTTTATCATATGTGTGTGCAACTATTTCGTTGCTATCACTCAACATTGTTTCTGCAAATGAGGCATTCCAATCTAGGACTTACATGCCCGTGCAAGAGCCTGTTGTTCCTACCACATTGCCTACAAGCTATAAAGCGCCCGCAGCTTTCCGACCTTTTACCGGCAAAATCAAAGGTAAAAAAGTAAGAATGCGTGTGCACGCAGATCTTGAAAGCCAAATTATTCGCGAACTCGATAGAAACGAACTTGTATCTGTCATTGCAGAAAAGGGAGAGTTTTACGCAGTTGAACCACCTTCTGGCGTTAAAGCTTATGTTTTCCGCAGCTTTATTCTTGATAATGTCGTTGAAGGAAACCGCGTTAATGTCCGCTTAGAGCCTAATTTAGAAGCGCCTATTATTGGCCACCTTAATGCCGGCGATAAAATTGACGGTACGATCAGCCCACTCAACAATAAATGGTACGAGATCGCCCCCCCTTCAAATGTTCAATTTTTTATTGCTAAAGAGTTTGTTGATAATATCGGCGGGCTTGAAGTGAAAAATCAAATGGACAAAAGACGTCAAACTGTCGAGCAGTTGATCGAAGCTGCGGCACTCCTTAGCAAAGCTGAACTACGCAAGCCCTTTGAAGAAATCGATATCAATAGAATTACACGTAACTACAACACTGTCATTAAAGACTACGTAGAATTCAATGAACATGTACAGAAAGCAAAAGAAGCCCTAGCTAACGTCCAAGAAACTTACCTACAAAAAAGACTCTCTTATCTTGAAGAACGCGCAACACTTGCGCAAGATTCTTCTGAACATGATGATGACAGAGAACAAGCTTCAGAACCTGTCCTTGCAAATACAGATTCTATTACAGATAAAATGAAACTCTGGGATCCTATTGAAGAAGCACTTTTTCTTTCATGGGCACAGTTCAATGACGAAAAAACAATGGAAGAATACTACGAAGAACAAACTCTCTGCTCCATGGCTATAACAGGAATCTTAGAAGCTTATACAGCGCCTGTAAAAAACAAACCCGGAGACTTCCTTTTAAAAGATAGAGATTTACCCGTTGCTTACGTATACAGTTCACAAGTGAACCTGCAAAATTTAGTTGGGAAAAAAGTCACAGTTTTAGCAGTGCCGAGGCCGAATAATAATTTTGCCTTCCCTGCTTATTACGTTCTATCTATTGAATAATCCTCTTACATCTAAGGCTTGGAAAACTTTTTTTCCAAGCCTCTTTTTTAATTTATGGAATTAAAAGAATGGGCAACCCGCATTCTTAGCGCGGATACCCTTGAAGAAAAACTTCTTACGCCAGACATTTTAACAGACACTCATCCAGGTTCTGCTATTTTTTGGAAAGAGCCTACAAGGCCTATTGGGATGGAATTTAAACGCCATAAGAGCAAAAACAAACTGCCTTCATTTTCTGAGTTTGCCCATACCGATAAACGAGCAATTTGTCTACATAGATTTGCAGGACATGAGCTTCTAGCTGTTGAAATGATGGCTCATGCACTGCTTGCCTTTCCTGACGCACCCAAACATTTTCGAAAAGGCGTTGCAAATACTCTTAAAGAGGAGCAAGGGCATGTTCGGCTTTATATGAACCGGCTAGAAAAAATGGGGGTCAAGTTTGGAGATTTACCTCTTTACCGTTACTTCTGGGCCTACACCCCTTTCATCACATCGCCTCTCCGTTATTTAAGCCTTATGAGTTTAACCTTTGAAATGGCCAACCTGGATTTTGCACCTTTTTACGGAAAAGAATTTCTAAAACATGGAGATGAAGAATCAGCAAAACTCATGCAAATAATCTTAGAAGATGAAATCAGCCACGTCTCATTTGGGTGGCAATGGCTACGCAAGCTTAAAACAAAAGAAACCTCTGAGTGGGACGCATGGAAAGAAAACCTTCCCGAAGTTATCTCCCCCAAAAGAGCTAGCGGCCTTGTTTTAATCGAAGAACATAGAAAAAGCGCAGGTGTATCCGATGACTGGATTGCAAACTTAAAAACTCATCTTGCCACAAAGTAAAGTATTCATTTAAAATCCGCGCATGAAGTTTGCTCGAAGCTTATCTTTTACATTTATTGGAATTGACGCAGCTCTCATTGAAGTGGAGGTTGACGTTAAAAATACAGAACGGCTCACCCTTGTCGTTGTGGGACTTCCCGATGCTGCCGTAAAAGAGTCAAAAGATCGAGTTACAGCAGCTCTTAAAAATTCTGGCTACACAATCGACGCGCTTCATGCCACGGTTAATCTTGCACCGGGCGATATTAGAAAAGAAGGCCCGCTTTATGATCTGCCCATCGCTCTTGGACTCCTTGCTGCACAAGGATCCATCCCCAAAGAACCGCTCGAACAATATTTATTAGGAGGAGAACTGAGCTTAAGCGGCGATACAAGACCCATGCGCGGCGCTCTCCCCGCGGCACTTCTTGCACGCAAACTCAAACGAAAAGGAATCATTCTCCCTCTTGCCAATGCACAAGAAGCAGCGGTCGTTCCTGGCATCGATGTGATCGGCATCTCTTCACTAAAAGAAGCCTGCGCATTTCTACAAAACCCAAACTCTCATTCTCCTACAAAGCTACTTCCCTTAACAGAATGCTCTGCAACACTTCCCGATATGGAGGACATTAAAGGACAATCCTCTGCAAAACGCGCAGCAGAAATTTCAGCTGCAGGCGGACACAATCTTCTCTTTTTTGGTCCTCCAGGTTCCGGAAAAACACTCATTGCAAAAGCACTTTGCAGTATACTGCCGCCACTTTCCTTAGAAGAAGCTCTAGAAGTGACCAAAATCTATTCCATTGCGGGAAGAGTCCCTGAAAAAACAAGCCTCATCCAAAGACGCCCCTTTAGAAACCCCCACCACACCATCAGCGCAAGCGGACTTATTGGAGGCGGCTCTTTCCCCCGCCCCGGGGAAATCTCCCTCGCTCACCATGGCATACTCTTTCTCGATGAGCTCCCTGAATTCTCCCGTTCCATTCTTGAAACACTAAGACAACCCCTTGAAAACGGATCTGTCAGCATCGCAAGAGCCCAAGGACACGTCACATTTCCAACAACTTGCATTTTCATTGCGGCAATGAACCCCTGTCCCTGTGGCTTCATGGGCCATCCCCAAAAACGGTGCAGCGATACACCTCTTCAAGTTCAACGCTATAGAAGCAAAATTTCTGGACCGCTTCTCGATAGAATCGACATGCACGTCGAAGTCCCAGCCCTTCCCTTCTCCGATCTCTCTCACCTTCCCAAAAATGAATCCTCCGCAAGCATTAGAGCCCGCGTCATCAACGCCAGAGCCAAACAACAACAACGCCTCGGCCCCCTTAAAACCAATGCCCTCATGTCACCGCGCGAGCTCTCCCTCCACTGCTCTCTTGACGCCTCTTCCCAATCCATCCTTCGCAATGCAACAGACACCATGAACATCTCAGCTCGCGGCTACCACCGCATCCTCAAAGTTGCCCGCACCATCGCCGACCTCGAAGATGCGGACTCCATCGCCTCAGAGCACATCATGGAAGCCCTCACCTTCCGCTCCTGGACCTAATCGATCACACGCAGGCGCCTACGCCACGATTTGCAGATGGGCTTTAGCCCGTAATCTTCATCTTTCATAAGAGCCTTATAACCAGTTATTTAAAAAAATAAACAAAAATCTTAATTTACTTTTAACACGAAAAAGCTATAATGATATGAAAAACAAATAATAAAGGATGTTTTTATGTCAAATAATATACAATTTAAAAATTTACCTAATGAAGTTATATCAAATATCGTTGGTTTCTTAGATCCACAATCACAAAGATGTTTGAGTCAAACATGCAAACGATTTAATACTGTTATAATAGATGCTGTACGTGCAGGCGCAAAGACTGAGTTAAAAGTATTTAAAAATTTCATAAAAGAAAAAAGCAAAGCTTCTTTTGAACATTATGAAAAAATGGGAGATGCTTTAAACAAGTTCCATCGATTACCCCGAGGTGTCCTTAACTTTATTATGGATTACCGTAGAGATCAGTACGCTCTATAAAATTTTATCGATCATTTCTTTTTTGATTGCCCGCGTGGACCTGCAGGAGCGCCTTGTGTCTGCGGTTATCGGCGCCGTGATGGGTGCATTTGTCGGTTTGATGGCAGCCATGGCCCTGTCGTTGGTGCGCCCATTTTTCGGTTCGGAT
>JAZKBL010000024.1:9956-39037 GCA_040388665.1 Chlamydiota bacterium
TTTATCGATCATTTCTTTGATGATGAGAACCATATAACCTCTTTAGACGACCTAGAAGCAAAACAACTAGAACTATTTCAATTTTTAAGCGTCAGTAAGGTAATTTTTTACATGATCAAATACTCTCCTAAAATGACAAAGGAAATACACACTAAATGCCCACGCCCGCTTTCTAGTTATCATGCACTTCATCAAGTGATTGAAAAATACGCCCTTCTCAATCTTCGTTTAAATAAATGCTTCAATCCAGAATTACATCGATCGTTAGCAGACATTATTTATAAAGAGCGTTTGCTCTTAACTTTAGATGGAGACGTTAACGCCGCATGCGACATTTTGCCTATTGTAAATAACAAAATACAAAAGGAACTTTTATGTCTTATGATCATTTCACTGAAAGCACGCGGATCATTTTCGCTCTCTGACGTTAAAAAAATCATCCATTCTATTAGTCTTATCAACCATGAAAATACAAGACAGCAGATTTTTGAAATACTGAAAACTTTATCTGATGAAATCATGGAAATGGTTTGCTCAGAAGTCATTCTCATGGAAAACAATGAATATGTAAAGTTAGATATTCTTAAAAATTGTTGTTATTTACCACTGTCTGAAAAAATGACAATAAAAATTTATCGCGAGTTAAGAAACATCCTACGTAACATAGAAGACAATGATGAGAAATCATACATTTTCATGAGTCTTGGTTATTTGAATTTATCACAAAAGCAAAGAGAAGAATTATTCAACATTGCTAAACAACTGCCAGGTCTAACCATGAATCAAGGTGAGGAACCAGATGAAACAGATGAAACAGATGAAACAGATAGCAATCCAAGACTGTTGGCTTTTGAGGCGCTTTGTGATCTAAAACTATCAACAGAAGAGGTCGACCAGATTTTTAATATAGCGTGCGAGATGCGTTATGAATTTGAAAAGGTAAAACTTTTTGCAGCACTTTGTAAGTTCAGTTTATCAGACAAGCAAAAATCTGAAATTTTCAATAATGCTTGCACTATGCAACCTGAATACAAAGCACGTCTTTTTGCAGCGCTCTATAAATGCAATCTACCAGATGAACAAAGACGCGAAATTTTTAATGCAGCTCTAAAAATGCGCATTTATGAACAGACATTTATCTTTCCAACCCTCTGTGAATTTGAGCTATCAGAAGATGATAGAAATGCTATTCTTAACAATACGACAAGCATGCGTAATGATGGGGGAAAAACCACAATACTTATAAAGCTTTGCAAACTGCATAATTTGTCAAAAGAAGAAAGAGCTAAAATTGTTAATATTGCTAAAAACATGATTGAAATGATGAATTACCGTAGTAAGGCAGCTGATCTCCTTGCCGCTCTTTATCGTCCAGAATTATCAGAAAATGAAAAAGAGGAAATTTACGCTATCATAAACGGTCCTTTCACATGTTATCCAAATGAGGAATCAATCATTTTTAGAAAATTTTACGAACGTGAAACTTCTGAAGAAGCCAAAGCTAAAATTTTCTCAATTGTTTTAAGTCGAGCTGCAAAATATTCAATTTCACGAGCAAAAATTCTTATCAATTTTTATGCCTCCAATCCTTCAAAAGAAGAAAAAAATCAAATTTTCCAACTTTTAGAAACAATTGACAATGAAAATGACAAAGCTAAAATTTTACTAGACTTATCTGCAAATATACAGTGGTCGTCTGATGAAGTTAAAAAAATTGCTTCTCTTGCACTACAAATCAACAATCCTGGCATTAGACGCGATATATTTGCAGCACTTGCTTCCAATAACAACAGATCTAATGAACATGAACAGCTGATGACAATTGAAAACAACAACATACTTGATGACCATGAAAACACGATTATCATCGAAGAAGTGATCGAATAACGCACATACAAGAGATCATAGACTAAAGTCTATGCTACGGAAAGGCTGAAGCCTCTCATCATTCAAATGTCTTCGTCTTCGTGATCAGGTTCGAATTCTTCGAGGGTTTTGGACTTCTTGCCGGCAATCTTGCGGATGATGGCAAGAGTGAGGCCTAAAAGAACATAGCTCCATGTGATGCCAAATAAAAGAACAGAAAAGTGATAGAGAATGCCATAGAGGACAAAAATCGCGGAAATGGCAGTAAAAAACACAAGCTGAAAAGAAGGTACACGAAAATGCAGCATCTTTGCGCTTGGAAATTTCCAGCGACTCACCATCAAGTATCCCAAAAGAATCATCGAAGAAATCAGTAGGATAGCCTGAAGATAATGGCTCATCGGTATGTATTTTTCAAAAAATGGGGAAGCAAAAAATAACGTGATTGAAACCGCAGCTAAAGCTGCTGCTGGAATCGGTAATCCCGTGAAGTGTTTTTTCGCAGCAGCTACAGCATCTGCATCCCCTTTCACTTCATTCGTCTTCACATTAAAACGCACAAGGCGAAGTATGCCGCAAATCGAAAAGAGCATCGAGCCTATAATAGCAAAAAAAGAAAGCCCTGTCCCCTGCTCTAAAGAAAGAGATTTAAGTAGCAGAACGGATGGCGCCACACCAAAAGAAACAGCGTCGGCTAAAGAATCAAACATAAAACCAAATTCGCTTTCTGCTCTGATAGCGCGCGCGATTGCGCCATCAATCAGATCCGCAAAAGCTGCTACAAGAATAAGCAATGCTGATGAATGCAAAAGCTGGTAAGCATTGGAACCAGGCTCAACCATGTTGACCTTAAAAATCACAAAAAGGCCACACGCTAAAGCAAAAGCTGTAATGATATTCGGGATCAGGTAAACTCGTCGCATAATGTCCGTACTTTAGCAGATCATAGTAATTTTCACAGCTTAAAAACTTAAAGCTTATGCACAAAAAATCAACAGATTAAAAAATTTCATATAAATATATTTTTTAACTGGACGAAAAGCACCAACACCTACTATATATTGTGTATAAAACATAAACACCTACAACATCTAGTAAATGGAGTCAACCTCTATGACAAAACAAGTCTTTCCTTGTGAAAATAACTCCTCAGCTAATATCAATGACACTATCTTGAAAGAACCGTCTATGAAAAACACATTCACGGTAGTCAAAAGAAACGGGACTCTCGTTCCTTTTCGTAAAGAAAGAATCTATAGCGCTCTTGAATCGGCCTTTAGGGATACAAAAAAAATCCCCAAAGGAGAGTTGTTTTCAGAAGAAACTGAGCAATCGATCCATGAAGTTACAGATCTTGTTACAGAACAAATCCTGGCATTTGCTGCAAAAGGTGCTTGCCTCACAGTGGAGGGCATCCAAGACATGGTCGAGGTGACTTTAATGAAACTGGGATATCACGACATCGCTCGCGACTACATTATCTACCGTGATGAACACAAGGCTCTGCGCGAAGACTCTCCTCAACACTTAAAAATCTACCGTAAAGACGGTTCTCTTGTTCGCTTTAACCCGATGAAAATTGCTTCAACCATCGAATCTGCTTTTAGAAGAGCTCGCCTTATCGACGGCCCTTCTCCGCAAGCAATCATCGAAGCTGTTAACCTTCTGACACAAAAAGTCGTGGCTCGTGCTGTCACTCTCGCAAAAACAGGACATGCGCTTAATGTCTCACTTATTCAAGACGAGATTGAGCAGCAACTGATGCGCGAGGGATTTTTTAACATCGCTAAAGAATACATCCTCCATAGAGCTTCTTTAGGGGAGCAATCCTCTGCGGCCATCGAAGAAGAAAAAGCTGAAGAGTTTGTTGAAGATAAGCAATTCCACATTACAACAGACGAACAAACTTCAGTTACAATTAGTGAACAACAGATTCGCAGTCGCATCGCATTTGCTTGTAGAGGTCTTAAAGAAACAAATCCTGAAGAGCTTTTAGAAGCTACAATTAGCAATTTCTACGAAGGAATCAAAGAGTCGGAGATTGATCTCGCGTGCATGTTTGCTGCGCGTACTAAAATTGAATTAGAGCCCGCCTACTCAACTGTTGCAGCACGCCTTCTTCTTGATGTCCTTTACCGCGAAACAATGCATATCTCTTCGTCCGCCCCTTCCCTTAAAACAACACATGCGCAGTACTTTAAAAAATACATCTCACACGCGATCTCTCTTAAAAGACTCTCCGCCGATCTTCTTAACTTTGACCTCGATAGGTTAGCAGATGCGATGCAGATCGAAAGAGATGATAAATTCTCCTATCTTGGCCTCCAAACGCTATACGATCGTTATTTTATCCACGATTTGCAATACAAATTAGAAACACCTCAAATTTTCTGGATGCGTGTTTCTATGGGCCTTGCTCTTGCAGAAAAAACGAACAGAAATGAACGCGCAATCGAATTTTATAACCTTCTTTCTCAGTTTCTTTATTGCCCCGGAACACCGACGCTTTTCAACTCAGGAACTATGCATTCTCAGTTAAGCTCCTGCTACTTATCAACCGTGATGGATGATCTCGGTCATATTTTTAAAGTGATTTCTGACGATGCGCAGCTCTCAAAATGGGCAGGAGGTCTTGGCAATGACTGGACAAATGTCCGCGCAACAGGAGCTGTTATTAAAGGAACAAATGGGCGCAGCCAAGGCGTTATCCCTTTCCTAAAAGTTGCTAATGACACAGCCGTAGCTGTGAACCAAGGAGGAAAACGTAAGGGGGCTCTTTGCTCTTATCTAGAGACATGGCATCTTGACATCGAAGATTTCCTTGAGCTTAGAAAAAATACAGGTGATGAAAGGCGCCGTACGCACGACATGAATACAGCCAACTGGATTCCTGATCTCTTCATGAAACGCGTTGCTGCAAATGAAATGTGGACCCTTTTCAGCCCCAATGACGTCCCTGATCTGCATGATTTATACGGAGAAGCTTTTGAAAAGCAATACATCATCTATGAAACGATGACAGAAAGTGGTGAAATTAAGCTTTTCAAAAAAATCGAAGCGATGCAGCTCTGGCGCAAAATGTTAAGTATGCTCTTTGAAACAGGTCATCCATGGATCACATTCAAAGACCCTTCGAATATTAGATCCCCACAAGACCACGCAGGGGTGGTTCACAGCTCCAACCTCTGCACCGAAATCTTATTAAATACTTCTAAAGAAGAAACAGCCGTTTGTAACTTAGGTTCGATCAACCTTGCTGAACATATGTCAGAAAATGGCATTAATGAAAAACTGCTAGCTTCGACCATACGCTCTGCAATCCGTATGCTCGATAACGTAATCGATATTAATTTCTACCCAACAGACGAAGCACAGGTTGCCAACACCCGCCATAGATCTGTGGGCCTTGGCATGATGGGCTTTCAAGACGCCCTCTACATGCAAAAAATCAGCTATGCTAGCCATGAAGCTGTTACTTTTGCAGACTACAGCTATGAGCTTGTCTCTTATTACGCAATTTTGGCATCAAGCGAACTAGCAAAAGAGCGTGGCACCTACGCCAGCTATAAAGGCTCTAAATGGGATCGTGGCCTACTCCCCATAGACACGATCGCCCTTTTAGAAAAAGAGCGTGGAATGCCTTTAGATATGGACCGCAGCACGACGAAAGATTGGTCTATTGTTCGCGAGTCTATAAAAAAACACGGTATGCGCAACAGCAATACCATGGCAATTGCTCCAACTGCGACAATTTCCAATATTACAGGTGTTACACAGTCAATCGAACCGATGTATAAACATCTTTTTGTAAAATCCAATCTATCCGGCGAATTCACAGTCCCTAACATCTATCTTGTCAACACTCTAAAAGAACTTGGACTCTGGGATCATGAAATGCTCGATGATCTTAAATATTTTGATGGAACAATTACAGAGATCGAACGGATTCCTCAAGAGATCAAGCAAATGTTCCTCACAGCTTTTGAGATCGAATTCGATTGGATCATCGAGTGCGCTTCAAGACGTCAGAAATGGATCGATATGGGACAATCCCTCAATCTCTACCTTTCTGAGCCAAGCGGAAAAAAACTCCATCAAATGTACATGCTAGCTTGGACAAAAGGTCTTAAGACCACCTATTATCTCAGAACGCTTGCTGCAACGCAAATTGAGAAATCAACAACAGACATTAACAAACGAGGTCTTCAACCCCGTTGGATGAAAAATACATCTGCTTCCGGAAATATTCAAGTAGAGCGGAATGAAGAGATGATACCTAAAGCCTGCAGCCTTGATGAAGGCTGTGAGAGCTGTCAATAATTTAAGATAAGAGGATCTATCCATGATTAGTTTTGAGGAAGAAGAACTTACCAAAGAAACAGGCTCTGATAAACGCGTTAATGTCGGAGATAAACGCTTAATTAACTGCAACCAAGTAGACGTCAATCAGCTCATGCCCCTTAAGTATAAATGGGCATGGGAACATTACTTAAACGGCTGCGCCAACCACTGGATGCCAACTGAAGTTCCTATGAGTAAAGATATCGAGCTTTGGAAATCAGAGGCTCTATCCTCTGATGAAAGGCGTGTGATCATGCGCAACCTAGGGTTTTTCAGCACGGCAGAAAGCCTTGTTGGCAACAACATCGTACTTGCGATTTTTAAACATGTGACAAACCCAGAAGTGCGCCAGTATCTTTTGCGCCAGTCATTCGAAGAAGCGATCCATACGCATACATTTCACTACATCGTCGAATCCCTTTCTTTAGATCAAGGTGAAATCTTTAACATGTACAATGAGGTGAATTCAATCCATGCTAAAGATGCTTTTGAAATGCAACTGACAGCTGAAATGATGAAAGAAAATTTCACGACATCTACAAAAGAGGGGGCTCAAACATTTCTAAAAAACTTGATCGGATACTACATCATCATGGAAGGAATTTTCTTCTATAGCGGCTTTGTCATGATCCTCTCTTTCCATAGACAAAACAAAATGACAGGAATTGGAGAGCAATTCCAATACATTCTTCGCGATGAAACTGTACATTTGAACTTTGGTATCGATCTCATCAATGGGATTAAGCAAGAAAACCCTGAGCTTTGGACTATAGAGTTCCAAGACCACATTATAGGCCTCGTTAAACAAGCCGTTGAGTTAGAAGTGCTCTACGCACAAGACTGTCTTCCAAGAGGCATACTAGGACTTACAGCTCCTATGTTCCGCGAGTACGTCCAACACATTGCAGACCGCAGATTAGAAAGAATCGGACTCAAAGCGATCTATCGCTCCCGCAATCCTTTCCCGTGGATGAGTGAAACCATCGACCTTGGCAAAGAGAAAAACTTCTTCGAGACAAGAGTGAACGAATACCAATCCTCTTCTAATCTCACCTGGACTTGAAAGCAAAGGGGCAAACATACTTTTACCCATAAGTTTTTCAACGCAAAGGAGCTAAGGCGCCAAGGCGCAAAGGAAGAAAAAAAACAACTCTTCCTTTGTGCCTTGGCGCCTTTGCGTTGAAAAACTTATAGGTAAAAACTTAAGTTATTCGCTATCGCTTGAACTAAACAAACTCTCGTCAATCATTCCTTTTTCCACATCTCTTATTTTTTCTTTATTTTTATGAGTTGTATAAAGTCCCAGAATTCTTTAATTGAAAATGGTAATTGCTTGGACACAGCAAAGCTATTGAAATCCACGCACAAAGATTTGTATAACGTATCCAAAATCTTACCATCGGCATCATCTAAATCATGAAATTGGATTTGTTCCTTAGAAAAATCCTCACATAGGGCATTATAGGTAAGAATCAAAAAAGCCTCATTTTCTGAGAAAATTCCTTTTCGAAGTCCATAAAAAGCAACGAATGGGTACTCAAACGGAACCTTTTGCTCAATTCCTTCAAAACCATGATTGACTATCTCGAATATAGGAGCGTTCCACTCCATTTTTTCAACCGCATTCTTCAAATCGGTTAATTTTTGAGAAAGATTTTCAATTTTATTGATATTGTTTTGAGTAAATGCTTTCACTTCTTTCGAAGCAAATTCCATTACAGACTTAAAAGCCTCTGTTTTTTTCTCTATCGGATAGTCAATAATCTGGGCGCCCGCTAATTTGTCATAATTATTGTTTACCGAGTTCGCATACATTAAACCAAAAGAAGTCCCAAGGACTCCATTAATAATAGTTGTTGCAACCTCAAGAAGCGTTGATGGCTTAGCGACTTTCCATGCAGCGTTGATTCCTTCTACATACGCTGATTGTAAAATAACATTAGTTTCCTTAGATATTAATATAGACATAGTAATAAACCTTATTTTTAATAAATCAAAAACCAGATTATATTAATAAATTAGATTTGCTACAATAATTTAATTACAAAAAAGTTTACACTTTATTTATATTAAATTGTAATACGCTAAAAACAAACCGGTTACGCCAAAATTAAGAAAATATTTATTTTCTTTCTTTCGAGATAAACTCTTAAGTATCATTTAATTAAAGAAGGTTCCAGGGCAGAGCGAGTGTATCTTCATCCAGTTTATAGCTTTCAGATCCCGCATAGATGACGAGCCCCGGCATAATATTCATCTTTAGGTAGCTTGATCGGAATGCTTTTAATCCTGAGAGGTCTGCCTTGGTGAGATTCGTCTTACATTTCATTTCGATTGGATAGAACTTTCCGTTTCTTTCCAAAATAAGATCTACTTCTGCACCTCCCGCGCTTCTCCAATGATAGGTATTAGGAGGAACTGTGAGCATGGCAAATTGCTGGTGGATGTAATTGACAACCCATGTTTCAAAGATAGAGCCGAGCTTAGGACTGATAGCTAAACTTTCAGGAGATTCGATTTTTTGAAGATAACAGGCAAAACCCGTATCTTTAAAATATCCCTTTTTCTTACCACTAATCCGCTTGATCGTATTTCCATGATAAGGGAGAAGTTCATGCCATTGGTAAGTGAAAGTGAGAAGATCAAGCCACCTACGCGCCGTATGGGGAGAAACACCGATTTCCCTTCCTAAGTGAGAGGCGTTGATCTCCTGAGCGGTCAAGGAAGAGCAAATCCCTAAAAATCGATCAAATTCAGCGAGTTGTCGGATATCTTCTTGAAGACGAACGTCGCGGTCGACATATGTTTGCAAGTAGGAACGGAAGTAAAGTGGGATTTGCGAAGTTGGTAGTTCTGACGTCGCTGGAAAAGTGCCCCGAAAGAGAAATTCTACTAAAGGAAGTAAAGAGGAAGAAAATGATTGCCTTCCTTTATAGAAATTTTGCGGATCATCGAGATAGCGCGGCAGCCACCCCTCTTCTGCCCCCAGCCCTAAAAGCTCTTGCGGAGTGAAATTATCGACATGGAAAATCGCGACCCTGCCCGCCATGCTTTCCGCAATAGACTTCAACATGCTGAAATTTTGGGATCCTGTCAGGAAATATTGTCCTTTGGCATCACTTCGATCCATTTTACGTTTGAGTGTCGAAAGCAACTCTGGGACATACTGTACTTCGTCTAGGATGAGAGGTGCAGGGAAAGAATCGAGAAACAGTTCCGGATCTTGACGTGCTTTATAAAGGTCTTGAATGGGCTCAAAAACAATTGCCTTTACCTCAGGAAACAGATGAGACAAAAGAGTGCTTTTTCCTGCTTGGCGAGCGCCAAGCAATAAAATAGCTTTAAAGTATTTAGAGGATTCAAGGATCTGCTTTTCGAGGTGTCTGGGTAAATATCGCATACACCTTGCATATTAGAGATGCTATTGCAATTTTGCAAGGTAAAAGTTAAAAAACATTGATTATCAACAAGTTGTATATAATTAGATTGAAGAATTGATGCATAGTCTCTGACTTGGACCTATACAGGTGCGGGGGTATCGCAAGGAGCTGCAGCTTCGACTTGAATGCTTTGTAACCGGGAAAGAAGCGCTGTAGCATGGTCAAGAGAGATGAGATCGCTTCCTTCTATCACAAAAACTTCGTGAGGATGAATGATTGCGCAGAGGTTTTTTAAGCTCTCGCATTTAAGAACGATGAAATCCACTTCTGCAAGAGAAGAAAGTAGCGAAACGAATTCAGCATCAGGATCGTTATCTCTTACGTAAACGATAAGCTTTTTACCTTCACTCCGACATGCAACCTTACGGATGCTGCGAAAAAGAGCTGTTGTCATACCTTGAGCACTATCAAGACCTAGAACTGCATATCTTTTGCCGCGTAAAGCTTGCTGCATTGCAAAAAGGTGCTCTTCATCAAATATTTTATTGTCGACATCGAATTCAAGAAGGCGTGCTGCAAAATCAGAAAGATTGATCGATGCACAACCTAAACGTTCAATCGCCATTCCTGCTGCGATATTTGCAAGCTGTGCTGCATACTTAATATCAAGACCGCTGCCAAGTGCTACACTAATCATCGCAAGAACGGTATCTCCAGCTCCTGTGACATCTTTCACTTCTTTTGAGCGCACAGGAAAATCAAAACGCTGCTGCTCCCGTGTAAAAAGAGACATGCCAGCTTCTGAACGTGTCACAAGAACCTTATTCACATTGCATTCTTGAAGAAGTGTTTGTGAAACTTCTTCCAAAGAAGCTTCTAAAGGGAGTTTTGCTGCCGTATACGCTTCCAAAAGATTAGGTTTAAGGATGGTTGCATTTTGATAACGTGAAAAATCATCTCCTTTAGGGTCGACGATAACAGGGACTCCCCTTTCATTAGCAAGATCGATAACAGCACGAAGAAGATCGCGGGTCAAAAATCCTTTGCTATAATCAGAAATAGCAACAATTTGTACGCTATCAAGAAGAGAGGGTAATTTTTCGATCACCACTTGCTCAAGCTCTATAGGAAGTGGCGTTATCGTTTCAAAATCAACACGAAGCACTTGCTGAGCATCAGCGATGAGCCGGTTTTTTACAGGAGTTTTAAATCCTCGCTGCGTTACGATACATTCTGCGTCAACACCTTCACTCTCAAGAGAAAAACGGAGTTGCTCACCTGCTATATCATGCCCAACGCGTCCAACAGCTGTTACTTTTGCACCAAGAGAAATTAAATTCAGAACGACATTTCCAGCGCCGCCAGGCCTGCTTTCTTCTTTTTGCACATGAAGAACTGAAACAGGGGCCTCTGGAGAAATTCGCTTAACTTTACCCGTCGTATAAGTGTCGACCATAAAATCGCCTACCACAAGAACTCGTACGGGGCTAAAGTGACTTAGCATCCCAATCAGTTTTACCAGCTTCTGTTTTACCATCTTTCATCCTTTAAAAGATAACTGCGAACATTATCAATTACAGCAGATTCCACTGTATATTCAAAGGGAATTTTGGAGGAAGAAATACCATGCATGACGCAATATTTTTGCATATCAGCGCATGTATAATTTTGATATTGCTTAGCAAGATCTGTCGACATCTCGATATATTCAATACACACCGGCTTATCAGCTGCTTTAAATAACGCTGTTGCAAGGGTGTTCCATGTTGTTGCTTGGCCTTGCCCAATGTTAAAAATTCCACCTATACCATTTTCAAGGAAATTACACGTCATTTTAACAGCATCTTTTACATAAAGAAAATCTCGGCACTGACCGCCATCTGCAAATTTTTCTGGCTCTGTAGATTTAAAAAGACGCACAACACCTTCATTAAGGACGCTTGGGAGCATCTTATAAACCATTGATGCCATTCTTCCTTTATGTTGCTCATTAGGACCAAAAATATTGAAATACTTAAGACCGACGAGCTTATCTAGAACGCCCTCCCGTTTTGCCCAAACATCGAAAATATGTTTGGAAAATCCATAAGCATTTAAAGGGCGCAGGTCGTCTAAAAGATCATGATTATCAGAAAATCCTAAAGACCCGTCTCCATAAGTTGCAGCTGATGATGCGTAAATAAAGCGTTGATTATGTTTTAGAGCATATTCCGCAAGTCTGCGGGTATAGCGAAAATTGTTTTCCATCAGGTAGTCGCCATCTGCCTCAAGAGTATCGGAACAGCCGCCCAGATGAATAAACGCCGCTATTTCCTTTTCTCTTCCTTCTAGCCAAGGAAAAAGACCTTCAACAGAGAGAAAATCGACGTATTTTTTTCCTAAAAGATTTTTCCATTTATCCGTCTTGTAAATGTTATCTACAAGTACCAGATGATGGTTTCCACGATCGTTCAGATAACGCACTAATCCGGAGCCAATAAAACCTGCTGCACCTGTAACGACAATTAGTGGTTGATCAGACATCTTCGAAACTCCATTCGGTATAAGTGTGTAATATAAGACAAAAAAAAGAAAAACCACAAAGGGCGAGGTGCCCTTTGTAATCCATCTTTTCTATTCGTTGTCGTCAGTATACTCTTCTTGCACGGGTTCCGCTTTCACAGCCGGTTCAGAACGCTTTGGCAATGGAATATCACTGTTTACTCTAAGAGTAAACTTCGCTGGCACACCTTCTTTCAATTTCAGCTGGATCACGTGATCACCGAGAGCTTTAATAGGTTGTGCAATGAGAACGTTACGTTTTTCAAGAGCAATGCCTTCGCTTTCTTCGAATAAGCGCACAATATCAATTGCACTTACAGAACCATACATATGACCTTCAGGATCTACCTTTACGGTAATCTCAAGGACTTTTTCGTTCACTTTATCTGCAAGTATCTCCGCATCTTTCTTATCAATTTCTGCAAGCTTCGCTCTTTCTTCTTTAAGGCGAGCTTGGAGACGCAATGTGTATCTGTCTGCAACAACAGCTTTTTTCTGTGGAAGCAAAAAGTTACGTGCATACCCGGGCTTTACTGTGACAACATCGCCACTGCGGCCAAGATCGTCAACGTCTTCAATAAGCAATAATTGATTTCCCATAATTGATTTCTCCGTTGATTAATCTTCAGCGACAAAAGGTAAGAGCGCCATATGGCGAGCTCTTTTAATAGCTGTCGCTAGCATTTTTTGGTGATGAAAAGAAACGCCAGTAATACGACGAGGAATAATTTTTCCTTTCTCTGTAATAAATTGGAACAGGGTATTGATATCTTTATAATCGATATATTTAATGCCTGCTGCAGTAAAAGGGCACTGCTTTCTTTTTTTAGAAAATCCACCCATCATTTCAGGTGGTGCTTTTTTCTGAATAATTGTCATATCCTCACCTACTCCTGCATCAATTGTTTATATTCTAACTTCTCCGGAACACTCTCCGCACGGAGCGTTAAAAATCGGATAAGATCTTCGTTAAGATGATATTCTTTCCACATCTCTGCCATACAAGAAGCTCCTGTAGAGAAATAGATCACATAGTAATATCCTTCGCGACGACCGTTAATCTCATAAGCCATTTTACGACGGCCTTGTTCGAAAATTTTATGAATCTCACCAGAACGATCTGTAATTCCTGATAAAACTTTTTCTAGTGCTTTTTGACGGGCATCATCGCTTAAAGTAGCGCTCAAAATGTACATCCCCTCATAAAGCTGGTTTCTTTGCTTAGCCATTTTTTTCACCTTCTTGGTTTGCACTTTGCATAGCAACGTTAATTCCATTTAAGATCCACGTATCTAGAATTAATGCTGCTTGTTTAACAATTTCAGGGAGCTTGCCACTTTCTTCAGCGCTAAAGCGTCCCAATACATAATCTGCGAGGTCGCCGTGTTCTCTATCTGCAATACCTATCCTCAAACGAGAATAGTAAAGCGTTTTTATATGCTCCTTAATACTTTTTAGGCCATTATGCCCTCCGGCACTTCCCTGGGGTCGTAATCGAATTTTCCCAAAAGGTAGGTCCACATCATCCACAACGACCATCAGATGCTCGATGGGGATGTCAAAGTAATCAAGGCAAAGACGGACGGCCTCTCCGCTATGATTCATATATGTGGCAGGCATGAGGCAAAATATTTTTAATTCCCCAATACTCCCCTGCGCTAATTCACCTTTCACGTTTGTCGTTTGTCGAAAATGAAACCCTTTCTCTTCTGCAAAAGACTGCACAACTCTAAATCCGATGTTGTGCCGCGTGCCTACATAAGCGGCTCCGGGATTTCCCAGACCTACAATCAAACGTTTTTCTGTCATCGTTTAGCAATAACTACTACAACTTCTTCCATAGGCGCCATTGGCTTGACCCCTTGTGGAAGAACGAGATCACGCAGACGCTTCGACTGTCTAATACCAAGATCCCGAACATCAATCACAAATTCAGAAGGAATATCTTTTGGCAGACACTCCACTTTAACCTGACGGATCACTTGACGTAAAAAACCACCGAGCTTAATCCCCATGCATTCTACAATACCTGTGCACGTAATAGGCACGTTCAAACTAACAGGGCTATTATCAAGAAGCTCTTCAAAATCCAAGTGAATAATTTGGTATGTCGTTGGATGATACTGAATGTCTTTAACAACTGCCAGGCGCTCTTTTGAGCCACATTCAAGTAAAAATTGAGTCGTTGAAAGCCTTCCTGCCTTAATCTCACGAAGAATGGTTTTGAATGCATTACCATCAACTTCGATGTTTTCACAGCTACGGCCTGCTGCATAAAGAATCGCAGGAATATTGCCCTTGCGACGAATCTGCTTTACTTCGCTCTTGCGCGTTCCATCTCGCTTGGTCACGGTGAGTTTCATGTTGCTTTTCTCCCTAAAATATATTTATACACAAGTTGGTTCAAGAATCGGTTTTTGGCTGCGTCGGCATCCCTAACTTTGAATCCAGCTGCATCGCACGTGCGCCTACACACGCGCTGCTTCGCTGTCGGCCTTGCCTGATTCAAATTTAAGGCGCGCCGACCTTGCCAAATCCCCGATTCTTGAACCAACTTGTGTATATCTTGCATAAGACCTCAAGCCTCATGCCCTTAAATTTTTCTACGCGTTGAACAGGGAGGAAATCGATGCGGCTGAAACGATTGATTGAATCGCTTTACCGAAAAGAGGCGCTACTGAGACCGCTTTAATCCTAGGATCATTAAATCCATCAGGAAGCGGTATTGTATTCGTAATTAACATCTCTTCAATCGCACTTTCCTCAAACGCTGATCCAACAAAATGGGTAACCGCAGCAACAATTCGATGTGCACCGGCCTTTTTACATACCCAAGCAGCTGTTTTCAACGTCCCGCCAGTCGAGCAAATGTCGTCAATAAGGAGCACATGTTTTCCTTGTACGTCCCCAATCAAAGCATTAATCTCAACGTGTTCTGCATTTACGCGACGCTTATCTACAATGGCGAGATCGACTTTCATCTTCTCGGCAAAGGCGCTGGCGAGCTTAATGCTCCCCACATCAGGAGTCACCACAATACAACGCTCTAGCTTCATTGCGTTTACAGCTTCAATTAAAACTGGACGCGCATAAAGATTATCTACCGGGATGTCGAAGAAGCCTTGAATTTGCTCTGCATGCAAATCCATCGTCAACACCCGTGTTACGCCTGCTTTTTCAAGAAGGTTAGCAACGAGCTTCGCTGTGATTGGCACCCGCCCTTTGTCCTTTCGGTCTTGCCGCGCGTACCCAAAATAGGGAATCACAGCAACAATCGAACGGGCAGAGGCGCGCTTTAAAGCGTCAACCATAATCAACAATTCCATGAGATAGAGGTTCGGATGTCGTGCGACAGTCTGCAGGACAAAAACATCTCGACCACGGACGTTCTCATGAATTTGAACGCCTATCTCACCATCAGGAAATGTTTCAATGAGAACTTTACCTAACTGCACTCCCAGACACCCCGCAATTTCCTGAGCCAACTCGTGATGAGAAGATCCAGCAAACAGCATAAAAGGTTGGTCTGTAGGCATCGATACTTTTTCTCTTTTTGCTTTTTTGTATATATTGGGGCGGAAGGATTCGAACCTCCGAATGGCGGTACCAAAAACCGCTGCCTTACCACTTGGCGACGCCCCAACAAGCATCAAAGTTAAGATGATACTCATTGGCTGAATTTTCAGCAAATACTATGTGGTGTTAATGATTTTTTTATAACGTCTGGAAGCTTGAAAATGCTCAATCACGGGCTCTTCAAGCATTTTTTGATCAAAAATTTTGGCATAACTGTGCGGTAGAGGCGTTACTTTTGCCTGATGATTTCCTTTAAAAATCACATCCCGAAGCCCCTCTTGATCCCAATACTCATGTTCTCTAGCTTCTTTATTCAGCTGCAAGTAACACTCCTCAGCCCAAAGACGAAGCAATAGCGCCCCCTGCTCTGACCAATTAACGTATACCGTTGAAGAAATCACCTTTGAAATATGGTCTTGGGAGGATTCTTCGTGAATTCTTACAGAAAGATCTGCAGAAAAAGCGTCGATCACTTCTGGTTTGCCTACAAAAACACCATCGGCATCCACCCATAAAATAGGCTGTTTGAATTGCATTAATTTCTGCAAAATAAACAACGGTTTATACCCACAGTTAAGTTCCCAAGAACCAAAAGAAGCAACGCCTTCGATATGATGTTTAATCCCCCACTTCTCGCACGATGCAATGAGCCCTTGAACCTCTAACTGATAGAGGGTATCCAACGTATAATAAGAAACCACAAGAGGAAAAGAGGGCATTGTAATTAATAAGATAAAATTTTAATTTAAACGCAAGTGAACCCATGCACATCATCCATGTTACCTCAGAACTCAATCCCATCGCAAAAGTTGGCGGTCTAGCTGACGTTGTGTACGGCCTCTCAAAGCAGCTTATTAAAAATGGTCATTTTGTTGAAATCATTCTTCCAAAATACGATACCATCGACTACAGCGCGCTTAAAAAGCTTAAAGTAGAATTTCGGGAATTATGGTCTTTTGAGGGGCCTTATCAATTTAGCAACACATTTTGGTCAGCGGAACTTGAAAACCTAAAAATCATCCTCATGGAAGCACATCACCCTCAGAACTACTTTAACCGAAGGACAATCTACGGCTGCCCTGACGACAATGACAGATTTATTTATTTTGCAAGAACTGCCATGGAGTACCTATATAAATCGGGTAAAAAACCAGATATCCTACATCTACATGACTGGCCGACAGCCCTTATGGCGCCGCTTTACAAAGAGATGTACGTTCCTCTTGGACTTCATTTAAGCGGCATTGTACTCACCATTCACAATTTGGAACATCAGGGCAAATGCGCTCCTTTTAATCTTACAAAAGCCGGCCTGCAAGGAGAAGACTATCTCACAGAAAGCACCATGCAAGATCCGCACAACGAAGACAACATCAACCTCTTGAAAGGAGGCATCGTTTATGCCGATGCTGTCACAACTGTTTCCCCAACTTACGAAAAAGAGATTAAAACAGAACCTAGCGGATGCGGCTTAAATAAAACGCTAAACAAATACGCTTCCAAAATCACAGGGATCCTTAACGGCATTGACGAAGATTTCTGGAATCCAGCAACCGATCCTCACCTCAAAAAAAACTATGAAACCCACACACCTGACATGCAAACCGTTCTGAACGCTAAAGAAAAAAACCGCAACTCCATCAAAATGCACCACGGATTAACATTAGAAAACGTTCCTCTCGTGATTTCCATTACACGTCTTGTTCCGCAAAAAGGCCCAGAACTTATCCTTCAAGGACTCCTGCACACACTGGAAGTTGGAGGACAATTTATTCTTCTTGGATCTGCACCAGATCCAGACACATATCTTCATTTCACAAGCATCAAAAATTCCCATCCTAAGGGACACAATCTCATCCTCTGTTTTGATAAAGACGAAGCACTAGCACACCATCTTTTTGCAGCTGCAGATATGATCATCATCCCCTCCTTATTTGAGCCGTGCGGACTGACTCAAATGATTGCGCTCCGCTACGGCACTGTCCCTATCGTTAGAAAAACAGGCGGTCTTGCTGATACCATATTTGACATCGACACATCGGAGCATCCTGTGCATGAAAGAAACGGCTACACGTTTGATTCCCCCAACACAGAAGGAATCACTAAAGCCTTAGACCGCGCACTCACGTGCTTTAATGAAGACAAAAAAAAATGGCACACCCTCATGCAACAAGGAATGCGTTATGACTTCAGCTGGGCGCATGAAACTCAAGCTTACATTTCCATTTATGAAAAGATCACGTCAGGCCGATTGCTTTCCGAATGAAGGAACGATTGGCATAAACATATTCGATACCAGAAATCACCGTATAAACGGCAGTAACGAGCACCGTATAGAAGCTCACCTCTCGAAGAAGCGCTAGATTGACGAGCCCAAGAGAATAAGGGATCATAAGGAGTAAAATAAGAATTGCAGTTGCCGCCTGAACGACAGCTTTAACCTTGCCTGAAAAACGAGCGGCAAGCGCTACTCCTCTTAAGGCACACACAGTTCTGAGCGTGCTGATGATCGAGTCGCGGTAGAAAAAGACCAAAACAAGCAAAATAGGCAGTTTAATCAAGCCTTGCGTGAATGTCATGAACACAGAAAGCCTAAAAATGCTATCTGCCATAGGATCTAAAATTTTCCCAAGATCTGTGACCTGATTTTTCTTCCGCGCAAGTATCCCATCAAAAAGATCTGAAAGTTCGCAGATAATCACTAAAAACATAAGAAAATAAGGAAGAACAAAAAGGCTGATCCCCATTTCTTGATGGTAAAGATACACCACCAAAAATAAAGGACTCAAAGCCACCCTTGTTAAAGTTAAAGATAAAGGTATACTTAAAATACTCAAAACATCCCCCTTCCTATTGATAACGAAGAATAACGCAACCCCTACTTTTTTGCAAACCACTATACTAAAACTTGTATAAAATTTTAACTTTATACCACAAGCCAAGAGCTCTTGGCTTTAGACTAATCTTTTTGGAGGGCGAGCTGACCGCAGGCGGCGGCGATGTCCTTGCCTTTGGTGTAGCGCCAGGTGGTGGGGATGCCGGCATCGACGAGGATGGCGCGGAAATCTTCGATATTTTCTTTTTGTGGACGCTTCAGACGAAGGCCTGGAACTGGATTGTAAGGGATGAGGTTAACGGTGCATTGTTGACGTTTTAGAAGAGCTGCAAGCTCTTCAGCGTGCTCTTTCTTGTCGTTAATGCCCGCCATTAGAGTGTACTCGTAGGTGATATCTCTCTTGGTACAGCTTGCGTACTCAAGCATTGCCGTTAGGATATCTTCGAGTGTGTATTTACGGGCGTAAGGAATAATCTTCTGGCGGATTCTTTGATTGGGAGCATGTAAGGAGAGCACGAGGTTCACTTTTAGACCTTCACGGCCAAGCTTGTAAATCCCTTCCACAAGACCTACTGTCGAAACGGTAACGCGTCTTGCTGATAAATTTAATCTTTTTTCATCACACAACAAACGGATCGCTTTTACGACTTCATCATAGTTTTCAAGCGGCTCACCCATTCCCATGAATACAACATGGGAAACCCTCTCCCCCGTTTGTTTGAGAGCGCGGTCGATCAAGAAGACTTGTTCGACGATCTCAGCGGCTGTTAGGTTGCGGATAAGGCCTTCTCTACCTGATGCGCAAAAGGCACAACGGGCCGGACAACCTACTTGAGAAGAAACGCAGACTGTACGTCTATCGGGAGCTTTAATGAGAACGGATTCAACCTTTTTTCCATCGGAAAGTTGCCACAAATATTTGATCGTCTCTTGATCTTGCGAGTCAAGAGTCCGTACAAACTGTAAGCTATTGAAATTAATGAGGTTAGGGAGTTCCAGGCGGAGAGCCTTAGGAAGATCGGTCATCGCTTCCCATGAGGAAGCCCCTTTTTGGTAAATCCAATCAAAAATCTGACTCGCTCTGAAGGGTTTTTCGCCTTTCAGGACGAGCCAGTTAGAAAGCTCTTCTAATGTGCAGCCATGAATATCCATGGCTAACATTAAACCTTAATGAGTCGTTAAATGCTAGAACTTCCTAGCGTAAACATTTTCTTGGAAGCGCTTAAACTCAATCTGAGCTTCGGCTTCCTTATCGTAGGATTCTTTCTTAAGTTCGTTATTCTCTCTAATATCTTGTGCAAGCCTGTGCATAGCGCTTTCGCCAACGATAGAGTCCATCGCCTTCGCGACGATGACAAGATCAGTCCCTGTAAGCGTTAAGGACTTACTTTGAAGGGGTTGAATCGTAGACAAATCCAAGAAGTCTACACCTCTTCTAGCTTTCATTTCTTCTTCATCAAGCGTTATCATAATAAAGACTCCTTGTACTTTCGTACTGTTGATTGTACTACAAATTGAAATTATTTCTCAATAACTGATCTAACTCTATGAAAATGAATGAGATGCCATCCTCCAACCATGCAAGCAGCAGCACCAATAAAGAATACGGGAACAGGCCCCATGAGATCACAAAGAACACCGCCCAGCATCGGGGCTACAAGACCACGCAGACCCACAGTGAGGATATTAACGCTCGTATAGCGTGAGCTGTCGTCTGCGCCTGCATAGATCGTCCCCGATAAATTCCAGAGCAAATGACTACCTGCTTGGACAACACCCCACAAGAAGAACGCAAGAAAAAACCAAAACAAACTCAACGATGCACATAAAATAAGTAGAGGAAAAAGACCAAAGCCGACGCATACAAAACTTGTCAACCTCGAGAATTCAAAGCGATTCATCGCAAGTCCCCAGCAAGGAGAAGAAATGACATAGCCAAGTCCCATAAAAAGACAACGCCCAAGTGCCATATCTGTATGAGAAAGTGGAAGAACATCTGCATAATAAAGAGCAAGAGCTGGGATGATTAACATATAACCTCCACCTCCTGCCATAAATCCCCATTGAAATCTGGCAAAATCAGGTCTCTCCCGCATCAGCTGTAAAGCTTCTTTCCATGGAGTAAAAAGATCTGGACGGACATATTTTTTTAAAGATTCTTCATTGCCATTTTCTCCTCGAATCGGCAACCTTCCTTGAATCAATGTACTGAAAATCCCAAGAAGCCCGCCCAACATAAAAAGAATTTTCCAAAACGAGGAATAGGTATCTAAAAGCATACCAAGAGCTAAAGCAATCAAAATGCCTTCTGCAAAGCCAAGCGATTGACTTACAGAAAAAAGTTTTTCTCTTGGTTTTTTTGGCATATTTAATTTTAAAATCTCCATCCACGCAGGAATGCCTGCACGTGAAAAGAGCATGTAGGCAGCTCCTGCAAAAATGAGATACCAAACATTATCGATGAAAGGGACAATAAGAAAGGGCAATCGCGCTAGGATACCGGCCCCGATCAAGTTCGAACGCAGACGGTCTTTACGGCAGGCAATCCATGAACTCCAATAAAAAGAAAGAAGAGAAACTGTGGGTTTTAGCATCGTGAAAAGCGAGATTTGAAAAAGCGTTGCTTCCAAATCTTTACGCAAAATAAACGGCATCAAAGCATAAAGAGCTAAAAAAGGCTCGTTAAGAAGACTTGTCCATAGAAGAGCTGCTTTCGTTTTACGAAAACAAAGATCAGAACTTTTCATATTCCCACGAGTATAGCATACCGGCTCTTTTCGAGAATCCCTCTCACAAAACAACTAAATTTAAAAATAATTCATTTTTTTTTAATCCCTTACTTTGCGCCTTTGCGTTAAAATTCTTAAAGTCTCTCTTTTTAAAAAAGCTTCTTTCGAGTTACAATTGAACCATGTTAACTTTTCAGCAAATCATACAACGACTTACAGAATTTTGGGAAAAACAAAGATGCGTCATCCATCAAGGGCACGACCTTGAGGTTGGAGCTGGAACGTTTAATCCTGCCACTTTTTTACGCTGTTTAGGACCTGAACCTTATCGCACTGTTTATACAGAACCTTCACGCCGCCCTAAAGATGGTAGATATGGCGATAACCCCAATAGAGTTCAACTTTTCCATCAGCTACAAGTCATCATCAAGCCTTCCCCTTTTAATATCCAGCAACTCTATCTAGATTCTCTTAGAGCTGTTGGCCTTAAATTAGAAGAACACGATATCCGTTTTGTTCACGATGACTGGGAAGGTCCAACGCTCGGCGCTTGGGGTCTTGGCTGGGAAGTGTGGTGTGATGGCATGGAAGTCACTCAATTCACCTATTTTCAAGCAATCGGGAGTCTGCCTTTAAATCCTATTTCGGTCGAATTAACTTATGGATTAGAGCGACTTGCCATGTACATCCAAAATGTTGATAGCATCTTTGATGTAAAATGGAATGAAGAATTAACATTGCGCGACATCATCCACCGCAATGAAGTCGAATGGAGCATCTATAACTTCGATGCTGCAAAAACGGAAATGTGGCAACGCCATTTTGATGATTTTGAAAAAGAAGCTCTAGCGATGGTAGAACGTCATCTGCCTATTCCCGCATATGATTTTGTTATCAAGGCCTCTCACGCGTTTAACATCCTCGATGCACGTGGCGCTATCTCTGTAACAGAAAGAACGGGCTATATCGGACGGATCCGCGATCTTGCACGTCTCATTGCTATGGAGTACCTAACATCTCGGGAAAATTTAGGATTCCCTCTTCTTAAAAAAGAAGCTTCAACTCCTCTGATTTCTGAAGAAATTAAAGAAGAGGTTTTTAATCCAGAAAAAACAAAAGATTTCCTTTTAGAAATTGGCTCAGAAGAGCTCCCCTCAACTTTTGTACCGATTGGGTGCTTAAATCTTGAACGCGCGATACGCGCTCTTCTTAATACGCACGAACTTTCCTTTGAAAGCATCGCTGTTTACGGGACACCCCGCCGTCTTGCAATCTTTGTCAAAAACCTTAAAGAAGGAACGGCGTTAAAGACTATAGAAAAAAGAGGACCTGCGATCACTGCAGCATTTGATGAACATGGAATACTAACTCCTCAAGGAGCCGGTTTTCTTAAATCTTCAAGCATCGGCAGTGCTACTTTGAATGAGATTCAAGAAGGTACAATAAAAAATGTAGAAATCCGAGATAGCTACATTCACGTTAAGATCTCTCAGCAAGGCCAATCTACTTCTAAAATTCTCAGAGAGCATTTACCAAAAATCATCCTCGGGCTCGACTTTCCTAAAAAAATGCGCTGGGCGGATCTCGACATCAGCTATGCGCGCCCCCTTCATTGGATCGTGGCTCTTTTTGGTGAAAAGGTTATCCCCTTCCATGTAGGAAATGTGGCATCTGGACAAACCTCTTGCGGACATGCACAACTCTTCCCTGAAAAGATTCTGATCAAACATCCAGCAGATTACTTGAGCACTTTACGCGAGTCTTATGTGATGGCAGATATCGAAGAGCGCAAAAAATCGATCCTCGAACAACTCTCTTCTATCGAAAAAGAATTTCAAGGACACGTCCTTGAAAAACAAAAAGTCCTCAACCTTGTGCTGCATCTTGTTGAATGGCCACAGCTCACGCACGCAACTTTTGCTGCTGAATTCTTAAAAGCACCCCCTGAAGTGTTGATTTGTGAAATGGTTGAACATCAAAAGTACTTCCCGCTTGCAGATGCAAACGGAAACCTAAAAAATATATTCATCATTACAGCTGACAACACACCTAACGACCTCATCAGAAAAGGCAACCAAAAAGTATTGTCCGCGCGTCTTTCCGATGGTGTTTTTCTGTATAATCAAGATGCTAAAACACCTCTTAAAGAGTTCAATAAAAAACTCCAGATCATGACGTTTCAAAAGGATCTCGGCTCGATGAAAGATAAAGTAATGCGCGTCCTATTTGTTGCGGAATCCTTAAATAACTCTCTTAAAATAGCAAAAAAAGAATATGTTGTTGAAGCTGCGCTATTTTGCAAGGCAGACCTTGCAGCTGCACTTGTCGGAGAATTTCCAGAATTACAAGGAACAGCTGGTAAATACTACGCGCTAGAGCAAAACTTAAACGTAGAAGTAGCCTCTGCAATTGAAGAACACTGGATGCCGCGCAAAGAAAAGGGCGCTCTTCCTTCTACACCACCAGGCATTGTTTTAAGTCTTGCAGACAAAATCGACAATTTGAACTCCTACTTCAAAGTAGGGCTTAAACCCACATCATCAAGCGATCCTTACGCGCTGCGCCGCCAAGCTTTTGGCATCATCAAAATCTTGATCGAAAATGAGCTTCTTCTTGACTTACGTCAATTTTTAAGCGAAGAACCTCTCCAATTCCTCACGCATCGTGTAAAAAGCGTTTTTGAAGATGAAGGGTTTAAAAAAGATGAAATTGAAGCTTCCTTACAAGGACTCTGTATCAATCCTTATGATCAATACTGCAAAGTCAAAGCACTGCATGAATTCCGTAAAAGCGGAGATGCTTTCTCTAAACTCTTCGAAGTGTATAAACGCGCCAAAGGACAATTAGAAAAACCAGCAGTTACATCTTTTGATTTAGCTTTTGCACAAGAACCTGCCGAAAAAACTCTTGCAGAAAAACTTAAAAGTCTTGAAGAGCCTTGGAATACAGCACTAAAAACAAGACAATATGCCCAAGCTTTTTCTCATATCGCAACTCTGCAACCTCTGATTGCTCATCTCTTTGACACTGTGAAAATCATGGCAGACGACTTACAAATTCGAAATAATCGAATAGCTCTTCTTCAGAAGATTTTCACTCTATTTGAAGATCTCCTGGATTTTAGCAAAATTCAAGCTTAACTCCTTATAAGAGGAATAATCATGAAAGCCATCTTTTTGTGTATTCTTTTCTTCTCTTTTTCTCTTCAAGCAGTTATTCAAAGGCTCCCTGAAAAGGAACCCCGCAAGGTATTTATCCTTACGATTCCCAAATCGGGCTCACATCTTATAGAAAAAGCAGTTCAAGAAATCACACATAGGGAAGTAAAAATGCTTCCCTACAAAACCCTATGGACACTACCTCGTGTCCAGGAGCTTGAAATAGATGATATCATCCACTGGACACATTTTTACAAAGAAGCCGATGCTTTAAAAAATGTTGATCCTAATAAATATATTAAAATCATCAATATCCGCGACCCGCGCGATGTGATCATTTCTCAAAGGGATATGGCAAATCGTAGGGGGAACTGGGCTAGATGGACGCCTCCTCATTTCTTTGATGACTATTTTAAACTCTCTCAAGAAGATAGACTCTCTTTTAGCATCTATTTTCCTGATAAATATGATAGCGTTAAAGTATTTTTAGACAGGGCTTTAGCGTGGGTGGAAGATCCTGACGTCTTTATATGTCGTTTTGAAGATTTAGTCGGACCTCAAGGCGGCGGAGATCGTCTGCGCCAAGAAAATACTCTACGCGGTCTTGCGCATCACCTAGGATACAGCATTGAAGAAGACGACATCAAAGCCATTGCCGATAATTTATTTGGCAATACCGAAATGTTTAATAAGGGACAAATCGGTAGATGGAGAGAACTTTATACGCCAAAACACAAAATGGAATTTAATGAAGTCATGGGCGACAGACTCATTAAATTAGGATACGAAGAAGACTTAAACTGGTAGAACGACCTCCGGAGATGTTTTTCTTAAAACTCCTCCTTAGGAATGTACTTATCCTTAATTAGCTTCCCTTCCTTATATTTCCATTCTCCTAAGTCATTGCAACGCCCTCGTCCTGTATAAATAGAAGCAGATCCATGAAAAACTCCATGTTTATAGCGAATATGAGCTAAGTCACCTCGCAAACTCGGTGGACATGTGGTACTTCACTCTGGCGTTCAGTAACAGCTTAAAAATAAGAAGCTTAGAAAAATACATCGTTTTTTAAGATTCTTATTCATTTTAAAAACTAAAGCAAATTAACAATCAACCACTTACAAATATTTCTTGAATTATTTTAAAAAATTTTTAATAATTTATTGAAATTTTAATTTGAAAATGCTATAATTGAGAGCATAATAACCAACAAAGGAGTAAATATGTCTAATATAACTTTAAATAACGAAATACAAGCTCTTAATCGAGCAGAAACTCATGATCTTTACACTAACTTTAAAGGCGAATTAAGAAGCGTTTCTAGAGAACGTTCTTTAACAAGACTTGTCATTTATATCGTTCATGGAATTAATACAGATGAAGTTGTGTCAAGAACACGCGAAGTTATTAATAAAATTCTACAGGAATCAAAAATAAACGAGCAGATTGACCCGTCAAAAGAAAAACTACTTAAACGATACCCTAGAATTGTAAATAATCTAAATACAGAAAATCAAAAAGGTGAAATTTATTTAAAAAACAAAACAACAAAATTGCAAGGACACATCGACCATAAGCCTGCTTCATTTAAAGAAAATCAAAATAAACTTGATACACTTAAAAGCATACGAAATAGCAATATACATCCACTTCTTCGATATAACGAAGAAATTACAACTGCATTAGAGTATGCTCAAAGCACATTGAATAAGCAGAAATCCACTGCAATTTGCAGAGAACTAATCAACAAAGACAAGCTATCGACTCAAGAAATCAGAAAGTTTGTATCTGAACACCCTACTCCAGAAATATTGTCAGTAATACGTGATTTAGAAGTAGAACTAAGACTAGAAGAAAATGAACGCGCGTCATTCAAGCTAGGTTTGATTGCAGCAGAGACCTCTAGATGGTCTTCTCCTATAATAGCGCTCTCTTCAAAACGAAAGTAAATTCATAAAGTTAAGATTTATGGAGCCAAATATAGACATGTCGGGAACAAAGCACTTTGTGTCCTTGTTCCCCTCTTGAGACTCACCTCGCTTTGCCAAATCCCGCCCGTGCTACGCACTCTCCTGCAGCTTCATAAATTTAAACTTCTCAAAGTTACTTAAGGTTTAGAAGATCTCTAATGAACAAAAATCTAAATTGGCAAAACGACTTCTGGAGATGTTTTTCTTAAAAGATCGAACTGCCGAGCAAGCTCCAAAGCTTCGTCGTCTGTGCAGTTGCCGCTATGAATTTTCATCTTGATGAGCTCTCTTTCTGCCATCCAACCTCTTAGGAGAATCTTTTTTACCGTCTCGATAAGATTTTCTTCAGCTTTTTGCATGTTCACTTTTTTTAGCATAATCTCATCAAGAAGCGTTTGTCCGACATCTTCTTCTAAATCAATCGCCAAAGAAAAAAGATCGCGCGGTTTTTCTAGATAAAGGGAAAAAAGACGACGACAAATAGGTGTTCGAAAATGGGATTCTTGTAAATTCATCCTGACAATTTCAATCAGCCGTGGCTGACTTTCTCCTAAAAACAGAATCCAACGCAAAAGATCTATTTCTAAAATCCTATCAGGATCGATCCCTGTAAAATTTACCCTACCGCTTGTTTTAAGAAATATTTCAGGCATTGAGCCAACATTTAATATATTCTCAGGGACTTTTGCAATCGACGCTAATTTTCGCAAACTTTCATGCACCATCAAAGGCTCTTCCCAAGAACGCACATGCTCTGCAATTATGCTTACAAGCTCATTTTTTTTCGAAGGAGAATCAACATCCAGTTTTTGAGAGAGTCGTCTATAAAAAAAAGTAAGATAATCAACACTTTCATCTAAAAGTTTCTGGAAAACTTGAGGACCTAAGTCTTTTAAAATGGTATCGGGATCAGACCCTTTAGGAAGAAGTACAATAGAAACCTCCACCCCTTTTTTTTGAAAAAAATTCCCAATTTTTATAGCAGCTTCTATCCCCGCCTCATCTCCATCTAAAGCTAAAAAAGCGTGATTCACACCCAAATGCAATAACTCTTTTACATGCCCTTCGCCAAATGCGGTCCCCTGTCCTGCGACTGTATAATCAAATCCGCTATCAATCAAACGCAAAGCATCGATCTGTCCTTCTACAACAATCACACGTCTTTCCTTGGCAATTCTAGAACGGGAATAGCTGAGACCGTAGAGCGTCTGTGATTTTTTAAAAAGGGGTGTTTCTGGAGTGTTGATGTACTTTCCTCCAAAAGTGTCCTCTTTAAATTTCCTTCCTGAAAACCCAATCACTCCCCCCATACCATTACAAATAGGAAACATGATTCTATCAGAAAAAAACTCCCGCATTCTTCCGGCGCTTGAAAGCTTAAGAAGCCCCGCTTGTTCCATTGCGTCAATACTTGCTCCTTGAGACTCTAAAAGACGTTGCAACACATGAGGTTCTTTGGAAGAAAGACCAATACGAAACTTCTGAATAAAATCAAGCGTAAGCCCTCTTTTATATAAATATTCTAAAGGGACTCTTCCTTCTTCTGTGTGAAGAAGCACGAACTGGTAGAACTGGCACGCTTTTTCAAGAACTTCTTTTAATGCCGTCTTTCCCGGCCCTTTTTTCTCTTCTCCCCCTTCCGCTTTTTCTAAATGAACCTGAAATCGCTCTGCCAATGTTTCTATTGCATCTGTAAAACTCATCTTCAAATGATTCATCATGAATGCAATTGCATCCCCATGCGCTCCACACCCATAACAGTGATAATGATTTTCTCCTTTCTGAATAACAAAAGAGGGTGATTGTTCATTATGAAAAGGACAGCATGCTTTATAAGAGGCTCCCGTGCGTTGAAGCTGAAGATGAGGAGTAATCACTTCTACAAGATCGATCCTCTGTCTGAGGAGCTCAAGACTCTCTTTTTGATACATGGCCATAGATGGAAATTACCATACTCTCTTAAAAAAGTCTTTAAAATAATTCTCAATTCAGCTACATTTCGGTTCGGGTAAAGAGGTTACATTATTTATGTATTCTGGTTTAGGAACACCGAACAGTGATTTTATTGAGAAACGACTACCGCCGCATAATGATCCCAACTTAGGCCAGCTGCGAGCTCAAATTAAAAAAGTAATGATCCCCCTTCTCATCCGCATTTTTGAACTCAAACTTGCAGCGCAACAAGCAAATACGCCTCCTTCCCGCTTACAAAAAAAGCACAATGAACCGGTTGAAGACATTCTGTCTCATCTTAAGAATTTGGAGGAAGAACTAAGACTGCTTCAGCTTTGGTGCCACAGCTGTCAAAAGCAAGTAGAACGCGCACTAGGTGAAATTGTACCCACAACTTGTGCGTCAACGCGATTCACACAAAAAACTCCTGAAAATAATTCTAAAGAGCAACCGTCTTCTAACTGGGTAAATAAGTTTTTAAAAAAATGACAATAGACTTCTAATGACACAACAACTTTCCCCTATGATGGCGCAATGGCACGCCTGTAAAAATTCTGTTCCTGGCACCATCCTCTTTTTTAGACTCGGCGATTTTTATGAAACGTTCTATGATGACGCTGTTTTAATGGCAAAAGAACTTAATGTGACACTGACAAAAAGACACGATGTACCCATGAGCGGCGTTCCCTTTCATGCCTCTGAAGGCTATATCGATAGACTTGTTGCAAAAG
>JAZKBL010000024.1:39047-39502 GCA_040388665.1 Chlamydiota bacterium
ATCGAGTAGCTATTGCAGAGCAAATTGAGGATCCTAAATCCACTAAAGGTCTTGTCAAAAGAGAAGTTGTGCGGATCATCACTCCGGGAACAGTTGTTAATTCAAGCTTACTTTCAGAGAAAAAAAATAATTATCTAGCTGCATTAACACAAATTAACAACTCTTTTGGACTCTGTGTTCTTGATTTGACAACAGCCGACTTTCGAGCGATGGAATTTGATCAGATCAAAGACTTAAATGATGAGCTTGCACGTCTTTCGCCAAAAGAGCTTCTGATCTCGGAAAAATGCAAAAAAAATTACGCACCTCTCTTAAGCGATATTCCTTCCATATGCTCTAAAGAAGAATGGTATTTTGACCACAAAACTTGTGCTGATATTCTTCTTAGACATTTTCAACTTCACAGCTTAGATAGCTTTGGCTTAAAAGGAATGGTGTCTGCAATTAATGCCTCA
>JAZKBL010000024.1:39512-48740 GCA_040388665.1 Chlamydiota bacterium
CGCCCTTTTAAACTATGTCACCCATGACTTAAAATTTAATGTTGACCATGTTAAGGTGCTCCGCAAAAAAGAGTCTGGAACCTTCATGGCAATCGATAAAGCCACACAACGACATCTCGAACTCACAGAGCCTTTGCACGAGGGGCAAGAAAAACACACACTAATTCACCTTCTTGATAAAACAGCAACACCAATGGGCGCACGATTACTCAAAGAATGGCTTGTACATCCTCTACTTTCAATTGATGAAATTAAAGCCCGTCAAGATGCCTTAGCTGCACTTAAAAGTTATCCAAAACGTAAAACTCTCGCTTCTGAGCTTGAACTCATCCGCGACTTAGAACGGCTCATCATGCGGATTGAAACGGGCTTTGCATCACCACGCGATCTTGTAGGACTTCAACTGTCTTTAGAGCAAATTCCGCTAATCAATCTTCATTTAAAAAACATCGACTGTTTCGATCAACTTGAAGAGCTTACGTCTGTGGCCACAAAAATTAGAGGTGCTATTGTAGAATCTCCTCCTCTAAGAATCAGCGATGGAGGGATCTTCAAAGAAGGATTTCATGAAGCGCTTGATGAACTGCGCGTCTATAAAACAGATAGCAGATCTTGGATTGCACATTACCAAACAAAATTGCGCGAAGAAACAGGAATTAAAACTCTAAAATTGAGCTTCACAAGAGCTTTTGGCTACTATATCGAAGTCAGTAGAGGTCAAGCAGACAACATCCCCAGCCACTTTGAAAGACGGCAAACTCTTGTCAACGCAGAGCGCTTTGTAACACCTGAACTCAAAGAATACGAACATAAAGTCCTGACTGCTGAAGAAAAAATCTCTCAAATAGAAGAAGTCCTTTTTCACGAATTAAGGCTATTTATTGCTAACGAAGCTAGCACTATCCGTCAAGTAGCTGCACTTATTGCCAAGCTCGATACCCTTCTATCCCTTGCCCTTGTCGCAGAGCAATACCACTACACGCGTCCACTTATTGACGAGAGCTCCATTTTTATGATCCAGGATGGACGCCACCCTGTCATCGAAGCGTCCCTTTTTCCTGATCCCTTTATTCCTAATGATCTTCATCTTAATAAAGAAGACAGTCGCCTTATCATCATTACAGGTCCCAATATGGCAGGGAAATCCACTTTTATTAGACAAGCAGCTCTCATTGCGATCTTAGCTCAAATAGGCTCTTACGTCCCCGCAAAATATGCCCACATTGGCATCATCGATAAAGTCTTTAGCCGCATTGGAGCGAGCGACGATCTCGCACGCGGACAATCTACATTCATGGTTGAGATGGCAGAAACTGCTAACATTCTTAACAACGCCACAAGTAAGTCTCTTGTGATTCTTGATGAGATTGGACGAGGAACGAGCACATACGATGGAGTATCTATCGCTTGGGCTGTTGCTGAATATCTCCTTACACAAGAGGCTAAATCAGCAAAGACTCTCTTTGCCACCCATTATTGGGAACTTACAGAGATGGAAAAACAAATCTTAGGTGCTGTCAATTACACCGTTGCCATACAAGAAACAGAATCGGGTATCGTCTTTTTGCACAAAATCATCAAAGGATGCACAGATAAAAGTTATGGCATTCACGTTGCGCGTCTTGCAGGATTACCCTCCATTGTATTAAAAAGAGCACAGGAGATCTTACATAAGCTTGAGAAAAAAAACAAAAACCCTCTGCAAAGACAGCTCAGCCTTTTTGACATCTGACTTTCCGAAAAAAACGGGCGTTTATCTCATGAAAAATGAAAAAGGCGCTGTTATTTATGTAGGCAAAGCAAAAAACCTTAAAACACGGATCAAGCAGTACTTTATTCCAGGAAGAGATGGTAGACCCATGGTTCCCTTCCTCGCTCTTCAAGTCGTCTCCATTGAAACGATCGTCGTTCCAACAGAAAAAGAAGCGCTCATTCTTGAAAACACTCTCATCAAACGCCACCTGCCCAAATTCAATGCCCTTCTAAAAGATGATAAGACCTTCATCAGTCTTATGATCAACAATAAGCATCCCTGGCCAATGATCAAGCTCATCCGCTACAAAGGCAAACCCAAACAAGACGGCCTTTATTTTGGACCTTATACGACAGCCTATGCAGCAAGGCAGACCTTCGAGCTTCTCACGCGCCTTTTTCCTTTACGTCAATGCTCTGATGAAGAACTCAAAAGACGCAATAGACCCTGTCTCCTCTATTCTATCAAACGCTGCATCGCCCCCTGCGTTAACAAATGCACGCAAGAAGAATACCAATCATTCCTTCAAGGAGCGATCAAATTTCTTAAGGGCCAAGACAAAGAAGTCATTAAAAACTTAAAAAAAGAGATGCACGACGCATCAGAAAATCTTGAATTTGAAAAAGCAGCAGCACTTCTTTCCACCATCAAACAGATCGAAAATGTGTTGCAACACGATAAACTCACCGTAAGAGCAGAAAAAGACTGCGATGTCTTCGCTCTTTATCGCGTAGCCGATGACGTTCTCTTAACACAGCTCATCTTCCGAGAAGGCAATCTCATTGGCTCTGAACACTACACCTTTAACCAAGTCGCAGAAAATGATGAAGAGCTGCTGAGCTCTTTTCTTTTGCAACACTATAAAGAACTCCAAAATCCTCCAGAAGAGATCCTTCTTCCCATTACCCTCACCGATGCAGAACTTCTAAAAGAAATCCTCCACATCAAAATCATCACCCCTCACATTGGTAAAAAACGATCCCTTGTCGATCTTGCATTGCAGAACGCAAAGATCTTATACGCGCAAGAAAAAGACCACCAAGAAGTCAAAGAAAAACTCCTTCTTGATCTTGCAGAAACATGCAAACTCAACCGTTTCCCCAAAAGAATCGAATGTTTCGATACCTCCAACATTGCAGGCAGCGATCCTGTTGCTTCCATGGTCACCTTCACATCAGGAGAGCTCGACAAAAAGCGGATGCGCCTTTTCAAGATCAAAGACCTGACCATTTCAGATGACTACGGTGCATTAAGACAGGCGCTCTCACGACACCTCATCCGCGCTAAAGACGCAGAAGACCTTCCCGATCTCATCATCGTCGATGGAGGCAAGGGCCAACTCAATGTCGCACTCGATGTCTTTAAAGAACTCGACATTGCATCTATCGACGTGATCTCTCTTGCCAAAGAAGAAGGCCGCCATGATAAAGGGATGACACTCGAGCGGATCTTTCTGCCCCACATCTCCACGCCCATCCACCTAGATGCCAGATCCCCTCTCCTCTTCTTCCTGCAAAAAATCCGCGACGAGGCCCACCGCACCGCCATCACCTTCCACCGCAACCGCCGCCAAAAACGAACCATCAAAACATCTCTCGACGACATCCCCGGCATCGGCAACATCAAACGCACACGCCTCCTCCGCCACTTTGGCAGCATCAAAAACTTAAGCAGAGCATCTCCCGAAGAAATCCTCGCCATCCCCGGCATCACCAAAAAAGACCTCGCCACCCTCCAGGACTTCTTTACAAAATGCTAGAGTTTAGACTTTTGTATTTTCTTAATTTTCAAATTACCCGATTTAAAAACCGAGTCTTTTAGGTAGCATGCAAAATGTTTTTTAGTCAAAGCGAATTTCGAAAGAAGTCTAATATAAAAAACATTCAAGATGTTAGACTACACCTTTACTTCTTGGAGGAAAAGAATGAATACGTATGCTCTTAATTCTCAAACGCTGAAAGGGGAAATTACGATTCCCGCTTCAAAATCTCATACGCTGCGCGCCATTCTTTTTGGATCTTTAGGTCATGGCAGAAGCGTGATCCATCATTATCTTCCATCCACAGATACCAACGCAATGATTGAGGCGTGCCGCCTTTTTGGCGCTACGATTAACGTTTTTGAAAACCATCTTGAAATCGATGGGGTGAATGGAAAAATCGAACATGCAGAAAATGTGATCGATGCCGGAAACTCAGGGATCGTGCTGCGCTTTTGTGCAGCTGTTGGAGCGCTTAGCTCTCGCCCAATTGTGATCACAGGAGACCATTCCATCCGTCATCAACGATCTATGCAGCCGCTGTTAGACGGTCTTGCACAACTTGGCGTTTCTACAAAAACGATGCGCGAGGATGGTTATGCTCCTGTCATTATTCAAGGACCGCTGGTTCCTGGAAAGGCGTATATTTTAGGAGAAGACTCACAATACGTATCCGCTCTTTTAATTGCATCATGCTTTGCTGACGGCACAACTGAACTCATCGTGCAAAATCCTGGAGAAAAACCGTGGATCGCGCTTACTCTTGATTGGCTGGACAGATTAAACATCCCTTATGAAAATGACAATTTTGAAAAATACCGCATCTTTGGTAATGCACGCTACGAGGGATTTACGTACACCGTTCCAGGAGATTTTAGCTCGGCCGCTTTTCCAATTGCGGCAGCGCTTGTAACTTCTTCCGAGCTTTATATTAAAAACATCAATATGAGTGACTCTCAAGGAGACAAGGAACTCATTCACGTGCTCCAAAAAATGGGAGCATTTATCGAAATTGATGAAGAGAATAAAGCGCTTCATGTGAAAAAAGGAGGAGTGCTACGCGGCATGAGCATCGACATCAATAATTTTGTTGATGCGATCACCATTTTAAGCGTGGTCGCCTGCTTTGCAGAAGGAACAACGCACATTTACAACGGCTCTATTGCCAAACAAAAAGAGTGCAACCGGATTGCAAGCATCACGCAAGAGCTAAGAAAAATGAACGCCAACATAAAAGAGACAGAAGATGGGCTCATCATCGAAAAATCTGTACTTCAAGGCGCTGATGTTTTTTCTCATCACGATCACCGGATGGTCATGTCACTTACCGTTGCAGCACTCGGAGCTATTGGTGAAACAAGAATCTCTTCTACCGCTTGTGTTGCTAAGACATTCCCTTCTTTTGTTATAGATTTCAATGCTCTTGGCGCCAAGATCGAGGTGATCTCATGAATCTCATTTTATGTGGATTGCAGGCCTGCGGCAAAACAACCGTGGGTAAAAAACTTGCAGACACTCTTCAGTGGAACTTTATCGATACCGATCAATGGCTTGAAGAAACAGAGGGTACGGGTCTATCTAGCAGGCAGATCGCCTTGACAAAGGGTGAAGCCTACTTCCGTGCACTTGAACAAAAACAGATAGAGCGTCTTTCTTCTTTAACACGTACTGTAGTTGCGGTTGGAGGCGGTAGTTTTGCGTATGCTAAAAATAAAAATGCTCTTAAAAATTCAGGAGTTATCCTCTATCTTAAAATAACGCCTTGCACAGCATGGAATAGGATTATACGGAATGGCATACCCTCTTATGTCGATCAAAAAAATCCAAAATCCTCATTTCATGTAATTGCTGAACAACGGCTTCCTCTCTATGAACAAATGGCCGATCTCATTTTCGATGTAGAGAGTTTAAATACAGAAGAAATCATTACACTTATTGTAAGTAAGGATCTACCTCATGTCTAATAGCTTCGGCACAATTTTTAGAATCACAACCTGGGGAGAATCCCACGGAAAAGCAATTGGCGTTGTGATCGATGGATGTCCGGCAGGTCTTAGTATCCATCAAGATGAAATTAATGCAGCTCTTGAATTGAGAGCTCCTGGAAGGAACCCCTACACATCTCCACGAGGTGAAAAAGATGTCGCAGAGATCCTCTCTGGTATTTTCGAAGGCAAAACAACAGGCACCCCTATTTGCATCATCATCCCCAATAAAGATGCAGATTCGAGTAAATATGAGCCGATTAAAAATCTTTTAAGACCAGGGCATGCCAACTACACTTACCTGAAAAAATACGGAATCTTTGATTATCGAGGAGGAGGAAGATCTTCTGCACGTGAAACTGCATGTAGAGTGGCAGCGGGCTGCATTGCTAAAAAACTTTTATCTCACTACGGGATCAAACTCACAGCGTACATCAAACAGATCGGAGCTGTGGAAGCAAAGGTCGCACAGCACGATTTCGAACGTCTACATACTCTTACCTATCAAAGCCCTATATTCTGTCCCGATGAACATGCGGCGCATCAAATGACAGCACTCATTGAACAAGTAAAAACTGAAGGAGATTCGTTAGGAGGCGTCATCGAATTTATTGCAACAGAACTCCCTGCAGGTCTTGGCGATCCCGTCTATGGAAAACTTGAAGCGAATCTAGCATCTGCCATGATGAGTCTTCCTGCAGCTAAAGGATTTGAACTTGGATCAGGATTTGGAGCAGTCACAATGCCAGGCTCTGAACACAACGATCTTTTCATCGAAAAAAATGGAAAAATCCAAACGGAAACAAACTATGCAGGGGGAACGCTCGGCGGCATCACAACAGGCATGCCCCTCATTGGCAGGGTTGCTTTTAAACCCACCTCCAGCATCATGAAACCGCAAGAGACCCTTAACTTATCTAAAGAAGAAGTTCCGTTTCAACTCCCCGCCAGCTCACGCCATGACCCGTGCGTCGCCATTAGAGCAGTCCCCATCGTAGAAGCGATGCTAGCTCTTGTTCTCGTAGATGCTTTACTTATAAACAGGTGCGCACGACTATGATCTGCACACTTTTACAACACCCTATTTCGTATGAAATTGTCATTAAAGCTGACCTTCTAAAAAACGTAGAGCATTTTACTTCTCTATCTGCCCCTTTTGCCCTCATCACAGATGAAGTTACAGCGGATCTTTACGGTAAAGAACTTCACGCACTCTTGTGTAAATCTGGATTTGAAACTCACCTATTTACCTTTCCTGGTGGTGAAACGAACAAAACAAGATCGACTAAAGAAGTGCTTGAGAACCAACTTTTTGAAAAAAATTTAAGTAAAGACACCTGCATCATAGCCCTAGGCGGAGGCGTTGTTACAGACCTTGTAGGTTATCTCGCTGCGACTTATTGCAGAGGTGTACCTCTTGTCGTCATCCCAACAACCCTTCTTGGCATGGTTGATGCATGCATCGGCGGAAAAACCGGCATTGATGTTCCTTATGGAAAAAACCTTATTGGGTGCATCTATCAACCAAACAAAGTGCTTATCGATCCTCTAACTCTTAAAAGTCTGCCTCCAAAAGAGCTCAAAAATGGAGTTGTAGAAATCATTAAGCACGCCCTCGTTGCAGATCCCCTCCTTTTTGAGTATCTGGAAAAACACTCTCAAGAGCTTTTTGCACGTGACATCCCCGTTCTTGAACATCTCATTCACGAGAGTTGCCGTATCAAAATAGAAATCGTCACACAAGATGAAAAAGAAAAAGGGAAACGGCGTCTTGTCAATTTTGGACATACTGTTGGACACGCTTTAGAAAAAACCTCTAACTATGAGCTTGTCCACGGAGAAGCGGTCGCAATCGGTATGCTCGTAGAAAGTTACATGGCTCTTAAATCTGGACTTCTTAAAAAAAGCACGCTCGATAAAATGCATAATATTCTTAAAGCTTACGATCTCCCCTTAAAATTACCTGAAAATCTTGCCGTACAATCCATTCTTAACGCCATGATTTTAGATAAAAAATCAAGCAAAGGAAAACCCCGTTTCGTGCTCATCCGCGACATCGGCGATCCCTTATCATTTAATGAGAACTACTGCACTGAAATTGATGAATCTATTATCCTTGAAGCTCTAAATTGGATGTCCCATGATCTGTGTTGCCATTAAAGGTCCGAGCCTTGCTGACGCAAAAAAACAAATTGCAGCATCTCTTAAAGTTGCAGACCTCGTAGAGCTCTACCTCGACTCTTTTGAAACCCTTGATATAGGAGAACTCTTAAAGGAATTTCCCATTCCCATAATCCTTACTCTAAGAAGTAAAGAACAAGGAGGCAAAACTGCTCGCTCTCAAGAAGAACGCTTGAACGCACTCAGACGCCTCGCGGCATTAAATCCTGAATATCTAGATTTAGAAATCTCCGATCCCCCTACCTTCATCCAAGAGATCAAAGCAACCTATCCTGAAATCAAGATCATTCTTTCCTATCACAATTTTGAAGAAACTCCCGATCTAGAAACTGTTTACAAAAAGATGCAGACTCTACCTGCTCAATTTTACAAAATTGCCGTGATGGCAAAAAACAGCCTCGATACAATGCGTCTACTTATCTTTGCAAAGGAAAAAAATAAGAACATCATTATGATCAGCATGGGCCCCTTCGGGCAAATCAGTCGCATTCTAGCGCCCCTAATTAAAAGCCCTATCACCTACGCCTCCATCGAAAGTGGACAAGAAAGTGCGCCCGGCCAGCTTACAGCAAATACCCTCATCGAAAGATACCATTATCCTTCCTTGAATTCTGACACAGCTCTTTATGGACTCATCGGCGATCCTATCGATCAAAGTGTAAGTGATGTCTCGCACAACCACATCTTTAACAAATTTAACTTAAACGCTGCCTACGTTAAAATCCCCGTCAAAGCAGAAGAACTACCAGAATTCATCACCTTAGCAAAAAGATTAGATGTAAAAGGACTTAGCGTCACAATGCCTCTTAAAGAAGCCATCATTCCTCTCTTAGACGAGATCTGCCCTGAAGCGCAAAAAATCGGCGCTGTCAATACTCTAAACTTTGATAACGGAAAAGTCTTTGGATGTAATACCGATGGGTTCGGCGCTCTGAATGCCCTTGAGAAAACAGTCTCCGTTAAAGACAGCCAAGTCGTTATCATTGGCGCTGGCGGCGCAGCAAAAGCAATTGGCTTTGAAGCAAAAAAAAGAGGAGCTCTCCTCACCATCATCAATCGAGATATCAATAAAGCGCATCGTTTGGCAGAAGAACTTAAATGTTCCTCTGCAGGTCTTGATCAAATGCCTCTTTGCGCGCAAAAAGGATACGCACTTTTAATCAATACAACCCCTCTTTCCTTGCCAATAGACCCATCCGATATTCTCCCAACCTCTTACGTCATGGACATAAAAACCCGTCCACAGGAAACCCTCCTTATCAAGCACGCTAAAGAAAAAAGCTGCACCATTATCTACGGCTACGAGATGTTCATCGAACAAGCGCTTGGCCAATACAACCTTTGGTTTCAAGGCAAAATCCCCACAAACACCGCACGAGAGCTCCTTACGGCAAAAATCCAAGCCACACTTAACTAATAAGGATACCCATGTGACTGCAAATCGCTATCTCTAAGCTAGTAAATAGCTTGAAAGGCGTGTCCTCGAGGCTACTCCAAAAAAAAGATATCCAAGCATCGAAAATGCTTTATGGAAAAACAATCTTTGGTCT
>JAZKBL010000025.1:0-9106 GCA_040388665.1 Chlamydiota bacterium
AAAAAAACTTATGGGTAAAAGTATGCCCGCGTCTCCGCGTTGATCTTGTCCGTCGCGTTGAAACTGATGCAGCAAATAAGTACGTAAGCCAAGTCAAATAACTCCAAGCGTGAATACTCCCTCAGCTAAAGCAGAGGGCTTCTCCCGGTGAAGGGGCCTTCTGCTCTTAGTCATACACATTATATGACGAGGGCCTTTAGGGACTGGGTACCCAGGCTATCTATACCGAGAGCCGAAAACATAGTGCTTTTAGAGAGCGAGTCTCAGCCTGCACGAAAGTGAGACTAATATAGCAGGAATGGAAGATTAAAAACAAGAAGCGCATTTCATCCCAGTCCTAAACGACTGGGTTTTCATGCGTCGAAGGATAAAACAAGAATCACAAGCCTCAGCCTATGATTTTTAAAATTTCATCTGGAGAGTTTTAAGAGCAGCTTGAAAGTCTTGAGGGAGGGACGCTATAACGTTGATTTCTTTATGCGTTATCGGGTGAATGAATGAAAGGCGGAAGGCGTGCAAAAGGTGTCTTTCTGGATGCAGCTTGCATGTGAACTCTTTGCCATACTGACAGTCGCCAAGGATCGGATGCCCGATTGAGCTTAAATGAACGCGGAGCTGGTGCGTACGTCCTGTCTTTGGCATACATAAAAGAAGAGATGCGGAAGACTTCTTTTCAAGACATTTCCAAGAAGTTAGGGCCGAAAGACCCTCTTCATTTGGTGCTGCAATCCCCCAAACGGTCTGCCCTTCGTAGGCAAATTTTTTCTTAAGACGCTGATCAATTTTTCCTGAAGATGAGTTTACAAGGCCGTCAACTAAAGCTAAGTATTCTTTATGCACTTCTCTTTGTGCAAAAAGATGGATCATTTTTTTTGCAATAGCAGGATTTTTTGCTAAGATAAGCGCTCCTGTCGTTTCTTTGTCTAGACGATGAACAGGAGGGAATGGAAAAAAGCTTGGGCTTGAGACAACACCGGCTAATTTATTACAAATGAGAAGATCTTCATCTTCATAAAGAACTTCCAATTTTTGAAGAGATGCCTTCTTGACAGCTTTCAATCTGACAACAACTTTATCCCCTTTAGATAGTGCGTAAGAGGAAAAAATTTCCACACGACCATTTACCGTACAGCACTTACCATCGATTGTTCGTTTGATTGCTTTGCCAGAAATTGCTTCGGGTAATTGTGTCCGTAAAAAAGCAAGAAGTCCCATCCCTTGCTCTTTGGACGAGACTTCAAAATGATAAGGTTGGCTATCCATTTTTCTGCAGATAGTCGATCAAAAGTCGCACTCCAACGCCCGTTGCATGCGTCGTATGGTAATGTTTGAGTTCTGCAGGATAGGCTGTCCCTGCAATATCTAAATGCGCCCAAGGCGTATCTTTAATGAATTCTTTCAAAAAAATCGCAGCTGTAATCGATCCACCCTTACGTCCACCAGCATTTTTAATATCTGCAATGGATGATTTCAGCTGATCTCTATATTCCTGATAAATGGGCATGCGCCATAACCGCTCATGCGTTTTTTCTCCAGAAGCGATTAGTGCATTAGCTAAAGTATCATCATTTGAGAAAAGACCCGTTACTTCCTCCCCTAATGCAACAACAACGCTTCCTGTTAAGGTTGCAAGATCTACGATGCAAGACGGTTTTAAGTGCTCTTCTGTGTAAGCTAAGGCATCTGCAAGAACAAGTCTACCTTCTGCATCTGTGTTATCGATCTCTACAGATGTGCCAAGATAACTGATATAAACATCTCCTGGCTTATAGGCATCGGCACTAATGGCATTTTCAGTAGCTGCAATCACACCTACAATATTTGCTTTAAGATCAAGTTCAGCTGCTGCTCGCAGCGTTCCAAGGACTGCCGCTGCACCTGCCATATCGCACTTCATCGTCTCCATCGAGCCTGTTGGCTTAATGTTTAGACCGCCTGTGTCATAAGTGATTCCCTTTCCAACAATTGCCGATCTTTTTTTGGAAGAAGGATTGCCTTGATATTCGATAATAATAAACGCAGGATCATGCCTTGAAGCCCGACTTACAGCCAGAAGAAGGCCCATTTTATGCTTTTCAATCTCTTTTTTACCAAAGACTGTTGTTTTAATTTTCGGAAATTCTTTTTCCAAATCTTTTGCAAATTTTGCAAGCGCTTGCGGTGTGATCTCATCTGCGTTGCTATTAACAAGGTCACGCGCAAAATTCACAGCTGAAGAAACAGTGCCAATCTTTTTACATAAGGTCAGTTCTTTCTGATCAACTCCTAAAAGAGCCGCTTTTTTCACAACCTCGGTGCTCTCTTTTTTCATCTTGCTAAATGCATAATTAGCAAGCAAAAGCCCCTCGCAAACTCCTTCAAGCATCCCTTTTGCTTCGGGGATGATCACATTGAGCTCTTTCCATTTATTTTTAATTGCAGCCTTCACAACTGCAGCGTAGCTGCGTCTGCAGGTTTCTAAAGAAATTTTCTCCTTATTTCCAAGACCTACAAGCAAAACCCGTTTTTCTAGTTTTCCCTTTGTAGGATAAAGAAGCATAATTTCAGCTTCATCTCCCTTAAAATCACCAGCCGCTATGGGAAGCTTTGCTATATCATCAAAATCAGTAAAAGCTGATGCCTTTTCAGCATGAGACTTTCCCTTCCAATAAGGAATGATAATGAGGTCCGCTTCTTTACGTTCTTTAGAAAACTGCATCTTTGTCTCCATTTAGAAGGGTATTTCATCTTCAGAAAATGTAGAAGGCATTCTTCCTTGTCCGTATGAAGTCTCTCCAGGAGTATGTGCAAATGCAGGTTCTTGAGAAACAGCAGCAGATCTATTATCGCCACCTTGTTGATCTGGGCGGCCAAATGGACTGAAAAGAAGATCAGATGCTGTAAGGCTCATAGAAACTTGAGCACGACCTTCTTTATCTGTAAAAATCTCAGGTTTATTCATTTCTCCAACAGCGATGACAGGACTTCCTTTTTTCAAATAAGGCATCATTTTATCAAACTGTTCTCCCCAAACTGTAACACGCCACCAAATGGTTTCGTCTTTAGCAGTTCTACGCACACGCGCTGCAACTCGCAACGTTGTCACTTTTTGTCCTGAAGAAGTAAAACGCACCTCAGGATCTGCGCCTAAGTGTCCAGCAACCGTTGTCTGATTCATCTTGTCCTCCGCCTTAAGATTCTTGAATAAAAACTATGCGAATTATTTCCAACTTACGCTAAAATTGCAAGCTGAATTAAGCAAAGGAAGACGATTTATGCATCAGATGATCCAAACAGACAAAGCACCTCAAGCAATTGGACCTTATTCGCAAGCAATATTTGCAGATGATCTACTTTTTGTTTCCGGACAAATTCCTATTAATCCCCTAACCGAAAAGCTTGTATCCGACGAGATTAAAATACAAACAAAACAGGTTTTAGATAATATAGAAGCCATTTTAATTGCAGCTGGATTTACTTTAGAAGATGTCGTTAAAACAGAAGTTTACATGAAAGATTTAGCAGAGTTTACACAAATGAATGAGCTTTATTCTGAAAGATTTTGTTTTAAAATTAAACCTGCAAGACAAGCAATGCAAGTTGTAAAACTTCCACTTGATGCACGAATTGAAATTTCTTGTATTGCAAAAAAAAATAGCAAAAGTTAGATATAAGATTACGCGCAAAAAATTTTTTCAACTTAAAATCGCGTAATAAAAACTATGTCAGGAACAGCAACGCCTCAGTCTTTCTCTGATAATTTTTGGTCAGAATCATCAAAAGCTAAACCTGCAATTGTCAGTAAAAAAAGCCCCAACTTTAAAGACTCTCTTTTTTCTATCGATGAAACTCCCGACTTTCACGATCCTTATTCTGATCTCAACCTCTTTCTTTCTCAAGTAATTAAGCAAGAGCTTTTGCATTGCGGCAATTCTAAAAAATGGTCGCTTAAACTAGAAGAAGATTTACTAAATAGAATTACGCCCGAATTTCAAAAAAAATTCCCCCACTACCGCTTAGGAGTTTCTGCTCTTAAAAAAACTTGGGAAAAAGTCTCTTACTTCAGAGAAGCATTTCAAAATCAAAAAGGCGCAATCACACAAGACGGAAAACTTAATATTCATTTCTTTATTAAAGAAAACCTCAAGCAACTCTCTATATCCGGACCAAGCTCCACCCTCCCCGTCTATTACTATGCTCACCAACTAGCTGTAAAAATGAGCGAATGCATCGCTGCAATCGATGGAACAAGACCAAAGCTTGACCAGCTAACAAAAACAATATGGGCGGTTCAAAGACATTTAGTGGTCTCCCGCGGCTCTAACACGACAAAAAACCCTTACGAAGAATATGACAAGATCGACAGACTCATTGTAAAAGCAATCCTAGAAATTACAGCAAGAGACCCACAAATTAACCAAAATGAGCTAGAGCATCAGGTAAGAGAAAGTCTCCACTCCTTGCAAGAGATCCCAAGCTTTGCGTCGCTTGATAAAATCACGTGCAATATCTCTTCCCTTCTTGCTGAAAAACTCTATCCACTCTGCACTTTCCATACAGCATTTCCCGCTGAGCAAAAAAGAGCAATCCATAATTTTATCAGACGCCAGATTCAATTATGTAAAGAATCAAACGCTCACCACACTTTTTCTGATCTTGTAAGACGCATCCTAGCATTGTATATGTTAGCTAGTAATTTACCAAAAAACCTTTCCGATGAAGAAATTACAGAAGCTATTGGCGCTAGTTACCCAACACTACAAACACAAAAAATCACTCTACCACAATCTGTATACGCTTTTATTGCAGCAGAAAGCGTTCTCATGAAAAATGATCAGTTCTGCCATTCAGTAAGCTATGTAAAAGAAACAATCAAAGAAGCCTATTTAGAGACACGTTTCCTACCGCAGCTCAAAGGCAAAGAAACAGACATTCTAGAAATTGTGATCTGGAAAATACTCAATGAAAAAGAGGATTTATTAGAAAAACTCCCCTATAAAATAGGGCAGAAAATTGAAGAAGAAATCGCAAATATCCTTATAGAAAACCCAAGCCAGAGTTTTTCTGGTATCGCCTCTCTTACAACACAATCTTTCACAAAAGCCAAAGAAGCCTCTCTTCAAAAGAACTGGCCCGATATCGAAAGAAAAATTCACACTTGGACAATTCAAGGAGATCTCCTCTGCTATTTCCTAAAAATCAATTCCGATCACCCTATTCTGCGCCTTATTAAAGAGATGTGGAAAGAAAACGAGCCTCATGAATCTTTCGTCAGTAAAGTAGCGCAAAACTACCTTAGCATTTACCCTCAATTAACGTCTTATGCACCGCAAGTTTTACTTCAGATCTGGATCATCTACAAACATACTTGGTACGCGCTCAAAGCGCAACCTCAAGAAACCTCATTTGATAGATTCTTAAAATGGCATGCACTCACTCTATCAATAGAAAATGAAGACAAGCTCCTAGATAAGCTTGAAGAGATCTGCAAAAAATGCCTTCCCCTCATTCCCTTCAACCGCGCATATGCCGCCCAGCTACTTAAGTAACTCATCTCTGCGTAGGATGAATTATTTACCTTTCTTTTCGAAGTGTTTAAGAAACAAGTGTTTCTCTTCACGGAAAGAATACACCGCAACAAGGCGAGCAACAAGAATTGCCAGATAAAAATGTCCGATTACCCCCTCAAGGATAGAAAGGGTCTGAGCATAATAAGCTAAAGGAACGACATCTCCATAACCAATAGAAAGAAGGGTAACAAAGCTAAAATACACCATTTCACTAAGATAAGCACTATGAGAAGACATCTCATTTACTCGATGAGAATAGAAAAAGGCATCGCTATTCAACAGTTCAATGTTGGTATAAAGAAGTGTAAAGAAAAAGCCAATCATGAGATAGACACAAACAGCTCCTCTTAATGTTTCAACGGTGACCTTGGCACGGACAATTACCATATGAAGAATGGAGCAGGTGCAAACGATTAGAAAAAACATACCGAAAGAATGTCCTAAAATCACGATCCACACATCCGGGATAAAAAAAGCGGTCCAGTTACATAAAAGCGCTGGAGCTCCTGTCATCACACCCAAGATTTTCACAAGACGAGAATGATGACAATTAAAAATTGCAGAAAACAAAACGCCTGCAAAACAAAATTGCCATATTAAGTGAAAAGTGACTCCACCCTCTACAGGACGAAAAATAAAAAGCAGCAGCAAAAAAACAATTAACTGAGAAAATTGTCCTGATAAGCCTTTGCGAAAACGGTTTGATATGCTTAGTTTTTCCATATACTGTGTTATAATTTTTTTTTATTTACGCAACAAGAGAAAAACGCCTAAAACAATAAAAGGAATACTTAGATATTGGCCCATATCAAGAAATGCATTGGGCGCAAAAAGAACACTTGATTCTTCTTTTAAAAATTCGATAAAGAAGCGAAACGTAAAAACAAAAATCAAAAGAATGCCGCACAACTTTCCTTCTTGCCGAATACTCGGATACTTACGCCACAAATAAATGAGAAAGAAAAAAAGAAGAAAGTAATATAAAGACTCGTAAAGCTGTACCGGATGGCGCGGCGCAGGAGCGCTTCCATCTGCTGGATGTCCGAAAACCACTGCCCAAGGCACATTTGTTATTTTACCAAGAATTTCCTGATTGATAAAGTTCCCAATCCGAATAAAACCACACACAACACCTGTTGCTAGTGCAATAAGATCGATCAAATGCAGCCATGATATTTTTTTTTCTTTTCGAGAAAAAAGGTAAAGAGCAACAAGAATACCGGCTGCACCCCCATGACTTGCCAGCCCCCCTTCCCAAACTTTAAAGATAAGGCTTGGATTACGAAAAAGCAGCGTCCATTCTTGATAAAATAAAAGATCTCCTAAACGAGCGCCAATAACCGTCCCTAAAATAACATAGAAGGTCAATTTTTCTGCAAGCCGCTTAGCCTCTTTTTTTGTATGCTCTTGAGTTAAACCCCAAAGTAAAACCCAGTACGCACAAAAGAAACCTAAAGCAAATAAAAAGCCATACCATAAAAGGGGACGACCGAGCAAAGGAATCGGAAAATCAAAAATAAAAGGAGATGGATCCCAAAAAATCGAAGCTATCATAAATATTCTTTTTTAAATGTGAACGCTGAGCGAAAAAACCCCATCGCTCCATTCATTAACGCAGAACCAATGGCAATGTCAACAGAGCCTCTCACATCTTCCGGAATATTAAGAACATTCAACATCATCCCCATTCCCATCATCATAGCCATTAGAATATAATAACGTTTATCATAAATTTGCGAGACTTTCACAGGCATAGGTAAAGATGCAATTCTGTTTACAGCTTTTTTTACAGCTTTTAATAAAACAAGGCGTCCTTTAAGAAGCCCTGCAAAAAGACCGAGCGCTACAAGAAAAACAATCGCTTGATCACGATTCCCTAGATAAGCAGTTAGATTTTTTAAAACTAAGCATCCCGTATCGGCGTGAACAACAAAATGAAGCCCTTTAACAAGCAACATAACCCCAATTCCAAGCCATAACAACCCCGATAAAACAACCAACGTAACATGGTTTATGCGCACATTTCCTCCTGTATTTTCAAGACAAGTTAACAGATTAAGTATTAAAATATAAGCATGTCGACAAAAAAGCAGACAGAGGACTAGAATTAACTCTACCGTCCAATTGCATACACAAGGTTTGGTATGAACATCTCTCTTGCCTTTCTGAGAATTTTTTTTCTCATCCTTAGCGTCTTCCTTATGACAACTTACATGGCATCAAGCACTGCAGGCACACCTATCGTGAACGCAATCATTGGTATCATTTTAGGCCTAGGTTTTGGATTTCTCTTAATTGGATTCGATTATCTATTTAAAAGATTTAATTTAAGATCCTTTAACATTGCCGTGATCGGCTTGTTTATCGGCTATTTAATGGGCCAAGCTCTCGTCCTCATCTTCAATGCCGTCCTTACCATTAGCGCTCTTTCCATTTCTATCCAGCCTCAAACATTAGAAATCATTAAAATTGCGCTGTTTCTATTTGGAACCTACTTAGGAACAATTATGACATTGCGTTCTTCAGATGAACTCTACATCAGCATTCCCTTTGTTAGATTTTCCCAAATGAGTCAAAAAAAGAAAGATTTGCTTGTAGACTCCTCTGTTCTTTCAGACACGCGTATTATTGATGTTGCAACGACAGGCCTACTTGATCATGAACTTGTCATTCCCCGTTTTATCGTAAAAGAATTGTATGTCCAATCAGAAATCGGTGATGAGCTTACAAAATCAAAAGCGCGCCGCAGCCTTGATGTCCTTAAAAAACTTGAAGCAATCCATCATTTAGAGCTGCGTTATAATGACACCGACTTTCCCGATGTCAAAGATATGCAAGGCAAGTTGATTCGCCTTGCAAGACTTTTAGATGCCAATATCTTAACAGCCGATATCAGCCGCGTTCAAATCTCTTCCATTGAAGGGATTACCATCGTTAATATTCATGCTCTTTCTAATGCTCTAAAACCTCTCATGCAAACAGGGGAGCTCATAAAAATAAAAATCCAGCGGTACGGTAAGGAACCACGCCAAGGTGTTGGATATCTCGAAGATGGTACAATGGTTGTTGTTAACGGCGGTGGTAATTATATAGGTGATCTCATCGATGCACAGGTGCTATCTGTGAAACACACAACATCCGGCAGAATGATCTTCTGTAATGCGCTAGACGATGAATCGCTTAACCATTCCTTCGAAGAAGAATTAACCCATGATGACAAATGATCCTAGGCCTTGGTACTGACATTATTGAAATCGAACGGATCCGCAAAAGTATGGATCATCACGGTTACCGCTTGATTTCACGTCTCTTCACGACAAAAGAACAGGACTACTGTTTCAAGTACAAGGATCCTACATCCCATTTTGCAGGAAGATTCGCTGCCAAAGAAGCCATCGTCAAAGCCCTAGGTACAGGCTTTGGCGAACATGCAAGCTGGCAAGACATCGAAGTTCTTAACGATGAAAAAGGACGCCCTGTCGTCCACTTCTCAAACAGTCTTAACAAGCAATTTAACAACCCTCAAATCCTCATCTCCATCAGCCACTGCGAACTCT
>JAZKBL010000025.1:9148-55440 GCA_040388665.1 Chlamydiota bacterium
CACAAGTAATCACCAAAAGATCACAAGATAAAGCCTATGATCAGAATTATAAATGTTTGGAACGACTCGATGTTGTCGACGTTTTTATAATCTGAGCGGGAAGAATTTAACGCAAAGGAAGGAAAAGACGCGAAGACGCAAAAAAAAAGAAGGAATTTATGGAAATAACCTGTAATTCTTCTCTTCTTTGCGTCTTCGCGTCTTTTCCTTCCTTTGCGTTAAATTCTTCTTCTTGCTCTTTTATAAATCTAACCGCTATTGCACCGCCGTTTTTTCTTAGCCTGATGCGTATGCCCGTGCCCTTGCCCCGATTTTTTTAAGGGCAAGGGCACGGGGCACGATTAAAAGAAAGAAAAAGGAAGGCTGTAGGTTAAAGAGAAAAAGTTGACGTATTCTGGGAAGCTCTGAGCATAGATGCGGAATGCGTACGTAAAGCCAAGAGAGCCCCAAAGATCAAAAACATAGCTATAACCAGCGCCAAGATCGATCGATTGATGATGGATTTTAGCGTAGCCATGGAAATGATCGATATTGACAGCACGATCAGGGCCAAAGCCCCAATAGGAATTCGCAAAGACTTTATAACGATGACGATCTAAGTGATTGCCTTCGCAAGCTACAAGCGCGCGCAACCATAAAGAACCATGATTTGCGATTCCAGCACCTAAAAAAGCAAATGTACGCAAGCGCCAGTACTGCATCTGACTCCACTCTTTTCCAACAGCGCCATTTAACTCAAAATTAACATCAGAATGGTAAGGGCAGCTTACATCGCGCAAGCTATGATGAGAAACACCCCGAATATTAGCTCCTGCCATTAAACTAACAGGATCGCCTGCAACATCATCAAGAAAAAGAAAACGGAACTGCCCTGCAAAACTGCGAAATCCCCAAGATTGTTTTGGAGTCTCTGCAAACTCGATCTCAATTTCCAAATCATAGTAATTCTTAGGAGGAACTTCCAAAGCAAAAGTGAGAAGCTGATTGTTCCACGGATGCTTTACAGCAGGATGGCCATCTTGAACATGATTGAAACGGTAGTATGTGTAGTCACTATAAAGATTGAACTCCCAAACTTCGCCAAACCACGGAGCCACCTCTAGTGCACAGCATGAGAGAGGCAAAACCGCTGTCAGAAAAGCAACGCTTTTTTTCATCTAGTGCTGCCCTTTCATCGAAAGAAAGCGTTCTGCATCTAAAGCTGCCATACAACCGGATCCCGCAGCACTTACAGCTTGTCGATAAATATGATCCTGAACATCTCCAGCAGCAAATACACCCTCAACACTTGTTAAAGTCGTCCCTGGGGTCACTTTAATGTACCTATTTTCTTCAAATGCAAGCTGATCCCCTAGAAAAGCAGTATTAGGGTCGTGGCCAATTGCAAAAAAGACACCGCCAGCGTCCCTTGTAACAACTTCATTTGTTTTGAGATTTTTTAAGGTGACAGAGCGTACAACAGAATCTCCTTCGATTTTTTCGATCACTGTATCCCAAATAATCTCAATTTTAGGATGTTTTTTTACTCTCTCACACATGATTTTAGAAGCGCGTAGCTCGTCCCGGCGATGCACTAAATAGACTTTGCTGCCGAATTTCGTAAGAAAAGTCGCTTCTTCAACAGCTGTATCACCGCCACCGATGACAAAAAGAGGTTTGTCGCGGAAAATAGGCGCTGCTCCATCACATACAGCACATGCTGTCACTCCTTTCTGCCAAAATTCCCCATCGCCCGCACCTGGAATATCAAGTCTTCGAGCAGTTGCCCCTGTTGCGATGATAATAGCATCTGCCTGAGCTGTTACATTACTTCCTTTAACGACAAACGGTTGATTTTTCAAATCGACAGAGACAACATCTTCACCAATCAAGGTCGTCCCAAATTTTTCCGCTTGACGGCGGAATAATTCCATTAATTCAGGACCTGTAACTCCATCAGGAAATCCAGGATAATTCTCAACTTCAGTTGTTGTCATCAGCTGTCCGCCTACCGGACCTGAATAAAATCCTTCGAACATCAAGGGTTCTAAGTTCGCCCTCGCTGCATAAATTGCCGCAGTATATCCTGCCGGTCCCGATCCTATAATAATAATTTTACGCTTTTCCATTTCGCTCCGCAATTTTCAAAAAGATATAGCATAAGTTCAGTTATATACAAAGTACATAGGAAAAATTGGTGAAAATAAATTCAAAGAAGGTTACACTTTCAGCAAAATTATGCGTAGTATCAAACTCAAAAATCTAACAAAGTCGATCAATGGCGGCAAAATTGTCAGCAACATTGATCTCAGCATCCCTGCGGGTAAGTTTTTTGCTCTTCTTGGACCTAGCGGATGCGGTAAAACGACCCTTCTTAGAGTCATCGCGGGACTGGAAAAAGCCAATTCAGGGCAAATCTTTCTAGGCGATCAGGAAATCACTGACTGGCCTATTCATGAAAGACCTGTTAACATCGTTTTCCAAAACTACGCTCTTTTTCCTCACCTGAACGTTTTTGACAACATCGCCTATAGCCTTAAGCTAAAAAAACTCCCCAAGCGTCTTATTGAAGAAAAAGTGCTACGCATCCTAGAAGCGTTTCATCTAGAAGACCATATTTATAAATTGACAACGCAACTTTCTGGAGGCCAACAGCAGCGTGTCGCTCTTGCAAGAGCGATCGTTAATGAACCAGCTGTTCTGCTTCTTGATGAACCTCTTGCAGCACTCGATTTTAAGCTGCGAGAAAAAATGCTCATCGAACTCATCGAACTTCAAGACAAATTGCAAACAACCTTCATCTATGTCACTCATGATCAGTTTGAAGCTCTTACCGTAGCTGATCAGATGGCAATCATGAATCATCACGGAGAAATAGAGCAAACAGGCACTCCAAAAGAGATTTATGAATTCCCGTTAACTTCCTTTGTTGCAAAATTTGTTGGAACAACGAACATCTTAAGTGGAAAATTGCGCAATCTTGATAAAGACCCAGAAATCGATATTCCTGATCTAGGAAGATTTAAAATCACCATCCCTCAAAAAAAGGAATGGATGACAGAAGGATGTCAGATGATGATGAGTATTCGTCCTGAGAAAATCTTTATCAGCAAAAAAGAAGTTAAAAATTTTTCCAACTGTATTCAGGGCACAGTCCATTCGATCGTCTATCATGGTAGATCTACACAATATAACGTCATCTTGAAAAATCAGATGAAATTACAAGTCTTTGAACAAAATGAAGAACATTTCCCTCAGGAAGTGATCGATTATGACAATGACGTCTTTATTGCTTGGCAAAAAGAAAACTCTGTGATTCTGGAGAAATGAAAAAAAAAATCTTTTCTCTTGAATTCCCTTTTTTTCTCGGCATACCAGCTCTCATCTGGCAATTCTTGTTTTTTTATGCCCCTTTGTTAATCCTTGTGATCACAAGTTTTATCAAAATTTCAGAAGAAGGTTTTATCCAAGGGTTCACCTTCGAAAAGATCTATTTCTTTCTTAATCCCATCTATGGAAAAGTCATTGTTGCCTCCCTTCTACTTGCCTTCAGTAATGCCGTTATCTGCCTTCTTATTGCCTATCCTGTAGCTTACTTCATGGCAATTGCTGCAAAAAAATTTAAAAATTTGCTGCTCATTCTGATGATTGTCCCATTTTGGACAAACTTTCTTCTCCATGTGTATGCGTGGTTTTTTGTTCTTGAACGCGACGGCTTTCTCAATACACTTTTGCGCAGCATAGGAATCATTAACGAGCCTATTCAGCTACTGAACTCTCTTTTTTCCATCATGGTGATGATGGTCTACTACTATCTCCCCTTCATGGTCCTACCTCTTTACTCTTCGTTAGAGCGTTTTGACTATAAGCTCATCGAAGCTTCTCTTGATCTTGGAGCTACCTCCATGCAAACCTTCCGCAGAATCATGCTTCCTTTAACATTGGGCGGAGTGCGTACCGGTTTTTTTCTTGTTTATATCCCCTCTTTTGGAGAATTTGCGATTCCAGAACTCATGGGTGGCGATAAACAAATGTTTGTGGGTAGCGTTGTTTCTCATTACATCTTAGGAGAAGAAACAGGCTCTCTTGGTGCTGCATTTACAGTTGTAAGTTGTTTCAGCTTGCTTGTAAGCGCTATCTTTTTCTTCTGGTTAATCAGCAGGTTCCTTAAACGTAATCCTAAAGCTCCTAAAATTTTATCAAAGGCGCTCTAATGGGAAAACGTTTAAGCTTATCGATCTCTCTTGCGACTTACCTTTTCCTTTATGTTCCGATTATTGTACTCCTTGTTTTTTCTTTTAACACCGCAGCTTTCCCCTCGCCTTGGGAAGGATTCACACTCAAATGGTACAAGGAACTCTTCCATTCCATTTATCTCTGGAACGCTTTTTACACTTCTCTCATTGTCGCTCTTTTCGCAACATTTATCAGCGTTACAATGGGCATATTTCTTATTTTTTATGCTACGCAAGGAGGAAAAATCGGAAAATTCTTAAACCTTTTTTATGGCAACCTCATCATTCCAGAAACAGTACTTGCCGTAAGTTTGCTCGGGTTCTTCAGTCTAGTTTCAATTCCACTTGGGATCGGCACACTCATTCTAGCTCACAGCGTTTTAGGGCTTGGATTTGTCATTCCAATTATTTACGCAAGATATCTTGAGCTCGATCCAAAATTAACAGAAGTTTCTCTTGTAATGGGCGCCACACCAATACAAACTTTTTTTAAAGTCACTCTACCGTTACTACGCCCCTCTTTGATTGCAACAGCTCTTCTTGTTTTTATCGTTTCTTTTGATGACTTTATCCTTTCTTACTTCTGCGCAGGCAGCTCAGCACAAACACTCTCTCTCTATATTCTTTCCATGCTGCGTTCAGGCGTATCTCCGGTTGTAAATGCGCTGTCCGCTTTACTCCTCGCCTTAAGCTTCCTCCTGGCATTTACATTTTTCTCTCTTAAAACACGTTCGAGGATCTTTTAAATGCCAAAATTCTTTACCAGATCGTGTATTGTTATCTTTTGGATCCTCCTTATTTTTGGCATACTTTATTTTCCAAGATGGTCTTTTGTCTCTAAAGACGAAAAAAGCATTAACATCTTTGCTTGGGGTGACATTTTCGATCCTGCCGTCATTGCACAATTTGAAAGAGAGCACGGCATTAAAGTTCATCTTAACTACTACTCATCAAACGAAGAACTTCTTGTAAAATTAAAAGCGACAGGCGGACTTGGGTACGATCTTATTGTGCCCTCTGACTACGCCATTGGTCACTTGATCAAAGAAAACCTCCTCAAACCATTAGACCGCACAAAACTCGACTTTTGGCAACACTTAAATCCCCTACTCCTTAATCATTTTTTTGATCCAGATAACAAATATTCCATCCCCTTCGAGTGGGAGCTCTTTGGTCTCGGCATTGACAAAGACTTCTTTGCCGGCAAAAACTTCACACCAAGCTGGAAGATGATCTTCGATAAAAACATCATCGACTACAACGTCACCATGATCAACGACCCCCAAGAAGCTGTGCTCTTCGCCTCTTTCTATCTCTACGGCCCTCTGCATTCCATCACGCAAGCACAAACAGATGCTGTAAGGAACCTACTTTTAGAACAAAGATCCTGGGTTTTTGCTTACGCCGACTTTCGCGCTGACTACTTTCTTGCGACAAGAAATTGCCCCGTTGTTATCGCTTCCAGCTCTTACATTTGGCGCAGTAAGCGCATTTTCCCCTTTATAGGGTTTGCCGTTCCCGAAGAAGGTACCTTCCTCACTATCGAAAACCTCGCCATCCCTAAACTTACAAAAAAAGACCCGCTCGTTTATGAGTTTATTAACTTCCTCTACGAGCCGCAATCTGTAGCCGATCACTACCACACCTACGGCTTCTTCCCCTCCACGCTCCACGCCCTCGACCTCCTCGACATGGACGAAGACGCCAAAGAGTTCCTCTATATCCCAAGGGATACCTTCCAAAAATTCTACTTCTTTCAAAACCTCATGCCTGAGGAGACCATCCGCAACATCTGGGTCGAAGTCAAATCCAAAACCTACTGATCCTTAAATAGTTAAAGATCTCACCATCTTTACATATAATTAATTTGCTTTTTTAAACAAACTGTTATAGAATGTTTTTACAAACAAAAATAAAACAACGGTTTTATATGACAAATTTAATAATAAATCAATCACCAGCTCCGTCTTTAATTATTAATGATTTACAAACAAAAAGCCCCCAACGCATTCTAAATGAACAAACTAAATCATCATGTATCATCGATAGCTTCGAAGAGTTTCCCACCTATACTTCAGAACTAAAGCGGGGGCGTAAAACTCAGGCAGATAAATCGCGGTTCATGGCCTATAGCATCTCTCCCATAGGCCTTGTCGTAGATGCAATGCTTAATTGCCAGGATCCTAAACAATCAAAAATCAGATATGAAGAAGGATCGAAATCTAAAATTCACATGATAACTCTTATTCTTGATGTTTTAGAAACCAGCATCTATGGAATAACAAATAAGATCTACATGAAACATAGAAACGAAAAAAAATTAAAGCTAGCTTTCAGAGCCTTTCATTCAGCAAAAAAGCACGCCATGTTGCTTCATAAAATTAATCGCCATTCTATTAAGCAAAACTCTCAAATAGAAGAAACTGTCAAATTTTTAAAAAAGCGCATCACCAAGCTCTCTAAAACAGAAAGTTCATCTAAGGTGGACATTCTTTTTTCGGGAGGCTGGCGTAGGCATCATAAAATATCAGGCCATAGCATCATGTATGGTATTCACAAAGATTTAGAAACAAAAACTTACACTTTTCACCTGTGGAATACAGGTGCTGGAATAAAAAAACATCATTATTCTTTAGAAGGAAAATACGAACTTAGAGCAAGCTGGAGTAACCTTAGTTTTGAACAAATTTCTTCAGATAAATTCTTAGAAAAACTCGTAAAATTTAAAAAAATTGAATTTCCTTCGAAACAACCTAGCAATAAAATATACGACTTCATCAACGAATATTTTCAAAAAGAAAAAGACCCTCAAAATGATGATCTGCGTAGATATCGTTATAAACAGCCAGCATACGATTGCGCTTGGCAATCGCTTTGGATCCCTTTAAGCGATCTTTTAGGTTATACAGAAGATCCTGAGCTTGCTTTGAATATAAAATCTGACATTCTTACCAAATTAGGTGAAGACCTGGCTAGAGATATTGCAATCGAAAAAGCTGAAACTCCAGATCCCTTTAATGAGGATAAAGATCTTATCTTAATTGATGTCATAGATTCTTTAAAAAAGCAAATCTTAGGACGTATCGTATGCGAAGCCACTATAAAAAAACTCAATGAGTTTAGCAACCATTACGAGCACACAGTGAAGTGTATGCGTAGCGATCTTGGCAGAACTTCTTTTTATATTCTCAGTACAATTCCAGGATTTAAACTCACCGACTACCCTTATTTTTCATACGATTTAAAACAAACTTGTCTATACAACCCCGAATTCATTAAAAAAATCTGCACATCTTTGAGAAAACCTTCAGGTCAACTCCGAAATCTTACTGAGACTCAATTTAATTACTTAAGCAATATTTGTAGCTCAGAAGAGGGAATGACTGCATACCAAAAAATGCGCTGGCTGCATGGAAAAAATGTAAAATTAGAAAAAATACTCAACTATCTATACAATCAACAAATCAAACACACAAACATTGTACATAACGAATACACAGACACGGCATCTGACAATAACAAAAAAAAATGAAGATTTGTTGCTTGTTTGCAAAGAACAGATAAAGAACTGACTAGTCAGCGAAGCTATGACCACAGCGAATACTACTTCTGACATAATTTTAAGACTAGAAATCTTCAATAATATTTGTAATACATACATGACGCAAGGTTTAATAGATAATGCTATAAGCATTGCATACATGGCTTATAATTCTCATCATGAATTAAGAGTCCTAGAAAATCTTTGTGCTAAGTTAATTTATATATATTCAGAATCAAATGAAACAAATCAACTAGCCAACGAAAAAGCAGCCGAAATCTCCGATCTACTAAAAGACATTCATGCGAGCGAAAATCATAAAACGAATTAAAGCAAAAAAACAAACGTTTTTGATGATTTTTACGTCGGCTCGGTTTCTCGTAAATTGACATATCCTATTGGTCATAGGCAGTTTACGAGAAATCCGCAACCCGACGAAAAAAGCGCAGATTTGACCTCGCATGATTTTTGCAACTCCCTCTAAAGCCTGTGCTACAAAAGAGATCTGCTCTCTTTGTGGCGTAGGCTTTAGCCTGCAATCTTTCATCCAAAAAGCTCAATAACAAACTCTAAAATCGTGTTATTTTTATCTTCCTATGAGTTTCTTTTGAGTTTTCGCAATCTTATTAATCATGGAATTCAACTGAGGTTCAGGGAATGTTTTACAAAGTTCTTGATACCTATGCATCCCCTCTTCTGTTTTACAAATATTCATCAGCTGACGAAATTTAAACTCAGAAAGGTTTTGAAACTGCTCCATGGGGTCTTTAAGAAGACAAGAAATTTTTCTTATCCTTTTAGGATTTTGTAAAAATCCTAATCTAACACTTCGCCGCAAAAGAGAATAACTATCCACTGTAAATTCAGGGATTTTACTAAGCGTATGAAAGCATTTTTCATTGTCTTGATTAAGCAACTTGAGCTTCAATGCATAGGTGTTTTCGTTTTGATCCAATGCTTTTATAGCAGCTTTGCTTATAATTTTTTTTATGATGCGACGTTCTATTTTTTTTATAGCCATAATGAGAATAGGATCAATGGAATTAGCCTCTTTAGGTATGATTTTTTCTAGCAAGTTTTGGCGCATCGTTGTAATAGCAACAGCTTTTGCCTGGGAAACTAGTAGTGGATCCTCTTTCCGACCTAATAAATCTGCTACGGCAACCCAAATTGATTTCCACACACAATCCACGTGAGATTGCTCCGATCGGTAGTCTTCAGTACAATCGCTTGGCAAATCTTGCGCTTTTCGAAAATACCTTTCAATGAATCTATATGTTCGCTGACAAGTATTTCCTTTTTGATATTTCATAAGAAAAAGTTTTTCTAAAAAATTCCGGTTAGATACTTGGTCAAACTTAAGAGAGCTCCATGTTGCTTTAAGTTGATGTTTTTCTCCTCTGCTATGATGATATTCAATCCCTTCTCCCGTATTCCAAAGGCAAAATGTATATGTATTTGTTGCTAAATCTTTGTGAATACCATACATAATAGCGTGTTCCGGCCATCCTCCTGGAAAAAGAATATCGACTTGTTCAGGGTCTTTTGATTTGAAAAGTCGACGTAATTGTCTCTTTAAAAGAGCTACAGCTTTTTTTTTGCCCTATGCATTTCCATCGAGACATTCTTTTTAAGATAGTTGTCATACATTCGAGCGTCAGAAACAATCTTAGCAACTAATTTTAGTCTAATACAACTATAAGAATTTTTAACAAAACAGCTGCTGCACTTGTTCAATGCTGAACTCACGACAGCCATCATTTCAGGTCCCAAATAAGTTCCTTGAGTGTACCTATGATTTTTAACTGCCTGATCTACAATACCGCCTATAGAGGATGTGTGATAAACCATTTCCCGGATTTCTTCTGCACTGACAATCATCGAAGAGTCTTCTACCTCCGCAACAGGATCTACAGCAGATTCTATAGGTTGATCAAGACGCAACGATTTAAAATCTAAATTCGAACTCGATATCGTATAAAGCATAATAAACTTCTTTCAAAACCCCATTTGTTCGCTAAAATTGTTTTTTTTGGCATCTCCAAAAACATTCAATTTTTTCAAACAAAGCGAGTTTCGAAAAAAGTCTAATGAAACTATTATCAAAAACAAAAAAATAACATGAGAATAGAAGATCCAAGACAAAACACCATCTTGAATACTCTAATATCATGTTATTTTTGAATTAAAAAAACTGGTTGAACCGTTTCAGAAAACATTTTTTCGCATCTTCAAAAAATGATCTGAAGATGCGAAAATATACCCAAGTGAATTCAAAATTTGGAGTTTTGGCAAAGCCGGCGTCAAAGCAGCGCCTGTGTAAACACAGGTGCTTCGTCCCCGGGTTCAAAGTTGGGGATGTCGGCGCAGCCAAAAACCAACTTTTGAGTTTATTTGGGTATAAAGCTTATTTACCTTTTTTCTTCTCGATGTAAGCGACGACATCGCCAACGGTTTTGAGCTTCTCAGCTTCTTCTTCAGAAATTTCAAAGCCAAAACGTTCTTCAAAAGTCATGATTAGCTCTGTTAGGTCAAGAGAATCAGCATTGAGGTCTTCGACGAAGGATTTCTCTAGTGTTACCTCATCAGCCGAAACACCGAGCTGTTCTACTACGATATCGATTACTTCTTGATTTATGGTCATAATTTATTTTTCCTGTGGTTGAAACAAAATCTACATCACCATTCCGCCATCTACAGTCAATACCTGCCCAGTGATGTATTTGGACAGATCGCTCGCTAAAAATACAGCTGCATCAGCTATGTCTTCTGGCTCTCCCATACGCCCCATGGGTATTTTTTTCATTAACCCTTCTTTATTGGAGTCCGTCAAGACATCGGTCATACGTGTCTTGATGAATCCAGGAGCAATGCAATTCACACAAATATTGCGGGCCGCAAGCTCTTGTGCAAGAGCTTTTGTAAACCCGATCATCCCTGCCTTAGAAGCCGCATAGTTGGCTTGACCAGCATTTCCCGTTAAACCTACAACGGAAGAAATATTAATAATCTTTCCACTGCGCGCCTTAATCATAGGACGAACAAGGGCTTGGCAAGCATTGTAAACGGATTTAAGGTTGGTGTCAATAACAGCGTCCCAATCTTCTTCGCTCATCTTCATCAAAAGATTATCTCGAGTGATTCCTGCATTATTAACTAAAACATCAACAGAGCCCCATTCTGCAAGAAGACCTTGAATCGCCTCCTCTACCATTTTCTTATTAGCAACATTAACAACATGTGCTGAAAAAAGCTGCCCTTCTATTTTATGTTGATTGAGTTCTTCTAAAACTTGGCTCGCACGATCAGGACTTGTGCCAAAAACTGCCACATGAGCGCCCTCTTTTCCAATACCGGAAGTGCCTCCGGTTACAATCGTCTTTTTACCCTTTAACAATGGCATTTGCTAACTCCTCTAAATCTGCAACTTTTCCAATACTAAATGTTGGTGCTGAAATTCCAATTTTCTTGTTCATGCCGGCAAGAGTTTTTCCAGGTCCCATTTCATAATAAATGTTCACACCCTCTCTTTGAGTTGCCAAAATATCTCTTTCCCAAAGAACCGGCTGAGTGACCTGTTTTAAAAGACAAGCGCGTATCTCTTCCGATGTTCTTACGTAATCCCCTAGAACATTCGAAACAAACGCAATATCGCTTTCCATCAGTATCGCGTGATCTAGATGAGGTTTTAAGTTATCCTGAGCCTCTTGCATAAGAGCGCTATGAAATGCGCCTGATACGTCAAGTGGCAACACTCTTTTTGCACCCTTTTCTTTAAGCGGTATAGAAGCCTCTTTCAAAGCTGTTTCTTTTCCCGCAATAACCACTTGCCCAGGGCAATTAAGGTTTGCAATCGAAACATCTCTTATCCCTAAAAGAGCCTGCTCTACGTCTTCAGGAGAAAGGCCTAAAACAACCTGCATTGTTCCTGGATTTGAGAGAGAAGCCGCATGCATATATTCTCCGCGCGCTTGCACAAGACGTAAACACTCATCAAACGTGATTTTTTTAGCAGCTGTCAGCGCTGTGTATTCGCCAAGGCTTAAGCCAGCGCACACAGAAGGTTGTATCTCCGGCAACTGCTCTTGAACAGTCCTCCAAATAGCAATACTTGCGATATAAATGGCAAGCTGGCTATTTTTTGTAAGAGTCAATTCTTCAGAAGGTCCATCAAAGATAAGCTTCGAAAAATAGCTTGAAAGCACCTCGTCAGCTTCTTGAAAAACATGTTTAGCTGAAGGGAAAAGATCGAAAAAATCCTTGCCCATTCCTACAAATTGGGCACCCTGCCCCGGAAATATAAAAGCGATTTTATCCATTTGTTAAAACTGCCGCTCCCCAAGTTAATCCACTTCCAAAAGCTGTGAGTAAAATATTTTCACCCAAAGCTAAAGGTTTTTCTCTAATCAGTTCATCTAAAGCAATACCAACAGATGATGCAGAAGTATTACCATATTTGTGAATTGTCATATACACGCGTTCCATAGGAAGCTCAAACCGTTTACTGATCGCCTCAATGATACGAATATTTGCTTGATGAGGGATGAGCCAACTAATTTCTGATTCTTGTAAACCTGACCGCTCTAGAGATGTTTTACAAGCACCTTCCATGCGGCGTACAGCGTGCTTAAAAACTTCTTTGCCTTCCATTTTTATATAGTGAAGCTCTTCACATGCAGTTTGCGCAGTCGCAGGTCTTCGCGATCCACCAGCTGGAAGGATGATCAGCTCTGAAAATTCACCATCAGATCCTAAAGATACGTCACGAATTTCAAGCCCCTTCCCCTCTTTTGCAACAACTGCAGCTGATGCACCATCACCAAAAAGAACGCACGTGTTGCGATCCTTATAATTCACAATAGAAGAGAGTTTTTCAGAGGCTACAACTAATACTGTTCGATAAAGTCCAGAATCAACATAAGCTTTGGCAATTGAGAGTCCATAGATAAATCCCGTACAAGCAGCTTGAATATCCATGGCACACGCATTAACAGCTTTAAGTTGTGCTTGTAAAAGACAGGCTGTACTCGGGATGACATAATCTGGTGTAAGAGTTGCAACCAAAATCAAGTCAATGTCAGACGGCGCTATCCCTGCAGACTCCATCGCGCTAAGCGCAGCTTCTCGTCCCATGTCGGAAGTAAACTCATCTGAAGCAGCGATTCTTCTCTCTTTCATACCCGTACGCGAGAAAATCCAGTCATCTGAGGTATCCACCATTTTTTCCAAATCACTGTTGGAAAGAACCTTTTTTGGCAGATAAGAACCTGTACCGATTATTTTAGCCATGTTGACCCAAAAGATAAAAATTTAATTTGCTAACCATCATCTATTTTATCCTACTTTTACAAAAAAACAAAAGCGGAATTTTCCCTTCATAGTATAGAATAGTTAAATATGAAATACCCAACAGACCTCGTCTCCCTGATAGCTTATCTTAAAAAACTCCCGGGCGTCGGAGCCAAGACCGCAGAACGATTTGCTTTTCATCTACTTAACTGGCAAGAATCTCAGTTAAGCAGTCTAGGAACGCTTATCGCTACAATCAAAGAAAAAATTCACTACTGTCCCGAGTGCGGCTGTCTGGCAGACGACATTTCTTGCTCCTTTTGCAAAAACGCTCAAAGAGACCAGCACCTTCTATGCATCACCTCCTCCCCCAAAGATGTCTTTGCTATTGAAGAAACACGTATCTTTCACGGTCTTTATCACGTTTTAGGGGGGCTTCTCTCTCCTCTTCACGGATGTTCTCCAGAAGAACTTAATATTGAAAAATTGAAAGAACGCGCACTCAAGCGAGAAGTTAAAGAAATTATTATCGCTATTGACTCCACATTAGAAGGAGATGCCACCGCTCTCTATCTTAAAGAACAAATCACCACCTGGGGCATCAGGGCATCACGGCTCGCCTTCGGCCTCCCTATGGGCAGTACACTCGATTTCGTCGACGGAGGCACCCTAACGCGAGCCCTCATGGGCAGACAATTTTTGTAGCTATATTCGTGTATCTTTTTTATAATGAGCAGTCCCGTTCTTTTAACGTAGCAGTGACACATGAGCAAAAAGTTTTTACGCTTATTCTCCCTCGTTCTCTTTTCCTGTGGATCGGTAACACCCGTCTTTGCCTATTCGCCCTCTATTGAAGCGAGTGAAGGAAATCAAGTGGCTGGCATCGATGTTACAATCGAAAATCTTCCCTCAAATGCTACTTTCGATAAAACAGCTGTCCTTGCAAAGCTAAAAACCAAACTTGGAGATCCATTCTCTCAACTTACTTTTGATGCCGATCTCAAAATGCTCGCCGATGAATACGACCGTATTGAGCCTACTTTAGAAACGCACAATGGACAGGTTTTCATTTCTCTTAAAGTATGGGCAAAACCTACTCTGCGCTCTATTAAATGGATTGGCAACGACCACATCAAAACAAAAACCCTCAAAAGCGAACTCAACGTCACAACCAATCGAATATTCAACAGACAGGCATTTAACAAAGCTGTTAATAAAGTCAAAGAGTTCTATATCAAAAAGGGGTATTTCGAGTCTCAGATCTACTACACGCTAGATACAGATCCTCAGACAGGCGATGTTGACGTTACCATCCATGTTAAAGAAGGAAGGTCTGGAAAAATTGACGATATCGTGTTCGAAGGTTTTACAAACCAAGAACACAGCGACATTCTGAATATGATCTACACAAGAGAGTATTATCTCTTACTCAGCTGGATCACAGGCCAAGGAATTTATAACGAGGAAGCTCTTGACCAAGATCAGCTTGTAATTGTCAATTATTTGCAAAATAAAGGCTACGCCGATGCAAAAGTGCAGATTGAAATTAAAGAATCAAGTAAAGAAGGCAGAATCGTCATCGTCATTCACGCCGAAAGAGGTCCTATTTTCCACTTTGGAAAAATCACTTTTGATGGCAACGAAATTTTCACAGATCAAGAAATCGAAAACTGTTTCATTGCACGCCCTGATGGAATTTATTCTCCAGAAAAATTGCGCGATACTTCTCAAGCCATTAAAAACCTCTATGGTCGCAAAGGTTTTATTGAAGCGAATGTGCAATATGAAACTAGAATCGTAGAAAACGAACCTATCTATAATATCCATTTTCAAATCGATGAAGGCAGGCAATATAAAATCGGCATCATTCATATCTTTGGAAATAGCAATACCGAGCAAAGGGTCATTCTCAGAGAATCACTTCTTGTTCCCGGAGAAACTTTCGATTCTGCAAAACTTAAAGCAACGCAACAAAGATTAGAGAACATCGGGTTTTTCAAAAATGTCAACGTATACGCAGTACGTACATCAGATGATGATGCTCTAGGTCCTGAGTACCGCGATGTCTATATCGAAGTTGAAGAAGCTTCAACAGGGAACATCAGTCTTTCTTTTGGTCTAAGCACAGCAGACTCTATATTTGGAAGCCTAGATCTCACGGAAACCAACTTCAATTCAAAAGGGATTTTCATTCATAGACATGGGATTAAAGGCCTTCGCGGCGGAGGCGAATATGCCCACGCAAAAGTGGTTGTCGGGGAAAAACAAAGAACGTATTCTATCTCCTGGTTAAATCCCTATTTAGATGATACCTTATGGCGTCTTGGCTTTGATGGAACAAAAAACTGGAGCCATCTTCAATCTAAAAATTATGAAATCAATACACTTAGTTTTACACTTTATGCCTCTTACCCATTAACTAGCTACTGGACCTATGGTGTTAAATACAGAATACGAGATAGCCAAGTGAGCTACAACCATGGAGCTACTCGTGAAGAACGCAAAGATACCAACCAGCACGGGATGATCTCCTCCTTTGGGACATCACTTAACTATGATTCAACAGACAGCTCAGTAAAACCTCACAATGGTTTCCGTTCTTACATTGAAGTTGATGTCGCAGGCTTTGGAGGCCATTTCAGCTATGCAAGATTTGGCTATGTTAACTCCTACTACCGAGAGCTATGGAAGCACGGCATTCTTAAATGCCGCTTCGATTTCAGATTCATCGAACCGATGTTAAAAACAAGTCAGCCTGACCAGATCCCTTTGAGCGAACGGTTTTTCTTGGGTGGTGAAGGATCTGTGCGAGGCTACCGCGCTTTCGATCTTGGCCCTCACTTTGATAATGGGGATCCATCGGGTGGAATTTCTGCCTCACTTCTATCTCTTGAATATCTCCATGAAGTTTTCAGCTTCCTCGATCTCTTTGTTTTCGTAGATGCGGGCTCGATTTCGATGCATAGACTTCAAATTGGAACGTATAATCTCAGCTATGGGTTTGGAGCCCGTGTTGAAATTATGAATCGCATGCCCATCGTGCTTGGTATGGGTTTCCCTGTTAATCCTGACGGAAGAAGCGAAGTACGCAAATTCTTCTTCTCAATGGGAGGACAATTTTAATGTTATCACTACATAAGGAGTACATGATGTTTCACAAATTTATCATAGCAACACTTGCAACATTCGGGCTATCTGCCGGCGCTTTTGCGGCAGAATCAACAGCAAACATCGGTGTTGTCGATTTTGCAAAATGTGTTACCGAGTCTAAACCGGGAAAACAAGAGCAAGACTCTTTTGAAATGCTTAAAAATCAAATGTCTGGAGCCCTTCAAGAGACAGAAAAACAATTAAACGACATTTCAACAAAACTGAACGACCCAGAGTACCTCGATGGTCTTTCACCAGAAGCGGAAGAAGAGCTTAAAGTTAAATTCCGTAACATCAGCGAAGAGATGAACCGTTACCAAAACCAGTATTATCAAATATTGAATCAAGCGAACATGCGCATCATCCACTCTCTTGGTGCTATGATCAATACAGCTGCAGAAAAAGTTGCCAAAGAGAAAAAACTTTATGTCGTCATGAATAAAGAAGCTTGTTTCTTCTTTGCTGATAAACTTGACGTTACAAACTCTGTTATTGCTGAAATGGATAAAGCTTATGAAGCAGAAGCTAAAAAAGCACCTACAAATAATGAGAATGCAGCTTAAATAAAAAAATAATAAAGGGTTGTCATCATGTCTGATCACGAGTTTGTACATCATCGTATTAGCTTTACATTACAAGAGCTATGCACACTCACTCATGCACAATTACATGGCAACCCTGATATACGTATTTATGGCGTAGACGGCCTTGAAACAGCCTCTTCAAAGGAAGCTTCCTTTTTAGCTAATATGCGCTATAAAGAACTGCTATTAAAAACGGAAGCCGGAGTCATCTGCATTAGCCCGGATATCCCTCTTGTTGAAGGTAAAAACTTTCTTATCACTGAAAACCCCTCTATTGCTTTTCAAAAAATCGCTGAAGCTTTTTTACGCTCCGCAAACCATTTTACAGGCTTCGAAGGTATTCACCCTACAGCTGTCATCCATAGTACAGCTTCCATTGGCAACCATGTTCAGATAGGCCCTTACGTTGTGATTGATAAAGGAGCTGTGATCGGCGACTATACACAGATCGGACCTTTTGTTTCCATTGGACCTGGAGTTTCTATCGGCACCCATTGCCAACTCTTTGCCCACTCTACAGTTCGAGAGCGCTGCACCCTAGGACATCGCGTTATTCTACAGCCAGGTACTGTGATCGGTTCATGCGGTTTCGGCTATGTCACAGATCATAAAGGATGCCATACAAAGTTAGAGCAGCTTGGAACCGTTACCATTGAAGATGATGTTGAGATCGGTGCTAATACAACAATTGATAGAGCACGCTTCAAAGAAACACGCATTGGAAAAGGAACGAAAATCGACAATCTTGTTCAAATCGGTCATAATGTCTCTCTTGGCGACCATAACATCATCGTCTCACAAACAGGAATTGCAGGGTCCTCAAAAACAGGACGCAATGTGATCATGGGAGGGCAAGCTGGCGTTGTTGGGCACGTTGAAATCGCAGACTTTGTCATGATTGCAACCCGCGGCGGCGTCAGTAAATCAATCACGAAAGCTGGAAAATATGCAGGCGGCCCCGTCGTCTCCCTCTTAGATCACAACAAACAGCAAGTCCACTCACGTAAACTTCCTGAGTACGTCAAAAAAATCGAAAATCTCGAAAAACGGCTTGCTGCACTTGAAAGTTCAGTCTTAATCGGCTCTTAGAGCTCCATTCAAAAATTTCAAGCAACTTGCGAATAAAAAATAATTCTGCCATAGCTTGAACTATGCTACAATATTACCACAAAACTGGCAAAGATGAAGATTTTATCCCTCTTAACGAGCCCAAAGAAGGATGCTGGATCCATATAGAGGAAGCGAGCATTGAAGACCTAACGCGATTAAGCACCATCATTGACCTTGAATATTCTGACCTACAAGATGCTCTCGATAAATATGAAGTTCCGCGCATTGAGCGTATCCATCACCATATACTGCTCTTTGTTAGATGCCCTTCTGAACAAGAAGCGGGTCTTTATACGACAACCCTTACCATTGTCTTAACAACACACTATTTCATCACGATTTCTCCACAAATAAATACTCTTATTAAGACCTATCTGCAAAAAAAGACGAAACAATCCACACAGCAACGCCCCACCCTGCTTACTGCCCTTCTTTTTCGCGTAGCACAAGAGTTCACAAGCGAAATCAAAAAAGTGCGCTATAACGTTCTTGGTCAAGAAAAAGAGATCATCAAAGTTGATAGCGATGACATCACAACGCTTACAAAATCTGAAGAAATTTTAAATCAATATTTCTCATCACTTGCTCCCTTTCGCGCTGTTCTAGAAGAAATCATCACAGGAAAGTTCCATAATTTATATGAAAAAGATCATGATAAAATCAACGATCTCTTAAATGCTGTTAAGCAATCAGAAGATCTCTGCTCAATCGTACTGAAAAGCATCCGCAGTTTAAGAGATGCCTATCAAATCATCTTCACAAACAACCTACATAAAACAATTAAATTATTAACAGCTCTTACCATCATTTTTAGTATCCCTACAATGATTGCAAGTCTTTATGGAATGAACGTCTCTCTTCCTTTAGCAAGAAGCTCTCACGCCTTCACATTGATCATGTTGATTATTTTTGGAATATCCATCTTTGGTCTCTGGATCTTCAAGAAAAAACGCTGGCTTTAGATCAAGTCTTCTCGTAAAAAGAGAGATACCCTAAAAAGCGACTTAACCCCCAAATAATTTCTCCAAAAGCTAGTAACCTGAGTTTTGGGTTCAGTTCATAGAGCATTATTTTTCTACACTATTTATTGCATGTTCTATTAGTTTTTGCCTTGTTTCACCAACCGTATCTTGTATTTTATAACGATATAAAACACCTGTATCGATAACTTTTTTTATCGCCGGAAAAACCGAGGTATTTTCAGGATTTACTCCTTCCTCAAAAATAAGCTGTGCAAAATTACCTGAACGTCCATTTTGTACGTAATACACAGATTCTTGGCTTTTAAGCGCAATTCTTAAAAAATACATTTTATTTTTATGTCCATCGTCTAATCTATTTTCAAAAAAATAAGTACTACTATTAATAGTAATAGTTTTCCAAGGAAACGGAAAAGGACCAGTGCAAGAAACCTTTGTTGATTCTGAAGACGGCATTTGCGGTTCTACTTTTAAAGGTATTCGCGGCTCTACTTTTAACGGCATTCGCGGTTCTGCTTTTACAGGTATTTGTGGTTCTGCTTTTACAATTTTTTCTTTAGGAACCTCTACTTTATCTGTTTTATTAGATTTGAAGCTTGTTTTAGAAAATTTAGATGATCCTGAACGTCCAGAGGAGCTTGTTTTCTTCGGTTTTCGAATATGCTCAATGTGCTTCGTTTTCAAAGGCGAGGGGGTTTTAGCAAAGCAAAAAAAATAATTTCCAATAGCTTTAAGAATACTTTTTAACTTTTCAAAAAAAGAAGGAGAGAGTTCTTTAAGAGCTGCTTTTTTTGGTTTATGTTTGCCATGCAATTCTATTGAAAATAATTCATTATTACATTTTTCAACACACGATAAATTCATAATCACCTCATGATTTTATAAAAAGAATAACATGATACACTATTTAACATCAACAAAAGCATTTAATATATTTTTATTACAGACTGGAACCCAAATTACGTAAAGGCATGCGCAACAATTAAAAAAACGCGTTAACCAAATTCGCACTAGACAATCAAAGAAGCGGGACTTTCTAAGTACTTCTGTACCGATTTCATGAACTTTGCAGCATCAGCACCATCGATCACACGGTGATCCGCCGAGAGCGTCATATTCATCGTTTTACCAGCAATGACCTGCCCCTTCTTTACAATAGGCCGGTCTTCAATACCACCAACAGAAAGAATAGCCGCTTGCGGAGGATTAATAATCCCCATGAAATTGGTCACACCAAACATCCCAAGATTAGAAATTGTGAAAGATCCTCCCACATATTCTTCTCTTGCAAGTTTCCCCTCTTTTGCACGTTTTGCAAGATCACGTACTTCAACAGAAATCTGACCAAGGTTTTTGTAATCCGCATGACGCACAATCGGTGTGATGAGCCCTGACTCTAAACTCACTGCAATTGCGATATCAATTGTTTTGAAACGAATAAGATTTGACTGCACAGAGTTGAACCCTGAGTTCACATTTGGGTGTTCTTTAAGGGCCAATGCTACAGCTCTCACAATGAAATCATTAAATGAAACTTTAACACCGCTATTAGACAACTGTTCTCTAATGTCTACCAAGGCATCCGCATGGATTTCTTGTGTGACATAAAAATGAGGAATAAATGTTTTTGACTCTTGAAGCCTTTGCCCGATGACTTTACGCATCGGCGTTAGAGCTTCTTCGACATATGTTCCAGGAGGTATTGAAGGAGCTTCTGATTTACCAAAAGCAACAGAGCCTTTCGGCTGAGCCATAGGAAGATCTCTACTTGACACCCTACCATAAGGACCACTCCCCTTCACCGTAGAGAGATCGACACCTTTTTCCTTAGCAAGCTTGCGCGCAAGAGGCGTAGAGCGTACCCTTCCTTGGATAACAGCATCTGGGAACTCGAAAGTATAATGCGTTAAAGCGGGTTCTGGCACGAACGCGGGCGGCTGCAGCCCCCCACCTTGGATAGGTTTTGGCGCGGGTGAAGGTTGAGAAGAGGATTCAGAAGCAACAGGCTCTGCAGCAGCTGGTTTTTCTGCACTTTTTGCAGCAACACCTTCTGGTTTATAGCCTTCAATGCTCTCATCTGCTTTCTCAGTAAAAATAGCAATAGCTTGATTTACCCTGGCTTCTCCACCTTCTTGAATTAAAATTTTTCTTATATATCCAGAGTCTAAAGCGCTATGCTCGACTGTCGCTTTATCGGTCGCCACCTCCAAAAGGACATCACCTTCTTTGACAAAGTCCCCCTCTTTTTTCCGCCATTTTGTGATGGTCCCCTCTTCCATGGTAGGAGAGAGTTTTGGCATAGTCAGAGTGAAGGGCATAACAATTACCTCATTACTTTTTCGATTGCTTCGATAATTTTTGCCTTGCTGGGCATCGTTTCCCTCTCCATCGATTTGGAATAAGGCATCGGGGTTTCCATTTGCGTGATGCGCACAATCTGCGCATCTAATTCATCAAAACAATGTTCCATGATTTGAAAACCAACTTCTGCACAAATCCCTCCAAAGCTATGCCCTTCTTCAACAAGAACACAACGGTGAGTTTTCTTTACAGATGCAACAATCGTCGCAATATCCAAGGGTTTTATCGTGCGCAGGTCAATCAACTCAACACGTATTCCCTTTTTTGCAAGTTCTAGAGCTGCTTCCCTACAAAAAACCATCATCCGGCTATAAGAAATAAGCGTTACATGAGTACCCTCAAGAACTACTTTCGCTTTCCCTATCGGGACAAGATATTCTTCCTTTGGAATTTCCATCTTATCGCCATACTGAAGCTCATTCTCAAGGAATAATACAGGATTATTATTGCGGATTGCCGACTTTAAAAGCCCTTTCGCATCATAAGGATTACTAGGAGCTATGATGATAAGCCCTGGAAGGTTTCCATAAATGGCTTCTACGCAATGAGAATGCTGAGATGACACTTGAGCTGCAGCGCCATTTGGCCCACGAAAAACAATAGGCACTGAAAAGCGGTTACCCGACATGTAGTACATCTTAATCGCATTGGAAATGATCTGATCGCACCCAACAAAGGAAAAGTTAAAGCTCATGAACTCTACAACAGGACGAAGGCCTGTCATCGCAGCGCCGATTGCAAGTCCTGCAAACCCAAGCTCAGCAATAGGGGTATCTACGACACGTTCAGGACCCCATTTATCGAGCATTCCTTTCGTAACCTTATAAGCGCCATTATACTCTGCAACTTCCTCTCCCATAATCAATACATTAGGATCGCGGGACATCTCTTCATCCATCGCTTGCCTGAGCGCTTCGCGCATTTCAACTAGTTGCAAAGACATCTTTTACTCCGTTATGGGGCGAATACATCTTCTCCAAGCGTGATCGGATCTGGCCAAGGACTGCTTTCTGCAAATTTTAATGCAGCAACAGCAATCTCTTTTTGTTCCTTATCAAGAGTGTGGTATTCTTCTTCTGTCATTATTTTGTGAGCATTTAGCGTTTTAAGCATAATCGTAAGAGGATCTCGCTCCATACATTTTTGCAAGGATTCTTTAGGGCGGTAAAGCGCTGGGTCTGAAATTGAGTGCCCGCGGAAACGCTCTGTGACACATTCGATGAGCACAGGCTTTGATGTTGCGATTACCTCATCAAATGCTGCTTTAAAACCTGCGTAGCAATTAAAAAAGTCCATCCCATCCAAGGTATAACTTTTCATCCCATAACTTGCGGCCTGTAGCTGTCCGATAGGTTCTGCTGCAATAGCACGCGTTACAGCGGTGCCCATACCCCATCGATTATTCTCTATGACATAAATGCAAGGAAGATCCCAAAGAGAGGCTATATTGAGCGATTCATGAAAAGCACCTTGAGCTACAGCTCCATCACCAAAAAAACAAACCGCCACTTTTTTTTGCTTTTTATATTTATTAGTAAAAGCAGCGCCCGTTGCAATAGGGATCTGTCCACCAACAATACCAAAACCTCCAAGAAGATGCTTTGTAAAGAAGTGCATTGATCCGCCCCTTCCTCCCGCATTTCCTGTAGCTTTTCCAAAAAGTTCAGCCATGAGTTCATCAGGTGTCGCCCCCAAAAGAAGAGCTAATGCATGACAGCGATAAGAAGTGATCCACCACTGATCTATCCCCATGGTGGCAACAGCTGCTGTTTGGATTGCTTCTTGGCCCATATAAGAATGAAAAAAACCGCCAACATTTCCTTGCAAGTAAGCAGACTCTGCCCTAATCTCAAAATTTCTAATGAGAAGCATCTGTCTTAAATACTCAAGTAATGCCGGCTTGCCAAGTGTCTTGATTAACTTGTCAGTATCATTTGTAAAATAATCGTATTTCACAGAATCCTTATTTCTCATCAGACAGCCCTGTGCATCGTTTCATTATTCTCACCTCAACCTAAAGGAATGGTAGAAATCGGTCAATAGACCTCTTGTATCGTCTGTTTTAATACCCAGCTCCTGGAAATCCCGCAACTTTTTGAGAATCTTGAATAAGAAGAGGATTATTTGTCACAGGGACAGTCCTTAAATTATCATCAGAATGTGCTTGATAACAACCACTTAAAGAAGCCACACAAAGAAAGGCAAGCAAGCAAAGGCGCATATTTCTCCTGACTGCTAAAAACCAGTAGCATACCTGACTTAAACAAAAAAATGAAAGGAGAAATTGCAAAAGGATCTTAATCTTTTTATATTGAGAAAATCCATTAATTTGTTTTATGATCTATCTTAAAAAGGAGATTTTATGAACACAACTATTATTAAAAAATTAAGCTTATCTGCTATTCTGCTTCAATTTTTAATTCAACCTGCAACTTATGCCGTTAATGCAGAAAACATTCTTTCTGATAGTCAAAACACAACAACCATCGACGGTGTTGTCGCTCGCAAAGGATCCATTGCTGCAACGATTGCTAACGTTCGCGCCCTAAATGCTCTCATGCAAGAAGCTCAAGACAGTGAGGCTTTACAAGAAATTCTCTTAGACCAAAGAGCTCTTATTCCGACTTTAAAAGTCATTGGCATGTTCGATCTCTTTTCCATAGATGAATGGCTTGACCCTACACATGGAGAAGGCAGAGCTTGGGTAGGAGTACTGTATCTCGAAGCTTTCCCTGAACAGATGAGCGCATCAATCCAACAACTCTTAAAGCTTCACCAAAACAACTACAGCCGCATCCTTAACGAAGAGATTTCCAAAAATCTTCTCATGCAAAGCATTAACTAAAACAAATTCACAGATTAGAAGCCCGTGATTTTCGAAACGAAAGGTATCTTTAAATATCTTTCGTTTCTTTTTGAGCCTTTTTCAAATCCAAGTACTCACTATAGGGAATGCAGCTGCTTTTCTTAAGTTTAAAAAAATGTTCCCGATAAGACTCCACGGCTTTTGCATCATCAAGAACTACCGCATTTTCAGCATTTGAGCGCGATGCTTCATAAGTAAAATTAAAAGATCCCGTCCACACCTTCGCTTGCCCAAAAACGCAGAACTTATCATGCATTAAAGGCGTGCGTAGCACCTTCCCCGCATTCGTCTTAACTTCAGGCGGAGAAAAAACGTAAATCGGAATACCAGCTTTCTCAAGGCTTGCTAAGGGAGTCTTAATTTTTACAGAAAATGCATCCACGATCACTTCCACCTTAACACCTCTTTTTTTAGCAGCAATTAATGCCTTTGCAATCTCTCGATGCGTGAAGCAGTAAATAGCAGTTTGAATACTCTCTTTCTCCGCATGAATCAAGGAAATCAAACGATCACTCAAATGATCTTGAGGTGAAAAATAGATCTGAGGCGTAGCTCCAGATACAAAGCTGCTCATCACAAGCAAAAAACTGACAAAAAATGCACGCATTATTTTCCTCATTCAAAAAATGAAAATAATAGCATTTTATTTAAGAAAAAGGCAATCTTTTAGATATGACCAAGCGACCCATCTACTACGATACAGAAACGACCGGAGTTCGTTCTGACAAAGACAAAATCATCGAGATCGCAGCGTTCGATCCTGTACAAAATCGCACATTTGTTCATCTTATCAATCCCGAAATGCCGATCCCTCCAGAAGCCACCGCCATCCATAAAATCACAGACGCGATGGTAAAAGAGGCTCCAACATTTAAAGAAGTTGGCGAAGCATTCATCGAATTTTGTTCCGGAGAAACAGTTCTTATTGCGCACAACAACGACGCATTCGATAAACTCTTCCTCGAAAACGAGTATAAACGCGCAGGTCTTATCATTCCAAAATGGATCTATATCGACACGTTAAAGTGGGCAAGAAAATACCGCAACGACCTTCCCCGCCACACACTGCAAACTCTGCGAGAAGTCTATGGCATCCCCGCCAACCAAGCCCACAGAGCGCTTGATGATGTCATCATCTTACATGAAGTATTTTCCCGTATGATCGACGATCTATCTATGGAAACGGTCCTCGAGCTCTTAAATCAGCCTCAAGGCGCGATCACTCGTATGCCCTTTGGCAAACACCAAGGCAAATCTCTCGCCGACATCCCCGCAGATTACATCAAATGGCTAGAATCCTCCGGCGCCTTCGACAAACCTGAAAACGGCGAACTCAAAAAAGCCTTCGCCGCCCTCCCCTCAAAATAATCTCAACTTGTTTTCTCTCTTTTATATGACAATTTCTAAAAAGACCTTGCGTATATGGCATGAAGCTGTACGATCAATTTGTCTATAACAATTTTATGATATTTTTCAGAACGATCATCAACTAGCATATTCCAATCCCTTTTTCCATCTGGAGATTTTCTTGTATGGCGCTTCAGATTTTGCTGCAAAGTTTCTTTTCCTGTTTCTGATTTCTTCGTTGCCATCTCCAAACTTTTTTTTGACTTTTCCGCTTGTTTGAAATAGCTTTCAAGATCTCTCATTAATTGTATTGTTTTCATTAACTCTGGCGGTAAATCTGTAAAATAATTAATTTTCTGTTGAGAAGTTGAGAATTGTTTTAAGAACTCATCTCCATGCTGAGAAAAATACACCAAATCTCTTATCGCAATTACCCAACAACTTTGATCATCTACTTGTCGCCAAAAAGTACTAATATTGATTTTTCTTACGACAAATGCCTTTTCAGATTTATTCTCTAGTGCAGTTATTTGAGACACTAAAGGAGCACAACTACTCTTCTTTTCATGAACATTGCTATAGTCAGTTGTGCTATCTGTAATAATAATTTCCCATTCTCCATCGACTTTTTTCATAAAAACAGGTGTCACATGCCCAGTTACACCACGAGGATTTTCATCAAATTTTGTAACAATAAAAAGATGAGAATATCCATCTTTGACGTTAGGATCTTGCATTAACTCTTCTAATTTTTTAGAAAAAGTATTGCGATCTTGGCAAACCGTGATGCGGTCTTCTTTGGATAGAGAAGGATCTGATTTATTTCTTAAATAGTCGATGATAATTTCAATGCCTTTATGGCCCAAAACATTTCCTTGAAAATAGCGATGAACTTCCGGCTGTAAAAAAGCCAGCAACAACTTTTTATCTTGAAAAGATAAATTTTCCAAAATTTTGAAATCAACTACCCAAGACCCTAAAATGTCTCGGCTTTGAACAATGAAACGCTCTATTTTATCGTCATCTATTTTTAATAAGGAAACAATATTAAAAGAGTCCCCTAAATTCAACTGGTTACGAAATTCCAGCAATAGATCACAAGATTCGCCTTCTGTACAAATGAGTTGTGCAATATACATCTCAGGATACCTTTTAAGCCAATTTTGAACAGCATCTGGATGATAAAGATTAATGACAGAGATGGCTTTAGAGCAAAATGTTTTTGAATCATTTGCTATAGAGTGTAACAAAAGATCGATATCAATCTTCGGCGTTTTAAGTAACTCTTCAAAAACATTATTATCATCCCCCCATACAAATTCAAAATAAGCTTCTTTAAGAGCAAAGGTGTTATCATCACCAAATACCTCATTAACATTCATTTCTGGATGTGTAAGAAGTCTTGCACAGCTTCAAGGCGATTACGTCCAATTGCGTTTTTAAGCCCAGGACATAACCCCCTTTTTCTATAGACATCTTCTCCTTGCTCTAGAAGTGTATTTATGATCTCAACATTTCCACGTTGACATGCAGCTTCAAAAAAAGATATTTCATTATTCTCATAGTCCCATTCCGTTATTTTTTTTGACAATATGAATTCTTTTGCAACAGCAGCATGTCCACGTCTGATAGCCTGCATAAAATGAATATTCAAATCACATACATGTTCAATGTTTTCTCTAGATAAAAGCTCCTTTACAATTTCATCTCTTCTTTGTTTACAAGCCCCTTCTAAAATGGAGATTATCACTTGAGAATGCACATGAGTAATATCTGAAAAATCTCTTTGCTGGATGATACATAGAAGAAGATCCCATTGTTTTTCTGTCACTAAAAATTCTATCAACATGTTCCCCTTACACCCAAGATCACGAGTAAAAGGATCAATCCCTCTGCGCATAAATTCTTGCTGAAGGTCCACTGCGCTGCGATCCAGATCCAAAAGAAAATTCCAAGACAAGAAATCCTCTACTGTTTTTTCTTTTAGAACTTCTTCAGATACTGTATCAAGAATCATCTGCAAACATGGGACCCATCTATCCTCATATTCGCGTCTAAGAGCTTGCAAAACCAGCTTTCGGACTTTTATATCATTAATTCTTGAAAAGGACTCTATAAATTGTTTAAGAGTTTTTGTAGAAATTCTCTTTTTATCAACTCTCAAAATTGTTCGTTTCGACTGTTTAAAAAAATCCACCAAATCACTAATATTTTGTTGTAATAAAGAATCAATGGTCTTTTCTTGATAAAATAAGTCTATTCTTTCTAATTCTTCCTTCCTTATTTCCATTTTTGCAGAATAAGAGGTGATACGGTTCCCCCACTCAGAATGCGCTTCTTGTACTGTCGTAGTTTCATCCGCTCCCCAAAAAGCTTTATTGATCTTTGCAACTCCGGCTTTATATTTAATGGAAATCACATCTTGCTGCATTAAATTATTTACTTGATTGGCAACACCAATAATAGTTGACTTCAAGCCATCTTCGTCATATTGAATTGCTTGTTCATTATTAATTTTCATTTCTATATAAAATATTTTTTTATCAAATTTAGCATTATAATTTAACTCTAAAAAATCCAACCCATTTTCATTGATTGTTTTTTTAGACACATTAAAGCTGTAATAAATATTTGAATTAGATCTATACGCAATACCGGCAGCAACGCCCATAAACACCTCTTGAATTAAAGATAATAATGTTATGTTAAAAAATCAATTAAAAGTCAATTGATTTAGTTAAATACTGGCACAAAGTAAATTTTATCTTTTCTAACTGCTCAGTAGGATATTTTTCTTTGACAGGATGATCCCATACAGCTTGTGGCCATGCAGGATCATTTTCAAAACGAGCAATGACGTGGATATGAAGCTGAGGCGTTTTGTTGCCAAGCGCCGCAACATTCAATTGAGTAGGCTGAAACAGATCCCAAAGCACATTCTGCGCGTAATCTAATTCACGCACAAGTTGCAGCTGATCTTCTGCGCATAATTGCATCATTCGTGACACATCAGGACGACGCGGAATCAGCAAAAGCCAAGGATATAGTGATTTAAATCATAAATATCGGCTAGAAGTTGATAATTCTACAAAAGCAGCATCGATTGCGTCAGCCAATTTAATTCCCCTGATTCTCTCCAATACCCTCTGGACTTTCTTTTTTAAATTCGCCCACACTCTCTCGATAGGATTTAAATCCGGTGAATATGGTAGAAGAAAGAAAACTCGACAGCCAGCTGCCTCTATAAGCTGTTTTGTTTCCTGAGATTTGTGAAAAGCAGCATTATCCATGATCACCACTTGACCAGGTTTTAATTCAGGAAGCAAAAAGTCCTTTACCCAGAGATTGAAAAGAGTTGTGTCGCAAGTTCCTCGATAACAAAAGGGGGCTAAAATCTCTTCTTCTTTCTGTGCCGCAATAAAGCTTTCTCTTGCATACCGCATGCCGGATATTGCTCCGTATACCTGCATGCCCCTTGGAGCTCTAGCATGCTCCCTTCTCAAGCATTTATTAATTCCGCTTTCATCTAGATAAATTCGATCAGATATAGGAATTTTTGCAAGCTCATCTATGAACTCTTGTCTTTTAATGTATTCTCCTGCCGTTAAAAATTATAATTCCGTACCCATAACTACATTTTCGCACGAGTTAAAACCGCAAAGTTCTAAAGCATCTTCATAAAATTCTTCACCTAAGTCACATAACATCTCAGTATCATGATTATAGTTACAGAAATAAATTTTACCTTTTTGCAAAAGAACATAGGCCACATATTGTTCTGAAGGTCGTTCAAGATGGAATGTTGCAAATGTAATACTTAACGATAACTTTTTATAAGTTACAGGAAATTCATGAAGATATGGTCGGATTTTTTCATCCAAATTAACTTTTGCAATAAAATTTTCCGCAAGTGAAACAATTAATTCACGAGATTCTAATTTATTATAATTCAACTTACTTAACCGATAATTCATTCTAAATTCTCTAACATCTGAAGCTGCAGTTGCTCCAAAACCAAAAAAAGCCAGGTTTTTCTCTTTACGCACCTGTTTTAAGTACGAAAACATAACTTCATCTGCTAAAGCACGAGGCGTAGACTCTTTATGACACGAAACTAACGCAACCAATAAAATAAAACTAATTGTAAATTTCAATGCATACTCCTGCAATATTCTGCAACATTATTGCCAAAGTTTTTCATAGGCTTAAAATAAGAGTCATTCGTAAAACCATGATCAATAAGAGGAATGCCTTTCCAAGTACCGACAAAAACGACATTAGTGGGGCGCGAAGTGAGAGTGCAATAGACAGCCTTGATGTAGTTAAAAGTATCTGTCATCGGAACGACGTCACGAACAGACACGAAATGGGTCACATCCCGCGCAAGAGAGCTGCTAAAAAGAGATGCAGAGCCAAACGTGTAAACAACAATCATTTGCCGCTCTTCTGGTGTAAGAAGTTCAAGTGCATTTTTTGTGATAAGTCCCCCTTCGCTAAAAGCAACATGGTTGATGGTGCCTCCCCCATTTACCCCTCCCATCGCATCGATATCAACTCTCCATTTGGCAGAGAGTGTACGGGCGTCCCCGTCCTTATAGCCAAACTTTGAGAAAATGGAGTGACATAAATCAACAATAGCGCCTTCAGATGAATTATACATGTAGTTGACAATGGCACCACCCAAAAAATGTGAAACAAGGCTTGCATAGTCTTTGCAATCGTCGGCAAACGTGAGGATTCCATTAACGAGAGTAAATCGGACTTTCTCATAATTGATTTGACCAACAGAGCCAGTGTGGGAAGGTAATTTTTCTGGGGCCGCTTCATTTAGCAAGAAATGGCCAAAAGCACGCAGATACTCACCGCCTAAAAGATCGGGAACGAAGTGGAAAGCGATGTTTGCAAATACAGCGCCAACCAAATTACACATAAGAGTCAGGCCTTGAATAATCGGTTCAAACGAAAAATTACTTTCAAGGTTAGAAAAATTATAGGATAAGTGAGGAAGCATGAAAGGGTCGGGAAATGTTGATTCTAAGCCATAAAGATCATGCGCTGTAAGAGGTGAATGGTTTAGGTAGGCGTAGAGATTAAGACCATCTGTAAACCCGGAAGGATCAGGAGTGAGAAACCGGCCGAGCTCTGGAACGTAATACCTACGCCCAAAATAAACAAAACCTGTTTCGGCATCTGTTCGTTTAGAAGAAAATCCCCAAGGAGAAAGCTGTGAGGCCGAGGGCTCTCCAAAAGCTGTATATTCGATAGATGAAGCAATTGTTCCGGTGAACACATCAATGAGACATGTGATGTTACCAAAAAGATCGTGCACAGGAGCGTAAAGTGCGCCGTCTAATTCGACAGCCACTGCAGCGCCAATCTCAGCACCGTGTCCGGCACCAAGAACGCGCAACTCTTTGACATTACCCTCTGAAGTGATGCTCCCGATTTCGTTATCTGCATCATAGAGAAAAAAGAGTATTTCTTCTTGTACCCACACATCGTTCTGCCAGATGTAAAAAGTCTTTGCTAATCTACGATGTAGTGGATCATAGGTATAAATAACACGGGAAACACTCGGCTTAACAACTTCCGTGAGTCTATCAAGAGAGTCGTAGATATACTCTGTGTTATCGTCTCTTTTTAGAATAGGATTGCCATTTCTATCATACTCATATTTAGAAAAAAGATGATTGAGAAGATTGAGGTCCTGCCTTTCTTTATCTTTTTCAATGCGTCTACCAAGAGAATCGCAAACATAAGCATGCCCTTCTTCATCAATCAGATGCTTGAGAGAATCATAAAAAAAAGAGCGTGGGCTGTTATTGGTACGGATCTCTTTGATGTTGCCGCAAGGATCAATGACATCAATCTGTTGATTGAAGTAAGTAGAACAGATATGTGTTAACCTACCAAGAACATCGATACCATGACCAAGCGTTCCTAGATTTCCGATCAATTCTTGACTGCGAGGCACTCCCGACTTATCGTAATGGGTATAAGTATGTGTATAAGCATGTACGCCGTTTGCATCATATCTAGAAACAGTATGTAGGTGCTTGGTCTTATAGACGTAGCGAATGAATGAATTATCCGGCAGTATGAGCTGCAAGCGCCTTCCTTGGATGTCATACCTATTGATGAATGTCAAACCTGTTGCAAGGGTTTCTTTTTTAAGACGACCTCTAGCATCATAACTGCGCTCTGTTGTTTTCCCTGTGATCTCATCTTGAATGAGAGAAGGCTTAGTTGTGGTTTTTTCGTAACAATAACGGTAATGACAATCATCTATACTTGAGGAAAGATCTTCAAGTCGTCCTAAAGGATCAAAAATATAAGACAGAACAACTCCATCAGGTTTTATAATAGAAGATCTTTCTCCACGAAGAGTATAGCCATACGTTGTTGTTTTCTGCTTTGACGCTCCTTCTGCTTCAACAACTTTAATCGTTCGTCCCATGCTGTCATATTTAAAACGCGTCATCAAAGTTTCTTGATGGCCATCTGGAGAAATAAGAGCCGTTTTTTGCAAGGCTAAATCCCCATCTGCTGTGTAGAACATCTCATTAAAAGCTGTCTGAACTCCAAAAGTGTTTTTTCTTTCAACAGATATTGGACGATCCAATACATCAAATGTGGTAATGGCCTGATTGCCAAGAGGATCTATTTCCGTTATCGTGAAAGGAGATGTATCGCTATAAAAAATAAGCGTGGAATGTCCTAAAGGGTCCTTTTTTTCATAAGCTCTATTCCATGAATCATGGTGCGTAACCTCTATTACAACTGTATCGTCAAAATAGCGGATGATTTCTTCACAGTTGCCCGCTAAATCATAAAAATAACGAGTTCTAGCAAGGATTTCTTTTTCTGCATTTTCTTCCCTCTCTTCCTTGAGCTGCCCAAGCACATTATATTGAGTAAAAAGGTGTAAATCCTGAGAAGTTGTACACGCAAGAAATCCTAGAGCATCATAAGAATAAGCGATTGTCTCGCCCTCTGTCGTTTCAGAGTCTTTTCTACCTGCTTTATCATAAGTGTAGGTTGTAAATCTTCCCTCATTGTCTGTTTGAGACGTTACATGAAAGCTATTGTACGTGAAGGTTTGCACTACCATACCGGCTACCGTTTTTTGTATAAGCTGCTGGCAGGTATTGTAAAGATAGACTGTCTCATAACCCTTCTGATCGATTGCTGTTTTTAGCGTGCCGTCCAGATTATAAATGAACGCTTCTGTTGTACCATCAGGGTAGGTAATTTTGGTAGGGCTACCCCGGCTATTATAGCGCGTTGTTGTTGTGCACCTAAGAGGCGTTGTTTCAGAAGTTTTTTTCCCAAGACAATTATACTCTGCCCTAGCAACAGGTTCTATCTCCTGACCGTCTTCATTCTGCACTTTAGGAAAGGTTGTTTTAATGACATTGCCATCAAAATCATATTCAAAAACAATCTCACGGTTCAAATAATCAAGAATTTTTGTCTGCTGATATTTATGATTATATTTATAGTAGGTGTGGTGCTTTTTCCCTTCAGCTTTAACTACATGGCACGTGACATGATTACCTTTGTCATAGTGCTTTTCATGAATAACACCTCCTGGAAGTGTGCACGTATACTGATTACCAAAACAATCGTAAGTTGCATAGGTTGTTTGCCCCGCAGGATTTGTTTCACGAATCAAAAAACCATAAGCATCATAATCGTATTCAAGGGTATAACGGGACTGATCCTGGCCATCGTAAATGGTTTTATCCTGCACTCTTCTAGATAATACTCTTCGATCCATTCAGGCAAGCCATGCCCTTCATAACGAAATCTTGTGATGAACCGTTCTGTAACACCCATAAGGTTGTCCAGCTCTTTTGCTTTACCATCATCTGTAATCAGTGTTTCTAGCAGGTTCTGTGCATTATACTGACGAAATTCCCGTTTAATGATCCGCTTCTCATCATTGAGCGAACGAAAGGACAAAAGATCAGTACCACTCTTATATTCATAGGTGGTGCACCTACCGTTCTCCTCAGTTTGCGTGAGCATGAGATTTTCATCATTATAGGTGTAAGTTGTTGTATAAGATTGAAAACCTCCTTCTCCTGAAAGATCTCCAGAAAAAATCTCTTCAAGAACATTGCCTCGGTCATCATATTCAAGACGCCTTTCCCAAACTTTACTACCCTCTTTGTCGTAAAGAGTCTTGGCCTTTAGCTGACCATATTCACGCCACTCAAAGCTCAATTTTGTATAAAGCGTCTCTTTATCAAACCGTTCAATTGCGTTAATGTAAAAATTAGGGCTAAAGTGGACGCGCGTAAGATTGCCTAATGCGTCATGAATGTCCGTTTTGCCATTTTCTTTATAGGCATAACGTTTTTTCTTCTTTTTGATTTTTTCTCGCCGGATATCGTAAGAGAAGCGATAAGTAGGAACAAGCTCTTTCCCTATCATCTCATAAACGGTTTTTACCCGGTCACATCTAGGATCTTTTAAAGATTCTGTATCTTTTACTGTGTAGTAATCAACTTTGATCTTTCTGCCGTCAGGAAACTGTCTCTCTTTCACAAAAAAATGCAGATCCCACCCTGCAGCGAATTCAAATTTCTCTGCAGGTTTTTCACTAACTACAGCCTTTTCAATCAAACCCCTCCACATATCATAGTGAAGAACTCTTCCATCAGAAGCTGTGATTTCAAAACCACTCTCTTTATCTAAATAACGAAATTTGATTTCTGCATAGACTTCCGTTTTAGAAGGGCCTGATGTACATACTCTTTTAAGTCTTTCCTGCTTGTTATAATGATAAATGATGTGGTTGCCATTAGATAATTTTTCCAGTTTAAGAAGATAAGTTCTCGGAGACATTTTCTTGTAGGTGCGCACAGTGCCGTTTGCACACTGTACTATAACTTCGGGACCTTTGCGCGTAACGACGGTATTGCGCAGATTCGTTCTCCCGCTAATTGTCCCTTGTGAAGTGTTTGAGATCCCCTTTCCATGTTTTTCAATACTCAAACGATAAACGTGAGGGTCTTCATCTGTAACCTTATACGTAATCATCGAGCCAGAAGGTTCTGCCACCTTGATATATTTCTTTTTTTTGCCGCCACCATCCACAAGTTTTAATGTGGTATGAGGAAAAAAGGACCAACCTCCATTTCCATCTCCGCTAACGTAAGCTCTATGAACGACTAGGGGCTGCGCTGCGGCAATGACAATATCGTCTTCATTAATGAGAAAATCGCCCGTAAGGCTATTGACGTGAGGACAAAAATTAGAAGAATGATCCCCTTCTGTTGCAGCAAGAACGTAAGGATCTTTAAGATCGGCGAATAAAGAAATACACGCAAGAAATAAAAGGACGATACAGCGCATAAAATTTCCTACAATTTTTGCGCAAAAAGTAACATGTAAAAAGATTTTCAGTCAAAGAGATTTTTAGAAAATCAGGAATAAGTAGCTAAATAGCGTTGCAATGTTGCTTGCATTTCGCTCAAGCACTCAGTAGGATATTTTTCTTTGACAGGATGATCCCATACAGCTTGTGGCCATGCAGGATCATTTTCAAAACGAGCAATGACGTGGATATGAAGCTGAGGCGTTTTGTTGCCAAGCGCCGCAACATTCAATTGAGTAGGCTGAAACAGATCCCAAAGCACATTCTGCGCGTAATCTAATTCACGCACAAGTTGCAGCTGATCTTCTGCGCATAATTGCATCATTCGTGACACATCAGGACGACGCGGAATCAGCAAAAGCCAAGGATAATGCTTATTATTTTCAAGCATCACTCGGCAAAGAGGGAAATCTGCAAGAAAGATCTTAGATGAAAAGTTTGAATGTTCTTTAAAAACCATAAAGCCCAAAACGTTTAACAGCATGATCAGGTTGATCGGCCTTTGGAAGCAAACCTATCACAGAAGATGCTCTTTTCTCTTTAATCCGCTCGTGCATAACACCTGTTTCTGTGACAAGAGCTGTTGCCAACCCCAGACGGCGAGCGCCACGAATATCTGTTTCAGGAGTATCTCCAACCATGAGAATTTTTTCAAGTGACGTTGACTCAGGAAATAACTGCAGAGCCTTTTCGTAGGCTGTAGAAAAGGGTTTCCCAATAAAATAAACAGAAGCACCTTGAGCTTCCAACATCTGAGCAATCGTTCCTTGACGTACAACTAAACGAGGAGGTGATCCCTCATGAGCAAAACGATCTGGATTAGCGCATAAAACTGGAATACCTTTCAAGGCAATTTCTTGAATTTCTTTCAAAAATGCTTCCGGATTTTCCTGATCAACGCCATCAATATGAGGAATAGCAATGTAGATAAAATCAGCTTCTTCTAGATTTTTTGTTTGCATATATCCAGTATCTTGAAAGAGTGCTGAATGTGAAGAAAAGCGAGGATGGTCAGCACCAAAAAGCCAATACTTTTTCTGTGGCGTTGGGAAAGGAAGCGTTTGTAACATAAGAAGTTCTCGTGCGACCTCACCTGATGTGAGAAGAAAATGGTAGTGAACCCCCTCTTGCACACCATGTTTAGCCAGCTTTTCTTTTTCTTTAAAGCTTAACTGCGTAGAATTGGATAAAATCCCCACCTTCTTTCCTAAAGAAACCAGATGCTCCATCATCTCCTTTGCGCCAGGCAGCATCCCAACTGCGGCAGAGCCCCAAAATACTCCATAAGCATCAAGAAGAAAGCAATCATAACGATCGATCAGGTTATTAAAATCCACCACTTGTATTTCTTCAGATGTCGTCATATCTTTCCCCAAATTGAGACCACCATTTTAAAAAAGCTTTGCAATTTTTTCCACAAAAATTAAGACCTATCATCAGAAAAACAGATTTCCAAAATTTTACGTTCCATGTGTGCAAAACATTTATTAGCTAAGATATTTGTCTTAGCAGTTAAACGCTCTTCAGCGATTAACACCCCTTTTTTTGCCCAATGCTGCACCAGATCAACATCCTCTCCGCTCACAATGAGTTGCTTATCAGTTAATCTACTAAATACATCGGAAGAGCTTTCATTTTTAAGCCAAGAACGTGTTTGAGTTATTTGCATCATTTCTTCAGGTAGAGCATCAAAAAGCTTATAAGAAGCATCTGGCACAGATCGAAGCTCCTGGCTACGAAAATATTGTATCATTTCATTTAAGTGATTCCCAATATAGCTAGCGTCATTGAACGCAATCATGCAGCAAGAGTTACTATCCGTCTGCCTTGGCTTACTAAAACCCAAAACCTTCGCTTCAGACAAATGATCACAAATAAATCTTGCAGTAACATCTAAATAAGACTTAGCCGTTCCACATGTATCCGTGATAATTACCTCTTGATCCGCTGTAATGAAAATAGGAACGGTATGATCCCCTCTTAGAGATTCACTGGCATCCATCTGCAAAAAGAAAAAACAATGGTCATGTTCTTTATTTTTCAACTCCCTCAGCTCCTTTTCTAGATCTTCAACACTATCGCATATCACATATTGAAGTGCTGAAGATAACTTACCAGATGATTTCCATGAATCTATCATCAAACGAGTCCCTTCAGGTTTCAGAATTCTTTGTACCTCAGAATCTCGAAAATTAATAAATTTAGTTATTTTTGGACATATTTTTGACAACAAAAACCAAGGTAAACAATAATATATTTGATGAAACTCATATTTGGCATTAAATAAACGTTGGGCCAAAAGCGCTTTTTCTTTGACGTCAGCAACACTAAAAAATTTATTTAAAAACAGATCTGTCTTTGAGTGAATAGCGAACCCATCAAAAGATTCTTCTCTAACTGTAAGGGAATCGCTTTGATACTGATATTTATCAACAACCCCTTGAACAAAACTTCTCTCTTCGGTATTAAGAGAAAGCTCTCTAATTTCTATATTTTGTATAAGAGATTTTAACTCATTAAATAAAATTTCAATTCGATCCGATGTATACACATCTTTATAACTAAAATTTTTATTGCTTTGAAAATCTTGAACAAATTCTTTAGCAAAACTATTACTCACGAAAGACACAAAACGACTATATTTAAATAATAAAGCCACATTATAACAATTATAAAATAAAAACACAAATAATATTAAATTAAAGAACACAATCTTTAATATTCAACTGATACCGTGTCTTTTTTCTTAGATGTGCGGTAGAGCATTTCCCACATCAAGCGGAAAGGCTCGCACGTTTGAAGAAGCTCGTCTCTAGAACCTTCAGCAATCTTCTCCCCCTTGTCGAGGTAAATGATTCTGTCTGCATGTTCAATAGTACCGAGTCTATGAGCAATAAGAATCTGCGTCACCTCACCATGAAGAGATGCAATCGCATTTTTAATACGCGCTTCGCTCATCGCATCAAGGGAAGAGGTCGCTTCATCAAGAACAAGGATTGGAGCGTTCTTGACAAGGGCTCTAGCAATAGCAAGCCTCTGCTGCTGTCCGCCAGAAAAGTTCTTTCCAGTTTCTGCAAGCATCGAATCATATTTCTCAGGAAGATCTGAAATGAACTCATCTGCATGCGCTCTTTTAGCGGCATTTTCAATCTCTTCTCTAGAAAAATCCCGACCAAAAGCGATGTTAGCAGCAATCGTGTCGTAAAAAAGAAACGGTTTTTGCGATACAAAAGCAATGTTTTCTCGAAGAGATTTCTGCGTATAAGCATCGATCGGTAAACCATCGACTCTGATCTGTCCCTGCTGCACCTCATAAAGACGGGGAAGAAGCTGAACAATGGTCGATTTTCCAGCACCGGTCGGCCCTACAATGGCGATCGTCTCTCCTTTTCGGACAGTGAAGCTAACATCTTTGAGTATCCACTCCCCTTGATAACGAAACCAGACGTGATCAAATTCGATCTTATCGTGAAAACCTTTAAGCTCAATTGCCCCTTCTTTATCATCAATGTGAGGCTTCAAATGAAGCACTTCAAACATTCGCTCTGCAGCAACGACACCTCTTTGGATGTTCGCATTCTCATCAGCAAATTTCTTAACAGGCTCATAGACGAGCTGAAGCAACCCGCAAAACACAATGAGTTGGGAAAGAGACATACCAAGGGTATACAACCCAAAGATCACAACACTTGCAAGGCATAATGTTGTAATGGCATGAAGAATTGGACGCGTCAACAAACCATACTTTGCCGTCTTACTTTCTAAAACAGCCATCCGGTCGTTTTGCTCTTTGTATTTATTGAGAGAAAACATCTCCATAGCAAAGATTTTTACCGTCTGAACACCAGATAAAAAGTCGATAAGAACGGAGGTGAATTTTTCTTGATTTGTCTGTAGCTGACGAGAAATCCTTTTCACTCTGCGCGCAAGAAAAACAATCGGGTACACAATCAAAGGAAGACCTAAAAAGATCACCAAAGACAGCTGCCAGGATAAATAAAATAGAGCCAAAAGACACGTAACAATCGTAAAAGGTGTTTGCAGGTAATTTGTCAAACATGAGTTGATCGAAGAGGAAATCTGTCCAGCATCACCGACCACTCTTGATGAGAGACTTCCAATGTTGTGCTCTTGATAAAAACTCATAGGAAGAGATTGGATATGTTCAAAATACTGCTGTCTCAAATCTCGACTGACACGGATTGCAAGCAATTGCGTTGTATACCGGCTAGCGAACAGCCAAATGGCTTTAAATACGGCAACGCAGAGCAAAATAATGACAATTGCTTTGATGTTACCAAGTGAAAATTTTGTTTTTGCTTTGGCAATTGCCCATGACAATGGGTTAAGGTCTTTATGTTTACTAATAAAAGCTGCGGCACTCTCTTGCGTAATTGGGGTGTCTTGGCCGCCTGTGATTTCTCCCCAGCGTTCTTTAGCCGACTGAAAAGACACCTGTTCGCCGCCACGGAGGCTACCATCTTCTTTCTCTCCAAAAAGAGTGAAAAAATCAGCCCCATTCTTGGAAAGAACGCCAAGAGAAAACATCTCTAACTGACTTGCTACGGTAAGAGCAAAAAGAGTAAGAAAAGTAGTAACTAGTAGAGAAAAGTGCTTGCGATTGCGCAAAGCTGCTTTAAGAAGTAACTTCATAGTGAGCTGATTCTACTAAATAGAAGAGTTCTCTTCTACCGCAAACTTGCCCATTCTGCGAAATTTTTGATACCGCTGCTCAATAAGAACCTCTGGAGGGATTTCCTTTAGAGCATTCCACTGCGTTGCGATATATTCTTTTACATTTTTATACATCTCTTGAGGATCATGATGAGCGCCGCCAAGAGGCTCCTCAATCAAATGATCAATCACATCAAGCTGTAAAAGAAATTCTGCGTGCATCTTAAGTGCTGCTGCAGCAGTCTCTTTTTTGCTCGTATCTTTCCATAAAATAGAAGAACATGCTTCAGGAGAAATCACAGAATAATAAGCATGCTCGAGCATACCCACAACATCTCCAACCCCCATGCCAAGCGCTCCCCCAGAACATCCTTCTCCAACAAGTAAAACAATAATTGGCGTAGGAAGACGCGCCATCTCCCAAAGATTCTGAGCAATCGCCCATCCCTGCCCGCGCTCTTCCGCATCAAGCCCCGGGTAAGCGCCCGGTGTATCAAGAAGAGATAGAACAGGTAATTTAAATTTGGCAGCAAGCCGCATACAACGCATCGCTTTTCTATAACCTTCTGGATAAGGCATACCAAAATTGCGATAAAGGCGAGACTCAGTATCACACCCCTTTTCCTGGGCGATCACCATGAATTTCACGCCTTTAATTTTCGCAAGACCACAAATGATCGCGTGGTCATCACGAAAAAGACGATCGCCATGAATTTCAATAAAATTTTCACATATATTTTTGATATAATCGATAGAACGAGGTCGTGCAGGATGACGACAAATAGCAACACGCTCCCATGGAGAAAGGCGGGAGTATACTTTTGTCTTTAGCTGCTCTAATTTTTTTTCTAACTTTTGCAGCTCTTCTTCAGACCACATAGAGTTATTTTTATTTTGATCTTTCACTAAAGCAATTGTTTTCTCATACTCTAAAATTTGCTTTTCATGAGCTAGCATGTTCATCCTATCTTGTTGGGCTTGCTATTTCCTTACCGGGAAGCATGGCCTCGTGAAAATCTTTTACAATAAGAACAAACGTCGGCTTTGTAATCACAATTGCAAAAAGTTCTTCCATATCTTCCCAAGCGAGCCGAATACATCCGTCACCATCATATTTACCAATACAGTCCCGATTTTCTACAATCTGGCCTGCTTGATCAATCATGCATGGCACGCCATGAATTCCGTAGCCTTTAGCTGATGCCGTAGCCCCTTCCAACTCTTGATCAAACGGGACCCATCTCGTGCCGAAAACCTGGATCATCTCTATAGTTTGATCTTGAAAATACCCCATGACACCTGGCTTATAGACAGCGGTCTTACTGCCAAGAGAGTATTTACCAAGAGGAGTCAAGCAACCGGAAGGGCTTGCCCCATCAATCCGACCAAGGCTCACTTTGTAGGTCTTCAATAATACCCTCTCTTGGGTATCAAGATCAACATAATAAAAGCCCATTTTGCGTAAAGAAACGTCAATTAAAAGATAAAAGTTGATGTTTTTATCCTTTTTAAAGACATTAAAACGACTTCCATTAGAAACTTTTTGACTAAAGTAATCAGCCTTACCGTTCAAGCTCCGCGCAATAAAATGGCGCGACGTTCCATAATAAGATGCATAATCTGCCACCCACGCAGGACGCCCTTTTATCCAAGGCACAGAACTTGCATACGTAATCGTCTCTACAATCGGCAATTTCATCGGCCCTGTTGTGAACAGCGCTTGAATTCTATCGATATTTGGAAAATCATCTAAAGATGCTGGTGCATTTTCTGCAGGCGCACTTGGCGGCATCGAAGGAGGCGGTGGCGGCGGTGGTGGTGGTTTAACAGGCGGCGGCGGCGGAATTGGATGTGGTGGAAGTGCCGGCGTTTCTGGTCTTACATAAATAGGCTTTGACATCGCCTGCGATTCTGCATTTGTTTTTGTCTCTTGCAAAACAACTTTTTTGTTTTCTCCCGACCCTTTTTTTAATATGGCCGAAACTCCGATCACACCAAATATAGCGATCGTTCCAATAGTTACAACTTTAGCTAATGACAAAATCCACCTCCATGTGCAGCGTCCCCGCATTATCCTTAAACTCTCTATATTTTTCAAACGGATACACACCCTCAAGAAAAGCGTTTCACGCCTACAGATCTCTTTCAAGCAAAAACTGGCCATAAAATTAATAAAAAAAATCTTGCTCAAAACATCTTTTGTATTTTACTGTTTAAAGAATATTCATGATGTTCCTTAACACCAGCTAGAACTCTTTTCGGTGCTAGCACAAAAACAGAGAGGCTATAAAATGACAAAGACTCAATCAACTCGTTCGGGTAAACCTTTTGCCGTTTACTTCTTGTCTTGTCTTTTTGCATTTTTTTCTGTGCACCTTAACGGCGCAATTATCAATGTCCCTGCAGACTCCCCAACCATTCAAGGCGCAGTCAATATGGCCGCAGCAAGTGGAGATACCATCCAGATAGCCGCAGGCACATATATAGAAGAGGTTCAAGTCATTAATAAGAGCCTAACAATTATAGGCGCTGGTGAAAATAGCACGATCATTCAATCACCAGGTCCTCTGACACACCTTACCCAAAGCTTCAACTTTGGATCTAATTATTGGTGCGTACTCATGGTTGATAATCAAGCCGCTCCAACAAACTGTAAATATCAGTAACTTGACAGTCGATGGAGATAGCCAACAGGATACAAGTATTGCCCCCATTTATGGAAACTCTGATAGATTCTTTGCAATCGGCTACCATAACGCTAACGGAACTGTCCAAAACGTTCACACAACAAATACGCGGCAGACTATGAATTTTAATGAACTCGCAGGTGGCGGCATCATCAATGCTTCTAATACTGGAACTGTTACTTTTAACGTTACAAACTGCCTTGTCGATTTTTATCAAAGATTAGGAATTGATTGTCGAGGATCTGCCCTCACAGCCAATATTTCAAATAGCACAGTCAATCGAGGCTACGTCCTGACTCCTAATACCTCAACAGCCACTCCAAACGGCATCCAATTTAGTGGCTCAGCAACAGGGACCATCGCCAACAACATTGTCTCAAACAACATTGCGACCGTTGTAGGTGCTGCATCATCAGGAATCATCCCATTTGGCGCAGGACCTAATCTTATCATCTCCGGAAACACTATCGAAAATAATGACGTTGGAATTGCTGCTATACAAAATGGCAATAACCTTACCATCCAAAATAACTCAATCTTGTTTACAACAACCCCTGGAGTAAATCCTGATGAAGGTATTCTCATACAGGATACAAACGGTCTTACAATAATAACTTCCAACACCATGCACAACATCCCCGATGTTAACATGGAACTCGACTCAAGCACCGACCAACCCTTTCAGTTATCTGACAACACTTTTATAGGCAGCCAAGTAGGACTACTTGTCAATGGAAATACAACTGCAGGCCCTATCGTAACAATGCATAATGACGCGTTTATAGCCACCATCGGATATTACATTGAAGAATTCAACGCTCCAAATCCTATGTGGCCATCTACCGCTACAGTTTCTTTTGATGGCCTTCGTTCAGGCCACATCACAATGTTTGAATACAATCAAATCCAAGCAAAATTGTTTGGAAAGCTTCAAGATGGCGCCCTTGGTCTTATCCTGGACTATATCACTCCCATCCCTCCTCTTCTTTTCAACGTAAATCCAACTTCTGGCCCAAGTACTGGAGGAAACACCGTAACCATCATGGGAACAAGCTTTATTAGCAGCAACACTCAAGTCTTTTTTGGTTCCACCCCTGCAACCAACATCGTTATCGTCTCTGATATGGAACTAACAGTAACAGCACCTCCAGGCACTGGCACAGTTGATGTCACTGTGATGACACCCTTTGGAACAACACCCATCGTATCCCCTGATCAATATACCTATGTAATGGTAGCCCCACTTCCTCCTTCCAACTTCATCGGTGTCGTGAAAAAAAACAAGTTCCTCAATGAAACTCAGTACATCCTAAAATCACACTGGGATGCAAGCCCTTCACCAGACGTTGTCCTTTATAGGATTTATAAAGGCAAAAATGTGATTGATGAGATCTTCGTAGGATCCCCACTTGTTTTTAAAACTTGCCTTAATTCAGAAGAAGCTGCTACAAAGTATAAAGTTGCCGCTGTTAACTCGCACGGCCTAGAAAGCAATCTAGTTTCTATTAGGATAGTAAATGACTAAAGGTACTCGGAAAGTATTTTTTCCTCTTTTATTGTTAATGAATACTCAACCGCTTCTTGCGGAACTAAAAAGCAGCGTAGAATTTCGCTCCGCTGCTTTTTTTCACACTTCAGAGCGATTTAGAGAAATTTACGGCACTGTAGGTGCAAGTTATCAGCTGGAAGGATCTACTAAATTATGCAGCCACTTTGATGGATGGGCTAACGTCGATTGGTTCTCTCAGCACGGCAAATCTATCGGTTTACATGATCCAACAAAAATCAGCATTTTTAATATGAGTCTAGGAATCAAATATCCCTACCAATTCCATAAACACTTTGCAGCCTACATTGGAATTGGACCTAGCCTTGCACGAGTCTGGTTAACAAACAAATCCCCTTTTGGCGAACAAAACATTTCACAATGGACAGTGGGCGGCGTTTTAAAAACAGGCCTTGACTGCTACATTAACAAGTACCTATTCATCGACATCTTCGCGGACTACCTCTATCAACCCTGCAATTATAAAACATCCGTTGATCTTGGCGGACTCAAACTAGGCGCTGGAATAGGATCTAGGTTCTAGGCAACATTGGCTAAAAAGCCCGCAGCTTATTTAGCATTCGCTTAAAATTAAGCTTTTTCAATTTTCCAGATGGATCTTGAACTTCTAACCTAGACCATTCGGCAGGAGTTGCGTTATCGATCCAATTGTGTAAATTTTTCTGAAGAGTCTCAAACCATTTAGGATGCAGCTTTACCAGTATATTGAACTCAATAACAGCCTGCTCTGAAAAGCCTCCAAGTTGTGTAGCTACATACCAGATTCCATAAAGATCTTTGAGCGTCTTAGAAGGGCTCTTTCGTTTTGTAAAAGTAAGACTCTTGTGGAACATCCAAGCCCCAGGAGAAACAACCTTCCCTATTTCACTTGAATAAGTTTGAAACCCCATAGTTTTCTCCAAACTCAAGGTCAAATAACTTAGAGGCTGGGCAGTCACACCGCCGCCTCTCCAAAACCACCTACATCGCTAACGATGCCACAACACTCCTTTTCCTCTACGATGGACAAAACGAAATCGGTGCCGCTACTTCCGACGGAGCCTTAACCGAACTTCGCATCCTCGGCCACAGCCACGGAGCAGAAATCTCCGCCGCCATCGCCATCGAACTGAACGGCACCCTCTACGCTCCGATCCACGATCTCTTCGGCAACCTCACCCACCTCATCGACACCACCGGCACAATAGCTTCCCACCAGCACTACACTTCCTTCGGCGAACCCCTCAACAGAACCCTCTTACCCAGCCTCTATCCCTGTCTCTGCCCCTGGGGCTACTCCTCCAAACGCACCGACCCCGAAACCAACCTCGTCTACTTCGGCAGACGCTACTACGACCCTACCCACGGCAGGTGGCTCACTCCTGACCCCTCCGAACTCACCGATGGCCTCAACCTCTATCAATACCTGTTCAACAATCCACTGACTTCTCATGATCTTTATGGGCTTTTTGCAGGGGAGCCTTATCAATTCACAAAAGATGTCTGTATCAACGCACTTACAAGCCCCTTGTTTCAAGGTTCAATACAAGCCTGCGCTGGATTTACTGAAGCTTGTATCGGTGGCACTATGACATTTGCAACAGGCGGAGCTGGAGCTTCCCTCGGATGGTTCATCATGACTCACGGCATTGATCAGTTTTTAGAAGGAGTTCAAACTGCTATAATAAGCTATAATGAATGATTTTGCTCATAATAAATCTTTCAGGTGCAAGCCAAGGCATTTCTCTAGTTAACGACTATCAGGAAAACTCCAGTCTTCAATGGAACTGGGCTATGGAAAGTCTCAAAAAATTCCCGTTTAATGAAAATGATAAGGTTCTTGATGTTGGCTGTGGCGACGGAAAAATTACTGCGTTGATTGCAAAGCAAGTCACTCACGGCATTGTCATTGGATTTGATATCTCAGAAAAAATGCTCGCGCATGCTTCCGCCAATTTCTCATCCGATAACTTGTTGTTCGTTCAAGGAAATGCCACATCAATCCCCTTTAAAAAACAGTTTGATAAGCTTGTCTCCTTTTGCACCCTTCACTGGGTCCTTAAACAAGAACAAGCACTACAATCTTTCCGATCTTCAACCACTATAGGGTTAGAACTTGGGTCTTTAGTTGCCGGAGGTTATGGCGCTGTAAAAGGGGTTTTGGGGCTAACAAATTAGCTAGAATGCCCTCTAAGCTATTAGAAGTAGGGCGCGTGATACATGGAAAATTAAACTAATGAATATGTTAAATGCTCTCGAAGATATTACGGACTCTTGGAAAGATGATTTTCAGTCGGAGGTTGGTGCTTTGGAAATAATCCTCTACAGCATCGAAGATGGATCAATATCTAAATGGAAAGGAAGCTTCAAAGAAGACATATACATATCAGTTTTAAAATTAAAAAAAATGGTAAATGTTCTTTTAGAAAATTATTTGCAAATACCAGATCCAAACATTTCAGAATCTGCTATTAAAGTAGGTTCTGATTGGCTTATATGCTCAAAATGCAATGAAGGATGGGAATCTAATTCTTTAAATGCAATGGTAGTTTGTCCTA
>JAZKBL010000026.1:0-1509 GCA_040388665.1 Chlamydiota bacterium
ACTCTAAGGCTCCAGTTTTATAAACAGGTTTCCCTGCCAAAGTCAAATACCCGCTAAATAAAAAAAGGCCAAAAACGGCATCTACTTGATGATCTAAATTCTTGAAGACAGTTCCCTCATCAACAGGTTTTACGATACTCTCTCCCAGAAGAAGCCTTTCAAGATCTGTTTTTAAAAGGGAATTTCCTTGGATTATCAGCCTTTTAATCAGCTCATTATCACTCGTATTGACCCAATAAGGTCTAAGCTCACCTTTCTTTTGTATACACTGAATAATAGACCAGGGATTGTAAATGGAATGAGACCCAATTGCATAGCCATTATACCACTTCCTAATCTCTTCTATTTTATGTGGAGTTACATGTTCTTTTAAAAGAGAGACCACTTCTTCCTCTAAAAAACCGAACTTATCTCCGAATTCATCATCCAATAAAGTATAACAACCCAAGTTATTCAGTCCTGAAAAAACACTCTCCTTGCTAACTCTTAAAATACCCGTTAATACAGCTTTTTCCAAACAAGAGTTATCCTTTAATCCGGCAGCTAACCATCCTCTCATAAACTCAATCATCGGATCAAAATATCCATAAAGATAAGAGGCGTGAATTGGAGTGTCATATTCATCCAAAAAAATGAATACTTTTTTTTGATGATATCTTTCTAACCACCTTGTTAATAAAATCAAACTATTTTTAAAAACGGTCCGGTTTCCGGATTCATCCAAAATAGATTGGAATTGTTTTTGTTCGGTTGGCGATAATAGAAGATCCCCCTCCACCTTTCCCTTAGGTACTGGATGAGGATGCGAAACGGTCAACAAATAGCTATGCCTTTCAAACTCATCGACAATAATTGATTTTAGTCCTTCAAAAGACTCTTTCCAAGTGCTATTTTTAACGCCTTTAAGAGAAAGAAAAATAACTGGATATTTTCCAAGTTCCTCTCGATATCGAGTTTTCCAAATTTTAAAGTCTTTAAAAAGAGAGGAGTGATCTTTTTCTGTTTTTTCAAAAAAATATCTCAACATGGAAAGATTTAAAGTCTTACCAAAACGCCTGGGCCTTGGAATTAAAAACACCTTTGTTCCGCTCTCTAACACCTCAGCAATAAAAAGAGTCTTATCTACATAGGAACATTCAGATTCGATTATTTCCTTATAATCGGAAATTCCAAGAGCTAGACGTTTCATAAATTTATCCGTTTTTTTTTCTTCTCATTATAGAAATATAAGGTTAAATAAAACACATTTTTCTTTACTCGAAAAAAACCAAGTTCAAAGAGCAGAATCTACGAGTTTTTAGCTGGACAGGTGATGAAGCTTTGCTAAGGCGCTTGAACAACTCAAGCTATCTTAAACTCTTTAACACACACACGTTTACCTTGGAAGGCAAGCCCTAACGCTAAGATGCTTTTAACACCTCTTGACAAAAGCTCGCTTGTATACTTTTCTTGCATGATTTGTTTAAGAGCATCTTCTGCTGCCAAGGAAAGACTCTCTGCTTCCTTTAC
>JAZKBL010000027.1:0-1350 GCA_040388665.1 Chlamydiota bacterium
GAACCCAACAAAGTTTGGTGCAAAAATGCAGCCATGTTATGCGTGGTCATTTCTAGAAAGAACTTCGAACATAACGAAAAGCCAGCAGTCACGCACGGTTATGACACTGGATCGGCTTGGGAAAACTTAGCTTTAGAAGGCGCTAGCCGTAACCTCGTCGTTCATGGAATGGCAGGATTTGACTATGAGAAGGCCAAAGTAGACCTCAAAATTCCGGACGTTTTTGACGTCATGGCAATGTTTGCGGCAGGTCACCAGGCACCTAAAGAAACACTTCCTGAACCTGTTAGAAAGATGGAAGCACCCTCAGGCAGAAAAAAGATTGAAGAAATCATGATGGAAGGTTGCTTTCGCACATAGGCAAAAAAAATCGAGCAGGTCTTAAGACTCTGCTCGATTGCGTAAAAAACTAAGGCTTAGATTTTTAAGACGAAAAATTACTCTTGGTGCGAACCGATACCGATCGCATCTAAGTGCAACGCATCCATGATTTTTTTGCCCATAGAAGGCTTTTTCTTCGCTCTTCTTTTAGCAGTTTTCTTTGGAGCTTTTTTCGCTACAGATTTCTTAGCTGCTTTTTTAACTGTTTTTTTAGCTGCTTTCTTAGCAACTTTCTTTACAGCTTTCTTAGCAACTTTTTTCTTAGCAACTTTTTTAGCAGCTTTTCTAACTGTTTTCTTAACAGCTTTTTTCGCTACTTTTTTAGCAACTTTCTTCTTAGTTACTTTTTTTGCAGAAGCTTTCTTAGCTACTGACTTCTTAGCTTTTACTTTACGTACAGCTGCTTTCTTAGCAGGCTTACGCGCAGCTTTTCTTTTTACTACCATTTTGTTTCTCCTTGTTTCGCAAGACCTGAGCCAGAGTTTGTGGGTAAGAGGCCATACCAACCTATTCCCTATCGCGGACGAGCCACACCCTGTTTTGCCTTACAAATTTCGATATATGAATATTCACCTATAAAAACAAATAAAAAAAACTGAGAGATAATTCATTTCACGAAAAAAGTTCACAATTGTAACGTTACAATTAACGACTTTTTTCTCTAAAAAAACTAGTCAGTTTTACCTATGGAAAAATTGAAAATAAAAAAAACCGAATAAATCTTAAAAATCTATTCGGTTTGGATGGAAAAGAAATTCTTAAAAAGAATTAAGCTTTTGCTTTTTTAGCAGTAGACTTTCTTTTTGTTGTTTTCTTAGCTTTTACTTTTCTTACTGCTTTTTTAACTGTTTTTTTCACAGCTTTCTTAACAGCTTTCACTGCTTTTTTAGCTTTTGCTTTTACAGTTTTTTTCTTAGCAGCAGGTTTTCTTTTTGCTGTTTTAACTTTACGTGCAGCAGCTTTCTTAGC
>JAZKBL010000027.1:1360-6812 GCA_040388665.1 Chlamydiota bacterium
GTTTTTCTTTTGATAGCCATTTGTATTCTCCTTGTTTCGTAAGAAGTGGGAGACAATTCGCATAAAGACTCTTTCGAGCCTATTACCTACAGCGGCCCTGCGCCACTCCCCTGCCTTATAATTAATATATTAAATTATTTACTATTAATTAAACAAACAAATACGATACACAAATTACAACAAAACAAATGTGTAATTATCTAAAACTACCTTCTAGACAACTCCAAGAGGCAGTTTTTGCAAAAAAAATAATTAAAAATTATTTTCAAACACTGCAAAATTAACTAATAAAAACGAAAAAAACTAAACCACTCATTACAAACGAGATAAAATCATTTTGACAAAATTAACTCATTGATTGTTAAATAGATATCTTATGGACATTCCTTTATACGAAAAACTACGCCCAAAAGTACTTTCTGACATCGCTGGACAAGAACATTTGGTCGGAGAACGAGGTTATCTCAAGTTCATTGTCGATTCAAAAAAACCAACTTCCCTTCTCCTCTACGGTCCCCCGGGGTGTGGAAAGACAACAATTGCCCGTTTGTATGCCAAAGCATTCAACATTCCGTTCATTTCGTTGTCAGGAGTTCTTCAATCAACAGCCGAATTGAAAAAAATTCTCAAAGAAGGAGAAGAAAACCCTCTTTTCCGTCGGCAAATCATCCTTTTTTTCGATGAAATCCATCGATTAAATAAAGCCCAACAAGACATTTTCTTGCCATTTCTCGAGGACGGATCGCTACTTTTAGTCGGAGCAACAACAGAAAATCCATCTTTTGTTCTGAACAACGCTCTTCTTTCTCGTTTACGCGTCTTAACACTCAATTCTCTATCCGAAGATTCGCTCGAAAACATCATTAAACGATATGAAAGCCAAGCAAAACCGCTCCCAATTACACCCGAAGCCCGCCATTTTTTAATCGCTCAATCTGCAGGTGACGGTCGCCATTTACTCAACTTAATCGAAACAATCCAACAGCTTCCAGATGCTCAAATTTACGATGTAGAAGAGCTGTCTCATTTTCTACAAAAAAGACCTGCGCTCTACGATCGAGATGGCGAAGGGCATTACAACCTCATTTCTGCTCTGCACAAATCAATTCGAGGATCTGATCCCGACGCGTCCATTTACTGGTTAGCCCGGATGCTTGAAGGTGGAGAAGAGCCTTTATTCATTGCACGTAGATTGATCCGAGCTGCAACCGAAGACGTCGGGTTAGCAGACCCACAAGCTCTTCAAGTGGCCCTCGCAGCCTATCAAACATACCAAATGCTAGGCTCCCCAGAAGGAGAATTAGCCATAGCTCAGGCCACCATTTACCTCGCTTTGAGTCCGAAAAGCAATGCAGCCTATCGAGCGTATGAAGCTTCAAGAAAGGTAGCTTCGGAATCAAACCAGCTCAATCCCCCTAAAATTATCTTGAATGCACCGACCAAGCTGATGAAGGAACAAGGGCTATCCTTAGGCTATATTTACGACCACGACACTCCAGAGGGGTTCTCAGGCCAAGACTACTTCCCTCCGGAGCTTGAACGTACAAATTTCTACGAACCGGTAGAAAGAGGCTTTGAAAGGGAAATGAAAAAGCGGCTCGATTACTTCGCTCGATTACGCTCTCAAAAAGTTTAAGCTGCTGATTCAATTTTTAAACACCCCGTTTCATCGATTTTCAATAAAAAATTCACCAAAAAACCCCTAAATCTTTAAGAATTCTTTGGCTTATTTAAGCAGATCAGTTATATTCCATACCCGTTAAGGGGTAAATATTCATGCTAGATGTAACTTCACCACGTAAAAACAAAATTAATCTCGCTGACTACAATAGTGAGCAAGATATTCAAAATCGAATTATTCTATCTGACTTTACACCATTCGATCTTGCAGTTTTAGAAGAAATTTTATTTAGCCCTCTCAAAATATCTTTAAAGAAAATGGCTCGAAACATTTCGGCCGATGAATCTGATTTAACACCCTTCTTAGAGAAAATGACCGTAGCAGGTCTCCTTACAGTTGCAGGCGATGCCATCACTGTAGATAAGGACATGCGCAAATACTTTGAATTTCAAGTTCAGCGCTTTGATCCAGACTTTAAGCCTGACATGGAGTTTTTACACGCCGTTTTACGCCGCATTCCAACACACATCCTCCCTACTTGGTACTCCATTTCCCGCACATCTAGTAACGTATTTGATTCGATCGTTGAAAAGCACCTCCTCACACCTCAAGTATTCCAGCGCCACTTAAGCGAACTCAACATCACAGACCCGACTACTCTTGGAATTATGAAAGATGTCCTGACATCTGACTTAAAAGCCTCATCGAGTGACTTAATCGCTAAATATAACTTGACCCGACCTGACTTCGAGCGAATCATGCTGCACCTAGAGTTCAGCTTTATTTGTTCAGTTCGCTATGTCAAAGAAGATGACCATTGGCACGAAGTTGTCACCCCTTTCCATGAATGGAGCGAATACCTCACATTCTTAAAAGAGACCAACGCGCCCGTGATCGATTCACCGGATCTCATCATCCGTCGAAGAGAAAACGAATATGCCTTCGTTGAAGACATGACCGAATTATTGCAATTCATCCAAAAGAAGCCGCCCGCAACCGATTATGCATCTTTATATGAAGAACTCCCAATCAAACTCGCTTCACGTTGTGAACTTCCACTCGAAACTTCTGAAGATTTAGTCTTTGCGAAAGCCTACTTCTCCCATTTAATTGAAAAGATCTGCCTCATTAAACTCGCAGATCAGATTGACGGAAGACTTTACGCTCTCGATACAGCCAATGACTGGTTAGACATGACCTTAGAAAATAAGGTTCTTTTCCTCTATCGCCATCCACTCAACCGAATTTTAAGCAAATGCTCAAATCAAGAGCTTCCAACAGATCTAGTCATCGACCGAAACATCCGTGAAGCAGAAAAATCGATCAAGCGCGTCATGCATGGCGGCTGGGTTCTTTTTGACGACTTCATCAAAGGGGTGTTCGTTTCTCTCAACGATGACTCTATCGTGATGTTGAAAAAAACAGGCAAACAGTGGCAATACTCGATCCCAACGTACTCTGATGCAGAAGTAAACCTCATCAAAGCCACCATTTTTGATTGGCTATTTGAAGCAGGTATCGTTGCAACAGGAACGTTTGAAGGACGCGATTGCTTCGCAGTGACAGCATTTGGTCGCTTTTTCTTTGCAGATTAATATCTCTTAAGAGAATCTGAAGAGATGCTCGGACAAACTTTTGATCTCACCGATATTCCACGCCTTTTGGCTTTGATCCTGATCGAAGTCCTATTGTCCGCGGATAACGCCCTGATCTTAGCCGCCATTGTCCAAAAACTCCCCCAACACCTCAGAAATAAAGCGCTGATTATCGGGGCCACCTCGGCCATATTCCTTCGTGGACTCGCCATCGCAACAGTCTCCTTTATCCTCAAATCACGCTGGTTACAACTTCTAGGCGCTGCCTACCTCTTCTACCTTTGCATCCACCATTTCCTTTCCAAAACGAAGTCCCCAACAGGCAAAAAGCCCCTCCACTCCCTTTGGAAAACAATCATAGTCATCGAACTCATGGACCTATCGTTTGCTATGGACTCAGTGATCGCTGGTATCGCCTTTATCGTAACCCCCGAATCCGATGACACCTACTCACTATTCCACCCAAAAATTTGGATCGTCTATGTTGGCGGCATCATCGGCCTCCTCATGATCCGTTATGCCGCCGGCCACTTCATCCGCCTAATCGACAAATTCCCAAACCTATCCACCAGCGCCTATTTACTAGTAGGCTGGGTAGCAGTCAAACTAACAGTAAGCATTCTACTCCCAGAACTCCACCACTTCGAATACCTATTCTGGACCATCTTCGCCCTAATCTTCATCAGCGGCCTCCGCAAAAAACAAACACAAGCTTAGTGAGCATGCCTCAAACTTAGCGTGCTATCTCTCAGAAAATTCATCAGCGCAGAGACAAGTTGAGGCGCAGAGAATTCAGAGAAAAAAGAGAGGGCTACGCCAACGGATTTGTAGATTTATTTTCCAGAGTTTTGCATTCTCTTTGGAAAAAATTAAATCTGGAGTTCTTGTGAGTCTTTTATTAATCACTGGCATAACTTTTAGTCGATGTTCTCATTTGCCAAACCGAATTTCTACCTCGACGAACAATCGACAGATTACTTCTTGGGCAGATGTTTGCGAAGCTGATAAAGTTAGAAAATTTGCCGCAATCCATCCTGTCCTCGTAAAGTATCTACTAAGTCACCCACAAGAAAATTATCAAACAATTGAACGTCGTTTCCGTGAAACCAGTTGTATTACTCATTTGATTGCTGCCGATGTGAGAAATCACCCTCTTTTTCCTACATGGAAAGCTAAAAATGTATGGGGAATAGAGAAGGCATTTTTTGTATTAGTATCTACTTTAGACGAAGCAGGATCTCTAGCAGAAAGAGCTAAGCACTCCCCAAGTGCTGAAATCAACGAAGAAAGGCTGAAAGATTCTGGCGACATGAAAGCTGCCAACAAAAACATGATCGATTTCATCTTAGAGCAAGCAAAGCTCCGCCCAGGCGAAAGCATAGAAGTGAACGATGAAGTTTTTGAGGCACTTAAAGAATTGGTAGTAATGAAAAATACACAGTATAAAGACGTCTCAACGGAAGATATGACCACAGAAGAAATTGAGATCCCGGCCAGCAGCAGTTCCGCTCAAGCCCCCCAAGTTCAAGATGATGCGCCAATGGAAGATATAGAAGAAACCACTTTAGGACAAAGTTGCAGCGCTCCTCCTGCGCGCTCACCAAACACCCGGAGAAAAAACCACTAAATCGCTCGATCCAAAAGAAAAGTAATCAAGCCGCTCGCACTCTCTTCCTTTAGAGTGCGAGCAAACGAAGAGAACAGCTCTCTAACCCTTAAACTTGCCGCGAAGAATGGACTTTGAGAAAACAACCTCGCGTCGGCGAAGCCACCCTTTTTTCTCTTCTCCCCCTTCTCTGCAGCTCAACTTGTCTCTGCGCTGATGAATTTCCTGAGAGATCGTACGCTAAGTTTGAGGCATGCACCCTAAGCTTTCCATAACTGGAAAATCATACGTTCTGTTAAACTTATACCTATATGAGCAAAGATTTTAATCCGGAACTTGTCTCCAATCGGAAGGCGGGACATAACTATGAAATTTTGGAGACTTTTGAGGCGGGGATCGTCTTGAAGGGAACTGAAATCAAGTCGCTTCGCAATCACGGAGGATCCTTGCAGGACTCTTTTGTCGACATCAAAGGCGAAGAAGTCTGGCTCATTAACTGCAGCATTGCTCCGTATAACTTCGGCAACATTTACAATCACGTCGATAGACAAGATCGCAAACTCCTTTTGCACAAACGCGAGATCGAAAAGCTCAGGAAGCTGAAAGCTGAAAAAGGGCTCACCATCGTCC
>JAZKBL010000028.1:0-2192 GCA_040388665.1 Chlamydiota bacterium
TCTTTGCGTTAAATTTTTTTTTTAACGCAAAGATGCAAAGACGCCAAGGTGCAAAGGAAGAAATAATTGGTAGCCATGCAAAAAACACAGAAAATTTTATTTTGTCCAGATGAGCAGCTTTATACAATTGAAGAGCTGGAAGAACGTTTAAGCTTCAAATTTTTACCACGGATTACATTCGAGACTATAGAAATGCGAGAGGAGGTAAGAAAGAGGGGTCTTGAAAAATTTGAAAATAAGGGTGTGAGTGAAGAATCTTTAGCACTTGGCGCTCTTTATATTAAGAAAATAGAAACGGGATATCTTCCCAAGGTTTCTATTCGTCAGATGCATCAAGACATAGGGCATGGACTTTTTGCAGAAGAAGATATTGTTAAAGGTGATTATGTCGGAGAATACACAGGAATTGTACGTAAAAATGATAGGCGGTATACAGAGCCGCTCAATCATTATTGCTATGAGTATCCAGTGCCAGATCCTATTGGAAGAAGTTTTGTTATTGATGCCACAAGCGGCCATCTAACACGTTTTATCAACCATAGTTATGAGCCCAATCTGCAGCCTACGCACGTCTTTTATGAAGGGTATTATCACCTGATCTTTATCGCCATTGCAAATATCAAAAAAGGAACGCAGTTTTCCTATAATTATGGGAAAAACTATTGGTACATTCGTCGTTCACCAATGAACTTATATTTTAATGACTGAACCTGTAAGAGAATCTTGCTTAAGAAGATTGACAATTGCTGTGGCAACGTCTTCTGGTTCTAGTCTGTCATCTTCATTTTCTTGAGGGAAGTGATCTTGACGCATCTGAGTATTGGTTCTTCTTGGGACGATCGTATTGATATTAAGGGTAGGACGTTCTTCTGCAAGCCCTTGTGTGAAATTGACAATTGCGGCTTTTGCGCTTGAATAAATGGCGTAGTTTTTCCTTCCGCGTGTGTAAGAAGAGGAACCGACATTGACAAGGTGTCCTCCTTCTTTGATAGAAACACACTTGCAGCAGTAAATAGGACTCATAAGGTTAACGCGAATCAGTTCTTCAATTTCTTGAGAAGAAAGAGCTTGAATTTCTTTTATTTTTAATAGACCGATACAGTTAATAAGACCATCTATAGCGCCATAGTCATTATAGAGTTTTTCAAAAGCTGTAGCAACACCATCGTAAGTTGAAAGATCGTAAGCGTAATGCTCCGAGTTTCTTGAAATAATGATGGGCAATGCCCCTTCTTTTTCTAACATTAAAGAGAGTGCACGCCCTATTCCACCTGTTCCCCCAGTAATGACATATTTTTTCCCCTGAAGAGAATTTTCTGTTTTAGGAAGATGGATTTTTTCTAGACGCAAGAGTTGTTCTGCAAGAAAAAGATCAAGCTCTGTTGTGATTTTGATATTGCGCTCATCTCCTTCCAAAACGTGCACGGGATGTCCGAGTGCCATGACAAGAGAGCAGTCATCGGAGGCGTTCTGAATGGGAGCGTGTTGATGAGCTTTTAAGATCACGGGATAAGAAAAGCTTTGGGGTGTTTGTCCGCGCAAATATTCCATACGAGGAGGGATTGTGTCGATCAACGATTGATTTTTAGAATGGACGATCGTATCAGATGAAGAGATGCAGGTATCAACAGCGCCGTAGCGTAGTGCGAGCTCAATGTTATTTTTGATGATTTCATGACTGACAAAAGGACGTACACCATCATGGATCACTACAGCGCGCGTAGTAGGTGCGCAAGCAAGTACCCCTAAGGTGCTAGACTCTTGACGTGTGTTCCCCCCAGGTACGATGCGTATCTGATAATCTTTATAAGCAATCAGGTCTGATTGCACATTTTCTATCCAACTACGATGTGTGACAAGCAGCATTTCTTCAAAAAGGCCTGTCTGTAGAAATTTTTCTAGAGTATGCAGATATATTTTTTTCCCAGAAAGACGATGACACTGCTTCGGCAGGCAGCTATCAAACCGCACACCCGTCCCTCCCATTAAAATAATCCCTACAATTCCTTGCATAGTTCTCCTTATTTTCATCGTGCCCCGCCCGAAGATCACAGGCTAAAGAGGGAGTTGCAAAAAGAAATTCGAAGGCCCGAAGGGCCGTAATGACATAGCTTAAGGTCGAAGCGTAGCGAGAGGCCTGGGAAGTGATCAACCACAAATCCGGAGTCCTGTAAGGACGGTATTGTTAGTTA
>JAZKBL010000029.1:0-2392 GCA_040388665.1 Chlamydiota bacterium
CAAAATAGAACTCGGGTGAGTCCGTATTCATTTAAATAATCTAAATTCCGATCGTGCGGAAAAGAGCGCGCCAGACACCTCAGTGGAGTAAGCGATAGAAAACAGCCGGCTTTGAGCCGGCTTTTTCTTTGGCTTACTCGGCCAGAGCTATATTGCGAATAGCAATGAGCAAAAGCGAGGCGGGGTCGCGGAAATTCCTGAGTGACGACGAAGGAATTATCTGTGACCTAAACGATAAAATAAATTCAAAACCGTGGGTTTCCGAGGTAGCGGAGCGTCTTAATTGGAGTAAACGTTAAAATCAAAACACCCTCGAAAGAGGGTGTTTTTGTTGAAATAAAAAAATCCCATCGTCATTTGTAGTGACGACAGGAAGGGGAGCTTGGTGAGAAGACTGTTTAGTTAGAACACTCTATTCTCACCGATGGTAAGACTTTGATAAAATGACATCCGCTCATACATGGGGATATATATTTATCTTGTCTCACAACGAGGCATTGAGGATGACAGCCTTCAACTCTTACGGTTTCTTCATTGATGAGTGAGACTGACTGAATAATGAAGACGCCTTTCCCAGAGTGTCTTATTATAGCATTACCAGAGAGATCAAAACTGACATCGAAGCTAGCTTGACACCCATTGGAAACGAAAACACTGTCACCCTCCTTAAAGATGGTCCATTCTTCAAACATAGTACGGAAGTGGTTGTTCTATTTAGATTCTATCATATTACCAAATCCATATGCTATAATTGACACCCTCCTAAAAATAAATAAAATAACACTTATGAATGACGACACACAAAAAGACGATGTAACAATTGAAGAAACTCCTGAAGCCAAAGCGTCAGATATTCATGATGACGTTGAATTTGCTGATGATAATCTAGGCAGTACAGTCAAGAAACTTAAAGAAAAAATTAAAACTCTTGAAGCAGAAAAGCTTGAATACCTTACAGGATGGCAAAGAACAAAGGCAGACTATGTGAATGCAAAAAAGGAAGATGAAAAGAATCGAGGCGAACTCATGAAATATGCCAATTCAAATTTTGTTGAAGAGCTTCTTCCGGCACTTGATGCGTTTGATATGGCAATGGCAAACAAAGAAGCATGGGAAAAGGTAGATAAAAACTGGCGAGCCGGAATCGAATATATCTATGGACAGATCATTGCAACACTTGGGAAGTTTGGTGTGACTCAGGAGAATCCAATAGGTCTTAAAGTGGATCCACTCAAACACAATCCAATGGGAACAGTGGTAACAGAAGACAAATCAAAAGAGGGAATCGTAGCAGAGGTGATTCAGAAAGGATACATGATGAATGGAAAAGAAATCAGGCCTGCAGGAGTAAAAATTTTTGAATAAAAAAACGCACAATATAATGTGTTGTGCGCGTTTGAAAATTTTACTGATGATTTTGGTCTTCAGCAGGCATTTTTTTCAGAATATGCCTTTTAAAAAATTCCTCAGCCCAGTCAGTGATTCCGGCTTCAGCCAAGAAGGGAACCCAGACTCTTGCGAGACCGCGCAAAGCAATTTTGCAAGCCGAAGGCTCCTCCTTGTTGATGCCCTGATCTGCCAGAAGTTGAACAAGAAGAATGGTTGGTGTTGTTTCCTGCTCTGCCCTCGCTCTCCTTCTCATTCGCATATGAGACATCTTATCCATGACTTGCATGGAATCGCCGGCAGAGAAAACTTCAATCCATTCTTGAGTTTCCAACCTATCGAGACCTTGTTCGGTTGCAATTTCGAGCATTCTAGGCGCTGAAAGGCAGAATGCTCCCAGGATTACTGCTGTTGCAGTATTTAGCAGGTTATCGTCGATCCGGTCCATAATTTGGGATGTTGTTGAATTTTGAGAACAATCTAACACCATGATTATATACTAAATATCTAAATTGTCAATAGTTTACAAATAAAAATTTTGTTATAATTCACACATGTTAACAACCTCACGAAAACAAATAGTTGAAAAAGTTATTGCCAAAAATGGCGTGCTCTTTCGTGTTTGGTTTGCGGTTTCTAATGAAAACGGAAGAATTGTTGCAACTCCTATCAAGGCTGTAAAGCTGGGTAGTGTCACTGAAAATGAAATCAAAATCGCGCTTCCAACTCTTAAGGTTAAAGATATTTGCAACTTTGCACCTGTCAAAACTTTTGTAGATAAAATTGTATCACCATACTCTTCACTTCTTTTTGTAAGTGGATCTAAACCTCGAGCACCGACGTTTTAAATATACGAAGCTGGAATTTCTGGCTTCGAATTTCTTCCCCTCTTTGGATAAAGAGGGGATTGAGGGGTGTTTGATAATTAAACTCAAACCCCTCCCAGCCTCCCCTTATCTTAAGGGGAGGGGAAATACTTAAAGACAAAAAATTATTTGTTATTAAT
>JAZKBL010000030.1:0-3545 GCA_040388665.1 Chlamydiota bacterium
AGTGATGGTGCGGACCCACTCCTCCCCTTTTTTTATCTGATATCTTCCACCTAAATACTCACCTAAAACACCTGCAATTAAAATTAAAATCATCAACTTCCACCTTACAAAGCCATGGATGATAAAAAAGATGGAGGAGCTTAATGCGCTTCCAAAATTAGCAATTTTGCGCACAGGTGCCGAAGAAAGGTAACTTTTGTCATAAACAAAAATTAACATATAAGCGAATAATATCCCCGACCCCCCAATGAATGCAGCGATAATGCCAATGATGATTGTAGCAATAAACCCAACAGTGTTTTTGGCTTTCGTTATAGGCTCTGACCGTTCTACAAGCCCCAGTTCCCGCTTCATTAACAGAATAACGCCCATCACCAAAATAAAAGCTCCAAGAACTTTTTTAATTGAATCAGCAGGCAATAAGCTCACAATTTCTGCGCCGGCAATCCCCCCGATCAAAGAAGGGATAAACAGCCAGCCGGCAAGCTTCCAATCCATTCTCACAGCGTGCCGATGCATGATAGCGCTAAAACCTGCCATACGCCCCGCAAGATTTGCCACGCGAAAGGTTCCAATAGCAATTTCAGGAGGGAAACCTAGTAAAATCAAAATTGGTCTAGAAAGCAGCCCAATACCGCCACTAATGACGCTAAAAAAGCTAATCACAAAAATGACTAAAACAACGACAATATCTATCCAACTCATAATTATTTCTTAATTTATACAATATTATTTTACAACAACCCTGTAATAATGTACAATTCTTCTCTATGAACAAAAAACCAGTTGTTGTGATTGGCATGTCAGGAGGGGTTGACTCTTCCGTCTCCGCTCTCTTGTTAAAAGAACAAGGATACGAAGTGATTGGCATGTTCATGAAAAATTGGGAAGAAAAAAATGCAACAGGTGTATGCGCTGCTGCAAAAGAATATGAAGATGTCGTGCGCGTATGTGAACAAATCGACATTCCTTATTACTCTGTCAATTTTGCAGAAGAATACCAAACTCACGTCTTCTCTCATTTTCTTGAAGAATTAAAAGCCGGCTTTACACCAAATCCTGATATTCTTTGCAATCGGGAAATCAAGTTCAAATACTTTTTCGAAAAAGCCTTGAGTCTTGGCGCCGGTTACTTAGCGACAGGGCACTACTGCCAAACGGACAACGGTCTTCTTTACAAAGGGCTCGACAACAATAAAGATCAGAGCTACTTCCTTTACACATTACAAAAAAAGACACTGCATCAAGTCCTCTTTCCCATCGGACACTTAGAAAAAAGCGAAGTGAGAGCGCTTGCTCACAAGCATAATCTTGCAACTGCAGCAAAAAAAGACAGCACGGGCATTTGCTTCATTGGCAAAAGAGACTTTAAAGAATTTGTAAGCCACTACCTTGCCTTTCAACCAGGCAACTTTGAAACACTCTCTGGAAAAGTTGTTGGACAGCATGACGGCATCGCCTACTACACAATTGGTCAGAGAAAAGGACTTGCCATCGGAGGCCCTGGCGATGCATGGTTTGTCGTCGGAAAGGACGTTTCACGCAATGTTGTTTTTCTCGAGCAAGGCACAGACCACCCAAGCCTATACGCTCCGGCCCTTACCGCGACAGAAGCTAGCTGGGTCTCAGGCGCTCTCCCAGAGAAATTCCCCTTCCACTGCACGGCAAAAATTCGCTATAGACAAGAAGATCAAGAATGCGTCATCAAAAAAATCGATGATGGACGCCTCTTTGTTTCATTTTTAAAACCTCAACGAGCAATCACACCAAGACAGTCCATCGTATTCTACGATAAGACCCGCTGCTTAGGCGGCGCTATGATCGAAGCTGCTTCCCTTCTTCACGATTAATATTATTTATGATAAATGGTATAGCGCAAAGGAAAAAAATAATTCTTCCTTTGCGCCTTGGCGTTGAAATTGCCGTCTAGGGGCTAAGAATTGCGGACTTTGCTGTGGCGCGAGCCGTAGCCGAAGTAGATCAACGATCCGAGCACCATCCATACTACAAGCTGCACCCATGTCGTCAAAGGTAGCATCACCATCTGCATAACGCACGCGAGCGTTCCAAGGATCGGCACCCAAGGCATCCAAGGAGTCTTGAAAGGTCTATTAAGATTCGGCTGCGTACGACGCAAAAGAAGAACCCCAAAGCAAACAATAGCAAACGCTAAAAGTGTACCCATATTCACAATCTGCGCAAGAATGCCGACGGGAAAAAGACCTGCAACGATCATCGCCGCAACGCTCACCGCGATCGAATTGAAAAAAGGAGTCTGGAATTTTGGATGGCTTCTCTTAAATGCAGGGGGCAGAAGTCCATCGTGCGACATCGCATAAAAAACACGTGTTTGAGCAAGAAGCATCACAAGGACAACTGAAGTAAGGCCTGCTAGAATAGCAATCTTAATAACGAGACGCAGCCAAAGAAAGCTACTGCCTAAAGCATTCACAGCAACTGCAATTGGATCGGCAACATTCAAAAGTTTATAACTCACAATGCCTGTTAAAACAAGAGCCATAATAACGTAGGCAATTGTTGAAATTCCCAAAGAAGCAAGCATCCCGATAGGCAAATCTCTTTGCGGGTTTTTCGTTTCCTGAGTTAATGTCGAGAGAGCGTCAAAACCGATGAAAGCAAAAAAGACGACACTTGCACCACGCAAAATACCGCTAAATCCATACTGACCAAAAATACCTGTGTTTTCAGGAATAAATGGACGCCAGTTATCGGTATTGATATAAGCGACACCACAAACAATGAAAAGCACAATGACAGTCATTTTGATCACGACCATCACGTTATTTAAGCGCGCTGCAGCCTTAATCCCAACTGAGATCATGACACCAATCACAGCGACGATAAACATCGCAGGAAGGTTGAGGATAGCGCCACTTTCTAGCCACCCTAATTTAGCATCATAGATAAAAGGCGCACTTGCCCATCTCGCAGGAAAATCTAAACCAAAATCTTTTAATAAGCTCACACAGTAACTCGACCAACCGACGGCAACTGTTGAACCTGAAAATAGGTATTCAAGAGTTAAACCCCAGCCAATGATCCACGCTGTTAACTCCCCCATCGTCACATAAGCATAAGAATAGGCGCTGCCTGAAATAGGGATGAGCGAAGCAAACTCTGCATAACATAAAGCCGCAAAAACGCATGTCATTGCCGCAAACATGAAAGAAAAAACAATCCCGGGGCCTGCATATTCTGCAGCTGCTTGACCGAGTAAAACAAATATCCCGGCACCAATAATTGCCCCAATGCCCAGTGCTGTAAGGTTGAACGGACCTAAAGTACGCTTCAATGAGTGTCTTGAGGTATCTGCTGCTTCTTCATGCAGAGATGCGATTGTTTTTTTTGCAAAGAGTCCTTTCATTGTGTCTTTCCTATAAATTCGATTATAGAAAGATTATACTCGATTAGCAAAGATTTGGAGAAGCAATTTGTGCTTCCCAGTCTTTAATAAAATCAAGTAAAACATCTTTATTAGGTTGGCAACGCAAAAGATCTAAAGCAGCTTCTTGACTGCTTAAGTG
>JAZKBL010000030.1:3555-15912 GCA_040388665.1 Chlamydiota bacterium
AAGTGAGCAAGTTTTGCTAAAAGATGCAAATGACGTTTATCATTTGTAGAAAGTAGAAAAAAAAGTGTATGAACAGGTTTCCCATCAAGCGCTCCATATTCAATAGGCTTTTCAGGAAAAACGACAACAATCACATCAAAAGGAGTTTTTAAAAGAAAATCACGAGTATGAGGAACTGCGATCCCATTAGAAAGAGCTGTTGGCATGAGTTCCTCACGATCAAGGAGAAGTTCAGAAATCACATCCGCATCAAGACCAAGCTTTGGAGCGATAAGGTTCATCGTCCCGCGGATGATCTCTTCTTTTTCCGTTCCCGGAACCCCTGTAAAAACTTCCCCCTTGTGGATTGCACGATAAAGGCTAAAATGCTGCATCCCCATTTTCTGTCCGGAGCCGCCTTTTTCCTCTTGAGACGGAAGATGAAGATTGCCATTCATCATCCAATTTTCAATCTCTATCCGGCTAAAGCGGTATTGTTGATTCATCAAATAGCCAGGGATTTTTCCATCCGCAAGTAGACGGTGGATTGTCTCCTCCGTAACACTTAAAAGTTCTGCGACGTCCTTAATCTCAAGATCCATAACTTTCCTCGTTGAATTTTGAGAATAAACAAAACAGCCCTTCCCTTCAATTTCTTTTTTTTTAACAACCAGAGAAAAGCTGGATGATATCGTGAGGAGTCGTGGCTTTAAGGAGTTTTTTACGCCTTTCCTCATCCTTAATTGCCATCGTTAGATGAGATAAAATCTTAAGATATTCGGTCTGTTTATTTTCTGGGCCACCGATCATGAAGATGAGCCTAACTTGAGAGCCGTCTAAAGCATTCCACTCGAGGCCGCGTTTTTTTTGAATACCGACGACTATGAAGAAGTCTTTAAAACCTACAAGCTTAGCATGGGGAATTGCAACGCCGATACCGATTCCTGTCGAAACAATCTTTTCTCTCTGAAGGATTGCTTGGTAAAATGCTTCTTTATCTTGCAACTTGCCTGCTTTTTCAAGACAGTCAACAAGGGCGCTTAAAGCGGCATCACGAGTATCGGCATCTAAAAATAATACTAATTGTTCATCCAGATAATTGGATATCGCCACATCCCTTCCTCGCTTGAATAGCTTCTTAAGATCAAGAATCTGATAATTAATGCGTGCCAGTATGGCCAAAGCCGCCCTCTCCACGTGTTGTTATAGCAAGACTCTCTTCAAGCACAAACTCTGCTTGAAAAACGGGGGCTAACACCATCTGGGCAATGCGCATACCTGGAGTAACAACAAAGGGAAGTTTGCCGTGGTTAATCAGAATGACACCCACTTCACCACGATAATCTGCATCAATCGTACCTGGTGAATTAAGAACTGTAATAGCATATTTAAGAGCAAGACCGCTTCGAGGTCTAATCTGAATTTCATAACCCTCAGGAATTTCAAAACGAAGTCCCGTTGGAATGAGAGTTGTTTCACCAGGAAGGATCACACACTCTATTTTTATAGCGGCTTTTAGATCTGCACCAGCTGCCAAACAAGAAGCGTACACTGGCAGGTTGTCTTCTTCACTAACAATCACCGGGACTTTAATCTTTTGCATAAACCGTAACTTCCTCTTCAATAGAAAGACGCAGCAACTCTTTAAGTTTGTTCAAAGGCTCATTTAAAAACATGCTATATGTAGCAGGATCTTGAAACTCACGTTCATTGCCCATCAAAAATTGAATGAGCTCTGATAATTTATCTTTTAATTCACATCTCTTTACAATGCAATCAATCATTCCTTTTTCTATAAGAAACTCTGATTTTTGCGCTTTAAGTGGAAGTTTTTGACCGATAGTTTGTTCTACAACACGAGGACCTGCAAAGCCAATCAGAGCATCAGGCTCAGCTAAGATCACATCACCCAAAGAAGCAAAAGAAGCTGTAATCCCACCTAATGTAGGATTCGTCAAAATAGAAATGTAAGGAAGACCTTTTTCATGAAGCTTTGCAAGCGCGGCAGATGTCTTAGCCATTTGCATCAGCGAAAGAACGGATTCTTGCATACGAGCTCCCCCAGAAGCTGAAACGATAATCAGAGGGAGGTCCTCGACGATCGCATATTCAATAAGTCTTGCGAGCCTCTCACCGACAACAGATCCCATAGAACCTGCCATAAAATTAAAATCAAGAACAGCAAGAGCTACGGGAATTCCTTGAAGCGCGCATCTACCAGCAATAACGCCTTCTGTCCTGCCCGACTTTTCTTGAGCCTTCCTTAATCGATCAGAATAGGCTTCAATGTCAACGAATTGGAGGGGATCCAATGGGCGCAACTCCTTAAAAAATTCTTTAAAACTCCCTTCATCTGCAAGATGGTCTATTCTCTGCTCAGCCGTTAGGCGATAATGGTAATCACATTTAGGACAGCAATGAAAATTATGTTTTAATTCATTAACGTGGATAAGCTCATGGCAGTGAGTGCATTTTACCCATCCGCTGAACCCATCCTTTTTCGTCATCTGAATCTTAATCTTCAGCTTATTCTTAGAAAATAAACCCATACCTGCTCATTATGACAATAGTTAAACGGAGACGATAGCAAACACCTTAAATGAAAACAAGCCTTTCAAGCAAAATAACGTATTTATAAATTATTTAATTACTAACAGCTGCAGTGTATCGCTCTTCAACATTTTTCCAATTTACAATTTTCCAAATGTTTTTTACGTATTCTGCGCGTACATTTTTATACTGTAAATAATAAGCGTGCTCCCAAACATCTACTCCTAGAAGAGGAATAAGTCCTTGCATGCTTAAAGGGTCTTGATTCGAACATGTAGCCATCACAAGACGCTTTTCAACCTTGTTCCATCCAAGCCATCCCCAGCCAGAACCTTGAATAGCCACTGTTTGTGCATTAAATTTTTCAATTAGCGCATCCAGGCTTATAAAATCTTTTTTGATCGCCTCAAGTAAAACGCCCTTTGCCTCTCCGCCTTGACCTGCGGGAGCTAAATTTGTCCAAAAAATCGAATGATTGATATGCCCGCCTCCATTAAACCGGATTGCAGGCTCAAGAGCAATCATAGCGGGTAAATCTTGTTTTTGTGAAGCCGCCTCATATTTTTCTAGTGCGGCATTAAGATTTGCAACATATGCGGCGTGATGTTTGCTGTAATGCAGCTGCATGATCTCAGAAGAAATCACAGGCTCTAGTGCGTTAAAATCATAGGGTAGATCGGGTTGCTTATACATAAAAAACCTCATGTTCTTCTGTTAAATGCGCCTTCAAAGCGTGTTCTGTAATAGAGCCTCTGACTCCAAGTTTTTTTCCTAAAGGAATTTTAGAAAAAATCTGAAAAAAAGCATGCACAGTCGAAGGACTTGTAAAAATAATTTCTTCAATATGATCCAAAAGAGGAAGAGGATCTGGTCTTGCATATGTTGTATCATAAATAACACATGCCTGATGACGCACGTCTCTTTCTATAAAAAAATTAGCAAGCAGGACTCGAGAAAGAGAAGAGTGCGGCAGAAAAAAATAAGCGTTATCAAGATCTAGAGGACGGATCATCGCAATCATCCCCTCTTGCGTTTCTTCCTCTGCTACATGGCTAGCGCAAAATCCCCGTTCTTCAAGAACAGACTTTGTCACAGAGCCAACTACCATTAATTTTTTAGTATGCAAAGATGCAATATCCGCCATTAAATTACATGCATGCTCAAAAAAAATCTGCACAGCATGTTTACTTGTAAAAAGGATATGCGTGTATTCAGATAAATCATCAAAGACAGCTTTGATTGATAAACTATTGCTCGCGCGAGGAGTGATCCGAATCAAAGGACAATGAATAACATGACTGTCTTTCTTTAAAAAATAAGAAGGATCAGAACCTAAATAAAGCACCTTTGTCACAATAACCTCGAATCTATAACCATAAATAAAACGCGCATCTCATCATCTTCTTTTCGCATAATTACTGCAAGTTGTCCTTGCAACTGGGCCGTAGGTCCTGGCAAAACAAGCCTGTTGCGTCCTTGTAACCCAAGTCTAACGAGTGCAGCTTCTGCCATAATAACGCCGTCAAAGACGCTCTTATCCAGCAAAGCCAACCTCTCTTCTACAGGACCGCGAATATCTACACAAACAAGATCTGAACGTAAAAGAGTGATCATCTCTTCCCGACGAATACTTGAAGTTCCAATACGCGCACCTAAGGGCAATGTATCTAACGTTTCATTGTCACGGAACACAAGAACATCCGATGGATCAACCCCTTTTGTAAGAGCTCCTAAAAAAAGCCCTTCAGGAAGAGGTTCCGGAAGGTCTTTGGCTGAATGAATCGCAATGCGGCATCTATGGGATAAAAGAAGAGCGTCTATCTCTTTGGTAAAAAAATCAGTTTTGTCAAGCAACTTCAAAGATGTTTGTAAATCTTTATCACCGGCTGTTGTAATCCATAAAGGATCAAACAGAACATCCGGATGAATGCGCACAATCTCTTGAAACACCTCTTCTACTTGAGAGCGCGCTAAAGCAGAACCTCTTGACCCCACCTTAATTAATAAGGGCATGAATCGCCTCTTCGATAAGGTCAACACCGACGAGTTTGATCTTATTTTTTAGATCCTCTGAAAGTCCTTTTATCGTACGCTTTGGCAGAATACATCGAGAAAAACCCATATGCGCGGCTTCTTTAATGCGGCTTTCGATCCTTGGAACACTTCTCACTTCTCCGCCAAGCCCCACTTCTCCAAGCACAACTGTTTGCGGATCTATCGCAGAGTTGCTAAAGGAGGATGCAACAGCAAGAAGGACTCCAAGATCAATTGCAGGCTCAAGAATCTTCATCCCCCCCGCTATAGAAACAAAAACATCGCAATTATGCAAATGATAACCCATCCTTTTATCAAGGACAGCTAAAAGAAGAGCTAGCCTGTTCTGATCAAGGCCTGTAGATCTACGAGAAGAAGTAGAGAAAGAAGATGTAGCAACAAGCGCTTGAACTTCAATTAAAATAGCGCGCGTTCCTTCAACGGTTGGAACGATCACAGATCCGGTGCTTTCTTTGACCCGTTCTTGCAAAAAAAGAAGTGAAGGATTACTCACCTCGCTTAAACCAAGAGTTCCCATTTGAAAAAGCACAATCTCATCTGTAGGACCAAACCTGTTTTTCACAGAACGCAAAAGACGATATCCATGTTGACGATCTCCTTCAAAATCTAAGACTGTATCGACAAGGTGCTCAAGAACCTTAGGGCCTGCAATCTCTCCTGATTTTGTGACATGCCCAATTAAAAATGTCGCAATTCCCATCCCTTTTGAAAGGTGCATACACTCCATAGCAATCTCGCGCACTTGCGTAACACTTCCTGGAGCAGAAGGAATCTCACTTTTATAAAGGATCTGGATCGAATCAATAATTAAAATATGAGGCTTTAAAAGATCCACCTGCGCTTTGATATGAGAAAATTGCGTCTCACTCAAGAGAAACAAATTTTCAGAGGTGATTCCAAGCCGGCTTGCGCGCAATGATGTCTGCTGCACCGACTCTTCTCCGCAAACGTATAAAACAGTGAGGCCTTGTTCTGCTAACATTTGAGAAACTTGCAGCATAAGGGTCGACTTGCCGATGCCTGGATCTCCACCAACTAATGTAAGAGAACCTGCAACCAATCCTCCGCCAAGAAGCCTGTCAAACTCCACCATTTTGGTAGAAATCCGGCGAAAATCGATGTTCTTGATCTCTTTGATTCTTTTCGGCTGCGCACTTTCAATAGCTGCCGAAATAAATCTTTGAGGTTTCTCCTCAAATGCGATTTCTTGTACAAAAGTGTTCCACTGTTGACACACGCCACAGCTACCTGACCATTTGAGCTGCTTATGTCCACATTCTCCACAACTCCAGGTAAGCTTTTGCTTAGACACAATTTACCCCTCAAGGTTATACTCAAGTAAACTTAATGCATTTTGCGCTGCGGCCTGCTCTGCTTGTTTTTTCGAAGAACCGCTTCCAACACCCACTCTCTCTTCTTCAATATAAGCTACCACTTCAAAAATCTTACTGTGATCGGGACCTGTTTCACTTAAAACTTTATACACGGGGGGTTTTTGATATTTTTTTTGTGAGTAATCTTGCAGCTCCGCCTTCCAATTGCGCAAAGGCTCTTTAAGAGCGCTTTCCACTTCATCATAAAAATGTCTGAAAAAAAAGCACTTCACAGCATCAAGCCCGCCATCAAGATAAATAGCGCCAACAAGCGCTTCAAACATATCTGCTAAAATCGTTTCTCTGCCTCGCCCGTCATTCATCCTCTCGCCCCTGCCTAAAAGAGCGTACTGATCAAGATGTAGCTTGCAAAAGTACGCAACGCAAGAACTTGCTTCCACAAGGTGAGAGCGCAAATGCGAAAGCTGCCCCTCCTCATGAAAAGGCAAATATTCGTAAAGATAATCTGAAATAATGAGCCCCAAAACGGAGTCTCCTAAAAATTCAAGCCGTTCATTATGGCCTGGAACAAGATCGCGATGTTCATTAAAAAAAGATCTGTGAACAAACGCTAAAAGCAGCAGGTCTCGATTTTTAAAAACAATCCCAAGACACTCTTCAATCTGCGGACATTTATCTAAAAGCTTTTCAACTAAATTCATCTCTCAAATTTACCATAAAAACCGGATTATACACAAAGCTCACGAAATATTGAAATATTAACACCGTTGACTTAAGGGGTAAAAAGAGCTTGTAAAACAAAAGATCTTTGACTAGACTCCCCTGACACAAGAAATTACAGGTCTTACAGGATAATACATTCATGAAATCAGCCCTCGCTAAAGAACACCGCGAATTTTACGCGCACAACCATTTTATTGATTTTGAGGAACTTATCTCTCCTGAAGAAGCATGTACTCTTAGCAAAAACATAAAAAAAACATTAACAAAACGCTCTCAAAAAGATCACCTTTCAAGCAATTATCTCGCTGGAAGAGATCTTTGGAGAGACGATCTTGAAATTAAAAAAATAGTTTTTAAAAGATCTTTTGCAGAAATTGCCAAAGAACTTTTTAAACAACCTCTCATTAAAATCGCTTTTGACCAATACCAAGAAAACACATCCCTTCTATCTCTTGCACAAATGAGCTGTCTAAAGCCCATCATCGGAGCTCTCGCCATCCCGCTTGGAACGCCTGGCAAAGCGATTTACTTCAGCCCAGGATCACCGCTTACCTTCCCTTTCTGCGAAGAGCCCCTCCTTCTCATCGCCTATACGGGAAACAAAACGCAATACACGCTCACAGAAAGCGACCCCAACACACACACACTAAAAAAGCTCGGCTATTCATTTGGCGACCACATCACCTCCGAGACGCACCCCATAATCATCAGATAAATAGACACTTACATATTCCCTGCCCTTGCCCTTGCCCAAATTAAGGCTGTTTTTGAGCCATTTTCACTAATTAATACATAGACCATTTCAATTAGTATACTAAAAAGTTGATTAATATTGATTTTTATTTAAAAATATATTATAATTAATTTAGGTAATTAACAAAAGGTTAAAAAATGTCAATCATCAACAACAATGTTGAGTTAAAAGCTCCTTATAATCAACTAGAAGAAAAACGCGCTTTTGTTATTAAAGAACTTATAATTTTTAAAACATTTTTTGAAAACAAGACTGCAAATCTAGAGGATACTAGGGTTGATTGGTATTCCAAAGAACTTAGAAATGAGTCGATTGTTGAATTTAAAGAATTTATCGATCAATTAATTACAGAATTAGAATTGGAAAATACGGACGAACTATTACAAAAAAAAATCAGTTCTTTTTCTACATTTTTAAAAACAAACCATGTCGCATTTAATATACTTTCTGATTCTTTATTTATTTCAACGAATTGGGAAGAAACTTTATATGCCGAATTTGAAAATAAAGAAACTCTTGAGTCTTCTCGTTTTTTGAAAAAATTTTCAAAAGCCTACTATGCTCATGAAGACATAAGAAGCTATCTAGTACAATACAATGAGTCTACCTTAGATAATCAGATGAGCACTCTTAAGGAGATGTTCAGAGAAGACACAATAACGGAATTGGCCTCTCTTATTGACAAGGGATATCTTGCCGCATTTTTAAGTTTAGAAAAAAGTCAATTTATATTCAAAATAGTATACGGCTGGAATTTTGAATTAGAAAACAAATTATCATTACTAGATAAAGTTGTTGAAACAGTTGAGAACAAAGAAAAACTAAAAAACTACCCTACGCTTCAATCTCTTGAAAAAGTGGTCAACCTCGAAACATTTCAAATTCGAGCCAAACTTCCCAAAGAAAAACAATGGGATAGCTCAATCATAATTGATAGCCCGCTATTAAAGCGCTCTGAGAATTTGTCCCGTGAAATCATACACAAGCGGGCGCAATCCCGCACTGTTCCTCAAATTTCTATTTCAGGAATGACTTCTGAAGCACTCGAAGAATCGAGGATGTTTGTCCTAAGAGATTTTGATTTTTTCAACAATACAGAGCAGCTCCAAAAAGATAGCACAGTTCGTCACTATTATGGAAAACACTCTCAAGTATTTTCACATCAAGATATTCCGAAATGGATCTTTAAAATCATGAAAAAAGAAGAAGCCGACAGCTCAAAGCAAGCTCTTGATCAAGCAATGGCTATCTTAAAAGAGAGTCCGTATCAGTTTTGTCATATCCCAGAAGGGTTAATAGCTGGAGACCTCAGAGATGGACACGCTCTTATGATGATGGAAAGGGCTGAAGGGATCTCAAATATTGAAGAAGCTCAAAAAGCTACAAAGCACGAATTTGAGCTCATTCCTTCAGATTCAGCCATGGCAGAGAAATGGCAAGCCATGACAAGAGAAGGTGCAGAAGTTATCGCTAAGCTTGGATATTGGGATGTCGGATTCCATAACATGCTTTGGGATTCTAAAAAAGGGTGGAGTTTTATCGATTTTGAACAAGTAGAACCGAATCCTGAGCATATCAAAGAAGGATTAGAGCGTTTCATTAAGATGGTCCCCTACCAATTCATTAATGAGATCTATCAAGTCGCCGCAGACCACGGAGTCACACTTTCATAATCTTTGGAAGAGGCTCGTCAAACACGCAAAAAATCTATTTAAAGTTTGTTGTCAAAAAGATTTTTTCTTTGTATGTATCAGACAACTGCTTTGAAAGTTTAAGGCAGTCGTTCACAGAAACACCTATCTGATAATTACCAAGAAGAGTTACTCGAGGAAAGTCATTTTGTATCTGCGCTTGCAGCTTTTTTATCTTTTCTGCATGACCTACATAATATTGCGGAATGGTTGCATCTGTAGACAATACTGCATCAGGAACTTTTGTAATGTTCAGATGTTTCTTTAAGACCTCTTGTGCTATTTCTATGCTGCGCACATTCTTCCGCATAAGCACCGTAAGACGCGTTTGCTCTCTATGCCCATTTTGCTGAGGGAAAATACATGAATCAAAAATCACACCTAAAATCTCTTGTTTTTGAAAAGTAGGAACAAGATAACCAAACCCTCGTTCAGGAAGTACAGATGTAGAATATCCGAAATTCACTATAGAAACATGTGCTTTAGGAATATCAAAAAGAGCTTCTAAAGAAAAATCATGTGATGCAAAAAGAGGACCTGCCACATCTGAAGGAAGAGCGCAAAAAATGTGATCTGCTTTCCACACCTTCCCATCTACTTGTACTTCGACCCCATCTTGCATAAAACAAAGGGCTTTAACCTCCGTTTCAAGATGAATTTCTCCTTCGATTTTAGAGCCAAGCGCCTTCACAAGAGATTCTACACCTTCTTGAAATGTAAACAACAGAGACGCAGCCTTCTTTCTTTTAAAACATGTTGCAAGCATACCTAAAGTTAATGAACCATAGCGCTCTTCCATCTTTTTGAAAAAAGGAAAACACGATCTCACCGACAAAACCCGCGCATCGCCTGCATAGATTCCCGTTGTCAAAGGATCAAACAAAAGTTCTGCGACCTGTTTTGAGAAGCGTCTAGAAGCAAATGCATACACAGATTCATCTTCAGCCTGATAAGGAGTGCGCCATTCACGCACAAGAGACTTGAGTAACGGCCATTTGGGCACGCCCTTAAGCTCTCCATCAAGATAAAGATACCGTTTTTTTGCAGAGTCTTCAGAAAAAATTATCTCATTTTCAAGACCGACATCAATAGCAAGCTCTCTTAAAAGTTGTGATCTTGCTGTACTAAACGTATGCGGACCTCTTTCAAACAAAAAATCTCCCGCACGAGCCGTGCGCATCCATCCTCCGAGACGATCACTTTTTTCTAGTAAGACAATGTCCAAATGTTCAGAATATTTAGAAAGGTAGAAGGCTAAAGACAGCCCAGAAATACCCCCACCTAAAATAACAACACGTTTTTTACCCATAGAGAGAAATATGGAGCGGAAAGAGGAAATTGTCAACTTTCTAAAAGAACTTAGAAAGAATATCATCAAAGCTTTCGAAAAACTCGACTCAACTGCCTTTGTAAAAACCCCATGGGAGCATAAAACGGGCGGCGGTGGAGAAATGGCTGTATTGCGAGGCTCTGTCTTCGAAAAAGCTGCCGTTAACTGGTCAGGAATATCCGGTGACACATTTCCCATGCAGGATGGCTCAGGCCCCTTTTTTGCAACGGGCATTAGTCTTATCACTCATATGCACAACCCCCATGCACCGACAGCGCACTTTAATATCCGCTACATAGAAACAGAAAAGGGTTTCTGGTTTGGCGGAGGTTATGATCTAACACCCATGGGATTTATTTACGAAGAAGATACAATACATTTCCACAACGCTGCAAAAAATGTTCTAAAAGAGCTCTACCCTCTTTTTTCTCAAAATGCGCGCGAATATTTCTACATCCCCCATAGAAAAAAAGAACGCGGTGTTGGTGGTATCTTCTTTGATCATTACAACACAGGTGATTTTGATGCTGACTACGCTTTATGGAAATCGGTTGGCTGCACATTTTTAGATGCTATCCTCCCCATCTACAAGCAAAGAACAGTTCAGTCCTTTACAGCTGATGAAAAAGAAAAACAATTAGAGCTGCGCGCTCACTATGTTGAATTTAATTTGCTTTATGATCGAGGTACTAAATTTGGTTTTCTCTCGGGCGGAAATCCGGAAGCGATCCTATGCTCCATGCCGCCTCTTGCCAAATGGTAATTCTTCCCTTGCGTCTTCGCGTCTTTGCGTTAAATTTTTTAGCTAAACAAGCCTGAAAGTTTGAAAAATTTAACGCAAAGGCGCGAAAACGCAAAGAAAAGAAAAAGTCTATTGATTACCAATTGTTATCGTACTCGTAGCCAAGGGCGATGAGGACATGCCCAAATTTCTCTTTGAATATCGCTTTATGCTCTTCTGTAAACATCTCCCGCCATCCTCCGATTTGTCCTTTATGGAACGTACTACGGAAGTGTTCAAAACCCTCTTTACCAAAGGGATCGATAGAATTACCATAAAGTTGAGATGCAATGGAGATTAGGTAATCTCTTGTTACAGAAATGTTTAAATACTCTGCAATTCTCTGCAACTCCTCTATCTGAGCCTCCGCATCTCCTCCGCCTTCAGGACCTACAAGGTTTTCATAACGACATACAAGATTTTTCGGATCTAAACTTAAACGGAGCATCTGTTCTGCAAGCTTAGATACAGAGACCTGTAAATTATTAGGCGCTACTTTAGCAATTTCTCTAAGCTCATACTCGTAATTGAATACATAGAATAACTGCTGTTCAAAAGGCATTTGTTTAAATATGGCCCGCTCTTCCCCTGTCATCCCAGGCCACGGAGCTTTGCGAATTTGATGCACAATCGATACACAAACATCTCTTAAATCACGCACATTCACAATCTTCTTAAGCTTGGGAAGATTTGCATAATCCTCTTCGAGTCCAGGAGAAATACACAAATGGGTGTACAAAAACCCTTCATCGGGCCGGACTGTATACATTGCAGGAAAATGCGTATGCCATAAGCTCACACCATTTGTCAAAAAATGAAGAGCTTTGATTGTCAAATGAGATCCTGATTTAGGAACCGTCATAAGAACAAAAGGAGAAACTTCAGTTTTAGATTCTTCAGAATGCAGTATTGATGGCAATAAAAAATGCCCCAAAAAAATAGCACCTGCTATAGTTTTCTTAAATAAGTTCATTTATTTTCCTTTATCGAGTTTCTTCTAGTAAAAGTATCCTAATTGGTTTAGCGGCTGTTTGGACCTCCAAGTGCCAGACCAATAATGGTGTCCCGCAGTTTCAGGAAAAGGCGTTATATCAATTGTCCCAAACATAAAGTAAGCACGTATTTCAGGCTCAGAATAGGGGTAAAAAAATGTTGAAGGC
>JAZKBL010000030.1:15922-21446 GCA_040388665.1 Chlamydiota bacterium
CTTTTTTCATAAGAACAAATCATTCTTGTCAAATAAGAAGGTCCCGTTTTTTCAAAAACCCCAGCAACATTTTTATAAGCGTAATAATTTGCTCTTAAATTTGTAACTACATCTTGAAGCAAAGGATGTTGTGCTACAGAAGCCATCAAAGCATTACAAATATGAAACATATTAAAACGAGCTGTATGACCATGCTCTAAAGGCTCAAATCCGATATAAAAATCATACGATTTATTAAGCTCATCGAAAATATCAGGTCTTAAACACTCATAATCAACATCAGCATAGACGCCTCCAAACTGCAACAAAACTTCTAATCGAAGAATATCTGCTTTTTCCGCATAGTTCTCAGCCGCATCGAAAAGGTCACGATTATGCATAAAAATTTCTGCAGCCTCTTTGTCAGTCCACAATTTATACGCCCAACCATTAAGTTGTGTCCATGTTTGCATCCAGACAAGGCACATTTCAGGTATAGGTTTTGGGCCAAGCCAAATTTGGTGCACCATTCGAGGTATTCTAACATCTGATGTTTTCCAATTTTTCTTTGCAGCTACATGGTTTTTTTCATAAATGTCGCAAAAAAGTTTTTTTAATTTTGCATTTCTTTGCGCGTAGAGTTTTTCTCTGCGTACAAATTGTGGATCAGAATAATCTTGATCCGATTTAACTCTCAGCATAGAAGTTTTAAAATCGGGATAGACAATTCCATCTGCCATGCTTAAATGTGCATGTACAAGGAATACGAGTAAGAATATAAAAAAACGGCATCTCTGTTTCATGTATAGGCTCCTTCGTTATAATCAATTCAGAAACACTTCTCGGTGGGATTTAAGGAATTATACACAAAGAGAGAAAAAGATCACAAAAAAGTTTTGATTGCTTCAATAAAAGCACAAACATTGTCCACAGGGGTTCCAGGAAGCACTCCATGACCGAGATTAGCAATAAAACCAGGGTCTTTTTTCATCGACTGAAGCAGCGCACATGTCTTCACAGATACTTCAGAAGCTGTCGCTGTTAAAAGAAACTCTGGATCAAGATTGCCTTGAACAGCAATGTGCTTAGGAACATGCTCTCGGAGCATATACAACTCAGAACCTGAATCAAAACTAATAGCTGCAGGTCCTATTGCAGAAAGCTCCTTAGGATAAAGGCTCGAACCTCGGCAAAAAAGAATAACAGGAACATGAACCGCTTTAAGAGCGTTTACCATCTTTGCAAGATACGCATGCGAAAACTCAAAAAACTGCTGAGGCGTTAAAAGATTCGCCCATGAGTCAAAAATCTGGATGACCTGCACTCCAGCAGCAACTTGCATCAAAAGGTACTGAATTAATGCTTCTGTGATTTTTTCAAGTAAACGATGAAAACTCTGCGCATCGCGCGCCATCCATTCTAATGCTCCATTTATAAAATACGTAGCAAGTGTAAAAGGAGCGCCACAAAATCCAATAAGAGGCACTTTAAGCTCCGGCTTTAATAAAGCAATCGTTTTCTTAACATAATGCAGCGTCTCCTCTACATTTCCTGACAGCATAACATCAGAAGGTGAAATTTGCGGAATCACTTTGGGAGGCTGTCCTTCAGGAAAAACAACTTCCAAGCCAAAAATTTCAGCAACGACAAGAATATCAGAAAAAAGAATTGCTGCATCAACACCTAGAAGATTTACCGGCTGCAGCGTAACTTCTGCAGCAAGTTCCGGTGTATGAAAAAGATCCCACAAACTATAGCGCTCACGCATAAGGCGATACTCTGGCATATAACGCCCTGCTTGACGCATGAGCCAAACAGGCGGTCTATTGTAGTTTTTGCACTTCAGAGCATCTAAAAGAAGCGTATTCATTTACCTTATCCATTAGGAATTTAACAACCGGTCTAAAATCGCATCGACAGTGAACCCAAATTCCGCTGCAAGATCGCCTGCAGGGGCAGACTCTCCAAATCCATCCATACAGATAGAGATGCCATCCATACCAATGAAGCGATGCCATCCAAAGTTCACCGCAGCTTCGATGCATACGCGTTTTCCAATATTTCCACCTACAACACTTGCTTTATAAGCGTCACTCTGTGCTTCAAAAAGCTCCCAACATGGCATGGAGACAACACGCACTGACTTACCCAATTTCTCTAAAGCATTTGCTGTATCAAGAGCTAAAGACACCTCTGACCCTGTTGCAAAAAGAGTGAACTGAGGAAGCGTTGTTTCTTTCTTAATAATATAAGCGCCTTTACCCACACCTTGTTCATAAGAAACGTTAGCGCCATCCAATTGCGGTAGATTTTGACGCGAAAGAACAAGAATTGTAGGACCTCGGAAACGAAGCGCTGCAAGCCATGCCATCTTCACTTCCCAATTATCTGCCGGACGAATCACCTGTAATCCTGGAATTGCTCTTAAAGCTGCCAAATGCTCCACTGACTGATGTGTTGGTCCATCTTCTCCTAAAAAAATAGAATCATGGGTTAACTGATAAATCACCTGCACTTTTGAAAGAGCTGCGAGTCTAATGGCATTGCGCATATAATCTGAAAACGTTAAAAATGTACCGATGAAAGGAAGGATCATATTTGTTTGAGCAAGGCCCGTTGCAGTTGTTGCCATACCAAATTCACGTATCCCATACTTAATATTGCGACCTGCAAAATTTCCAGTTGCTATGATGGGAAATTTCTTCATCATCGTCATATCGGATCCGGAAAGATCGGCAGATCCTCCGTAAAAAAACGGCAAAAGATCGCCTAAAACATTGATCACAACATTAGAGGAGCTACGCGTAGCAAGAGGGTTTTTAATTTCAATTTTACGCAAAGTTTCTTCGAGATCTGCAGGAAATTGCTTTTCTACCATTTGCATGAATACTTTATACATATCCGGATGCGCCTCCGTCCATGCTCTAAACATCTCTTTCCAATGCTGTTCTAAAGCCGCATCTTTTGCTAGACGGTTTTCAAAAAATGTATATACAGATTGAGGAACAAAGAACTCTTCTTCTGGAAGACCCAGCGCCTTTTTTGTCGCCTCAACTTCTTCAACACCAAGAGGAGATCCGTGGACTTTATGCGTTCCTGATTTATTTGGAGAACCTTTGCCGATAACTGTATGCATCACAACAAAACAGGGCTTTCATTGACCATCCCGAATAATAGCAAACACCTCTTCCATCGCATCAAAATCATAACCATCAATTTCATAAACATCCCAACCATACGCTTGGTAACGCATTTTAGTGTCTTCAGATGCTGAATCTGAATAAGCGCCATCTAGTGTTATCCTATTAGAATCGTAGATTAAAACAAGGTTATCAAGACACAAATGCCCAGCCAATGCAGAAGCTTCTCCCGAAACGCCTTCCATTAAATCGCCATCTCCTGCTAAGCAATATACTTTATTTTTAAAAAGTGGAAACTCTAGAGTATTAAACTTCTCTCCTAAAATCTTAAGACCAAAAGCCTGGCCCACCGCATTTCCGACTCCTTGTCCAAGAGGTCCCGTCGTTGCTTCTACGCCTTCTGTAATATGATATTCTGGATGCCCTGGAGTTTTCGAATGCAGCTGACGAAATTGTTTAATATCATCCATCGAAAGGCTAAAGCCTGAAAGATGCAAAAGAGAATAAAGAAACATGGAACCATGACCTGCAGATAAAACAAAGCGATCTCGTCCAAGCCACTTCGGATTTTTAGGATTATGTTTTAGTACAGTTCCGTAAAGAAAAGCACCAAATTCTGCGCATCCCATGGGCAGCCCCGGATGTCCCGAATTCGCCTTTTGTACCGCCTCCATCGAAAGCTCACGGATGGTATTTGCTATCTTACTTAACTGCTTCTTTAATTCCTGATCCATTCTCAAATCTCCTTCAATGTGTTACACAAGAATTTTTAGTCATTTACGTATAAACGCGCAAGCAAAAAGCGCTACTGGACGGTGGACGAACTGGACAGCGTTTAATTGGAACGACTCGATGTTGTCGACGTTTTTATAACCCAAGCGGAAAGAATTTAACGCAAAGGAGGAAAAAAGACGCGAAGACGCAAAAGAAAAAAAATTTATGGAAGTTTTATCTTCTTTGCGTCTTTGCGTCTTTTTTCCTCCTTTGCGTTAAATTCTTCTTCTTGCTCTTTTATAAACCTAACCGCTATTGCACTGCCGCGCCCTCTAATTTTTCTTTAAACCGCCAGTCTCTTTGTAGAACAATTCTTGAGTTAGTTAAGAAGATATGTTAGACTTAACAGGTAAAGGACCTTTATGAGCTCTCAAGAATTACGTCGCAATTTTTTGAACTATTTTAAAAAAAACGACCATTCCATTATTCCTTCTTCTTCTGTTGTTCCCCACGATGATCCGACCCTTCTTTTTACAAACGCGGGAATGAACCAATTTAAAGACGTCTTTCTTGGGAAAAGTGTGCGCGACTACAAATGCGCAACAACTGCACAAAAATGCATTCGCGTTGGCGGCAAACACAACGATTTGGACAATGTTGGACATACCTCTCGTCATTTGACTTTTTTTGAAATGCTAGGAAATTTTTCCTTCGGCGATTACTTTAAAGAAAAAGCTATCCAGTACGCTTGGGAAGTTTCAACTGCAATTTTCAAATTCTCCCCACAAGACATTTGGGTCACTATCTTTGAAACCGATGATGAAGCATTCGAGCTATGGAAAAAATGGGTAAAAGAAGACAGAATCGTCCGTTTTGGTGAAAAAGATAATTTCTGGGCGATGGGCGATACGGGCCCCTGCGGCCCCTGCTCGGAGCTTTATTTCGATAAGGGAGAAAAATATGGCAAAGCCCCCTCTCCAAGAGAAGACTCTACAGGAGAGCGCTATCTAGAATTCTGGAACCTTGTTTTCATGCAGTATAACCGAGACGCTACAGGAAAACTCACCCCTCTTCCTAAACAATCGATTGACACAGGCGCCGGTATCGAACGGATTGCGTCATTAAAGCTCGGCGTAGATACAGTCTTTGGTACTGACATCTTGCGCGGACTGATTGCTCAAGTAGAACAAATATCGGGTAAACCCTACGCAGACAACCCCGCCTTCCATGTGATCGCTGACCACATCCGTTCTTTAAGTTTTGCCATGAGCGATGGCGCGCAACCTGGCAATGTCGAAAGAGGGTATGTGCTACGCAAACTCATCAGACGTGCCGTGCGTTACGGACGAGGTCTTGGCATGCAAGAACCTTTTTTAGCAAAAGTCTTACCACGGCTTGTCGATCTCATGGGAGAAGATTACCCCGAACTTGTTTCTTCACAACATAGAATCGCAGAAATTCTTACACTCGAGGAAGAAGGATTCATCCGCACACTCAAAAGAGGCGGCAACATTCTCAATACCGTTATCGACAAGGCTTTAAAAAGCCCTCTCAAACAAATTAACGGTGAAGAAGCTTTTAAACTCAAAGACACCTACGGATTTCCTTTAGAGGAGATCTTATTGATTGCTAAAGATACAGGTCTTGAAGTGAATTTAGAGGCGTATGAGCTTCTAGAAGAACAAGCCAAA
>JAZKBL010000030.1:21456-26245 GCA_040388665.1 Chlamydiota bacterium
ATCACGAAGTTCCTCTATAACACACACACAACAAGCTGAAGAAAACCTCTTTAAAGATTACATCGAAAAGCATGGCGCTTGTGGTTTTACAGGCTATGATGAAATTGAAACTGAAGGAACGATCATGGCTATCGTTTCCAAAGATCAATTTGTCGACACGCTTCTTGAGGGTGAAGAAGGGATGGTCATCCTTAACCAAACACCTTTTTACGCAGAAAAAGGAGGGCAGGCAAGCGATATAGGAATACTCAAACATCACAAGGCAGAATTTATCGTTACAACAACGCATTCTCCTTATCCCGATGTCATTGTCCATATAGGAAAATTAAAGCATGGCGTACTGATCACTGGAGAGCCTGTTGTTGCAACAATTGACAAGGAACGACGTAAAAAAATTGCAAATAATCACACAGCGACACACCTTCTTCATCTTGGATTGCAAGTCATCCTGGGTCCTCATATCCGTCAAGCAGGATCTCTTGTAGAAACAGATCGGCTACGTTTTGACTTCAATCACCATAAACCCCTCTCTTCCCAAGAAATTACGCTAATCGAAAATTTTGTCAATCATAGAATTCGAGAAAACCATCCTGTCAATACCTTCGAAATCTCCTACGAAGATGCACAAAAACGAAACGACATCAAACAGTTTTTCGGCGACAAATACGGCAGTCGCGTACGCGTTGTTGAAGGTGGCGATTCTAAAGAACTCTGCGGCGGTACTCATGTCGACTTCTCTGGAAGAATTGGCCTTTTCCGTATTATAAAAGAAAGCAGCATTGCAGCGGGCGTGCGCCGTATTGAAGCTACAACCGGAAGTGATGCTGAACGCTTCATGCAAAACAATGAAACTCTCGCATTAAAAGCTGCAGAAATGCTCAAAACTCCTTTAGCACTGCTCCCGAGTAAAGTGCTAGAACTTGTTGAAAAACACAAAATGCTAGAACTCGAACTCAAGGCGCTGCGCAAAAACGCTCTTAAGACGCTCGCTGACGATCTTGTGAAAAAAATAGCTCCTATAGGCTCTACCCCCTTCTTAGCTTCTATCGTTGCGGTCGATGCAGAAGATCTTCCCCTTCTTGCCGACGAGCTCATGAATAAAGCGCGGTCAGCTGTTCTTATCCTTGCAATCAAGCAAGCAGAAAAGTGCCAACTCCTCGTCAGAGTATCCTCTGATCTGACACAAAAAGGGATTAGCGCTGTTAATATCATTAAAGAAATAGCGCCTCTTGCAGGCGGAAACGGCGGCGGCAAGGCAGACTCTGCGCAAGCTGGAGGAAAAAATCCGCTTGGCATTGAACACGCGTTTGCAAAAGCTCAAACTCTTTTTCAATGAATATTCCATCATTTGATGCATTTTTAGAAGCTTTTTCAAAAGAGCCCTCGCTTCTCATCGAGGGGCTCTGGGATTGCCCAAAAGCTCTCTTAATTGATCAGATTGCTAAATCAACCCACAAAAATGTGATTGTCATTACAGGCGGCGAAAGAGAAAACCGCCTCTTTGATGATCTCCTTTACTTTGGAACTAAAAATCTACTTGAATTTCCGTCTTGGGACACACTTCCTGGCGAGGAAATTCTACCGAGCGCTGATATTCTCGGAAAACGATATGAAATCCTTTTCTCGCTGCAAGAAAAGAAAAAAAACACGATTCTCCTTTGCTCATTGCAAGCGGTTCTTCAAAAAGTTGTCTCCAAAAAAGTGCTACCCGCACAGTGTCAAAAATGGAAAAAAGGAGATAACATCTCTTTTGCAACACTTCCAGAACTGTTGCTTGCGATGGGGTATAGAAGGTCGCCTACAGCTGCCGATAAAGGAGAGTTTGCTGTTAGAGGCGGTATTCTTGACATCTTCCCCATCTCCTCACCAGACCCCTTCCGGATCGATTTTTTTGGCGATACCATCGACGACATTAGAATCTACGACCCCACCTCGCAAAAATCGATCCGAAAAATAGACTCTCTTTTCATTGCACCAGCCGAAGAAGAAAAACCGGCTAGTTCTCTTTTTGATTATCTTGGAGAAGAATGCATCGTCATCTTCGATGATTTACTCGCCATCGAAGATAAATACGTTTCTTTAAAAAAATATTTTAACATTGATGCCCTTCTAGATTCCATCAAAAATCTAAAAACTCTTTATTGGACAAAAGAACCCATTGAAGCACTCTCCCCCACACAGATTACAAAAAAAGTGGGTAGAGACTACTACTCTAAAAAAAATCCGTTGCAGCCTCTCTCTTTTGAAATTTTTAATAAAATCATTGAAACTTCTAGATTCTCTCATCCGTTTGTCCCCATTATTGATTACTTTGGCGAAGATATTTTACGCGGCCTATCAACGCAGGCAAAAACACCCCTCGAAGTACATTTTGTTTCATCTTCTCCCGCTGAAGAAACATCCTTTAAAGAACGACTTAAAAATGAAGAAGTTCTTCTTCCTAAAAATACAACCTTTGAGCACGGATACCTTTCAAGCGGCTTTGTCATTCCAGAAGAAAATTACGCGCTCATTCCCATGACAACCTTTACGCAGCGCTTTAAAACGCGCAGAGAAAAATGGCGCAGCACATACCATACACCCGCCTCAGAATTTCATGAACTTTCCATCGGAGATATTGTCGTCCATTTTCAAAGCGGTATCGGTAAATACCTCGGCACTGAAAAAAGACCAAACAGCAGCGGCATCGAAACAGAGTTCATGATGATCGAGTATGCCGAAAAAAGTAAACTCTTTGTCCCCATAGCGCAGGCGCACCTTGTAAGCAGGTACATTGGTGCAAATGAAGAAATCCCCACGTTCAGCACCCTTGGAACGACGAAATGGCAACGCACACGCGCAAAAGCTGAACAGTCGATTGTTGGCTATGCGCATGATCTTTTAAAAATTAGCGCAGAAAGAGTCATGCGCGGCGGCTTTGCGTATCCTGCTGACTCATCCGAAATGATCGCTTTTGAAGAAGAGTTCCCCTTCGTGGAGACAGAAGATCAATTAGAAGCCGTTAAAGCAATCAAGCAAGATATGTGCACTGCAAAAGCAATGGATCGTCTCATCTGCGGAGATGTCGGTTATGGAAAAACAGAAGTTGCGATGCGTGCCGCCTTTAAGGCGGCTCTTGACGGCAAAAAGCAAGTAGCCGTCTTAGTTCCAACGACAGTCCTTGCGCTGCAACACTATGAAACCTTCTCTGCCCGCATGGCAAATTTTCCACTAAATATCGGCATACTCTCCCGCTTTAAAACAGCTAAAGAAAATAAAGAGACGCTTAAAAAAGTAGCAAGCGGCGCAATCGATATCGTCATCGGGACTCACCGGATCATCAGTAATGATGTCATCTTTAAAGATCTCGGCCTCATCATCATCGATGAAGAGCAACGCTTTGGTGTGCGCGCAAAAGAACACCTCAAAAAAATCAAAATCGGCGTCGACTGTCTCACCCTTTCTGCAACACCAATCCCGCGCACTCTCTACATGTCACTGATTGGCGCACGAGAAATTTCTGTTATCAACACGCCTCCACAAGACCGCCTTCCCATCAAGACCATGATCGCAGGTAAAGAAAACGATCTGATCAAAAACGCACTTCTACGAGAGCTCACACGCGATGGACAAGCCTACTTCATCCACAATAGAGTCGAGACAATTTTTCAAGTGTCAGAAGAGCTCGGAAAGTTACTCCCTGAGGCGCGGATCGTAACAGGACATGGACAGATGGCAGGCGATGAACTCGACAGCGTCTTCCACGCCTTTAAAAGCGGCAACGCCGATATTCTTGTTGCAACAACGATCATTGAAAATGGCGTCGACATCCCAAACGCCAACACGATCCTTATCGATAGAGCCGATAGGTTTGGTCTTGCCGATCTTTACCAAATGCGTGGCAGAGTCGGCAGATGGAATAGACCCGCCTACGCCTACTTTTTAGTTCCACCCAATCAGCGCTTGCCAGAACTTACATCTAAGCGCCTGCATGCACTTGTTGAAGCCTCCGGCTATGGCGGCGGAATGAAGATCGCTATGCGCGATCTTGAAATTCGAGGAGCTGGCGACATCTTGGGAACCAAACAATCAGGAGAAATCTCCGCTGTTGGCTTCCACCTCTACTGCAAACTCTTAAAGCGCGCCGTCAGCGCTCTACGCAAGGAAGCTCCCATCTCCTTTACAGAAACCAAAATGGAATTCCCCTACGATGCATCCCTTCCAGAAACCTATATCAATGAAAGCGGTCTACGTATGGAACTCTACCACCGCCTCGGCGAGCTCACAACTTCAGATGAAGTCGACGCACTCCTTGCTGAAATGCGGGACAGATTCGGCAAACCTCCACAACCCGTACTCTTCCTTTACCACCTCACACGCCTGCGCATCTTCGCCATGCACCACCAGTTCACGCTCCTCAAATTCGGCACCTACACCCTCATCGCCGAACAGCAAAAGCCCAAAACCACCCTCAAAAAGACCTTGCCCCTACCTAAGACGAACAACCCCGCTACGCTAGAGGTTGAAGTAACAGCCGCCCTTAAAGCTGCTTTCTCACTTAGCTAGCTCCTAATTTTTCTTAAAATTCGTCCCCTTGCCCCTGTCCTTGCCCTTGCCCGATCTTTGTTTCCTTTTTGAATGTAGGTTTAATGCTTAAGAAACTCACCTTACGCACAAAACATGAAGGTTACAACAATTTCAACGCAAAGGCGCGAACATACTTTTATCCATAACTTTTTCAACGCAGAAACGCAAAGACGCAAACATACTTTTACCCACAACTTTTGCTTGAAATAAAATTTTCAAATAC
>JAZKBL010000031.1:0-12473 GCA_040388665.1 Chlamydiota bacterium
GATTCCTTTTCGCCGGGCGACTGCGTCGTCCCGTCAGAAAAGCCGGTTCGCAGCACAAGGCTGCTTCACTTCGAATCCATACAAAAGCCATTTATATGGCTTTTTCAATTCTAAATTTTTTCTCGAAAAAATTTGAGACTTGATGGATTCGAACCATCGACCCTCTCATTAAAAGTGAGATGCTCTACCGCTGAGCTAAAGTCTCGAGAATGACCCCAAGGGGATTCGAACCCCTGTTATCAGAATGAAAATCTGGTGTCCTAGACCGGGCTAGACGATGGGGCCAGAAAGAGTTAAATTATAGTCAGGCGTTTGCTTTTTTTGCAAGCCTAAACTGTCATAATCTCCTTTTCTTTTGCCGCGAAAAGATCGTCGATTTCTTTGCAGTATTTATCAGTATACTCTTGGATCGTTTTTTCCGATTTTTTCATCACGTCTTCAGTAATTTCGCTGTCTGCTTTTTGTTTACGAACAAGTTCATTATTTTTACGGCGAATTTCGCGGATAATGATCTTAGCATCTTCTGCTTTCTTTTTACCTTGCTTGACAATTTCTTTGCGCGTATTTTCGTCCATCGGGGGGATATTAATGCGTATGACATGACCATCAACGTTTGGTTGAACGTTGAGATTTGCCTTTTCAATACCTTTACCGATAGCTCCTGCAGATTTTGGATCAAATGGGGTAATGAGGAGCTGGCGTGATTCTGGAGCTGTTACTGTAGCGATTTCTTTGAGGCGCACTTGTGTGCCATACATCTCAACGACGACGCTATCAAGCATGCCGGTGTTGGCGCGGTTACTGCGGAGATTTTTAAGCTCTTGCTTAAAGTGGTCAACTGCAGCTACCATTTTTGTTTTCGTTTGATCAACAATACTCATTGTTGTTATTCTCCTATAATGAGGGAGCCAACGTCTTTACGGTTTACCGCTTTCAACATAGCACCTTCTTCAAAAAGATTAAAGATGCAAATCGGAAGCTGATTTTCTCGACATAAGGCGATCGCTGTAGCATCCATCACGTTTAACTTCTTGGCTAATACTTCAGAAAAGGTTAGCTGGGGATATTTTACCGCATTTTTATTGATTTTTGGATCATCACTATAAATGCCATCTACTTTTGTTGCTTTAAGAAGGATCTCTGCATTGATTTCACTTGCGCGAAGAGCAGCCGCTGTATCTGTTGTGAAATAAGGGTTGCCTGTGCCGCCAACAAAGATAACGATGATCCCCTCTTGTAAGCTGTTCATTGCATGGCCCCATACGTAGGGTTCTACAATGAGATCACAATTAAGAGCGCTCATGACTCGGCTTTTGATGCCGACAGCCGCAAGCGATTGTTGTAAGATAATCCCATTAATCGCTGTTGCGAGCATGCCGATATGGTCTGCGGGAGTTCTTAAAAAACCGAAAGCTTCAGCTTGCGATCCACGGAAAATATTGCCCCCTCCTACAACGATTCCGATCTCCTTGATTCCTTGATCATACACTTGCTTTACAGAGAGAGCAATTTGGTGACAGGTATCATAGTCGATACCAAATTGCTGGTTGCCCATGAGAGCTTCACCAGATAGTTTGATGAGAATGCGCTTAAAAGGGGATGGCATCTTTTAAGCTCCTACTTGCCAGCGGATAAATTTACGAAGCGTTAAAGGTTTACCTAATTTTTTGCTTTCGCTTTCCAAAAGAGCAGCAATCGTTAGAGAGTTGTCTTTGATGTACTTTTGTGAGAGCAAACATACCTGATCGTAAAAAGCTTTTAATTTACCTGCAACGATTTTTTCGATCACGTTTTCAGGTTTTCCTTGAACTTGAGCACGGCCAATTTCTTCTTCGCGAGCTTTTACATCAGCTGGAATCTCTTCTGGGCATAAGTACTCAGGAGCTTCTGCTGCGATATGCATTGCGATATCACGAGCAAGAGACTCGCACCCTGCAGCGCCTTCGAGTTCAACAAGAGCTACGATTTTACCGCCCATGTGAGAGTATGTACCGATAGAAAGATTCGGTTTTTTAGGTACATTATGAATCCTTTTGATTTGGATGTTCTCTCCAAGACCTTGGATGACAAGAGAGCGCGCTTCTTCAATCGTTACCGACGGATCCTTGCTAAAGTTCTGTTGAGAAAAAGTTTGCACGTTAGCTGGCTGCGAATCTGCGGCATCTTGGCTAATGTCTTTGAGAAATTGACGGAACTTTTCGTTTTGGACAACGAAATCGGTCTCTGCGTTTAACTCAAGAAGAGTGATCGCTTGGTTGCTTTCGCCAACACCAATGAGTCCTTCTTTGGTTTCTCTACCTTCTTTTTTGACAGCTGATGCCATGCCGGCTTTGCGTAAGAGGTCGATCGCAGTTTCCATATTTCCACCTGCTTGATCAAGAGCCTCTTTGCATTTGCCCATGCCAACGCCTGTGCGCTCGCGTAGTTCTTTTACCATTTCTGCTGTAACTTTTTGACTCATCGATTACTCCTTGCCTTCAGCGTCTTCATCTATGCTAAATTGTTCTGCATCTTTATCAGAAGGAACATCACCTTTTGCAATTCCAACGTTCATGTCGTTCTTCTTGTCGATAACGGCTTGAGTTAGAGCTTGGAGAATGAGTTTAATGCTCTTTAGAGCGTCATCATTACAAGCAATCACGAAATCGATAGGATCAGGATTGCAGTTGGTATCTACAAGCGCCATCACGGGGATGCCGAGTTTTTTTGCTTCTGCAACGGCAATGTGTTCAAGGCTTGGGTCAACAACGATAACAAGTCCTGGAGGTTTGCGCATTGCGCGAATTCCAGAAAGGTTGCGATCGAGTTTAATTTGTTGTTTGCTAAGGAGCGAGAGCTCTTTTTTTGTAAGGCCTTCACCACCTGTTGCAATTTTCTTTTCAATACGCTCTAGAGTTTTAACAGATTGGCGAATGGTTGTAAGATTTGTTAATGTCCCACCGAGCCAGCGTTCACAGATGTAGAATTCGCCGCATTCTTCTGCACATTCACGAACAACGCTTTTTGCTTGTTTTTTTGTGCCGACAAAAAGAATGGATTTGCGTTTTGCAATGAGTTCTCTGATGTAAGAGACTGCGTTGCGGATTTGTTGCATTGTTTTTGCAAGGTCGATGATATAAATGCCGTTGCGCTCCTCGAAAATGAAGCGTTTCATTTTCGGATTCCAACGTTGTTTTTGGTGCCCAAAATGAGCGCCGCTTTCTAGAAGATCTTTAATGGTTACGTCTGTTGTTGCCAAGCTTTGTCCCTATATTTTGACGACGGCATTCTTCATGAGTGAATTGAAGAATTTCAGTCTTGGTTAAAATTTTTTTTGTAAAACGCCTCTATCTCCAGAGGAATAGCGCCTGATCAGAATCGAACTGACACAAGTAGCTTGGAAGGCTACGGTTCTACCATTGAACTACAGGCGCAAGATGACTATAAGTTTTACTGAAAACTTTCTTTTTTTCCAAGAAAAATGATAATTGGAGCATGAGTCAGCAACAAATACCTTATAAGGCTAACCGAATTCTCAACCTGTTTTTAATAGGATTGCTCCTAATCATGACTCGGGTTTGGTATTTGAGCGTCATCCAGCATGATGAAAAGCTCAAAGAATCGCGCCAGCCTAGGAGAAAATCTGTTGTTCAGCAGGTAGAAAGAGCTACGATCCGAGACAGATTCAATATCCCTTTAGCGACGAACCGGATCCAGTATAAGGCGGCTGTCTGCTATGCGCAGATCAGGGAAGTTCCAAGTGTTATCTGGAAAAAGGATGAAGAGGGCAAATCTTATCGTCATTTTGCAAGGTCTGTGTATGTGGCACGTTTAGCGGAGCTGCTCGCTAAAGAGCTTAAGATGAGTTCTCAGGAAATTGAAGATATTATTCATGGGAAAGCTTCCCTTTTCCCTCATACACCTTTTATTATTAAAAATAATATTAGCGAGAAAGAGTATTATCGTCTTCGTATGTTAGAGAGGGGGTGGCTCGGGATTCAAGTGCAGCGCTCTTATCAAAGAATTTATCCTCATGGAAAGATGGCAGGCGAGATCATCGGCTATATGGGGGCGATCAGCCGCCTTGAGCATCAAAAAATTGCACGCGAGATCAATGAATTACAAGACTATATTTCTTTAAGAGAGAGGGGTGAGGTTGCCTTTTTACCTAAAGGATTCGCAACACCCCTTGCCGTTAGGCGTAGGCTTAAGGAGCTTCAAGAAAAAGCGTATACGATCAATGATTTTGTAGGGAAAACGGGTATTGAAGGGACTTTTGATCAGCAACTGCGTGGGTTTAGCGGTAAAAAAAGTTATGAAGTGGATATTAAAGGAAATTTTTTTAGAGAACTTCCCGGTACACGCCATCCTGTTTCTGGTCAAAGGGTGATTCTTACAATTTCTTCTGAATTGCAAGAGTTTTCAGAAAAACTTTTAGCTTATTATGAAAAGAAAAAAGGGAATCAGGGGCCTTGGATCAAGGGGGGTGCAATTGTTGCAATGGATCCAAAAACAGGAGAAGTATTAGCTTTAGCGTCCTACCCTCGGATTGACCCTAACGATTTCACGCAAAAAAATCAGGCTTCCATTCTGCGGTTTTTAGAACATGAAAGCCACATTGCTGCGATCTGGAATGGAAGGTGTCCTATGCAAAGAGAGCATTATTCTTTTGAAAAACAAGAATTTTATGAAGAGAGTAAAGAACTCACATGGGAGGGGTATTTAGATAGTGTGCTTGGGATTGATAGTCCGGTAAGAGAGGTAATGGGGCAAGTGTCTAATCTTTTTGCACTTCTTAAGCTTTTAGAAGATGCTGAACATTCTCTTGATCTCGATCTTTTAAAGTCGATTCCTTTCCATGAGGATAAGCTTTTAGCATTGGACCTCTGCCGACTTCTTGTGAAAAAGGAAGATTTTTCTCAAGAGTTGCTCTTTTTAGTGGGCAATCAGAGTCTTTCTTATTTCCGATCTTTATCTCAAATTGTTCACTCCATTCAGGATTCTGTGAAAGAAGAGGTAAAACAGCTGTATCGCGACACTGCGTTTGCGTCCTGGAGAAAGGAACATTTTAAAGAATACTTACAGCAAAAAAGACAGATAGAAAAAGAGAAGAAACGGTATGCACGCCCTTTTACTGAATATTTGGATATGGCATTTAAACAGCGATTTTCAGAGTTTTGGCAAGAGTACCGCTTAAGTTTTGTAAAAACGGCTATTTTGAAAGATAAGTATCATGAGTCTGCGTCTTATTTTTCTCATTTAAGTGAATCTGCAAAAGAAAAGCTTGAAGAGTTAAAGCAGATTTTAGTTCATCTTGGGCCTTTGGCAGATGTTTATTTAAAAACGATGCGCTCTTTTGAAGATTTGGATAGACCTCTTCTTGGTAAACATCGAGGGTTAAAACAGGTTAAGGGAATTTCTCTTGAAAAACATCTTGCGTCTGCTTTTTACCCAGTGACAGGGTACGGTTTTGGAAGATCTCAAGCTTACAGACAGTCTACGCCTCAGGGCTCTATTTTTAAGCTTGTAACGGCATACGAAGCGTTAAGGCAACGCTATATGGACAGTTCTTCTTTTTCTTTAAATCCGTTGACTCTTATCGATGACATGAAGGTCGGAGGGAAAATTTTAGGCTATACAGAAAATGGAGAGGTCATTGGGAGAGTTTATAAGGGAGGGGTTTTACCAAGAGGGCACTTTAATATTGGAAAAGTAGATCTTAGAGGGGCTCTTGAACAGTCGAGCAATCTTTATTTTTCTATCCTTGCAAGCGATTGTATCGAAAGTCCTGAGAACTTAGCAGACGCTGCACGTCTTTTTGGTTTTGCAGAAAAAACGGGGATAGAACTGCCGGGAGAGATTGCCGGGAATGTTCCGAGCGATCTTTCTTATAATCGGACAGGTCTTTATGCATTTGCAATTGGGCAGCACTCCCTTGTTGTTACGCCGCTGCAGACAGCGCTCATGCTGTCTGCAATTGCAAATTACGGGAATCTGTTACGTCCAAGAGCGGTTAAAGTTATTGCTGGAAAAGAGCCTTCAGAAAATGTGTTGTTTGCAAAAGAAAATTATTCATTTCAAGAAGATCTTTCTTTAGTCGGCATTAATTTCCCTCTTTTTTCTGAGATGGAAAAAAATCGTGAAGAGCCAAAAGTGAGCGTTACACAATTAGAAGCAAAACGTCAGATTTTTTTTCCAGAAGAGGTGCGCTCAACATTGCTTGAAGGGATGCGCCTTGCGGTTCAAGGGACAAGAGGGACTGCGCGGCCTTCCATCTTGCGAGATCTTTATGATGAGCCACAATTTTTGCGCGATTACATCGATCTTCATAAACAGATTGTGGGAAAAACTGGGACTGCGGAAATTCTCTACAAAGGAACAATTGATTCAGGAACACGCGCTAACATTCACAATCATGTTTGGTTTGGAGGTGTTGCATTTGATCAAGAAACATCTGAGCCAGAGCTTGTTGTTGTTATTTATCTCCGTTTTGGAGATGCAGGGAAAGAAGCAGCACCTTTTGCAGCGCAAATTGTCAAAAAATGGCGCCAAATTAAGCTTGCGCACGCAGGTTCTGACTAAACTTTTAAGCAGCAAAAATTCTTTCTTCTTAACTCATGTTACGCAGCAGCTAATCATGGCTTTTTTTGCGCCAGTTCTTTCATCGCTTCCGCGATTTAAGAAAATTGCAAATTTGATGCAAAAAAGTTGTGGATAATGAGGATAATTTTGTTATCCTGCTCTAGAAGTCTTCGGCAAATTTTAATGTCTCGCATCTAAGATCTGGATCAGAAATAGTGAATGCTATTGTTTTAGCTTCGTCTAGCAGATTGAGTTCTAATAGATCTTTACAAATAGAGGGCAGGTCTTTTGGGTTTTTGTATTCATCAAAAGTGATGTTTGTGTATACGATCTTCTGTTCGCAATCTAAAAATTTCATGTTTTTAGAAAGTAGAGTAGCTAATCTCTTTAAAATTAAAGGTCCGCTCTGTGATGCGCAGATTTCTTGGTATGCAGCTGTCCCTTCCTCTGTTTCGAACAACCCAACTAACAGAAGAATTTGCCATAGGTTGAGACTTTGAAGTTGTTTGATGGGGTTTTTAACAGGGGTGCAGATTTTTTTGATGCTTTCAGGATACCAGAAACATTGTTGTTTCAATGTTAGTGAAAAAGAAGAGAGCTGAGCACGATTAAATCCAGGGATTGTATTGAGTATGTGAAACACTTTTTTTTCGTTAGCTTCCTGGAGTTTTCGATTAGCTTCAACGGAGATCCGGTGTCGGATCCGGGCTTCTACATTTTTTGTGGCAGTACTGAAAATTAGATCATCAGGTTCAGTTCCTTTTAAAAATTTTTTGTGTAATTTGGCGATAACGTCGGCTTTAATGTGCAGAGCTAATTCTGGGTCATCTTCATATCCTAGTAGTTCGCTTGTAGGGATCCAGATTGATTTCCACAGGCAAATACCTTCTTTCTGTTTATGACGATAGCGTTTAGGGTTGTTTGGGGGATAATCTCGCTCTGTTTGGAAATATTCATTGATGAAATTGTATATTTTTTTAGCTGACATAACTTTTAAATCATTTTTAGGATTTTTTAGCTTTACAAGTTTGCTTAAAAATTTTTCAGACGTAATTTGTTCAACATTCAGCTGACTCCAGCTTGCTCTAAGTTTATATTTACCGTCTTGAGAATGATGATTGCTGACACCATTTCCCGTATTCCATAAATGAAAAGTGTAGGTATTTGTTTCTAAATTTTTGTGAATGCCATACATGACCGCATGACGGGGCCAGCCTCCCTGAAAAAGAATGTGCTCTTCGTAGGGACCTTCTGATAGAGAGAGTTGAGTCACTTGCTGTTTTAAAAAATCAGTTGTTGTTTTTATTTGTAAGGCGAAGTCATCAGATTCTCGGTCAACTTTATGAAAAAGTTTGGCATGCTGCTGTGTTTTGAGAAGAGATTGATAAGTTAAATGCATTTTCACCTGGTTCGCATCATTAGTATAGATAGGATTATCATAGTTACACATACTCTCTTCTAAAACGGAAATGACGAGTTTGATCATTTTTTGACTATATCTAGATCCTTTGTCGAGCTTGTTATTTCGAATTACATCTACGGCAGAACCTATAGAAGAAATGCTATAGGCCATTTTTCGGAACTTTTTTGCATCGCTTTTTTTTAGCACAACAGGCTCTTCAGATCCTCTAAGATATAACCATTTAAATCCTGAATACATATTTGAAAATGAATCTATAATAAAATTTGACATCCAAATTACACTTTGTTGAAAGTTTTCATGTAATTGTAATGTTATTTATTGTAAAAGTCAAGTCAATTTATTTACAACTATCTTGTTTGTTAATTAAAACATAAACAACTGGGGATTAGAGGTTTACTTTAATTGAGTCTTGCTCATGAAGAGCTTGGAAGTACTGAATGGTTGAGGAAAGGCCTTGGTTTAAGTCTACTTGGGGAGACCAGCTGAGTGTGGTTTGGGCAAGCGAAATATCGGGTTTGCGCTTGCGGGGGTCGTCGCTCGGGAGAGGGTTGAAGCAGAGAGATGAAGAGGATTGCGTTAGGTGAAGGATTTTTTCGGCAAGTTCGAGAATAGAAAACTCGGCAGGGTTGCCTAAATTAACGGGGCCTGTAACGTTATCGGGGGTGTCCATGAGGCGAATAAAGCCCTCAATGAGGTCGTCGACATAACAGAAGGAACGGGTTTGCATTCCTTCTCCATAGATTGTAATGGGCTCATTGCGGAGCGCTTGCACAATAAAATTAGATACGACACGTCCGTCGTTTGGAAGCATGCGGGGGCCGTAGGTGTTAAAGATACGCGCAATTTTGATTTTTGTCTGGTGCTGTCTGTGGTAATCAAAAAATAGAGTTTCTGCGCACCGTTTACCTTCATCATAGCATGATCTAAATCCAATGGGGTTAACGTTGCCCCAATAGAGTTCATTCTGTGGGTGTACTTCAGGATCTCCGTAGACTTCGCTTGTTGATGCTTGCAGCACTTTTGCGTTGTATTTTTGCGCGAGATCTAAAACGTGCATCGCGCCAAGAATATTACTTTTTATAGTCTGAACAGGAAAGGCTTGGTAATGGATGGGAGAAGCTGGGCAGGCGAGATTATAAATTTCATCAACAGCGATATCAAAAGGCTGACAGATGTCATGTTCTATGAAATGGAAGTCTGGATGTGTGAAAAACGGGTCTATGTTTTTTTTAGTGCCGGTATAAAAATTATCAAGACATGTGACTGCATGCCCCTTCTGAAGAAGCTTTTCACATAGATGGGAGCCTAAAAAGCCAGCTCCTCCTGTCACTAAAATACGCTTTTTTGTTGTCATATCCGGCGAATTAGATAGTAAGAGGTCAGGAAAAATAGTGCAATAATTCCTGCAGCACAAGTGAAAAGAAATAAGTGGGGGTGTTTCGGTTTTATAGGAGAATAGGCTTCATCAAGAGGTTTTGATTCTACTTGAAAAAGAAGTTGCTGTATCAATTTAGACTCTGTTAGTTGCGTGAGCGCATTCATGACATTCATGCTTGTTTTCTTTTTGAATTTGAACTCGTTTTCCAGTAACCATCTATCGGGGAAATTTGCTATTTGCTCGCGAAAAGTATGGAGCTGGTCTAAAAGTTCAGATTCTTCGCTTTTTAGAAGGTCTAAAGTGAAAGAGCGTAGGTCAGAAATTTTTTCTTTAAGAAGTTTAGAGTGTAGGTTTTCTAGGTTAATGATTTCGTTAAGGTGGTGGTTAAGAAATCGTTTTTGATTTTTAAGCATTGCACTTGCACGCTCTTGCTCTTTTTCGCTTCTATTTGTTTCATCGCGAAGTGTTAGTGCGAGATCGCTTGCTTTACGAATGAGTTCTTGGCTAATAGGGTCTGAAAGTATGCTGCTAAGAGAGGTGACTTCAAATAGAGGATCTTCGATCTGATGTGTAAGGTGAGAGAGTTTTTTTAAGCGTACTTCTAGAGCATCTAATTCTTGTGTGTATTTGGTATAGAGCTCTTGAATAGAGTCTTTGCTAATCATGTGAGATGGGTGTAGAAAAGTGTTTTGAGTAGAAGCTAATTGTAAATGAGAGAAACTGCTATTTTCTTTTTTTTCATAATGTTTTTTTTCAAGAGCAATGGCAGAGAGCTTTGTCAAATACTCATTTTCTATGGGAACTGCAAGTTGTTCGATTTGATTAGAAAGCCCCATGATTCCGTGTTTTTTTAAATTTAAAGTCAAATGATGTGCATAATCGCGCAAATGATGTTTGAATTCGGCGTTTAAGGATTCCTGTCTTTTTTTTAAAAAGCTCATTTGATTTTGGACAGTTTCTTCATTTTCTTTGGCTAAATAGCGTTGATAAGAGCTCATGAGCTCATTTAAGAAATTTGTGGATGTTCGTCGTGATTCATGTTTGAAGGCGAGTGTTAAGAAATGAGAGCTAAGTTTGCTTGGCCTAATTTCTAAAGAAGTAAGAATATGTCGTATAATTTCTTGTTTTGGCACGATTTTAAGCGGATATTTTTTTTCGATAAGAAGGTTTTGAGGAGTGTGCTTTAGCACAAATGAAAATTGTGGACATTGTGTTTTTTTATCGATAGTAGAAGTAGAAAGGGGTGTTCCTTGATGATTTAGGACTGTAAAATCTTTTTGAGAAGAAAAAACTAAAAAGAAATTATTAGGTAGTTCTTCATCGTAATGGACGTCTTGGAATAGAAACTGTTCTTTTTCACGTGGAGTTATTCCAAATTCGCGTAAAAAATTTCGAGAGGCTCTTGATAAAATGGTTTCAAGAAAAGTGTTTTCAATACATAGTTGTAGGCCTAATTCTCGCGTCACCTCAGTTAAAAGACGTCTTGAAAACATGAGGGGGATAGCCTCTGTCTGTTCATGATCCAGTTGCAGATTTTTAAACAGACCGCGCAATCCTTGAGCATCGTTATTTTTTAGCGAGGCTTGATAGAAAGTGGCTTCTGCAAAGTATTTAGGAGGAGAAAATAGTATTGCTAGGAATACAAGAAAGGCAAAGAAAAGAGAACAGGTAATGATTCTACGTTGATTGCATTTAAACACATGAATCACGTCAGAGACTGTAATGGAAATGAGATCGGTCATGGCACGGTTACACCAACTCCTTTCAGCCCTTTTGTCGCAAGGTCGAAGCCGATTAGAGTAGGCAAGATTTGATTAACAAATCGGTTCCATTCTGTAATGGGAGTTGCTGCGACGTAGACGATATCTCCGGGAATAAGAAGCATGCTGTCGCTTGGAAGGTGGATGACATGCTTCCAATGTAAGGTGTATATTTTAGGGTGTTGGATATTACCGCGGATAATCTGAATGTAAGACTTGTCTCCGGTATCGGCAATGCCACCAGCTGCAGCAATTGCGTGTCTGAGCGTCATGAATCCATCAGGAATGTTAACCAATTTTTCTTGTCCGACTTCTCCAAGAACCATGAGTGTTGATGCAGATGGATCTGCGATATAAACTTTGTCTCCTCCGTGCATCACAATGTTTTGGCTCATATCGCCATTTTTGATGAGCTTAAAAAGATCAACGGAGAGCATTGTTCCATCACGCACAACATAACTTTTAAAGAGATTTGCATTAGCAGGAACTTTTGCCATTGCAAGAATTTCAAATAATCGAATCCTGCCGTCGATAGGGATGGTTGATGCTTCTACAAGGCCGGCTAGCTCGACTTTGCGCTCTATTCGATCCTTATATGCGATGAAGACTTCGATATCTTTGATTTGTTCTCTATATTCTTTTTGGATCTTTAACCGGGCTTCTTCAAGACTTAAGCCTCCAACAGATACGGGAGAGAGATCGGGAAGCACAACCATCTTATCTGAGACCCGAAAGCCCATCGTTGCGCCAATTTGCTGCACAGAGAAGACGATGTCTGTTCTTGTTGGATGGTAAATTGCAATTTGTAGAACATCTCCGTCATGAATGACATCGGGATAGGGTAGCAATAGATCGGGAGATAACTCTTCGACGTTAAGCCCTTCCATCTGCAGGATTGCGAGTTTTCCTTCTCGGATTTTATACGAATCCATGACGAATTCATCTGCACCAAGCACATCGTTTCCTCGATAAGGAGGATTTGTGCAGCCTGCAAGGTAGAGAAAAAGAAGAAGAAGAATATTCCAATATCTCATAAGATGAACTGTGATAACGGAAATGGCTTTTTGTAGCAACATGAAAATCTTTATTACAGGTATTGCAGGGTTCATCGGATTTCATCTTGCTAAAGTGTTAAAGGCAAGAGGCGATGTGGTCATTGGGTGTGATAACTTCAACGCCTATTATGATCCTGAACTCAAAAAAAAACGAGCTCAGATCCTTTTACAAGACGATATCCATGTACTGAACATAGATATTTGTCATTCTTCCCTTATTGAAAATGTTGTTTCCGAAAATGGCATCACGCATTTTGTGCACCTTGCAGCGCATGCAGGGGTGCGTCATTCGTTGA
>JAZKBL010000031.1:12483-16382 GCA_040388665.1 Chlamydiota bacterium
TGTGAAGGCTAATCTTGATGGTTTTGTAAAGATTCTTGAAGTATGTCGACTTCATCCTGATATGAAGTTTATTTACGCTTCTTCTTCTTCTGTCTACGGACTTAATGAAAAAATTCCTTTTTCTGAAGAAGACTCTACAGATAAGCCTGCGAGTCTTTATGGGGCAACAAAAAAAGCAAACGAAGTGATCGCTTATTCTTACCATCATCTTTACGGCATTAATGTTACAGGTCTTCGGTTTTTTACTGTTTACGGACCTTTTGGTAGGCCTGATATGGCTTATTATTCTTTTACGCGCTCGATCATTGAAGGGATTCCATTACAAGTCTACAACTATGGAAAAATGCGGCGGGATTTCACTTATATTGATGACATTGTACACGGTACTGTTGCAGCGATTGATCTTGGAGCTCCATGTCAGATTTTTAATCTCGGAAACAATCGCCCGGAAGACCTTTTAGATCTTATTAGCATTATTGAAGAGAAAGTAGGAAAGAAAGCTAAAATTGAACTTTTACCCATGCAACCGGGCGATGTCCCCATTACGTTTGCAGATATTTCCAAAAGTGCTGCACTGCTTGGGTTCCGTCCTTCTACTTCTTTGAAAGAAGGTCTTAGCCGTTTTGTCGAGTGGTATACGCAACTGTAATTTTCTTGACACCTCCTTAAAAAATCTTCACACTAAGGTGAAAACTTTTTTTAAAGGAGTGTGTTCATGAGATTATTTTGTACATTAACATTCATTGCTGCAAAAGCTGTGTTGCTCGCAAATCCTCAAGGGGTTGAAGCAATTATTGGTGAAGTTCAATGTTTTTCCCCTAACAGTCACACGCTCGAAGTGACAACGGGAAGACAAGCGATTCTTGAGTGGCAGACTTTTTCTATTGGAGAGCTTGAAACCACACGCTTTATCATGCCAGACAGCAACTCTAGTGTTCTTAATCGGGTGACAGGAGGGTTTTCAAGCGAGATTTTAGGAACGCTTGAATCTAACGGTCAAGTCTATCTTATCAATCCTAAAGGTGTTCTTGTCGGCGATGGCGCTATTGTAAATACGGCAAGTTTTATTGCTTCGAGCTTTGATATTCTTAATGAAAATTTTCTCCAAGGTAACGGTCATTTTTGCCAAGGTATTGATGGTTCGGTGATTAATCTTGGTTCTATTACAGCCGCAAACGGTATTGTGCGCCTGATTGGTAATGAAGTAAAACATGGAGGTAACATTACAGCATTGAAAACAGAAGAGCGTGATGGAAGAACTTTCCTTGTTGGAGGCACAGTACACCTACTGGGTAATAAGGTCGCTCTGGACGACAATGCTTATGTGAATGCTTCTGGAGCTGATGGGGGAGGTGTCGTTCTTATTGGGGGAGATTATCAAGGGGCTAATCCTGAAATTTTTAATGCGCTTACCGTGAACATCCACGAAAATGCGAGGATTGAGGCAGATGCCTTATTAGATGGTAATGGCGGCCGCGTTATTGTTTGGGCTAATAGTAATTCTTTCTATGGCAATATTTGTGTGCGCGGTGGTGAAGTTGGCGGTCATGGTGGTTTTGTGGAAGTTTCTGCTAAAGGGATTCTTGGTTATCACGGCCTTACCAATACTTTAGCTCCCCATGGAACGCGAGGAACTCTTCTTCTAGATCCTTCTACAATCACCATTTCAGCAGACCCTACTTCATCAAATATTGATTTTGATGGAGCGTGCGGCATGGACACATATTGCAGCACGGATGATATGGATGCTATACTTAATAATGATAGCTTAAGTAATCAACTTAATTTTTCTGATGTGATTGTTTATTCAACAGGTGATGTTAACATTTTAGCAAGTATCTATGGTTCGTTAGGGCTTACGATCACAGCTGGTGGTAGTATTAATATTTCTGGAGGAAGTGTAGTAGGAGAGTATGTTCAAATCAGTACAGAGTCTCTTTCTCTTAATGCTGCTGGAGATGTGAATATACAGGGGGGATCTAATACCTTAACGTACGTTAATTTGAACGCTGGAACAGTAGATATAACAGGAGAGACAATTTCTATAACAGGTGGAGATGGGCTTATAGGTTTTGTGAATATTTCTGCTTATAACGGCGCTATGACTTTAGTGGCAACTAATGATATTACATTGCAAGGAAGTGACATAGCAATTGTTTCAGAAGTTGTTGTAAAAACGACAAGCGGGCCTCTCTCTGTAACCTCAAATTTAGGATCCATTAATGTAAATGCTGGCTCTCAATTAGCAAGCGGCGCTTCTTTAATATCAGCAAGCGATCTGAATATTACAGCTGATTTACAGTTAGGCGTCACATCGTCATCATCAAGTAATGCTGTCATTTCTGGAAATGGGATTGCAGTAATTACGGCAACAGATGTTAACATGGCAGGGAATGGTTTCTCACATCCAGCAACCATCAAAAATAGAAACGGAGATTTTACTTTTAATGTTAATGATCTGAATCTTAATAATGATGCGAATCTAACACTAGCTTCTGGATTGCTTGGTGATTTGATTCTAAATGCAACAGGAGATATGCTTGTAGCTAATAACTCGACTATCAACAATCAGCGTTTTTCAGGGATGACCAGTATTGAAGTTGATGGTACAGTTACTCTTCAAGGAATCTCTGGCAATGCAAATATTTTAAATAGTACAGCAGATTTTAGTTTGACTGCACATACAGATTTGATTATGACAGCTACTTCAAGCGGCTCTGCTTCCATTAACTCTTCATCTCTAACGACGATGATTTTAGTGGATGATAACATTATGCTTACTGGCGATTCTGCAAGTGCACATGCTGCATCAATAATCACACAAGATGGTTCTCTAAACATGGAATCGGGAGGGTTTACTTCGCTTAGCAATTACTCTCTTGTTGAAGTTTTTTCAAGTGGTGGATCTCTTACATTGACTACAGGTGGGGATTTGACTGTTAGCGATAATGTTACCTTAGCACAATTTGGTTCGGGTTCTTTAACATTTACTGTTGAAGGGCAAGCTACTTTTGAAGGTGGGATGAATGGTGCTGTTGTTATTGTTAGTCCCTCATCCATTGATGTTGCAGTGACAGGAGATCTTATCATGCAAGCGGTAAGTTCAGGCGGTGTATCTGTTAATGCAAGTGGGGATGTTACTGCCACGGGATCTTCTATTAATATCATGGGTTTTGATCCTACAAACATCGTGAGCATTACAAGTAATTTGGGGAATATGAGTTTTACAGCTACGACTGATTTCAATTTTAGTGATAGTGCGCAGCTCATTCTTGCAGACGATACAGGTATGGAGATGTCAACGATGACGTTAACGGCAGATCAAGGAAATTTTTCTATTGCGGGATCTTCTATTTATCAGTTTGCTGGAGATTTAACGGTTATTGCAGGTGATAATATCACTTTTGATAGTGCAGCTGTTATGTCCTCTATAGGAAATGTCGTTTTTATTGCGGATAATAATTTCCCAGCTTCCCCAGATATTGGCACAGGATCTTTTGTCTATCCAGACGGAGCTATTTTGACTGCTGGAAGCGGGAAAACAATGAGGATTTACACGGCAACTCAAGCGGATAACACGCTTGGCACATCCGCGGATATCAATGGACTGATTTATACAGCATCTCCTGAATTCACAGATACTAATCAAGAATTCTGGGGCTTTTATTATCCTGATGTTCCTGCGCCAACGCCTGCTGCACCAGCTCCTGATGGATCTGATTTCTACACAATCTATTATAAAAATACTCCATAATGGTTTTAATTTTGTTCCTAGGTGTTTCTACCTAGGAACAAAATCGATTTATGATATTATTATTTCTTCCTTTGCACCTTGGCGTCTTTGCATCTTTGCGTTAAATTTTTTTTTTAACGCAAAGATGCAAAGACGCCAAGGTGCA
>JAZKBL010000032.1:0-26146 GCA_040388665.1 Chlamydiota bacterium
TACACATCCTCTATCGTGCGTTCGAATGGTATAACATACTAAACTTCACCTTTTTCCTGCAACATCGAAATCTATATTCTCTTAAGATTTTTTATTTTCTCTAGGGAAAACTTAAATTTTTCTCCCGTAAAAACAACAAAAAAAAGCGTCAAAGAGTCGTCAAAAAAAGCAAAAGCAGCATATGATGTTATACCAGAATCTAAGTTAAAAAGAGGGGGCTATGAAAGCACTTGTTACCGGTTTACTCGTTGTTATTCCTTTACTCTTGCAAGGAGTCACGATTTCGCAGGAAAAACTATTTAAAAAAATCAATTCCCCGCCTCCAGAATGGATGTCTTTGCAAATCGAAGAAGATCTACGCGCATTTAAAAATACAGGCATCACAAAAGAGATGCTCAACAAAACAATAAAAGAAGTTTACGCTGTACCAACTGGACGCGGCGCTCAATTTGTCCGTTATCAAATTCAAAACAATCAGATCACTTATTACACTCCATCAGAAAATGTATCGGATGTACGCATTACAGATTTTGTAAAATTCATACAACTGCTAGCTCAATATACACAACTTCCTGATATCGAATTTATCGTTTCTCTATGGGATTCTTATGATCGTCCTATTTTTAAAGATAAAACTTATTGTCCTATTTTTACGATGTGTCGATTGAAGCCAAATGAAGTAGGTGTTCTTTTTCCGGAAGTCAGATTTTTCAATCAAAGAGAAAACATTTTCAAAGAAATTGAACGGCACTCAAATCTTTCTCCTTGGGAGAAAAAAATTAATAAATCTCATTGGAGAGGCGGCACAACAGGTGGACTCTATTCTGAATATGAATGGGACTATAAATCGCGTCCACGTCTTGTTCTTTTTTCTAAAGATCATCCTGATCTCATTGACGCCTATTTCACATATCCTTATTGGCTTGATGAAAAGTTGAAAATGGTTTTTAACGAATATGATCTTTTTCGAGCATGGATGGGGCAAACAACAGGAATTGATCACAAATATCAAATTGCAGTTGACGGCAACACATTTCCTTCAAGTTTTTGGTGGCAGCTTGTTTCAAACTGCGTCGTCTTAAAGGGAGACTCTGATTACATCGAATGGTTCTACAAAGGAGTGCAGCCTTTCGTACATTATGTTCCCTATAATCAGGATTGTTCAGATCTAGAAGAAAAGTTTATTTGGCTGCAGGAAAATGATGAAAAAGCGCATGAGATCGCTAAAAACGCAACAATCTTTGCTAGAGAAAACTTGCAAATTGAAGATATGATGCTCTACTTTTACACAGTCTTTCACGCTTACGCAAAACTACAAAGATAACTACGAACACACTTTTGCGTTGAAATATACCCAAAGAAAATGAAGTATTGTAAATACTCACTTAAGAAGGTCCGCATACGTTTTGAGCATACAGTAAGTGTAGTGAAATATAGCTTCGTCGGTGAGCCTTTCTTCTGCAAAAACTTGTGCATTTTTTGCTATCTTTAAAGCCTCTTCAGGATGCTCTTTTAACCAAACGACTTTCTCTCCAAGATCTGCCGAATCGGTTCTAAAAGGCACATAATGAACATAGGGGATCAGATCTTGATAAAACCACTGTAAAAGCGTGGACTCGGCTTTAAGCACAGTTGATCCGGAAAAAAGCTGCCATTGCAGGCTTATAGGAGCACATGTGCTATCTATTGCAATCAAATAACGAAACATCACCTGCGTTGCAGCAGGTACATACTCGCGAAGAAAATAATTCTCTTTCATCCACATTTTCCATGTATAGCCCATTGCTTCAAAATAAACATTTTCTATAGTTCCTGCGTCTACTAAATCAGGATGATGCTTGGAAAAAAACATAAGAAGAGGACGCGGTTTAAAATCCCAATCAAAATGAGGATAAAATCCCTCAGACAAAGAACCGCGCCAAAAAGCGATCTCTTCTCTTCTCTTCCAATCCTGCATGAGTGCCGCAGCTTTCACCTTTTTAAAAACTTCAGCACGTTCTGGATCAAAAAGTCCATTTGGAAAAAGGATAGATCGATGGTTGGCTTTTGCTTTACATGCAGTAAACACAGGCACTTTAGTGACTCGTAAAAAAAGGGGACGATCATAATGGTCTGCCAAAGAAACAAGAAAATCTAAATCAGGAAGCTCCACTGCTTCTTGCAAAAGCTTCAATGCGGCAAGAAATATCTGGAGGCGGTATTTTTCAATTTGACTGAGCGTTTCTTGATGCTTCACTTCAATGATTCCATCTTTAAAGCGCACCCTTGCAAGAGATGCAATATGCCCTCCTTGAACGTTTGAAATTTCTTGAAATGTTTCCTCTATCATGGTTTCTGTAATCGTTGTTTTAGAAAAATCTGCTAAATCTGAGTCAATTTGCTGTCGCATCCACACTGGAAACTCATTTAAACATTTGTTTCTTAAAGATCCTAAGGAGATATCCCAGGAATATAAAGAACATGCGCTAAAAAGCATTACAACCAAAACCATTATTTTCATAAAACCATCCTCGTTAAGTCTTTCACATTGTCTTCAAAAATTGATTTTGGATCTACGCAAAAATCCATTGAGGATATGATGCCAAGCCTTGTATCATCTATTACATGACTCAAGATTCCAAAGAACCTCTTCGCCGTCTTTTTTTTGCTTTAGAAATTGAAGCAGCATGGCCTGAAAATCTCCCATCAGGTCGTATTCTCGATGAAAAAAACCGGCATATGACGATATTTTTCTTAGGTAATATTCCTTTTTCACCTCTTAAAAAATTATTAAAAACTTTTCCTAAACCACCCTTTTCCATAGGTCTTGCAGGGAAATGCGATCATCTTCTCTTTCTTCCAGAAGCTACACCGCGTGTTGTTGCCGGCCATGTTTTTTGGTTTAAATCTCATTGTTTAGAAAAATATTTATCGTTAATTGCAGATTGGCTGCATAACAATCATTACGGAACGCACACAAAAGAATTCCTTCCCCACATCACCCTTGCAAGAAAACCTTTTCATCAAAAAGACTGGCAAAAAATAGCTCTACCTTTTCCCGTAATTGCAAAGAGCATCCATCTTTATGAAACCGTGGAGCATTTAACATACCAATCTCTCTTTAGTATTCCCTTTGAACTTCCCTTTAAGGAGATCGATCATACAGCTGATATTGCTTTCATTGTACGCGGCGTTGATATAGGCCAGCTTTACCTTCATGCACAACTTGCTCTTAGTTTTAAATTTCCTCTTCTTCTAAATTACATCGACGAAAGCTCTGTGTTAGATTTAGATAGACTCATCATGCAGCTCAATGCGCTTATTGCACGCATTGACTGCGATATTGGATGTCCTTTCAAAGCGATAAGCTTTCATGGAAACGTCTCTATAGAAAATTCTGGTCTTTTACACTGGGAGATGATTGTTGATGTTTAGTTATCAAGAAATAGCACCCGCTACTTATTTAATTCCTCAAGAAAAAGGGATGCGCGTTCCAGGTCTTGTGATCGCAACAAAAAAACTCTTAGAAGACCTTGACATTGAAAAACCTCTAGACCAAGTACGCCATGTCGCCTATCTTCCAGGCATTACAGGCTACAGCATCGCCATGCCCGACATTCATTGGGGCTACGGTTTCCCCATTGGAGGTGTCGCTGCTATGGATGCAGAAACAGGTGTCATCAGTCCCGGAGGTGTTGGCTATGATATCAATTGCGGTGTAAGACTTGCCATCATCCCCATAAAATACCAAGAGCTCGGAGATGACAGAAAAAAAACGCAACTTCTTCAAAAAATTTTCCATCTCGTTCCTTCAGGTGTTGGAAGGGGTCATAAAAAAGAACACAAGCTAACAGAGAGTGACTACCGCTCCCTTTTAGAGCAAGGAGCCAAATGGTCAATCGAGCGCGGCTTCGGCTTTTCCAAAGATCTTGAACACATGGAAAGCTATGGCGTCATCGAAAATGCTAATTACGCAGCTGTCTCACACACAGCAAAAGAGCGAGGGCGCAGCCAACTAGGAAGTATTGGTTCTGGCAATCACTTTGTTGAAATTGGCGAAATACAAAAAATCTTCCTCCCCAATATTGCAGATGATTGGGGCGTTTTTGAAGGCTTAACTTACGCTCTTATCCATTCAGGATCGCGCGGGTTTGGCCATCAGGTCTGCCAAGATGCGCTTGACAGATTCATTAAAGAAGGATTTGCTGAAGGACTTCCTGATAGACAACTTGTTGCAGCGCCGATCAAATCACAGGCTGGACAAGACTATTTCCATGCAATGGCAGCTGCTGCCAATTTCGCTTTTAACAACCGTCAACAAATCCTCCATTTTGTGCGCGCAGCTTTCAAGGATGTTTATGGAATTGATCCTGAAAAGATCCCTCTTATCTATGACGTTTGCCATAACATTGCTAAATTTGAAAATCATCAGGTTAATGGAAAACTATGCACACTCTGTGTTCATAGAAAAGGTGCCACAAGAGCTTTTGGTCCGGGGAATCAAGAGCTATCTCCTCTATTTCAAAAAACAGGACAACCTGTTCTTGTTCCCGGTGACATGGGAAGAGCAAGCCATCTTCTTGTTGGTCTTGGCAATCCGCTTACCTGGTGCAGCTGCTGCCATGGCGCAGGAAGAGCTCGTAGTCGAGTTAAATCTTTAGATGCGTGGAAAGGGAAAGACCCCATTGATTACATGCATTCCCAAGGCGTTAAAGTGATGGCTTCATCCTCTAGAACCATCTCTGAGGAAATGCCCGACGCTTACAAAAATGTTGACGATGTCGTTGAAGCTGTAGAAAAAGCTGGTCTTGCAAATAGGGTTGCACGCCTTAAACCTCATCTTGTGATCAAGGGTTGAATTTAAAACGTTATGAAAACTGAACTTTCAACAGTACAGGAACTTTATATTGCAACGATGGCAACAGCCACAACAATTCCCGTTGTGAATACTCCCTCAGCTAAAGCAGAGGGCTTCTCCCGGTGAAGGGGCCTTCTGCTCTTAGTCATACACATTATATGACGAGGGCCTTTAGGGACTGGGTACCCAGGCTATCTATACCGAGAGCCGAAAACATAGTGCTTTTAGAGAGCGAGTCTCAGCCTGCACGAAAGTGAGACTAATATAGCAGGAATGGAAGATTAAAAACAAGAAGCGCATTTCATCCCAGTCCTAAACGACTGGGTTTTCATGCGTCGAAGGATAAAACCTCTTGCTTACTTTAAAAATCTCAAACAAGCAGACGTCCCTAATATCTCTCTCAATCCGCGCGTTTGGTATCGAGGAACGGCAGCTTTTAGCTGTAATGTCGTTCCAAAAACAGTCATCCAAATCCTATTCAACCAAAAACTTGCAAATACCTTTCCCGAATTCTCTGCACCTCTTGCAGGAGTTTTTTCAGCTCTTTTAGTGTGCCCAACAGATAGTATTCTCATTCAGCAGTATATAACAAAAAAAAACCTTATTCAAACCATTGATCACATGTCTAAAAACTATGGACCCTGTGTTTTTTTTAGAGCCTTTCCATCAACTGCCGTACGCGAACTTTCTTATACAACAGCTCTCTTGAATACCGCTCCAAAAATAACGGCCGATTTAAAACAACGAGGTTATGAAGATTTGAATGCAGAACTTCTAGCCGGAGGTATTTCTGGGACTTTGGCAACGACCGTCAGTCAAGTGTTTGATACACGTAAAACACTCATCCAAACCTATCTTGACCTTCCCATGTCCAACTGGAAGAATCTCTTCAACAAACAAGCCTTTGCAGGCTATCTTCTAAGAATTGCAGCCCTATCCTCTAACATTTACATCATCAACAAAGTCCGCAACGCGCTCACCCCACAAATACATTCTTAACTCATTAAACCACAAAAACTTAAAAAAATATTGAAAACATTAATGAAATAGACTAGACTAAGCTTAGTCCTAATTAAGGAGACTTACATGCAAAAAACCATTAATATTCATGAAGCAAAGACTCATTTTTCTGAGCTTATTAATGCTGCGATGAATGGTTCTGAGATTCTTATCGCAAAAGCTGGCAAGCCTGTTGCCAGACTCATGCCTTTAGAACAGAAAAAAAATAAAATTAGATTCGGTGTTTTGAAAGGAAAATTTAAAATCTCCAAAGATTTTGATGCTCCCCTACCCGATGAAATTATCAATCTTTTTGAAGGTCTATAATGAAACTGCTTCTCGACACGCATATTTTTCTATGGAGTGTTCTCGATAATCGTAAACTTACAAAAAAAGCAAAATCTATAATTACGCAAGCGGAAAAAGTTTATGTAAGCAGTGCATCTATTTGGGAAATTGCTATCAAACAAGGGTTGAAAAAAATAGATGGAGACTTAAGTCAACTGATTCAAGCCATCACAGATAGCGGATTTTATGAACTTCCCGTTAGAACCGCACATGCCGCAATGATATTGCAACTTCCAAATTTGCATAGAGATCCTTTTGATCGACTCCTCATCGCACAAGCTAAAGCCGAACCTCTTTTTTTTCTAACAGCCGATAAACAGCTACAAGAGTACTCCTCTTTAGTGAGCCTGATATAAATCTCTACTGCAAAGCATTAAGGATGTTATTTGCGGCGGCATCTCTTGTGGAGCAGGGCTCAAGGTCCCATCTTTCTTCGATGAACTTGAGAATAGATACCGTTTCATAAGAGGTATGATCAACATAACCTCTTTTTGCAAAAGGGGAGATAATAACTGCGGGCACACGCGTTGCGGGACCAAACTGATCAACGATCGGAGGTGCGACATGATCCCATCTTCCTCCATTCTCATCATAAGTTACGATGATCAAGCATTTATCCCAAGAAGAGCTATCCTGAATTTTTTTAATAAGGTCTGCGCACCAATCTAATCCTTCAATAAGATTGGATTTTGCCGGATGTTCACTATAATTATTCAACGAGCGAATAAAACTCACAGCAGGCAGCGTATGTGTATCGAGTGCTGCATAAAAGTGTTTCATATCCAAAAGATGCTCTTTTCGAAGGGCTGTGCCAGGGGCAAATTGTTCATAATATAAAGGCGCTTGATGGTGAAAAGAAAAGAAAGGATCGGGATTGCCAGCTTCAGCATCCTCCCACCCTTCAGTATACCATCCCCAAGAAATCCCTTTTTCATTGAGTTTATCCCCAATTGTAATCGCTTTTTGAGGTGGAATGCGGCGGTGATCTGGAATTCCTTTTTTATGAGGCGGATAAAAAGGTTGCGCGTCATTAATGACAAAACCATCAGGTGAAACAATCCCATCTTTTATAAGAACACCACTTGGATAAACTGTTGCAGTAATCTCTAGAGGAGCCTCTTTCCATACAGGCATCTGCGCTGCAAAAAGCCAAAGAACGCCGCAGAGAGACCCCCCATAGCAAGAATGGAACCAATGATCACAAATCACAAATTCCTTAGCAATCGATCCCATCGCAGTTGTACTCACATCATAATAACTCATCGGCAGACCTCCAGTATTGCCCCAAAGAACAAACTGATTCATCCTTCCTTCTGCAATCTGAAACAACTCTTGATAAAATCTGTGCACAATATTTCCCGATTTTTCTGTCATCGGGATATAGGGACTTAAATCAAAGGGAGCATTGGGTAAATTTTGAGAGATCTGCGGATAAGGAACTTTTAATTTGGGCATCATGCATACAGGCAATTTAGGATACGGCACTCCATAAATATCGACCTGCGTCTTGCTTTCTAAAGAAGCTTCTTTAAGACCATTAACATGTGGGAAATTTCCATAGAGCGTATCAAAGGACCAGTTTTCTTGGAAAATTACAATGAGATGCTCAATTTTTTTTGCAGAATCCAATTGCTCTTTCGTCGAAATAACTCTTTCAGGAACCTGTCTCTTGGCTAAAATAAAAGCTGGAATCAAGCATATTAAGAAAATTAAATTTTTCATAAAAGCTCACATAAAGTGTTAATGAAAAAGGCTGTTTCTTCAAGAGAGAGGGAACAAGCTTCTTCTTTAGAAAATTGCCATAAACGTGCTCTAATCTCATCTTTTTCTAAAGTCTCGCGCATGTCAAGACAGCCTGATTCTAATAAAAACTCTTGAAGCTCTTCACGCGTTTTTTCTCTAAATCCTTGAATTTCTCGATTTTTTAAGCCAAGCAAAAGCTTCTTTGGCTCAAAATTATAATTCTTTGCAACGAGGTAAACTTTATCTAGAAACTTTTCTGAAACACCTCCCTGCTGCAACTCTTCTAAAGTCACTTTTCTTCCTCGTCCGACCTGCGCAAGAGCATAAAACTGTTCTGCAAGTTTTCCTTTTTCCATAAATTTTGGAAACTTAAGCAAACCCTTTTCAGAAAGATTTTTAAATTGCCCGTACACAAAGACATTCTGAATCAAAAGCTCATGGAGTTCAGAAGAACAATTAGCAAAATGGCAAAGATGCCAAGAGGAAGGAGGACTATTATAACAAAGGCCGGGAAGAGAAAGCTCTTTTGAATAATCGTAAAGAGTTTTACCCTCAGGCGTTGGAATCGGACAAGCAACTTTTAATGGTCTGATAGGCGTCTCAAAGCATGCAAGCCCTTGTTTCATTTTATCAAGATCAATGACATTAAGTAGCTCCAAGTCCCCCTCTATCTTTCCCCACGCATCCACACAACCTCTTTGGCAGGTAAAGTAAAAAATCTGACGCCCACGTTTTGCGATCTCCAAAAGAGCTTCTGCCATGTATTGAAACCGCTCATCATCTGCATGGCTCATCACTTCATCTAAAAATAGAGGAAGCTGATGCCCGCCAGCTTCCGCTGTTTCCATAAAGGCAAGACGAATCGCTAAAATAAGTTGAATCCGAGTTCCTCTTGATAACGCATCTAAATCCTTCACTTCCTCCTCGTTCACATCATAAGCAACAAAACTGCGCTTTTTAAGAAATTGCAACCGATAGGCGCCTTTAGTAAACCGAACAAACCATCCACTAGCTCTTTTAAAAACTTCTGGTTGGAATTCGTTTTCGAATAATTTTTCTATTTTACCAATAAGAAATTCTCCAAGAGCTTTGCGAACAAATTCTTGATGCACTTTCTGTAAAACCTCTTCTGCTTCTTTAAGCTCACTTGAAGCCTCTTCAAAAGCTAATCTATTAGCTGCGCTATCTAACTTTTGACGAATGGCAGCTTGAGTTTCAATAAGATGATCGTGCATAAGAGCCTTTGCTTCCGCTTCTTCTTGCAACATCTGTAAGGATTTTGATTTGCTCTTAAAAAAATCCAGATCTTCACTAAGTTTTTTATGCATTTCCTTAACATGCATTTCTAAAGCTGTTTTTTCTCTCATAAGAGTTAGGTAAGCCTCCCGTTTTTCAACACAAGCACTTAACAATTTCCATTCTTCTTCAAAATTTTCCGCACAAATCTTACATCTTGTTAAAATCTCATTCTTACGAAAAGCTAACTCGTTCAACTCTTTTTGTCGCTGTGCATTCTTCTCATAAAAATTGAGAAGAACTGCTCCTTCTCGTGCATTTTTAACATTAATTTCCTGTAAAAGAGCATGATAGCGCACCTCTTTCTCTCGTATGAGAGCCTCTTGCTTTTTTACTTCGATAAATAATTCTGACGCTCTTTGCAATTCACGAACAAAAGGAATCCAGGAAAGTTTTTCCGTAGGAAATCCTGCTTCTTGAAGCCCTTGGTAAAGATGATCAGCTTCCCGGCTGCACTTTACTTTATGCACAGCAATAATCTGCGCTGTTTCTTTATCATGAAAAAATCGCGTAGCTTCTCCCCACATCTTTTCTAAATGAGGAATATGTTGCCTTACGTTTTCTTGCGAAAAACTTTCCGGAGAGGGGATCCCTTGTTCCAAGAAGGCGCGTTTAAAAAATCCTGAAGAAGATTTTTTGAGAAGAAGGATTAAACAAAAAGCAAAAAAGCTAACACCCATACAAGCATAAGGATATTTATAAAGAGACAGGCTCAAAAAAGGAGTTGCCCACAAAAGTCTATTAAACCACTTTAACTCCTCGGCATGTAAAAATGCGTGTAAAAGCCGAATTCCCTCTCTTAGAGATTGTGGGGAATAAAGAGGTTCTTTTTGAGAAGCTACAGCTTTGATACGCGCGTCCCACTCACTGAGCTCGCATACTTTTGCATGCCAACATTCCCAAAGCCTCTGAAGCTCTCCTACATGATCGACTTTCATTTGAGGAAAATTGTCTTTATCAACCCCTAGAAGAGAAAACCTCTCCTTAAACCCTACCTCCATTTCTAAAGTGCGGTTTTTGACCTCCCTTAAGTCCCTTTCAAGATCCTGCAGTAAATGAATTTTTCCCTCTAACTCAAGCAGTTGAAAATCATCTAAACAAGATATTTTCCCTTCGCCCCCTTCTTTCAAAATAATTTGCTGATATTCCCACTCATCTTCTTCTCTTGCATATGCTGATCCTACCGGAAGGGTATCAAGCGCTTGATTAACATCCTGTAAAATTTTTTCTTTAATCAAAAGGTCAGAAAAAATTTTGATCTTTTTTAAAGCCTCTTGAGCCTTCTTTGATTCATGAATCTGTTCTGCAATCCCTTTTAAAGACTCCTCTTCTCTTTCAAGTTCCAAATGATGGCGTGAAATCTCTTCAAGTTTTCTTTTTTTCTCATAAAGTTGCTTTTTTTCTTTAAGACCCATTCTTGGTGCAATAGCAAATTGCTTACGAACTAAATCAAGATCACATCCTCCATAGGCAATTTTGGCGATGACGTGTGCAAAAACATCATCAGTTGCATGAAAAAGATCATCGAGCAACACTGTATAGCATAATGCATTTTGCTCAAGAGGCGCTGTTGTAAAAGAAAAACCGTGATAATGCCCCCCCTCAATATCCACCTCGAAAAGTTTTCCATCCTCTTCAAAACTTGCCTGCAAAGACACCGGGGTTAAATGTTTAACCGAAGGGTGATGCGGCCAAAGCAACTTCCTGACAGCCATGCAAGAAGTGGTCTTCCCTGAGCCATTACTGCCTACAATAACATTAATTCCTTCTTTTAAAATTCCTTCCTCATAACGAAATCCCTTTTCTTTGAATCCGGGCATTCTGCGTATCTTAAGACTCAAAAGACGCATATTCACCCTCCTCTTGCATTAAAATCATATCCAAGACCTCGTACCCTATGCGCATAAACTCTAACTCTAATAAAGAAGGGTCTGCTTTTATCTCAACGTGCCCATTTTTTTCTGCAAGACCTTGCAAATGCTGAAAACACTCTAAAAGAAGCTTTTCTTTTCCCTCTTCTTTTTGTTTGACACTGCGGATAAGTTGCGCTATAAGCGCTGCCAAATCCCTTCCAAGACAAAGACCCTCTAAATCAATATCAGGAGTACATACAACAGAAACCTCTTCAATATAACAAGGGATTCCACCCCCCCCTACCTGAGTAAAATGACACCCCTCTATTTTTTGCGCAAATGCACGCACTTGGCTATAAAAAGCTGTTTTTCCTTGAAATGAAATTCTACACAGCACAACCTTCGCAACGTCTGGTATGTTGTGCAACTGCGCCCGCAAAAAAGCACATAAAGCCTCATCAAAGTTTTCAGGATCGACATCTGAGAAATCCATCTCTACCGAACTCCAAAAAAGAGACGCACAAGGAACCAGCTGATGGGAGATCTCTCCTGAAGACTGAACTTCCAAAAGTCTAAATCCCCGAATGCCTCTTTCTGATATATCTAAACCTTGAAGAGAGCCACAATAAAACACAAAAGGGTCTTCAACTAAAATTTCTGGAATATGTATATGTCCTAAAACCCAAGCCTTAACAGGAAGAGAATGAAAATACTTAAGCTGTACAGGTGCATAGAAACCTTTTTTTCCGGAGGAAACATCACAATGCAAAATGCCAATTGTAAAGGCATCTTCACAAGATTTAAAACTCTTAAGTGGGTTCGCTTCGCATTGGTGTTTTGAAAATGACCATCCAATAAAACAAATTTTTCTTCCGTGAAACTCCAATATTTGAGTCTCCCACATCTCATCTTCACCTAAAAGATAAAATAAAGGAGATCCTACTCTACGGTGACACTTCTTAAGCACATGCGCATCATGATTACCCGCAACGGCGATAATCGGTATCTTATTTGCTAAAATCCTATGTATACCTTCTTCGAAAACACCGATTGCTTCATATAAATCCTGCTCATTATCAAAAACATCGCCAGAAAGAATAAGTACATCGACCTGATTTTCTAGAGCGCACACAAAGCGCACAAGCATCTTCCAAGCATCCTTAGGAGCATGCACAAAGTTCTCCAGTCCCTCTGGTAATCGCACAAGACGTCTTCCTAAATGAAGATCTGCTGCACAAGCAATCCGTATATTTTTCATCCCAGCCCCCATCTTTCAGTAGACAACAAAAATATGTTTGTTAAGAATTAAAAACAATCTCAACGGTAATGTACATATGAATAAATCTTTGATCACAGGTCTTTCAGCACTCTCTCTTGCATATAGTCTTTTTGCCGATGATCTTATCTTGGTACCTAATGCTCAAGGAATCATCTTGAGCGGAGACTCACAGCAGCTGCCTTTAAATGTCGTTGGTGTGATAGCAGTCGATATCGATCTACCCGGCACACGTGAAAATCTTGAAAAACGATTGCTCCCTCTCTTTATGGAAAAAAACCTAACAGCAGAAGACATTGGTGAAATTAAAAGAGAAATCGTTCGTTATTACCGCGATCATGACCGCTCCATCATGGCAATCCAAATTCCAGAACAAGATGTAACAGATGGCGTTCTTACCTTCGTTATCACTGAAGGAAAATTAGGTGACGTCTCCGTTGTAGGAAATCATTACTTTAGCAAAGACCTTATCAAAAATTATATTAAGCTAAAGCCTGGAGAATGCATTGATGATCATGTATTAGTCAACAACGTCGCTTTCATTAATAGAAATCCCTTTCGTCATGCAGACCTCGTCTACAGCCCTGGTAAAGAGGTCGGCACAACGGATATTGAAGTCTATGTCAAAGACGCCTTTCCTCTTCGCGCTTACGTGGGCGTCGATAACACAGGAGTCTTATCAACAGGCAGGCTCCGCCTATTTTCCGGATTTAACTGGGGCAAAGCCTTTGGCCTCGATCACATAATGAGCTTTCAGTACACAACCTCATCCGATTTTTATAAATTTCAAGGATATACATTAAGCTATACAGCGCTGCTTCCTTGGGAAAATACTCTCCTTTTTTATGGTGGTTATTCAGGAACGCACGTTTCCTTTGGAACAAAAAATGAACAAGGCAACCGCCATAAAACGCATGGGAACTCATTACAAGTGAGCTTTCGATACGGCATACCCATGAAGCCGAAGTTCTATCTTTTACACGAAATCAATGTTGGTTACGATTTTAAAAGAACGAATAACACATTTGAAATGTCTGAACAAGATCCAATTATCGGAAGCAACGTCAATTTAACACAATTTGTCCTTGAATACAACTTCGGTTATGAACGCGGCATACAGAAAATTGGCTTTGATGGAGAACTCTTCATCTCCCCCTTCTCTTGGATCCCGAACCAATCTAGCATGGATTTTCACTCCCTTAATCCTCATGCAAAACCTCAATATGCCTACCTGCTTGCAGCATGCGACTACGCCATCACTATGCCCATGAAGTTTATGTGGAAACTCTTCTTCGAGGCTCAAGTGGCAACAGGATCCCTGCTTCCGAGCGAACAATTTGGCCTTGGCGGCTATAACACGGTCCGTGGCTACAACGAACGGCAAGTCAATAGCGACGAAGGGTTGCTCGTTACAACAGAATTCTGGAGCCCTAGCTTTAGCCCATCATTGGGCCTACTGAATGACGCCCTTCAATTTCTTGTCTTTCTTGATTACGGTTTAGGCCACGATATTGATAAAATCCATAAAGTGCCCCAAACTCAGTGGCTCATGGGAATAGGCCCTGGCCTGCGCTACGCTATTGGTTCCACATTCTCTTCGCGACTTGATTTTGGCTTCAAGATCAACCGCGATCACTATGAAGGCGGTATCGGCATGCTCCACTTCTCCCTCGTCGGCAGCTACTAACCTAACTTTTGGGTTTTTAAGCATAATCACTTAACCTTACGCACGATAAATGTTTGGAACGACTTGATGTTATCGACGTTTTTATAATCTAATCGGAAAGAATTTAACGCAAAGGAAGAAAAAGACGCGAAGACGCAAAGAAAAAAGAAGATCGAAACAGATGAGAAAAAAAATCGATCGCGTCGTGAATGACCTATAATTCTTCTCTTCTTTGCGTCTTCGCGTCTTTTTCTTCCTTTGCGTTAAATTCTTCTTCTTGCTCTTTTATAAACCCAACCGCTAATTGATGTAGTACATAAATGCGTAAAGAAACTCCATTAGCGAGAGAGGAAAAGCAGAGGCGCTGATGGAGTTTGTACAATAAAAAAGCCCGCAGCGATTGCCACGGGCTTTTTTCTCAAAATCTACAAATCATCATTCTTTAATCATCAGTATTTTTGTAATAAATTGTGAAATGATCAGATCCATCTTGAGGCGCCATTGGAACTGTTGGGTAATAAATCCCCCACACCTCATTGTTTGTATCATCAAACTCAGGACTATGTGCTACATAAGTAAGCCCGTTAATCACAGCACCCATGCCAATCGCGTTTTGTGAACGATTAGCTGTATAGATGCGCACAAAACCAGGACCCGAAAGGTCGATGCGCGCGCCATCTGCATAATTGAATTCCCCAGGACCAACGGACATCGGGAACTCATTATCTACAACTAAAACAACGCTTGGGAGTTGACCTAGCACATTGATGCTGCTCGTAGCATCAATAACCATATCAACACCAGCTATCATTGTTACAAACCCATTAACAGGGACTCTCGGAGTAATGGTCGTATTTGTTAGATTCGTTGAAGCAAAAGAGCTCGTTGATACCTGACCCAAAAACGTGCTGATATTTGAATCATTAATACCAAGCGTTCCTGCAGAAGATACACTGATCGGATTATCAGAACCGTACAGATATTGTGTTACAAGAACTGTATTAGTTAAAAACATCGAATCATTAAACATCGTATCAGGCGTTGTCGTTTGTAATAAAATGCTTCCAGGACCCGACTGACCCGTCATAATATTTACTCTAGCATTACTATTACCAATACAGGACAATTCGCCGGCTAGTACGCTAATATCACCTGCATTTGCGTCCGTGCCTGTAATGATATTGACCGTTGATGTTGTTCCAAGCCCTGCCAAGAAATCAACAACTTCAGCATTAATGTTGATATCACCACCTAATCTCGTAAAAAGAGACGCATCTGCGCTGCTGCCCGCTTGAACAACAAGCAATGCAATAGGTGTTTGCATCATGCCAGATCCATGCATAATATTAATATCTCCGCCCTGCGTCGTCTGAATTCGAGAATAAGCATTCGGCGCAAATCCTCCCTCCAAAACTAACTCATTACAATCAATTGTGATATCCCCTGCAGCTCCAATGAGTGTGTATGCACTCGATGCTGTAAGAGTTGTTGTTGATGTCATGACGACATTACCAATTGCTGTGATAGATAAAGAGCTATCTGCAGCTCTGATCTGTGCACTTGAATGTGGTGTGTTACCAGCGAGCAAATCAATAGAACCATTTGCTGTGATCGTAATCGGTGACATGCTGGAGGTCGTAGAAATACTTGCAGCACCACCTGTTGGCGTAGGTGTTGGCGGAGGAGGAGGTGGTGGTGGCGGAGGTGGTGGTGGAGGTGGCGGCGGTGGACCTGGCGGAGGAGGAGGAGGAGGAGGAGGTGGAGGTGGCGGCGGTGGACCTGGCGGCGGAGGAGGAGGTGGCGGCGGCGGCGGCGGCGGAAGGAATGTACCTCCTGTTAAAAGAAGGTCAACATCTGTATGAATATCAATAGAACCGTTTATCCCATTAGTAAACACTGATGCATCTGAATGAGCTCCTGCACCTGCATGAAGTTCAATTATTCCTGTGACATTAATATTGATATTTCCAGATCCTTTTGTGCTAATAAAGGCTTGAGAGTAGTCTCCGACATCGCTTCCAAAAACATTTAGATCTGTCATGCATATCAAAGAAATATTGCCATTAACCGTAGAAATTGAAGCAGAACTTTGAGAACCATCTCCAGCGTACAAATTTACATTTCCACCACATCCATCAATATTAAGGAACCCTCCATTAACATTAATTGCAGCATAAGAATTATCCCCCTGACCGCCAATCAAATTAAGATTGCCTGTTGATCCAAGTGTAATGCTCCCCGTTCTTACTTTGAATTCCGCTGAAGTACCGGATGCTGAGCTTCCATAAAGACTGACATTATTTCCTGTATTTACTTGAACCTGAAGATCATTCACATCAATGGTAACAGAAGAGCTTGCACTCCCCATTGAATCACCGACAATGACATTACCTCCATTGACAATTAAAGAACCTAAAGGTGCTCTAACATTGGCATTGAATACAATTTGGCTATTCATAGAGTCGTCATTCGCAGTCAATGTTAAAGAATTATCAGTGAACCAACCAAAAGACGCATCTACACTAATACTTCCAAATAATGCGCTGCCGCCGCCTGTTGAAGCGTCAATGACCACGTTGTTACTTATTAAATAGTTCTCTAATTTTGTTGCATTGATGTTCGATGACCCCCCCATATCAAACATGTAATTTGGTGGAGATCCCATCATAATATTTGAATCTGGAAGGGAAGAAATAGAAACAGCGCAAGGATCAAGAAGAAGCGTGCCTGTATCTCCGTTAGCTGCAAGAGTAAAAACTTCTCCTACAGGAACAATGAGACCACGGCTTGACACCTCAACAAAACCACCGTGCCCCCCATTTTCTCCACCGCACGCAGAAATTGTGCCGAAAAAGGAATTTTGGTGATCACCCCAAACAATAACACGTCCTCCACTTCCTTGATCTAAACCATCAGCTTCAATAAAAGCATCAAGTTCGATACGAACATAAGAAGCATTTGGAATCTCAGGATTGCTTCCCTTGTAATCGCCGCCAATAAGAACAACACCGCCTCCATTTTCTCCGGAAACATTAACATGAGCTCTTGATAAAATAGCTACCTCATTACCAAGAATACGAATCTCGCCGCCACGTGCTGTTAAAGAACCTGCTGTTTCTACAGAACCTTGATCTGCTAAAAGAAAAATACGCCCTGAACTAACACCGCGCGTTAAAGCATCGATGCGTCCCTCATTCGAGACCTGATGTCCTGCAAGAATAACATCGCCACTGCGCGCCGTAATCTGACCGAGGTTGATCACAGAACCCCCTAAACCTTTGAAAGCAAAATCTCCTCCTTTCATAAATTCGCTATCGAGAATATCAAAACTTGATGCAATAAAACTTCCGGTATCGACAATGGCATTTTCACCAACAATAACTCCATTAGCATTAATCAAAAAAACTTGACCATTAGCTTCAATGGTCCCTAAGATTTTACTTAAGTCCCCACCTAAAACGCGGTTTAAGACTGAAGCAGAGCTGCTTGGCATGACAAATCTTGTCGTTTCACTCTCTTCAATAGAAAATGATTTCCAATTAATAATAGCCTGTTTTCCCGTTACAACTTCAACTGTTGAAGCATCGGGATAGGAAACTGCAGCATCACCTATAACGGCTTCAAATCCTAGAGGATTTGCAAAAAGCACAGGAGACGCTGAAAGCATTAGCAAAGAAACACAAGTCCTAAATTTTTTCATGCAACACCATCCGGTTAATTTAAAAATTTAGATGCTAGTGTTATTTTTTTATTTAAGGAAGTCAAGAAAAAATCCTCTCAACCGACTGTCAATTGACAATTTTACTTAACAGATGCTATACCAAAACAACCTGAAGAATCGTTTTTTAACGACGTCGGCTTTTCCTCGAATTTAAGGAGCCTCTTTGTCAAAAAACCGATTCTTCAGGTTGTTTTGGTATAGCCTAAAAACTTATTTGACCTAAAGGAGATTGCCTGTGCATATGCGTACTATTTTCTTTGCTCTTATTCTATTTTTTCATGGGTTTGCTACAGCGTATAATACAGACTTTGATTCAGTCATCGTTGGCTCAAGCCCTATTTCTCTGTTAGAAGCTCTTTATCGCTCATATTCAGGAGAACGCGTTTGCATCATCGAAGAATCAGAAAAATGCGGAGGCGCTTGGAAAAGCATTTCTATTTGCGGCGTTCCTTACGCAGACATGGGATGTCATCAAATTGGGTCAGATCAAAATGTAAAAAAATTTCTAGAAGAATACATTGGATGTAAAATGGTAGCTCTTGATTATCCAGAGATAGAATTTGGTTCATCCAAACAACAAGGTGTTAATGGATTTTACCCTTCTAAAGGATGCTACGAGCTCATTACGAACATCATGAATTTGATCAGATCAACAGACATTGTTCTTTTAACTGGATATAAATTAGAAAGCATTTATGTCGATGAAGAGCGCAACAGCATCGATATAAAAACAAAAGACCACCTCTTTTCAACATCAAAAATTGTCGTTACACCCTCCACCTATCTCTATATCGAAAATCATCCTTCAGGACGAAAACCAAGTTCCAGCACCATTAAATATTACCACGTTTATCTGCTAATTGATGATCCAACGCCACCTCGTTTTATTCATAAATATAGTGCAGGAGCTGGGATTTCTAGACTGATGAATCTCAGTTATTTTTCAGACCTTATAGGAACAGGAATGCAGCTTGTCGCAGTACAAACCCATAACGAACATTATCTAAATCACCATAACGAGTTCTTTGAACAGATCAAAAAAAACAACCTAATAGATCCAAGCGCAACTCTTGTCCGTGGGGAAGGCTGCGTCTATGAACAATCGCATCTTGACACCTCCCTCACGCGCCAATATAAAGCATCTCTTATTGAAGTCCTAAATACGGGCCATTTCCTAGCAATGGCAGGATATGTCTCTAAATGGAAAACAGTTTTTAAGCCGCTCAATAAAATCTAAATCAAAAAAACTCGTGCGAATGCTATACGCAAAATTTTACGCAGCTTTACCAAACCGCTTCGCAAAATCGGAGCACACCTTAAAAATTTCCTTTTGAAAAGGGGCTGAACAATATTTCATCAGCTCTTTTTCTTTAGCTTCCCACTTTGCTTGAAACCTGCGAGCATCTTCTAAACTATCCCAAAGCGCCATTCCGATAGTATGCATCGGATTTTTTTCATTGTACCATACCTCAATGTCTTGACACTTACATTCTTTTGCAGTTTTTAAGAGCTCTTCTTCAAGGAATTTTGTCGCTTCTTTTTCCATTCCATTTTTAAAATGATAATGAACAATAACTCTATATTGATGCATAAATCCCCCTAATTAAGATCAACCACCTCAATATTCATTATTAAACTAATTTTATTATTTTGCAATTACTAATTAGAACCGGCAATAAAGGCCGTGGTCCAAGCGTTTTGGAAATTAAAACCACCCGTTACCCCATCAATATCAAGGATCTCCCCTGCAAAAAAGAGTCCGGGGCACATCTTGCTCTCCATCGTCTTGAAGTTAACCTCTTTCAGACAAACGCCGCCACAGGTAACAAACTCCTCCTTATGCGTCGTTTTCCCATCAATCTCATAAATATCAGCGTGTAGCTTATGCGCTAAATTCTGCAGATCCTTAAGAGCTATATCTCCTATGCGTTTATTAAATTTATCCCCTAAAAGAGTGCGCCACAAATTCTTTGGCAGTTTAAATAAGCTTTCAGAAGAAAACGCCTTTTGAGAACTCTCTATCTTAAATCTACTTAAGATCTTATAGATCTCTTCTTCAGAAAATTCAGGAAGCCAATTGATCGTGAGAGGAGTCTTATACCCCTTCTCGTGTAAAAATTGCGCAGCCCATGCAGAAAGCTTCAAGACAGCGGGCCCGCTAAAGCCAAAATGTGTGATCAGAAGCGGTCCCCTCTGAACAAAAGAGCAGCCCGGAAGCGTTAGCTCAACAGGATTAACAGCAATACCGCTTAATTCCTTCAAAGGCGATGTAGGGATATTGAATGTGAAAAGAGAGGGAACTGCAGGCTCTATCGCACTCCCAAGTTTAGCCGCCCATGAAAATCCATCAGCGCCGCTTCCTGTTGCCAAAACAAGACGCTTAGCTAAAATTCCCTCGCCCTCTTTCATAACAAGCTCAAATCCTCCCCCCTGCCTTTTCTCAATCCCCTTAATCCGCTGCTTTAAGCGGATCTCAACTCCACATTTATTTGCCTCATTAAGAAGCGCTTTAATGATCGTCTCCGATGAATCCGTTGTAGGAAACATCCGGCCATCAGCTTCTACCTTAAGCTTGACCCCTCTTGATTCAAACCAAAGCACCGTATCCTTTGGCTGAAACCGATGAAAAGGCCCGAGCAGCTCTCTTCCCCCACGCGGATAATTTTTAACCAATAGATCTGGATCAAAGCACGCATGCGTAACATTGCAGCGCCCCCCACCCGAAACTCTCACCTTAGAAAGCAAGACAGCCGTCTTCTCTAGAACCACCACATTCCACTCTGGATGTGTCGCCTTTGCCGTTAGCGCTGCAAAAATGCCAGCCGCTCCCCCTCCTACCACAACAAAATCATATTCCATACCAAAAATCTTAAAGACGCGCCGCAATTTGATAAATCAAAAAAATTATAAATCAGCATCCACTGCCACATTGCTATACGAATTCTGCTTCCAAAGCATCTTCATAAGATCAAAGAAAAGCGGTGACGAGTCACCGCACTCCAAATAGATTTACATTTCGAGAGCAAGTTTCACTTCTTTTTCTGCTTCTCTAGGATCGAAAAGATTTTTGAAGATAACGTGGACGCAACCGACACGAAGACCTGTTAATCGGTTGATCTCTTCTGTGACTTTAGCTTGAATTTCTTCTGCTTTGTCAGGGATGCACACACCGTAAGCGATATTCACTTCGACTTTTACGCTGACTGCATGGTTTTTTTGCTCTTGCTCAACGTAGATCCCTTTGACTCTTTCTCCGCAATCTCTGCCAAGAAGCGAATCAAATAGGTTTCCTTCAAGAAGCGCAATCCCTTCAATACGTGCTAAACATTGTAAAACAAGGGACTGGAACACGCGATTTTCAATATCCCAAACATAAACTGTTTCGGGTAATTCAAATTCTTTTGTATCCATTTTTTTTAGCTGATCATACACCACACAACACCTCCTGAAAGGAGAGTGTATAACAGAAAACCCTCTCGTCAGTCAAGCGCGAACTTGAGAGCGAAAAGAAAGGCGAGAATCCAAGCGAGCCAGTGGACCTCGCGTACTTTGCCAGAAAGGAGCTTACAAACGGGATAAAGGATCATGCCGAGGCCAATCCCGGTGCCAATACTATAAGTTAGAGGAATGCCAACAACCGTGATAAAGCAAGGGATGTAGTCGGAAGGATCTTCCCAGTTAAACTGAACAACAGAACGGAGCATCATCGCCCCAATGATGATCAACACGGGAGTGATCGCAAAGACAGGGATCGAAGATGCGAGCGGCTCGAAAAAAAGAGAGACGAGCATTAACCCCGCGACGACAACAGCTGTAAGGCCTGTTCTACCACCGGCTGCTACTCCCGATGCCGATTCAAGATAGACAACGGAGGCTGATGTGCCAAGCACAGAACCAAATAGGGTTCCAACGATATCAGGCAAAAGAACTTTGCGCAAGCGGGGCAGCTCCCCTTCTTTGTTCAAAAATCTGCCTTGGTGAGCAAGTCCCATAAGAGAGCCTGCTGAATCGAACAAGCAGATGAAAAGAAATGAAAAACTAATCATCCAAAGATCACTTGCGAACGCTGATTTGATATCAAGCTGCATGAATGTCTGCAGATCAAAATTTGGCAAACCAATAGCGCCCTTCCACGAGACTAGACCTAAAGTTAATCCCAACACCCAATTCATCAAGATACCGATTAAGATAGCCCCTTGAATGCGCCAGGTCATCAACGCCGCCATGACAACAACACCTAAAGCTGTAAGAATGCTTTCTGGAGCTAAAGGATTCCCTAAAGTAAGAAGTGTCTGAGGATGTGCTATAATAATTTTTGCATTTTTCAGCCCAATGAGCACAAGAAAGAGGCCAACACCAGCTGTTGCCCCCACTTTTAATCCCAAAGGAATTGCCTTAATGATGAGCTCGCGTAATCTGAAAATCCACAATAGCAAAAGCGCAAGGCCCGCAATACAAACAATGCCCAAGGCGGTTTGCCAAGGAAGGTTTTTTCCTAATACGACAGAGTAAGTGAAGTAAGCCGCCATTCCTATCCCGGGAGCTAAAGCAAAGGGGTAGTTGGCGAAAAGCCCCATGAAAAGGGTCGCGATGAAAGAAGTGATGATCGTTGCAACCATCGCAGATGCAAAATCCATTCCTGCGTCTGCCATGATCATAGGATTGACCACCATGACGTAAGCGAGCGTTGAAAAAGTTGTAAACCCTGCAAGAACTTCCCTTTTGGGAGTTGTGCGGTGTCTTTCAAGCTTAAACAATTTTTCAAGAATCATGAAATCTTTATAACAAGATTTTTAAGACATGTACACTTAAAAATTAAAAAACAAAATTCCCATGCTCGTGTGCGTGCACGAGGATGAGAATTTCAAAATCAGTTAGCGATTACCAGCTAGCTTTTACGATACCTGGAATGAGGCCGCTATTGGCCATCTCGCGGAAGCACAGTCTGGAAAGTTTAAACTTGCGGAGAAAACCTCTAGAACGACCTGTAATCTGGCAACGATTGCGTAAACGTACGGGCGAAGAGTTCTTGCTCATTTTATTCAGAGTGTTTTGTGCAGCAAGTCTATCATCATCGTTTTTTGTCATATCGAGGATGATTGCTTTAAGCTGTTGTCTTTTTTCCCACTTCAAGTTTACAAGGCGCTCTCTGCGTTTTTGTTTTGCAATGGAGGATTTTGTAGCCATAATTTCTCACTTTTTACGAGCAGGACCTTTTTGTCTCTGCTTACGATTAGGGTCAATTTTATTGATAACGTAAACGCGGCCTTTACGGCGAACGATTTTATCGCCTTTAGAAGGATCAGCTTTAACTGAAGCTCTGTGTTTCATAAGGAGTTCCTAAAAATTGTCAAAGAAAGTTAACTTATACAAAACTTCAGAATTTTAAGCAAGATGTAGATTCTTATTGCCCGATTTTAAGCCTTTCGAGTAGAATTTACTTAAGAAAAATATTTAAGAAATACTGAGGAAACAATGGGAAGACAATCCACTTACCAACCAAGCAAAAGAAAGCGTCAAACTACATGGGGATTCCGCAAGAGAATGAAAACTGCCAAGGGCAGAAAAATTGTCAACAGACGCCGTCGAGAAGGCCGGAAGACATTAACTGTATAGACATATCTCGCCGCTTTCCAAAATCGGCTCGCATTCTATCCAGCAGACACTTCCAAGGAATTTTTAGAGAAAGAAACCGACTTTCCGGAACATGCGTCTCTATTGACTATCGTCGTGGAAGGTCTTTGCGTCCGCGCCTTGGCATTACTGTTTCAAAAAAATTTGGTAAAGCTCACGATCGCAATAGATTTAAAAGACTCATCAGGGAGGTTTTCCGAACCTCCTGCCACCTCCTCCCCCAGGATCTAGAAATCAACGTGTCACCACGCCTCTCTTTCAAAAATTTAGGTCAATGTTCTATCATAGAAGACATCACGCTTTTACTTGCAAAAGTCATCTATACTTATGAAAGACCTTAATCCAGAACAGCAAAGAGCCGTAGAAACGACAGACGGCAGAGTTTTAATCCTAGCAGGAGCCGGAAGTGGCAAAACCAGCGTTTTAGCCTACCGCATTTGCCATCTTATTCGCGTTAAAAAAGTTGATCCAAATTCTATCTTGGGGCTCACCTTCACTAACAAAGCAGCTCTTGAGATGCGCGAGCGTGTCGGCAAAATGCTCGATAAAAAAACAGCAAAACAGATCACTTTAAACACTTTCCACAGCTTCTGCTGCCGCATCTTACGCAAAGAGATCCCCTATCTTGGGTACACTAAAGAATTTAGCCTCTATGACGAACAAGACGTAAAAAGACTCACAAAAGGAATCGCGCGAAGACTCCTCGACCACGAAGGAGATCTACCCTCTCTTGAACAAACAATGTCAAAAATTTCTTTTGCAAAATCTCAAGGATCGACGCCAGAAAGTGGAGATGACTGGCACAGCCGTTTCACACAAGATCTCTTTGACAAGCTTCAAATGTGCATGCGCGCTTATAATGCAGTCGATTTTGACAGTCTCCTTTCTCTTTCTGTTCAACTTTTTGAGCAATTTCCAGAAGTCCTCAAAATCTATCAAGAAAAGTATTGCTACATCATGATTGATGAGTACCAAGACACAAATCCTGTGCAATACCGTCTTGCGGAACTTCTTGCTGCAAAGCATAACAACCTATGCGTTGTAGGAGATGACGATCAGTCCATCTATGGATGGCGGGGCGCTGAAGTAAAAAACATTTTAGAATTTTCTTGCTCAACAAAAATTAAATTAGAACAAAACTACCGCTCAACACCAACAATTTTAAATGCAGCGAATAGCGTCATCAAAAACAACCAAGAAAGACATCAAAAGCAGCTATGGAGCAATAAAGAAATTGGTGATCCGATTGTCATGTTCCACGCCCCAACGGACATGGAAGAAGCGCAATCTGTCGTGCAACGACTCATTTGGACACGCAAAACGCACAATATTCCCTGGAGCGATATGGCGATTCTTTACCGCTCCAATATCCTAGCACGTCCTTTTGAAGCGGCTCTCATGCAAGCTGCTTGGGAAAAGGATGGAGAGTGGAAAAAAGGGATTCCTTATCAGGTTTTTGGAGGAACAGAATTTGCAGAAAGAAGTGAAATTAAAGACTTAATCGCTTTTCTCAAAGTGATCGCTAACCCTCTTGATCAAGAAGCGCTCCTACGCATCATTAACGTCCCTCGTAGAGGCATATCAGAACAAACTCTTGACTGTGTCACGCAAATCAACAGAAAAGAAAATAAATCTCTCTGGGATGTTCTTAAAGGTCCACTACCTTCTGAACTCTCAGAACGCGCTATTTCTGGAATACAGCGGTTTGTGGCCCTCATACAAACTGCTCAGGAAAAATTTAAATCAGCAACTCCCATGAAAGAAACATTTCAGTGGCTTATCGAAGAGATCAACTATAAAAAAGCGATCATGGAAGAAGTAAAAAGTGATAAAATGCGCGCCTTTAAATGGGAAAATGTCGCCTATTGCTTAGACGCTCTAGGGGAATATGAACAAGAAGAGGAAAATCCTTCTCTATCTCATTTTTTGGAAAACACTCTTCTTGACCAAGAAAGGTTTCACCATGCGAAAAAAGACGTCAAAGAAGACAAGGTCTCTCTGATGACTTTCCATAGCGCTAAAGGTTTAGAGTTTAGCGCCTGTTTTCTTGTGTGTTTAGAGGATCACATCATTCCTCACGAAAAAAGTGCAGAGGAAAATGGGATCGAGGAGGAACGTAGACTCATGTATGTCGCTATGACACGCGCTAAAAAGCATCTCACTCTCAGTATGGCAAGATGCCGCAAACGTTATGGAAAAGAGATGAATAGCACGCCCTCTTCTTTTCTCTTTGAAATCCCTAAAGAATTGATCAAAATCACTTCTCACCAAACACTTGGTTAAGCAATGGTGTAAGACCACCGTGCTGCTTGATAAAACTCTTGCCCCAAGAGCCTACCCAATGAACGATGCGCGCGCTAAAATGAAAGCCACGCGACATGTGCCAGTTATAAATATCTGGAAGTTCTGCAATTTCATATTTTTCTGTCCGGATAAGATAAGATAAAACGCTTTGATCGCCAAAAAAATCAAGATGTCTTTGTAAACAAACCTCAGCCCATTGTGTCATGAGCGGCGAGCCCTTCTTAAAAGCAACAACGCCTGAGTTATAGAGCACTTCGCCCTCATTTAAAATCCCAATTTCTATATTGCGCGCACAGCTTACCTCTGTATCTCTTGCAATTGCAACTCCCGCAGAACACTGCGTATAATCAAACAACTCGTCAAGAGGTCCTAATATTTCACAATCAAGATCAAGCCAAATAGTAGACTCATAAGAAGAATCCCTCATCACAATGGGTTTACTAAACCAATAGGGGCGGATATCTGATAA
>JAZKBL010000033.1:0-11772 GCA_040388665.1 Chlamydiota bacterium
TTAAATGGTATTTGAAAATTTTATTTCAAGCAAAAGTTGTGGGTAAAAGTATGGATGCCAAGGCGCCAAAGCGCAAAGGAAGAAAAAACTATAACTCTTCTTTTGCGCCTTGGCGCCTTGGCATCTCTGCGTTGAAACTGATGTAGTAAACAAGTACGTAAGGTAAGTTATGCATCAATGGAGTAAGTAGGGGGACAAGCCAATGACTTGCCCCTGAAACGTCTCTTTAACGGACTTTCTTGCCGGAATCGTATTTGGATTCGACGACAACGCCTGTTTTGTCATAGGACTTCTTGGTGCCATGAAGCTTATCGTTAACAAATGTTTGTAATAGCTTTGGCTTTCCGTTATCAAAATATTTGTTAAATTTCCCGTGTCTAAGTCCTTCTTTGTACTCTCCTTCAAAAACAAGGACTTGATCCTGATTCCACTTGCGTGAAACTCCATGAAGTTGTCCTTTGCTGTATGTGCTATGAGAAGACATTTTACCATTTTCAAAGAACGTTTTCTCTTCACCCTCTTTTTGGTCATCTGCATAGTTCACTTGGGAAAGGATCTCTCCGCTTGGATATAGCTCAACTGCTGGGCCATGTTTCTTATCATTGAGGAATGAAAACGTCATCATCATTTTATGACCACCTGGACCAAAAATTTTAGCAACACCTTCTTTTTTTCCATTGTTATAAGGTGTAATCGATACTTTGTGTCCCGCTTCATTAAATTCTAAAACATCTCCATGCGGCAAATCGTTCACATAATGGACCTCTAAATGTTTGACTTTTCCATATTTTTCATTCAGAGGAAAATAAATCTCATGAAGTCCATCTTTTTTATTGTCTTTGTAATGGAAAATAACTTCGCTGCCATCTTTAACTTTTTCAAAATAGCGTCCATTTAATTTTCCTTTTAAATAATGAGCCTCTTCCATCAACGCTCCTTCTTCGTCATAAAGAGCTTTAAGACCATGAAGATCACCATTTTCATAATTCACAACAGTTTGCTTTGCTCCACTCGAATAATACGTTTTTTGCTCTCCTTCAAGCTGTCCTTGGAGGTTGTAGTAAAAATAACGCGCAAGCAGCTCTTTACCTTTTTTACCTTTACTTGGATAAAATTCTTTGTGTTCACCAAGAGGCAATCCTTGATCGAAGTTTTTCACAAAATGTAAGGATCCGTCTTCATGCCACCCTTGTACGCCGCCTTCCAGTTTATCATCTTGATAGTGCGCAATGCCTTTCAGGCCCCCATTTTCATAAAATTCTTCACATTTTCCTTCTCGTTTGCCATTAACAAATCGAACAAGTTCTTTTAAACGATCTTTTTTATACCAAGTTCTGACAGCTCCATCTGGAAGATCATTCTCAAATTTTGCTTCGTAAACTAAATCTCCAGACTCATTCCACTCTTTTTGCAAGCCTTGTTTTTTTCCTTGAGAATATTCTTGCAAAGACTTTTGTTTGCCACTCTCAAACCACTCTTTACGTGCTTTATCAAGCTGTCCGGAAGTATAATATTCCTCAAGCTTTGGCTTCCCATTTTCAAACCAGTGTCCATAGAAATTTTCTTTTTCTGCATCTTTAAAAGATGCGCGGATAGCAATTTTTCCGTTAGGAAACCACTCTTCATACATGCCATCTCGTTTATTATCGCGATAGTTTGTCACAAGCTTAATCTGGCCTGATTCAAAATATTCTTTTTGTTCTCCAGACAACTGTCCCAGATCGTAATGATAATCAAACTTTATTTTACCATTTGCATACCACTCGCGATAAGAACCATCTTTTTTGCCATCTACAACAGAATATTCTGCAATTTTTTGTCCATCAGCGTTGTAATCAATAACAGGAGCGAGCAAGTTCCCTTTGTCATCAAAACGTGCACGGAAAGCAGGTTTTCCATTCGCATAATTTTTCCAGTGTTCCCCTTTTGGCGTGCCTGCTATATACAAACCTTCTCCTAAAAGCTCTCCTGATTCAGAAAAATGGAGTTCCTTGCCTTCTTTCTTTCCTTCTTTAAACTGGACTTTATAGGCTTCTTTGCCATTTGCGTGATATTTAACATGCGTTCCTATAGGCTCTCCAGAGCGAAAATCTTGTACTTCGCGAATATTGCGCTCTTCATCATAAATGAGAATCGCAGGATTTGAGCCGTCGCTATGAACTAAGCCTGAAAAATAGTGAACGGTCGCTTTTAAATTACCGTTTTCAAACCATTCAATCGCATTGCCATGAGGCAACCCATTTTGATAAGAGATCAGAGAAGCACGCGCGCCTTTCGGATAGTAGCGAATCAGATCTCCCTGCAATTTATCATTCTCAAAGTAGCCTTCTTCCATTTTAGTTCCTTCCTCGTAATAAGAAAGAATCTCTCCATGACGAAGCCCTTCTTTAAAATTGCCAACCGCTTGCAACTGTCCTGAAGGGTAAAATACTTTAGCCTGTCCGTGAGCTAAACCTTCTTTATAAAAAGCGATCCTCTCGATGTTTCCATTACTATGAAACGTAATGCTTGCGCCATGAGGCACCATCGATGATTTCCACTCTTTTGCACCTAAAGAATTTTCATCAACGGCAATAACATCAACTTCACTTTTTATCTTTCCATTAGGATAATATTGAACTTGTTTTACGCAAATTTCAGGATCATTTCCTAATTGCTCATAGAAGATAACGCGTGCCGGTTGTCCGTCTTGATAAAATTCAGCAACTTTCGGTCGCCAGTGAGGCTGTCTTTGCCTAAGATTTGTTGTAACAGGTGTGGCAGCATTCTCTCCGAAAAGAGTAAGAAAGCTGGAACAGAAACACACTAGTAGAAATTTTTTCATACACTACCCTCAGCGTTAAAAAGTTATTTTTAACGCTAAGAATAGCGGAATGTTTTCTTTCTAACAAGTGGGCTCTTATAAGTGGAACGCAAGCCAGCTAAGCAAAAGACCCCAAACAAGAGGAACAATGCCTGTATACTGAATTGTTTTCTGTTTGGTCATTGTTGTCTTAATGATGAATTGAGGAACAAAGAAAACGAGTATACCGCGTATAAACATGACCCAACCAAGCAATGTAACAAGAACAGAAAGGTCTGCTGTCCATATGTTATATCGACTAATCACTGTAAGACCGATTAATAAATTCAGCATTCCTAAGATGTAAAAACATCCTGGAGAACTCTTTATCGACGCCATTACTTTAGTGAGATTATCAACATAAAGAAGCATCCATAGGCCCATAATCGTCAAAAATGGTCCAAAAATACAGGCTAAACCAGCAGCATGACTCATCACATCCTCCTTTGATAACTAAAATCTCACACTACCGATCAAAGAAATTTTTTGTCAAGCAGGCCGATTATAAGTGCCCATGAGTTCTGCTTGAGAAAGGATGTGTCCGATCATTGCTTTTTCTAATTCTTTCTTTGTAGCCCCTTCAGCTAAATCAAGCATACAGTCTAGAGCATAGAGCTTAAAAAAATAACGATGTTCCCTATCTGGCGGACATGGCCCTTCATAAACCAACTGACCGCCTGTACCTTTTCCCATGGTTCCAGGAAGCGTAGAGTTTTGAGGAAGCGTCTCTACATTCGGAGGAATATTAAAAACGACTAAATGAACCCACATCCTGTCTGCTCGAACAAACTCAGGAACATCAGGATCATCCATAATGAGAACTAAGCTACGCGCTTTTTCAGGCACATCGATTATATGGAGCTCTGGATTTATATTATCACCATCACACGTAAATTTAGGGGGAATTTTCCCCCCATTCTTAAAATCTGGTGAAGTGATTTTCATAATTTAGCTTCAGTTGTTTGAATTGGAGCTGTACTTCTGATTTTAACAAGAAAAGGCGTTGAAAAATCAACCCATAAACTCTCTTTTTTCTGCTGAAAACGGAGCACACCGGGGGGTTCTATTCTTCCTGTAGATAGGACATTAAATTTCAGTATGTCTCTTTTTTTCCCATTAAAAAGAACTTCTGTAACGCCGTCCAAAGAAACACGACCTCGATCAAGGATCGTTAAAGGCTCATCTGTTTTTCTCATATAGGAGATCAATTCTCCTTTACGCGAGAACTCAACTTCCATATCGCTTTGATAGCTGAGCGCTAAAGCCTGGAGTTCTCGAAGCTGAACAGCAAAACGATCCACACTGCCTAAAAAGCGGTGATGATCGATGGCGCCTTTAACGTTCCATCCTATAACGCCTGCAACTAATAAAAGAACGGAAAGTGCAATAAAAAGTTCTATGAGGGTAAACGTCTTCTTAAGATTCATCTTCTTGCGATTCATCTTCATCTTCCTCTATATTCAAACCAAGTTTTGATTTTTTTGCAGTTTTGTATTTACTGCATCTATCAGAGAACACTTTGATATCATTTTTACGGAGAACGCTAATGACAAAGGGCTCTCCCCATCCATCTTTTAACAGTTTTTTTGCATCTTTGACAAGTCCTGAGTTTTCAAGATACTTTTCTTTATACTGAACAACAGTATCAATCGGTACGCCTTTTGCAACTTCCATAAGAAGAATATCATGAATCTGCTCTGCTGCTTTTTCCGTTTTGAATACGCGTCCTTCATCAAGACTTCCTTTCATGTTATAGCCTATAACACTACCAATTAAACCAATCAAAAAGATCACAATCATGATCTCAAGAAGCGTTAAAGAATATCGTTTTTTCATCATCATACACTCCATTATTGTAAGAATGAACTTACGTCTGTTAAAGGAAGAAGGATCGAAAGAAGAACAACCCCCACAATCCCTCCGAGGATGACTAAGAGCACCGGCTGGAGCAATGTTGTCAGCTGCTGTAAATTACGCTCGATCTCTTCGTCGTAGATATCTGCTATGTTTTCCATCATAGCTCCCATTCGACCTGTCTCTTCAGCAATCGCAAACATTCTAGAAACAAGCGGTGGAATATACGGCACTAATTTGAGCTCCTCGCTTAAGCGAGCGCCTTGCAGAATCTTTTTTTCTACGTCTTCTATCACTTTTTCAAGAAGCTGATGCTTCATGACCCGTCTTGAAAGTGCAAGAGCATCAAGCAGCGGAACGCCGCCAACAAGAAGAAGAGAAGCTGATCTGCAAAATCTTGTAAGAGCTGTTTGGATAATCACTGTCTTAAAGAAGGGGAGTGTAAGCACAATTTTTTGAATAAAAATTCTTCCTCTCGGAGCCTTAACAAAAAGCACAAGACTCAAAACTGTTAATACGAGTGTAGAAATCATTGCAGTGATATGAGCGTTTGCAAAAATGCTCACTGCTAACACAATTTGAGTCAGCGGATGTAAAGCTCTACCTTCAAAGAGTTCCTGCATAGAAGGGATTACAAAAAAAAGAAGAGAGGAGATAACAACTAAGCAAAATATTCCCAGAAAAGCGGGATAAATCAGCGCTGAGCCCAATTGTTTTTTTAATCTTCCTTGTCTTGCGATCAAAAGCGCAAGCTGCTGCAAAGAGGGTCCTAAAGAGCCTGACTGCTCGCCTGCACCTACCATGGAAAGATAGATAGCATCAAAACTTTTGGGGTAAAGGCGCAGTGCACTAGAAAGAGAGCTTCCTGTTTTTAATTTGTCACACAGATCTAAAAAAAGAGGATGTACTTTGTGAGCGCGGTACTTTTCTTCAATGGTAAGCAAGCTCTCATAAAGAGGAAGGCCTGCACGCAATAACTGCGCTAATTCTCTAGTAAACGCAAGAAGAAGATCAAAAGGTAAAACAAGCTCGCTTTTACTCTTTTCCAAAGCAAGTGTGATTGCCATAATTTCTTGCTTTTTCAGCCTTTCTTTTGCTGCATCAAGAGTATCAGCATCAATCACACCTTTCATCTTTTTTCCCGCTAAATTTAAGGCTGTATAACGGAAAAGAGGCATATCTAAAAGTCCTCGCAGCTACGAGTGACGCGTACAACTTCTGCGCTCGATGTGACTCCTTGAGCTGCGAGGTAAGCTCCTGCTTGCCTTAAAAGTTGCATTCCTTCATCAACAGCTACTCTACTAAGCTCTAATGCATCAGCGCTTTTCAATAATTGCCTTTTGATTCCTGATGAAACATTCATGAGCTCGTAGATAGCATAACGACCTTTATAACCTGAATCATAACATTGCGAACACCCTGCCCCACGAACGAGTGTTCCATTTTTAAGATGTTCTCTAGTAAGGCCGATTTCTTTAAGCTCTCCATCTAAAGGTTCATAGGAAAACCGACAGTGAGGACAGACGACTCTTACCAAACGTTGAGCTAAAACGCCAAGAACCGATGAGGAAAGAAGGTAAGGCTCAATACCCATATCAACAAGACGCGTGAGAGCTGACGGCGCATCATTTGTGTGCAGAGTACTCAAGACAAGGTGTCCTGTTAAGGAAGCCTGTATCGCTATCTCCGCTGTCTCTTTGTCGCGAATCTCTCCAATCATGATCACATCAGGATCTTGACGCAAAATATGTCTTAAGCCCGTTGCAAAATCTAAATGGATTTTCGGATTAACTCCAATTTGCGCCATCCCTTGCAATTTGTACTCTACAGGATCTTCAATCGTCATGATATTCATTTCTGAAGAATTAATTTCAGAAATAGCGCTATAAAGCGTTGTGGTCTTTCCACTTCCTGTAGGTCCTGTAACAAGAACTATTCCTTCGCTTCTTCGAATCAATTTCTTAAACGATTCTAAAAGAGCAATGCGCATCCCAATTTTATTAAGACCTAAAAGAACATTGCTCTTATCAAGCACACGTAAAACGAGCCTTTCTCCATAGACAACAGGCACAGTACTCACACGAAAATCGATTTGTCTGCCACCAAGACCAAGCTTGATTCTTCCATCCTGGGGAAGCCTGTGTTCTGCGATATCAAGACGAGACATGACTTTGATACGCGTAATGAGCTGAACCTGATATTCTTTTGGCGGCGCATGACGCATTTGAAGCACGCCATCAATTCGATATCTCACATCAAGTCCATGCTCCATCGGCTCAAAATGAATGTCTGACGCTCCTTGTTGAATTGCTTCAATCAGCATAACGTTAAGCATACGAATCACAGGGGAATCAGATGTCTGCTCAAGAAGGTCATAACCATCTTCTTGCGCTTCGCTTTTTTTTCCATCTAAGTGCAAACTTGCAATTAAATCAGAGGCGACATGTTCCTTTTGGTGATAACATTTTTCAATCGCTTCTTCTAATGCAGATTTTGAAGCCAAATACTCCTCAACAGGCATTCCCGACAAAATGCGCGCTTCTTCCAAGGACTCCAAATCCAAAGGATTATTCATGGCAACGAGGAGTTTTCCTCCAATTTCATCCAAAGGAAGTATCAGACGATGCTTAGCAAATCCATAAGGAACTTTGTGAATTTTTCCTTTTACAAGAGGATATTCTTCTAAATCACCGGCAAGGGGAATTCCAAAACGTGTATTTAACTCTTGAAGATCTGCATCAATAGTCATAAGGATGGCCAAAAAAGAGTTTTAAACTTTGCGAGAAAAACTTTTGACGTTCTTTCTCTCTAGCTTCAATGATTTTTTTCAAAAATTCAGGGATGTCTCCCGCTCGTTTTTTCAATTCTTCGGCACGAATTTTATCAAGATCTTCTTGAGGATCGAGGATAATTTTCGGAGTGATAAAGATGAACATTTCTGTATTATGGTCGATCAAATTCGTCGAGCCAAAAAGTTTGCCAAGCCCTGGAATTTCCCCAAGAAAAGGCACTTTTTCTTCTCTATCTTGAGAATTTTTTCTTCTAAGCCCGCCTAAAATTACCGTTTGACCGTCAGCTACGCGCACCTCATTTTCTATGTGGCGTCTATCGACATTAGGACGATCATCAACATTGGGCCTAATTGTATCAAAAGTGACATTCGTCTGAAGCGTTACAAATCCCCTGGATTCTCCTATCTCATTTTCTTCATCTGGAAGATGGATCGTTGGAGTGATGTCAATCGTGATGCCGTACTCATTACGAGTGAATGAATTTTGAAAAACGATCGTACCATCGCTAACATTAAGAGGCGCCGCACCATTATTAACAGAAATTTCTTCTTCGATTCTTATGGTAGCCGGCGTTTGATTCACAGTAATCAAAGAAGGCGCTGCGTTAAAACGAATGTCGTCCTGTGTTAAAAGAAAGCTATAAGCTAAGTCAAATTGAGGAAAGTATTTAGAGCTTCCTCCATGAAAAATGAATTCAAGAACACCCCTTCCAACAGGTGCATTCAATCCTTTTTTAGGTGGAACGCGCGGGCCATCATAGCGCATTCCATTATGAGCCTTACCAAGTTTTAAAAGATTAAGGCCAGCGCTCGCATGATTATCGACTCTTCTCTCAAAAAGAAGAACTTCGATCTGCACCATTTTTTTAGGGATATCTAATCTGCGTAAAAGATCCTTAACTTTTGATAAAGTATCTCTGCGGATGACCATCAAAATCGATCCCGTTTTGGGATCTGGAATAAAATTTTCAGCCTCACTTTTTTCAATTTCAACGCGTGTTGAAATTGCAGGTTTAAAGGGGCCCGGCGCTACGGGAAGGGGTTGCGCCGGAGCGTACCCCTCAGGAGGTCTTGGAACAGCTCCTTGCTGTGTAAAAGTAGCCTCAACACTTTCTCTTCCAAGTTCTGGAAGAACAGAAAGCAGCGTGACGTAAACTTTTTCTAAAATTTTTGATAATTCTTCAGGATCACTATGACGGCAATGATAAACAAATACGGTCATCTCGCTCGGATCTTGCAACTGTTCTTCTGTGTCGTGGATCACCTTTTCTGCGCGATCAACAATATCTTGCTGTCCAATCAAAACTAAACTCCCTTGGCCTAAAGCAAAAAGAGTAAGCCCTTCTTGCTCAATTTTTGCAAAAGGCGCCCTCGCGCGCTCTAATGCTTCACCAAAAAAAGATTGAAGAATTCTCTCCATCTCTTTAACGCCCATCTTCGTTACAGGAATAACGCGGGAAACTTTTCCTTTTGGCTCCTGCCAGATAACATGATAAAGCGCTAATAATTTTTCTATCTCATCGCGTGAGGAAATAAGCGCTATTTTACTTCCGATTTGATACACAAAAGTCTGTTTGGCATCAGAAAATCTCTCAAAAAAATGAAACGCACTGCGCATCTGTTCAACAGGGGGAGAAAATACATAAAAAACTCTTAAATGATTGGGAACAAACCGAAGCTGCTCTACAGAAGAAACAATTGTCTGTACGGAAGAGGGGTCTTGCTTGTAAACAAACAGCTGTCTTGCATAAGAATTGAGTTTTTTTACACCAATGCCGTTATGCGAAAGAATGATTTCTAAAACATCATCCCAAGATTCTCTGGGTATCGGGATGGAAGAGTGCATATGAAGCTTTATCCCTGCCATTTCAGGAGGCATGATGTAAAGATATTCCATCGCCCCATATTCCATGATAACTTGCCCCAAGGTGGTCTCTTCTTGATCCCAAAGGGCGTACCCCTCTTCTCCTTTTTTGGCCTCGGAAACAGATACCTCTCTAAAATGTGTTTCTAAAAGAATCATCTCAGATTTAAGAGCATTGACATCTTGCAAAAGTGCCATAAACTCTGCGTCAGACGCCTTATTTTGATAAAGTTCTTTGGCTTGCGCATAACGTTCTTCAAGAGAAGTTTTTAATCTTCTTAAATTTTCATTGACGCTTTGTAAGAAAGCATCCGATTCAGAAGCGCTCCCTTTTAACTCAAGCTCCGCCTGTTTTTCGCCAATTGTCAAAGCAAATCCAGCAGATTGCAACAACAAACTCACCAAAAGAATGCGTTTCATAATTTCCCACCCAATGTCTTTTTCTTTTCAGCTGCGACAGGTATTGAAAGAAGCTGTACTTGTGTGCGCATCGAATCAAAAAGATGCGCATGTAAAATCGTTTTACCTTGAAGTTTTTCCAATTTGTCAAAAATAAGAAGTTCACCCTGGACTTTATGGAAAAGACACTCATCGATTTCAGCTGCCGTTTTTAATTTTCTCCAGCCTGCAGACGTTCTTAAGAGCCAATCACCCTCTTTTAAAATAAGACGCCTTTTTCCTAAATTACACGTGATTTGAGAAGCAGTTCTTAAACGGATCATCGTAGGCGTTTGATCTACATGACTTCCACTCTGCTTTGCAAAATGAACATTATCTAACTTCACTTGAAATATCTGAAATCCCACCTCATCCCAAACATCAAGCTCAATCCCTTTTGGACCAGCATTTTTAACCTGTGCTAAAGGAACGTGTTCTGAATTTTTTCCTAAAGAAGATATTTCCCAGCGATGATCTACCCAAGTTAAAAAATCTCCTTTTGAAACAAAATAAATGCTATCTCCGATCATCAGTTTGTATTTATCGCGCAACTGTCCATGTTCAACTCCAGCATAATGTTGAACAAGTAAATCTAAGCCCCAAAATTTTGCTTCTTTCATAGAACGGACAAAAAGAGGAAATTCTTGATCCCAAAATCTCTCTCCAACGCGTTTGCCAAGGACCTGACTTGCAGCCCCCAGCCATTCAGCCTTTTCACCTTCTCTTTCAGCCTCAAGCAGAAGCCCGCCGTCCTCTAAACAAATCGGCTTAATCCAAAATTCTGTAGGAACTGAAGAAAAAACAAGTTGATTTTCCAGATCTTCCAGATAAAGGCGCATCCCGCTTGTGATTGCCAACTCTTTAGACGTCGACTTCAACCGCACTAATATCTTCGTTTCTCTGTCCTGCACATCAGGTCTGGTATTTTGTGCTAAAATCATCACCTCTTCTTTGAGCCGCATCATCAAAGGGCAAAATTCTGTACGCTTCAATACAAGAGCCCCGCTTCCTATAGAAGAATAAAATAGACTTTTTTCAGCGTCTTTTACGGCAGCAGTTTGAAAAGATGTTGCTATTTCTTGTTCGTTTTGCCAAGAAGAGAAAAAAAAAGAAGAAACACCAAAAATAGCAGATATTCCAGAAGCAATCAAAGCGCTTAATGTCACATTCTGTAAAATCTGATCGATTTTAATCCTGGAACAAACTGCAATAATCAATTTCTTTACCTACAACATTGTCGTCATATTCTAGGTTATCAGAGAAAAAAATACAAACTCCTTGAGATAGACAATTGCTAAAAAATATACTTTACACTTAAATGAAGAAAAACAAACACACAGCTTAAGGGGCCATAACTATGGAAAACAACAAATCCAAGGAAGGAGTTTCAGTGAAAGAACTTGAAAAATTTGCAAAAAAACACCGCTTCGAGGTTTTCTTCTCCCTCACCTTCATCCTCGCTTGCTTTTTTAGCTTCATCATGTGGGGAACAGGAATGGCAATCAGCCTGACTACCCTCGGAGCGATTCTCGGAATCATTTTTCCAGCGACAGTTGAACTTGTGAACAAAAAAGTGTTTCACTTCATTTTTAAACAAGAAAACATCACGCAAATGATTCTTGCTGGAGTTGTATTAATTTTAGCTATCGTTGTGCCACCGCTCATCTTCTTCTGTCTCGGCGCACACGGCGGCAAAGATTACTTTCATAAAGTCTGCGAACTTTACAGCCAGCATAAAAAATAAATCATTAAGATCCAAAGCCGCAAAAAAGTTTAAATTCCCTTGCGGCTTTGCGCTATCGCTTAAAAAAGATCTTCAAGCTCTCTAATAACCCTGGCCCACCCAACTGTCCGATGCACTTCGATTGCTGCATCTATTATTTGCTCTGCCAATATATTTTCAATTTTCTCTGCGTCGTTGCGGCCCCGCGTCCATACTTTTACCCACAACTTTTGCTTGAAATAAAATTTTCAAATACCATT
>JAZKBL010000034.1:0-16077 GCA_040388665.1 Chlamydiota bacterium
TACAAAAAAGGGAAGGCCAAGCTCTTTTTCTACTTCAGAAAAAGAAATCTCCATCTCTTCTGTAAAAACGAGAAATTTTGCGACAAGAATGCCAGCGTCTCTTAAAAGCCGCTTCATCACATCCTTATCCATCCCGATAGCAGATCCTAAAACACTTGCGCCAACAAAAGGAATACCAGCAAGCTTTAAGAGCCCCTGCACAGTTCCATCTTCTCCATGAGTGCCATGAAGAACAGGAAAAACAACATCAATTGCTTGGGTGGTCGAAGATGTAGATAAAGATACAAATTGTTTGCCATCCTCTTTAGGAATAAGAGCTACTGCATCTTTAGATTCAATTAACGTAATTTTTTTAGGGTCGTCTTTATGAAGAAGATATTCATCTGATCTACGTTCATGCCACTCGCCATTTTTATCAATCCCAATCAGAATAATCTCATATTTATCACGATCAAGCGCATCAACAATATTTTTTGCAGAAAGTAAGGAAATCTCATGTTCTGCAGATTTTCCTCCAAAAAGAACTCCCACTCTAATTTTTTTATCCATATGATCTACCTCTATATGCCCATATTACACTTAGCGAACACCTATTTTGAAGAAGAAATAGCAACTGGCCGTCTTTTATCTCCACATATTGCGATCCAGCAGCATCCTATTTTTCGAAAACTAGAGTGGATTCCCTTTCTTTATGCAGATCCAGAAGATGGCGTTCTTGTAACAACGGAACCACCCGAATCTCTTTTCACGCATCTTCCTTTATACAAAAGACCTCACATTGAACTCTTTTCAGAAAAAAAACCTTTAGCTTATGAAAGGCTTGTTTCTTGGGGAGCATCACCTTCCATTGCTACGTGGGCAAAAAAACATCATCTCGCTTATTCTATACCTCCTTGGGAGGTTGTTTGCGCCGTCAATTCTAAAGAATTCTCCTTTAAAAGGGCCCCAAAACTTAAAAACAGCACGCTTCTTTATTCCCTTGAAGAAGTCTTAAAATGGCATGCTCTGCAAAAAGGCCCATCTGTTCTTAAAACATGCTTCGGATTATCTGGAAGAGGTCATCTACTCCTACCTGAACACACAGGGCGCATTGAAGCATTCACAGCACCTGAATTTGCTAAAAATCGCCCCGTGATTGCAGAGCCTTGGGTAAAACGCACGCTTGACTTCAGCACACAGTGGGAAATTTTACAGTCAGGAGAGATCGATTACATCGGCATGACTCTTTGTATCAACGACTCAAGAGGTAAATACAAAGAAACGCGTGTTGGAGACATTCCTTTGCCTCTACATTTTGAACAACACAAAGAAACTGCTCTTATAATTCTCAAAGAAATGAGCGCTCTTAAATTTTTTGGCAATGTCGGTATTGATGCGATGATTTATGAAAATGAAGAAGGGAAAGAGACACTACACCCTATCGTAGAGATCAATGCACGCAAAACAATGGGATGGGTAGCTCTTAAAATCCAAGAACGTTATTTTAAGAAAAGTACTTTAAGTGTCGCGTTTTCCTTAACCAAAAAGGATCTCGCGGTTATACTGACGCCATGGAGCTATTAAAGATCAAAGGGGGCCTTCCCTTAGAAGGTTCTGTAAAAGCTGCCGGCGCAAAAAACGCCGTTACGAAATTGCTCGTTGCCTCTCTCATCTCTGATAAGCGCTGCGTGTTTTATAATGTCCCCAACATTGTAGAAGTAGAAGTAACCGTCGACCTTTGTAGAGAAATCGGCTCTCAAATTTCTTGGGATAAAGATGCAGGTGTCATCGAAATTATCACAAAAGAGCTCTCAACCACTTATGTTCCTCAACGTTTTTCCGGCTCTAATCGCATTCCTATTTTAATGATTGGAGCGCTTCTTGGAAGAACGGACCAAGATATCATTGTCCCCACAGTTGGAGGGTGCGCTATCGGCAAACGCCCTGTTAATTTTCACATCCACTCTCTTGAGCAATTAGGCGCTGTTATTGAATACCGAGAAATGAAAAAAGAAGGCGCTTATTTCGCTCATGCGCATAACGGGCTAAGGGGTACTATTATCCAACTCCCTTTCCCATCTGTTGGTGCAACAGAAAATACAATCCTTGCAGCTGCGCGCGCAAAAGGGACAACTCTCATTAAAAATGCAGCGATCGAGCCTGAAATCATCGACCTCATTCTTTTCCTTCAGAAACTCGGCGTGACAATTGCTATTGATGGCGACCGCAATATCCGCATTCAAGAATCAAAACACTTTTACGATGTAGAGCACACCGTCATCACGGATCGGATTGAAGCAGCTTCTTTAGGGATGGCAGCGATCAGCACTAAGGGAAGAGTGTTTGTGGAAGGTGCAGAACATATCCACATGATCACCTTCCTTAATAAGCTGCGCGAGGTCGGTGGTGGTTTTATGATCAAAAAAAATGGGATCGAATTTTTTTACGAAAAACCCCTCTGTGGCGGGATGCATCTTGAAACAGATGTCCATCCTGGCTTCATGACAGATTGGCAGCAACCTTTCGTTGTCCTTCTCACACAAGCGCACGGAACATCTATTGTTCACGAAACTGTTTATGAAAATCGCTTTGGTTATACCGAAACGCTACGCCACATGGGTGCAAAAATTGAACTCTTCGATCAATGTTTAGGTGGGAAAAGTTGTAGATTTGCTGCGCATAATTATCATCACAGTCTCATTGTCAAGGGATGCACGCCTCTTTCAGCAAAAGAGATTGCCATTCCAGATCTTCGCGCTGGCTTTGCTTACGTAATGGCAGCGTTGCTTGCCCCCGAAACAAGTACAATATCTGGCCTTCATTTCCTCGATAGAGGGTATGAAAAACTGACCGCAAAACTCAGCTCTCTTGGCGCCGATATCTCTAGAACAGATTCCTCTTCTTTGACAACTAAGGCGTGACATAGTATTATCTCCTGCCTATGCCATGGAGAACTGTTCAAAGACAAAATTTCACACGCATCGATGACCTTCTTAATTTTTTAGAGATGAGCGAACCCCTGCGTGCAGAGGTATGGCAAAAACCAAGATTCCCTCTAAACTTACCCCTACGCCTCGCTCGCAAAATTGCTAAAAACACGTTAAACGACCCGATCCTGCGTCAATTCCTCCCCCTAAAAGAAGAAGCAATCAAAACACCCGGCTTTATGATCGATCCTGTTGCCGATGCTACTTTTCGAAAAGCAAATAAACTTCTTGTGAAATATAAAGAGCGCGCTCTTCTTGCAACAACAAGCGCCTGCGCAATGAACTGCAGGTTTTGTTTTAGACAAAATTTTGACTATGCTACCGATACAAAAGGGTTTGAAGAAGAATTGTCCCTCATCGCAGAAGACCCTTCTCTTTCCGAGATCATCTTAAGCGGCGGAGATCCGCTTTCTTTAAGCAATGATGTATTAAAAGCGCTCATCAACGACTTAAGCGCAATTCCCCACATAAAGCTGCTCCGTTTTCACAGTAGATTCCCCATCGGCATCCCTGAAAGAATCGACACCGAATTCCTTGACATCCTCAAAAACACGCGCCTACAACCGATTTTCATCCTCCATTCCAACCACCCACAAGAACTCGATGACGACATCTTTACTGCGCTAAACAAACTACAAATCTTAAATATCCCTATTCTTAATCAAACAGTCCTGCTCAAAGGGGTCAATGACGACGTAGAAACTCTTAAAGAACTGATGCTAAAGCTTGTATGTCATGGTATCATACCCTATTATCTCCATCAACTCGATAAAGTCCAGGGCACCGCCCACTTCGAGGTACCCCAAGAAAAAGGGAAGTCCCTAGTCCAGTCCCTACGTGAATGCCTTCCCGGCTACGCAATTCCACGCTACGTGCGCGAAATCCCCGGCCACCCCAACAAAACCCTTCTGTAAAAGTCGTTAAAAAACCAGGTTGTTTCTTATTATCCTAGATTTCTTAATGTTTTATTAAATAGTTAAAAATCAATTTAAAAAAACATTCCGTAGGCGTTTTTTTAAATGCGAGCGTTTTTTAAAGTTGATTTTTTATTCAATTTCAATTACAATTTATAACAATTTAATAATTAAAACATGGTATTAACATGTCTGAATTAACAAATATAAACAATCAAATATTAGTATGTTATCCAAATGAACCTTTAATCGATGATGCGCCCCTCCCCGCAGAACCCACACTTAGAGCAAAATTAGTGGCAGAACGATGCATCAAGCACCTCAATACTCAAAGAGAACCTTTAGAAATTCATCTAATTGAAAATGAATTGGTTACAAATAACGAGCTTGAAAAGATCAAAGAACAGCTAACTCCCATCATTTCTGAAGGTTCTTATGAAGAAGAAGCATTGCTAGCCCTTGGTTTTATCCTGATAGGAAAAGGAAGCAGCAACTGTGTTTGGGCACATTCAAACTACCCTGAAATTGTATTTAAATTCATGGAGCCTGAAGATGCGGAAGCGCAGGTACAGGGGGCTAAAATCTCGCGGGAAGCCTGCCTTGGAAAGTATTGGTTCAAAGCCCCGAGAGCCTTGTCTATCGTGATCAATGGGCTAGGCGTTTATATAGAAGAACGCCTGCCTTTATCTTTAGGCACTAATGAACATGAAGAGGTCTGGAGCCGTATTTCTTACCATTTTCAATCATCTGACAGTTCTGCTATATTTAAAAACAACCTGATCTCAGTGTTTAGAAATATGCTATTATTTGTTAAAGAGACACGTTCCTGGGATACCGGATATCATAATTTTCCAGAAATTAGCATAGACGGTAAATATTTCTGCGCGGTTGACTTTGACGGTCTCATAGAAGACGATGATGAAGATGATGACGATGATGAAATATCCGATGGCATTCAAAACATTGTAAACCTACTTCCGTTCAGACCCTTCCTTGACATATCAAAACAAGAGATTTTTCCGGAGATTTCAGGTAAGCGAAAAAATTATGAAGAAGAAGCCATAGAAGACTTTGAAAACAAAATGCAAGAAACCCATCGATTGCATCAAGCATTTCAACAAAGGCTAATCGTATATGATACGAACCACATTATCACAGGGAGTGAAAATAACATAAAACCTCTTACTGAAGAAGCGCTTTCCCAATTAGATGAATATGAAAAAGCATTTGTACAACAACTGCTTAATGAAATAAACACCTCTCTTATTAACAACGCAAATATCACCAACACTGTCAGTTTCAAACACACGGTTAGATTCACCACCGAACTTTTTTATACACACTTGATAGCTAACCTCGAACCAGAAAAACCGCAATCTCCTATCATGCAAGAATATAAACATCTACTCTTACTACGTTCCATGCAGTTTTTAAAAAAACAAGGCGTGATCCTGGATTACGACTACCCAGACAATTTTGCTTTTACCGTCTTAAGAGATGAAGATGAACATACTATAAAACCTCTCAATAGCAACACGTTTTCTCAATTAAACGAAGAGGTAAAAGCATGTGTACAAGAAATTTTTAACGAAATACCTGCGTCTCAAGAGTATTCTAACAATAAATTTTCTACTGACGACTTTGAATTTAAATCCAATAACGCACCGAGAGAACAGCAGCATGAAATTTTATTGTGTTCCCTGCAATTTTTAAAAGAACAAGGAATTATCGCTGACTACGACTGCCCAGCCCATATTAGCTATGCTATCTATTATTAACCGAGGATAAGCTCTGCTTTGGCGAGGTGTTCGGGAAGATCAATGCCAAGCACTTCATATCGGGTCTCGTGGACGCGGATTTTTAGTCCGTAATAGAGGAAACGGAGCTGCTCGAGTTTCTCTACTTCTTCAAGAGGACAGAGGGGGAGTTTAGCAATTTTAGCAAGGCCTGCGCGCGAATAGGCGTAGATCCCAATATGTTTAAAATAAATCTGATCCATTTCAAGCGAAGGATCTCGATAATAAGGAATGGTTGCGCGCGAAAAGTAAAGCGCATACCCCAAAGCATCCGTCACAACTTTAGGAGTATGTGGAGAGAGTTGGGTTTCAAGAGAGTCGATTTTTTTCTTTAAAGTCCACACATCGCTCTCATCTTCCCCAGCTGTTTGGAGGAGATCATCGATCATCTGCTGATGAATGAATGGCTCATCTCCCTGCCAATTTACATAAATATCAGCGTCAATATGTTGCATGAGTTCGACAAGTCTGTCTGTTCCTGAGAGACAATGCTCTGAGGTAAAGTAATACTTCCCGCCAAAGCTGCGAATTAACGCTGCGGTTTCTTCTGCGTCGATAGCAAACACAACGTCATCAAAACAAGAAATTTGGGTTGCAGCTTCCCACACCCACTGAATAAGGGCTTTGCCCTTAAGGAGAGCTAATATTTTTTTAGGAAAACGTGTTGACCCAAGCCTTGCAGGGATCATGCAAACAATTTTTTTATTTTTTAGCATATACGTTACTAAAATACCACAGACTGGTGTTTTTCAGCCCTTCAATTAATGAGTACTTAGGGGACCATCCAAATTCTTTTTTGATTTTTGAAGCATCTATTGCGTAGCGCAAATCATGGCCTGGACGATCAGTCACAAAAGAGATGAGTGAATGGAAATTCTCAGGATCTTCTTCTAACAAGCACGCGATTTCTTGGATTAAAAGAGAAAGAAGATCGATGTTCCTAACAGCATTTCCACTCCCGATCCCATAGACACTACCCGGTTTCCCTTTTTGTAAAACCAGCTCCAGAGCATCGATATGATCATCCACATGGATCCAATCCCGCATATTGATCCCCTTTCCATAAATAGGCAGTGGTTTTTTTTCTAAACAATTAAAAATCATACAGGGAAGAAATTTTTCTCTATTTTGAAAAGGACCATAGTTGTTCGTCGAATGAGAAAGTGTTGTCGATAAGCCATACGTATGCGCATAGGCTCTTACAAAATGATCTGATGCGGCTTTTGATGCTGCGTAAGGAGAATTAGGCGAGTAAGAGGAAGTTTCATCAAAACATCCCTCTACTCCAAGTGAGCCATACACTTCATCTGTAGAAACATGGTGAAAATGGATGTAAGGCAATTTGCGCATAACCTCCAAAAGTGCAAAAGTTCCTCGAACATTCGTCTCAAAAAATGCTTTTGGACCTGAAATACTTCTATCGACATGGCTTTCTGCGGCAAAATGCACAATCGTATCAATAGCATGTTCTACACAAAGTGTTTCAATAAGCCTTTCATTACAAATATCACCCTGCACAAACGTATAACGAGAATCATGTTCAATGCTTACAAGCGCACCTACAGATGCTGCATATGTCAAAAGATCGACATTCACAATTTTTTCGTAGAGGGAATCTTTCTTTAAAGCCTTGCGGATAAACGCAGAACCGATAAATCCAGCGCCACCTGTAACAAGTAATTTTTTATTGTGCCGCATGTCCCACAAACTCCTGTAGAACCGTACTCCAACTGCGCGGTTTTTTCCCAAACAAAGATTCTATTTTTTTCGTGCTAAGAACAGAATAACTAGGGCGCGCAGCACAAGAGGGAAAATCTGATCCTTTTACTGGGACGATCTCTTTACATGCAAGCTGAACACCTTGCTCATCTGCAAATTGTTTCATATCAAGCGCAATCTGATAGCGCGTGAGTTCTCCTTCATTAGCAAAATGAAAAACCCCTGAATGGCAAAGTAGAGCTAAAATAACTTCAGAAAGATCTTTGCAATAAGTCGCACGCCCTGTTTGATCATCCACAGCCTTGATCAATTCAAGCTCTCGCAATCTATTCAACAATCCTGAAATAAAATTTTTTCCTTTTGAGCCAAAAAGCCATGAAGTACGCACAATGCACGCGGTAGAAAATTCTTCAAGAAGCCGAAGCTCCCCCTCCCATTTGCTTTGTGCATAAACGCCCACTGGCTGGCAAGGGTCTGTTTCTAAAAAAGGCGATGTGGATTCGCACCCGCTAAACACATAATCGGTGGAAATATGAACAAGCTTTGTGCCGTATTCTCGCGCAACATGCGCTACATTCTCAGCACCAAGTGCATTAACCGCATAAGCTTCTTTTGAAAGTTTTTCTGCACCATCAACATCTGTAAAAGCTGCGCAGTTAACAATGTGCGTCGGCGCATTCTCTTCTGCACATCTTTGAAGTGCTTCAAGACACGTCACAGGAACATCATCTTTTCCTGTCGCAAAAAAAGGAAGATATTGCTTTTCACATAATGCTTTAAGATTAGATCCTAAAAGCCCTTTTGCTCCTACAATCCATATTTTCATCTGCATACCTCGAATAAATCAGCAAAAAAAAGAGCTTCTTTATCTCTTGAAGACACTACAGGATCTGATTCTGGCCACTGAATGGCAATTTGGGGATCATCAAAACGAAACCCTTTTTCTTCATCCGGGTCATACACGCTACTGACTTTATAAAGAACATGAGCTTTTTCACTAACAACACAAAATCCGTGGGCAAACCCAACAGGAATAAAAAACTGCTCACATGTATCTCCATTCAAATAAATTCCTTGCCACTTACCAAATGTGGGGGAATCTGGCCTAATATCAACGGCGACATCATAGATCTCACCCTCACAAACGGTTACAAGTTTAGCCTGGCCAGGTTTTTGTTGAAAATGCATCCCCCGGATCGTCCCCTTCTTTGAATAAGAGTGATTATCTTGCTCAAACCGCACATCAATGCCAATATCGGCATACTTATGAGAGTGGTAACTCTCTACAAAAAAACCTCTAGAATCTTGATAAACACGAGGCTTAATTAGCTTTAACCCCGATAAAGAGAGAGGAATAATGTCTACGAGTTTATTCATAAAACCTTGCGCTTTTTAATGTAAAATAGTAGCCTACCATAAGATATTTTGCACCACGGATAAAAAAAATGCATGTTTTTCGTTCCTTTGGCCACATGTTAGGCGGCACACTTCTTATTAGCGGAACTATGATCGGCGTCGGAATGCTAGCTCTTCCTGTTGTTACAGGGCCTGGGGGATTCCTGCCAGCCATCGCCATTTACCTGCTCTGTTGGATCTTCATGCTATGCACAGGTCTTCTTTTGTTAGAAGTATGCTCTTGGATGCCTAAAGATGCAAACTTGATTTCTATGGCGCATAAATTGATGGGGCCTTTTGGAAAAAATGTATGCTGGATCGTCTATCTTTTCTTATTCATCAGCGTGATGATCGCCCACATTGCAGGTGGCGGCAATATCGTTTCTGAAATCAGCGGGGGAGTTGTTCCTGCCTGGTTGTCGACGATTCTTTACGTTCTCGTTTTTTCTCCCGTCATTTATCTAGGAACACGCTCTGTTGACAGACTAAATTTAATGCTCATGGTAGGCGTTGCCATCTCTTACTTCCTTTTCGTCTTCGTCTCTCACAAGCATGTCGACCTTAAATTACTTACCTACACTGATTGGCCAAAAGCTTTAATAGCACTGCCTGTTCTTTTTACAGCATTCACTTATCAAGTCATTATCCCCTCTCTTATGACCTACATGGATAGAGACGTAAAAAAAGTAAGACTCTGCATCATCCTTGGCACGTCAATTCCTCTTGTTATTTACTTGATCTGGGAACTTCTTATCTTAGGAATTGTACCGACAGCTGATCTTATTGCTGCAAGCAAACACGGACATAATGCAGTCATGCCTCTTAAACAATTTGTTACAAGCTCTTCTCTTTTTGCGATTGGAAAAGCTTTTGCCTTTTTTACAATGACAACCTCTTACATAGGCCTTTCCCTAGCTTATATCGACTTCCTTGCTGATGGATTAAAAGTCAAAAAACAGGGATGGAAAAAAATTGCCCTCTGTTTTGCTATCTTTGCCCCACCAACAATGATCTCGCTGATTAAACCTGATATTTTTCTTCATGCGCTAAGCTATGCTGGCGGTTTTAGTTGCGCCATCTTATTTGGCCTCTTTCCTCCTGTCATGGCGTGGATCGGCAGATACGTTAAAGGGTACTCAAAAACAGGGCAGCAAATTCCCGGAGGAAAAGTGTTCCTCGCGGTACTTATGGCTTTCGTAGCTTTTGAACTCGTGCTTGAACTTAGACAACAACTGTCTTTACTATAGACCTCTTGCATGATTACATTTGCTTGAAAAATATGAAAAAACAAATTGTACTAATTTTCACTGTCTTATCAAGTTACATCTACTCTGATGCACAATCAGAAGCGCTTGCAGCTAAAGAGCCCCCGCCGATCACAACTCCATGGCTGACAGGCCCTTTGCTTACCCCTTCTGCTGTTGCAGTTCCGAAAGGCTCTTATGAAGTTGAGCCATATCTTTTCTATACTATCTTTACAGGATTTTATAACGAGCACTGGAAAGCAAAATCCATCCCCACCTTCTACCAAACCAATCTTCAAATGATCGGGTGGGTTGGCATTACGAAAAATGCTGATATTAGTCTCATCGTCCAGGGTTTTTATAACTCTACAGAAGGAGTATCAGATAGTGGCATTGGAGATCCCTCGCTTACCCTCGATTGGCAACTTTTTTCTGAAAACCAATCAAGTCTATGGATCCCCTCAATTAAGCTATCTGTAGCGGAGACATTTCCCGTTGGCAAATACCAACACTTAAATCCTCATAAAAAACTCACAGACGGCATGGGACAAGGAACATTTACCACAACGTTCGGTCTCACCTTCTCTAAAATATACTCTTTCGGTGGAGATCGCTACCTATCCTCTATTCTTAGTTTTTCAAATGGGATCTCAACCCCTGTTTCCATCAGGGGTTTAAGCGTATATCAGGGCGATATAACAACGAAAGGAACTATCTATCCTGGGAATGCTAATAAAATCCTCTACGGAACTGAGTACTCCCTTACAAAACACTGGGTGTTAGCCCTCGATATCGGCGCTTTTTTCTACGCCAAAACACGTTTTTCAGGTCATACCAAGTCTTTTGCAGGATTTCCTTCGTCAACCCAAATTACCCTCTCTCCCGCTATCGAGTACAACTGGAGCGCCACCCTTGGAGCTATTTTTGGCGTGTGGTTTACAGTTCTCGGCAGAAACGACTACCAATTCGTAAGCCCCGCCGCCGCCGTTTCCATCTACGGTATCTTTTAAAGAAAGGCGGCAGCAGTGGCGTGGCGGCCACTTTTTTTCTCGCGGCGGTAGGAAAAAAAATCAGCGCTGTTTGTGTACGTGCAGATGGAGGCAATTTCAATATGAGAAGTAAGTACGCCACAGCACTCTAATTGCCATCTACTGATCTCCCATAAGTTGAAATAATGCGGGCGATATTGAAATGTCCAAAATGTTTCAGGAAACTCCGTACGATAATTGATGAATTCAGAAGCCTCTGGACCAAGACTTGGAGATATCCCAACAAGAAGATCTTCTGGTTTGCTATGAAATTTCTGTTTCAGTGTGTCTATCGTGTTTTTATAAATATTCTGCACGTTACCTCTCCATCCCGCGTGGACGTTTGCTAAAACACGGCGTACAGGGTCAACAATAATTGCCACCTGACAATCGGCATGATTCAAAAGAAGTCCAAGACCTTGCTCTTGCGTAACAAGAGCATCGCATAAAGGTCTTTCCTTATCGCCTTGTGTTACTTCACACACAAACGGGCTATGATGTTGCTTTGCAAAAGATAACAACGGCACATCAAGAATCTCTCGAATTTTTTTTAAATTAGTGTCTACAGCTATTAGATCATCTCCTTGAGATCTTCCCACATTAAGCGAGGAAAATTCTCCAACACTCACTCCGCCATGACGTAAAAAAACGCCATGCACAAAATTTGGTACTTCTTGAAAAATTTCAAATTCAAGCCACTCAATAATCCCTAACCGTTTTCTAAGCATTAGACCTCTTTCAACACTCCATTTGTTCGCTAAAATTGTTTTTTTGGCATCTCAAAAATCGATTTTTTCAGCCATGTGTCCCCACATTATCTTCAAAAATCGGTTTCGGATCTATCCAAAAAAATTCAATTTTTTCAAACAAAGCGAGTTTCGAAAAAAGTCTATTTTTACCTTGATTTAAACTTAATGTTTTATACCATTGTAGGTTAACAGTAAAGTTTAGGGGGTATTGAATGTATAGTCTACTTTTAAGTTTGCTTGCATGGACGTGGTCAGGAGTCATGGTGCCAATAGAAACTCACGACACCATTTCAAATAAAAATACTTATGAAATAGAAGTCTTAAGCGTGTCTCCACGTATCGTTCTGTTCCATAATTTTTTAAGTGCAGCAGAATGCGACCATCTCATCAAAGAATCAAAACCTCATTTAAAACGCTCCCTTGTCGTTAACCCTCTTGCAGAAGGATCAAAACTTGATGATGCAAGGACAAGTTCAGGAATGTTTTTTCCTGGAAGAGGCTCTGACAAAACTATTGCAGCTATTGAAGCTCGAATTGCAAAGCTCACCATGATTCCGGTAGAAAATGGAGAATCTATTCAAGTTCTTCACTACCTCCCAGGCGCTGAATATAAACCTCACTACGATTTTTTTGATCCCAATACAGTCGGTGGTGCAGCTTGTTTTAATCGCGGCGGGCAAAGACTTGCTTCTTTTATCATGTATCTACATGACACAGAGGAGGGAGGAGAAACCATTTTCCCAAAAGCTAATATTGCTGTGAAGCCTATTAAAGGCAGTGCTGTACTCTTTTACAATTGCCTATCCAATGGCAAAGAAGACAATCTGACCCTTCATGGCGGCGCACCTGTCATTAAAGGGGAAAAGTGGATCGCTACAAAATGGATCCGAGCAGCAGAATTTCGATAGATGGAATTTTCTTATGCAATTTTATGGAAAAATCCACTAAAGACTCTCTCTTTTGCAGCTCTGATGATGAGCTATGCAAGTTTATGGATTCACCGTTCTGTGTGGATTTGGGGGTCTTTTCTTGGTGTCGCAACGATTCTAGGATTTCAAACGGGAATCGTTACGCCTCTCGCTTTAGTCCCTATCCTTTTTTTGCTCACCATTTACTTTTTTCTCTTTCGCAAAAATATTCAGGGATTATACCAGAATCAGTCATGGAATTGGAATTTCTGCTCTAGATTTTTTTGTTTGATAAAGCGTGGAGTTCGATGCGATCTTCCTGCCAGCTCGCGAGAACGAACACAAAATCAAACGGAAAAAGATAGCTGCAAAAATTCCAATTCCATGACCGATTCCGGTATACTTCGAGCTCTTCTTATCTTTGCAGCCGGCGCTATTTCCATTGGACTTTGGTTTCATCTTGTTCCAGGCTTTAACAACTGGCAGCTTGTCAACCGCGAAATATTAAGCAAAGAAGCTGTACCTTATAGCTTATGGCTGAATTTTGATAAATCACTCATCGGCATTTTCATTTTAGCGTGGAGTCTTCCACTCATTAAGACAAAAGAGAAATTATGGAATGTTGCAAAAAAAGCCCTTCCATTTTTTCTTTTAGGAATTGGAATAATGATACTTCTTGCATTGTATGGAGGGGTAGTAAAGTGGGATCCAAAAATTCTCTCCTTCTTTTCTATCTGGGTACTTAGCAATCTTCTACTCACTGTCATCCCAGAAGAAGCTTTTTGCCGAGGTTTTATACAAGAAGAGATCTATCATTATTTACATAAAAGACATCTACCAGCAAATGCAGGGGCGGTCATATTGACCTCCCTGCTATTTATGCTCTTGCATATTTGCTGGATAAAAAATGTTCCATTTCTTTCCCTCGCATTCATCTCAGGAATCATCTACGGGTCCATTTACCAATATACCAAGTCAATTGAAAGTGCTATCTTTTGTCACTTTCTATTTAACGGAATCCACTTCATCTTTTTTACCTATCCGGCTCTTGTAAAATAATTTCTACTTTACAGGACAACCGCCGCTTGATTGTGGCTGGGAAGGCGATAGAAGATTATTCTCTTTAGCAGTTTTTTGCACTGCCATATCAGCGCTCATCATATTCCCTGCACTGTCTGGCTGACCTGCAAGATCCATCGCTGTATTTCGTTGATCCGTTGAAAATTTATTACAAAAAACAAGTCTATTCGCATCTGATAATTGACTTGCAAATTGCTGCATTTCAGACGACAATGCTGAGCAATCAATATTTTGCTGTGTCATGTCAGTTGGTGCTGGTGCTTGCACCGGCGCATCAGCTGGCGCTTGTTGTACTGTTGCTCCAACAAGTACAAAAGCAAATATCGAAGAAATAATAAAAAACATGGTATCCCCTATAACGGTTAAGATCTTAGATGACCTCAGTCTAATTTTAAAAATCTTTTTAGTAAACTGACTGTTTTGCTAATGTATAAAATATGGCCGATAGACCTGTTGAGTGCAGCCACTGCAAAAAATCGATTAAAACTAACTACAAAGAAATTGTAGGGCGGCAAGTTATCTGCACGGGCATGTGCGCTGACTGTCCAGTTTTAGAAAGAAGGTTACATGGAGAGCTTCCTCATTATGATCAACAAACAAAAACCTTAGAAAATGAAACAAGTCTTTATTGCTCTAATTGTCACACAAGCCTTGATGCTGTAAAAATGGGCGATCCTTTAGGATGCAGCGAATGCTACTCTGTTTTTGGCGATCTTCTTGCTCAAGAATTAACCACTCAAGGAAAAATCCCGTCCCGTTTACAAAAAACATTCCGAGGAAAAAAAACAACATCCATCCACGCCGGAAAATCTCCCACTCAAGAGATGTCGATTCCAGGGACAGCACGCCTTGCAACACTCAATGAGGCTTTAGGAGATGCTTTAAAACAAGAAAATTATGAACAAGCAGCCTGGCTACGCGATCAAATCAAAGCATTAAAGGAAAAACCAGGTGAAGGAAAAAATTAATATCCCCTCATTTCTTCTGGAACACATTCCTTGGGAAAATCATGTAGATCCGATTTGGACCGCATCGACATTTGTACTCCACCGAAACCTTGCAAAATTCTGTTTTCCATCAAAACTTAGCAAACCACACATGCTTCAAGTAGCTTCCATGCTTCAAGAATCTCTGCTAAAAAGTCCTCTTCTTAAAACACCCTCTTTTTTGCCCGCAGAGAAGCTCTCTCCGATGGATAAGGAGTACTTATTTGAGCATTTTTTCTCTCAGTCCCATTTTCAAAACACAATGGAAGGGCAAGGCTTTATCATCGATCAAACATCTTATTTTCTAGGAATGATCAATGTCGATGACCACATACAGCTACATCTTGTTGATGCACAAGGGAAGTGGGACAACTCGTGGAATACCCTTTCTCAACTCGATACAACCCTTGGAAAATCTTTGGACTATGCCTTCTCCTCAAGGTTTGGTTACCTCACTTCCAATCCAGGTTTATGTGGAACAGGTCTTGAAGTTTATGTCTATCTACATTTACCAGCTCTCATACACACAGGAAAGCTCTCTGAAACCTTGTCTAAAGAAACTGATGAAGAAGTTCTTATAACAGGCATGCAAGGAACCCTTGAAGAGCTCGTTGGTGACTTCATCGTTTTGAAAAACCGTTACAGTTTAGGCCTTTCTGAAGAAACCATCTTAAAAACTTTGTATGCAGCCGCCATGAAACTCATGGCAGCCGAAAAAACCGCAAGAACACAAATCCAACAAGAAGATAACTCTGAAATCAAAGATCAAATCAGTCGTGCCTATGGACTTCTGATGCACTCTTTTCAACTACAAACTAAAGAAGCTCTCGCAGCCCTTAGCCTCATCAAACTTGGCATTAATTTAGGCTGGGTTGAAGGTATTACTGACAACAAACTCAACGAGATTTTCTTCAAATGCCAAAGAGCACACCTTGCACACGCCCACACCCTCCCCGAAATCGACCCAAAAGCCCTCCCCCACACGCGAGCCGCATTCATCCACACCGCACTCAAACCCACTCACCTCACCTACTAATTCATTTAAAATTCTGACTGCATCAAAGCCGTTTTGTGCTATAATCAGCCTCTAGTACATCTTCATCGTGCATGCCCGAAAATCACAGGCCAAAGAGGGAGTTGCAAAAAGAAAATTGCGGATTTAAGGCCCAAAGGGCCGTAATGACATAGCTTAAGGTCGAAGCGTAGCGAGAGGCCTGGGGAATAGATCAAATATAAGTTAAGAGTCCTGTAAGGACGACATTTAACTAACAATACCGTCCTTACAGGACTCC
>JAZKBL010000035.1:0-14363 GCA_040388665.1 Chlamydiota bacterium
GCAGAAACGCGGAAAACTCCTGAAAAACTTGAGAGGTTTCCAGAGGAAGACATCTCAGCTAAATTTGTCATTTTTGAGAGCTTTTGCGTGGCGCTTTTTAGTCTCTGCGACAAAAGAGAATTCATTTTGGACATATACACCTGTTTCACTTCAAAGTATCAAATTTCAAATTAATTCAAAGCGTCAAAATTCGATTTTTTCAAATAGACCAATATTAGTCAATATTGGTCTATTTGAAAAAATCGAATTTTGACAGCTTTCAATCAATTTGAAATGGATACGTTTGAACTGAAACAGGTGCAGTCAAACCGTTTTACATCTTTTAAGGATTTCTTTTGTCAAGTCGAGATAATCTAAAGAAGCTCTGCATTTGGGAGCTACATCAAAAACCGGCTTTCCGTAGACAGAGGCTTCTGAAACACTGATATCTCTTCTTACTTTTGTTGTTAAGGTTTTGCCTGGAAATGTGGATTCAATCACATCTAGGAAAGCTTCGTTGCTTTTTCCTCTTGGATTCCAAAAAGAAAGAGAAACTCCGACCACAGAAAAGGGGTGTCTTTGAGAGATATTGTCCATGAAGTGAGATAACCGTTGTAGCCCTTTTACGCTGTAAAACTCAGGTGTTGCACAGACAAGAGAAAAGTTAGAAGCGATGAGCGCGGATTCTGTTAACCAGCATAGAGAAGGAGGCGTGTCAATGATAACGTAATCGTATTTTAAGGGAGACAGAATCTCTTTTAGGCGCTCGTGAGAATAACGGTCAGCGGCAAGAATTCCTGTAACCTCTACCCGTTCAAGCCAGGTGTCAGCTGGGATGAGATCAAGGTTTGTGATTGAGGTTTTGACGATAACACTTTCAAGCCCCTTTGTTCCTAAAAGAACAGGAGCCATGCTGTCTTGCTCATCGGGATCAAACCCAAGTCCTGTTGTTAGGTTGGCTTGGGAATCAAAATCGATGAGTAAAACTTTTTTTTTATGAAATTTTGCAAGTGCAGCTCCTAGATGAAGAGCTGTGGAGGTTTTAGCGGTTCCTCCTTTAAAGCTACTAACTGTGATGGACTTCATGTGGTTCCTTTGCAGAAAAATAGGAAATTAGGGAACGTTCCCCGCTTTCTTTTTCTAGTGTACTTAAAAAGGAATTAAGGTCTACCTCTCCATGAACAATATTATTACGGGTTCTAAGTGTTGCTGTTTGATTTTCAATTTCTTTGTCTCCAACCATTAGAATATAATTGATTTGTTGCATCTGTGCTTCTCTCACTTTTTTATTCACAGATTCGCTGGAATCATCCACATCGCAAAGAAACCCTGCTTTTTTGATCTGATCTGCAACTTTATATGCATAGTCGCTGTGTCTATCAGCAACAGTAAGGATGCGCACAGGCAGAGGGCTTAGCCACAAAGGAAATTTTCCTGCAAAATGCTCGATTAAAATACCAAAAAAACGCTCAACGGAGCCAAAAATTGCACGGTGAATCATGACAGGACGTTTAAGAATTCCATCTTTATCCATGTATTCTAGATCAAATTTTTCTGGAAGCGCCATGTCGAGCTGGATTGTGCCGCATTGCCAGGATCTTCCAAGAGCATCGAGGATATGGATGTCAATTTTAGGACCATAAAAAGCGCCATCGCCTTCATTAACTTTATAAGGCTGACCCCATTCATCAAGAGCGCCTTTAAGGCCTAAAGTAGCAACTTCCCAGTCTTCATCTGTTCCAATACTATTTTCGGGGCGTGTTGAGAGTTCGAGTCTGAAAGGAAGACCAAAAGTGGTATAAGTTTTTTCAACAAGACCTAGAACCGCTAAAATTTCTGCTTTGATATCCTCTCCTTGCATGAAAAGATGCGCGTCGTCTTGATGAAAGCTGCGTACGCGAAAAAGACCGTTGAGCGCGCCTGATGCTTCGTGTCTGTGTACATGGCCGAGCTCTGCAATACGGAGGGGAAGTTCTTTATAGCTATGACTTTCAGAACGATAATAGAGCATGCATCCTGGACAGTTCATAGGCTTGATAGCGAAGTGGCGCTTTTCGATTTCAAAAGCATACATATTTTCTCTGTAATGACTCCAGTGTCCGGAGCGCTCCCAGAGCTCTTGGCTCATCAATTGAGGTGTTTTGATTTCGATATATCCCGCTTTTGTGTGCAATTCGCGCCAAAAATGGATCAATTGATTCCAGACGAGCATCCCTTTTGCATGAATGAAAGGCATACCGGGCGCTTCTTCCATCGTAGAGAAAAGATTGAGTTTGGGGCCGAGAATTTTATGATCACGCTTTTTTGCTTCTTCTAACAAAAAGAGATAATCTTTTAGCTGTTTTCTGTCTGGATAAGAGATGGCGTAAATGCGTGTGAGCATTTCTCTATTTGAATCTCCTTTCCAATAAGCACCTGATGTTTTTAGAGCTTTAAAAGCTTTGATTTTCCCAATGTTTGGTAGATGAGGACCTCTGCATAAATCGAAAAACTCGCCTTGAGTGTAACCGCTAATAATACCTTCTTCAAAGCCTTGGATGAGTTCTTTTTTGTAGACGTTATTTTTAAATTTTTCTAAAGCTTCTTGCTTATTTTTAAATATGGAACGTATGGGGCGATAGTTTTCTTTTAGAATTTTTTCTACTTCGTTTTCAATTTTTTCAAAGTCTTCGTCTGAAATGGTTAAGTTTGCAAAATCGTAATAAAACCCATTTTCAATAGGAGGCCCAATTGTGGGTTCTGCTTGCGGAAAAAGACGCAAGATAGCTTGGGCTAAGACGTGGGCTGATGTATGCCAGAAAATTTCTTTTCCTTCTCTGTCTTCAAAATTCCATAAAACGACATGATCTCCTTCAGATAAGGGCTCTGCTAGATCAATTGTTTTTCCATTTACGCACATGGCAAGGGCTTCATTCGGACCGCGTAAATTTAGTTTTTCTGCGAGGTCTTTTCCAGAGTTTCCTTCTTGGAGTTCAATTTCTTTTTTGTCTTTTAAATAGATCTTCATAAGTGGTAACCTTTTTGTGTACTATATTGTAGTCGACAATAGAAAAAATATGAAAGAGATTCTGCAAAAAACCTTTTTTGAGTGCGCTGATAAAGAAAATTTTCTTTCCGTGTTTTTTGATTTAAAAATGGAAGGAGAGCTTTCTTTTCTTTCAGATAGGTCTCTTCTTCAAGATAGTTATCGGGTACGTACTGCATATCGATCGCGCACGATTGCACAAGCATTGATTACTGATGCAGGAGAGCTTGATTATGCGCAGTGGGAAGAATTTATTAAATTTTTTCAAAATAAAAGTTATATTCTTTATCCTAGTGGAGAAAATGATGCGATTGTTTTAAAGAGGCAGTTAGCCATTTTGAAAAAACTTCCAGAGCTTTACAAAACGATTAAAAAATTTCAAAATCCACTTGTATCTTTAGGAGCAGAAAATCTTATTAGAGAAAGTCTGCAGCTTTTGCCAAAAACGCTTCTTACAGATGCTCATATTAGAAGGTCGGTTCTTGCAGCATGTTTGACATTGCTTCGTCAAAATGTGGGAAGCTGCTTTGCTACAGCACCTGCAATTCTTATTCAGGAAGAACAAGTAGAAAAGTTGCTGATTGATCTTTTTGAGCTTTTATTTACAGGAAAATTGAAACGGGTTATTGCAGGAACAGAATTTTCAGTGCCGCTGAGTCCCAGTTGGGGATGGGGAGATTTACGCAAAAAAATCGATGCTGGAAAAATTGAATATGCTCCTGGCTTTTTATCTGCGCTGTGCAGGGTTGGGATTATCGATTCTCAGTCAAGTTTAGAGAAAAAAATTGCTTCTGCAGCCTCTTTTGCGGCTCAATTTAAAGGAAGAGGTTTTTCTATTGAAGAGCTTTTGCGCGCGATTCTTTTTGGTCATTTTGGTTCTAAGATGGAAGAAAAAGAGAAAGATGCAAGAGCGACATTTCGCGTCATGACAGACCATCCCCTTCTTAAGGCTTGGGAGTTTACAGTAGCTTCTTTTTCAGAAGCAAAAATGGAGTTTTCTAGATGGAATTTGTACATGAGCCTTGGGCTTAGCGAGAAAGAAAAGGGGGGAATTGGAGAGGTTCTTTACACATATGTCAATGAGAAGCTTGAGGAAAGCAACAAACAAGTCCAGGAATGTCAAACAGAATATGAATCTGCATTTAATCAATTGAATGTTGTAGAAAGTCTTTTGAGAAATGCTTCTTCAGAAGCGGAAGGAAGACGCCTTCGTTCAGATTATCAAGGGCGATTTTATCACATGCAATCTTGCCTTGCTATGAGAGACAGAGCATATACAGCAGCTACAAATTATTCTTCTCTTTATTCTTTCATGATTAAGCAGTATGACGAAAAATTTCCTGAGTATTTTCAAGAAATTTATGATCCGGAGATGTCTGAAGTTTCTTCTGAAGATATTTATGATGATACGCCTGCAGGATTTCGTCTTGTCTATAAACATGGAAGGATGGACGCATCTTCTTGGAGTTTTATTTATAATGGAGATCAGTTTGTAGATGCGCTTGTTGATTTTTTTCGAATGACAGAAAGTTTGATTGCGGCTTCTTGCGGTTTTGATGAGGGAGCAAGAGCTGTTCAGGAGATAACAACTAAGGTTATTTTGCATGTGCGTTCTCATGAGTTTTTGCAAACGGCTATTGAACGTAGGAATAAACCATGGGCATATATATCCGGGGGCTCTCTTTCACATCTTCTTAAAATTTATTATCGGCGTGAAGGAGAGTTTACTGAAGAAGAAAGATGGGTAGAAAGTGAAACTGAACTTCTTATTTTTCTTTTAGATTCTCTTAAAAATCTTCCGGAGAGTGTTTTAGAAAATGGACGGAGGATGCTTATGTACACTCCTACTCATGCGTGTATCTTAGAGCCTTTTTGGGAACTTTTTGCTAAAGGGTGGCGTGAGGAAGGCTTTACTTATACTTGGGTCCGCGATGAATTAGTAGCCCCCAGGTATGCTTTTTATAAGAAAATTTCTCTTTCTTTAAAAGAGCAGCAGTTTCTCATCGATCAATTTGCAAAAAGGCTTCCTCCTTTTCTTATGTATCTATGGCAGAAAGAATTTTCATTTTTAGAAAATTTTACTTCTGTACAAGACTTTCGAAATAAAATGAAAATAGAGGCTTTAATAAGTGAGTGGGATGGATTTTTATTTGAAATGCTGCCCCTTACTCCTTTTACAAAATGGAAGGAAGCTGTGCGTTCCATTTATTCTCATCCACATTTAGAAAATGCCTTAGAAGGTATTCCAGAGCCCTCTACGCCATGGCTATCAAAACGAGATCTTTTAGACCAAGTCAAAGCTTGTTGTCTTCGCGCTCAAGGGTCTCCTTTTTTTTCTCATGATATCCATAAAATCGTTGCAGCGGGTGCAATGTCTGCAGGTTTGGCGCCGCCGCCTCCTTTAATTTTTGCAGATACAAATTGGCCTAATTTCTTCTTTGCTTTTCTTGTAAATCCCGGAACATTATCTTTAGAGCTTTGGCGCACGGACCGCACTGGCGCTTATGGTATGCCGATGTATCAATGGAAATCTTATGTTAACGGCAAACAAAAAAAATCTTGGGGAGTTTTTACTCGCCCTTATCAATATCGATAACTGAAGGTGTATAATATGAGAATTATTGGTGCGTTGTCTTTTGCACTTTTGGCAATGAGGGCTGTAGAGGCTCTTTATTGTGGAAATCCAGATGAGCCTGAACTCATTGATCAGGGATTATTTTTTGCTCCGAACAGTTCGATTGGATTAAAAATTGGCTATCAGGGAGATTTTATTTTTAACAGACGGTTGGAGGCGACAAGCGGAGTGCATTGTCTTGTTGACGAGTTCAGTTCTCGGATGAATCAAGGGGTTGCAACATTGAATTTTCTGGATCGTATCGAAGCTTTTGGATCTGTTGGCGCTATGAGCGCTTATACAGCTTTTCGCCCTCATCGGGATGAGAAACGGCGCGAGTTTCAAGCTGGCGACGCGTTAACATGGGGCGCTGGAGGCCGTGTTCTTTTGTTCCCATGGGGTGATGTGAATATTGGGTGTTCTGGATCCTATCAGTATGCAGATCTTCCAATTCGCTTCAATGCTATCAACGGGGAGAGTTTTTCAACAGATGCAAAAATGAAGTATTGGGAGTGGCAAGTGGCAGCACTTCTTTCTTATCGTATAGAGATGTTCGAACCTTACTGCGGAGTTTCTTATTCTGTAGCAGAATCGGTTTTTAGACATGTTAGTTCAAATATGCAGCTTGGGCATAGACAGTTTAAAATGAAAAGTCAAGAACGCGTTGGACTAGCTCTCGGATGTTCGCTGACAGCTTCTAAGGTAGTTGATCTAAATCTTGAAGTTCGTTTATTCAGTGAAGAGTCTTTAACAATTGCCGGTAACATCAAGTTTTAGGCTTGCTGATAATGAGCGAAATCTTTAGGATCTATACCGAAATAAAGATTTCTTTGGAGCTTAAGTCATGAATTGTTTTCGTCGTTTTTTCTTTTTTAGTGCAGCCTTAATTTTTACCGGCAGTCTTTGCGCAGACACGATTGATAAAGGCGATGTTGATGAATCAGATCTTCAAGCATTGCGTGAATGGGTTTATTCAAAACGGCAAGTAACTATTGGTGAAAAAGGCGGGGCTTTATCAATTAGCGGTGAAGTACGCGCTGAATTCCAAACGACAAATGAAACAAGAAATGGTATTAAACAGCGTGGTCAAGGAGCGCCTAAATTTGGCGGCGATATTCTCCCTGCTCAAGCATATGATGTTGAAGTGAACCTGATGTTTGACTACCGCACTGACCGTACATGGGCATCAGTGAAATTAGAATTCGATAATGATGCCGGTCTTTTTGGTGGAACATTTAATAAACTAAAGCTTGAACGCGCTTTTATTGGATTTAGAGCTTTTGAAAGAGAGACTCTTACATGCGATGTTATTCTTGGCCGTAATAGAATGGGGTCATTTTTTGATTCTAAACTTGAATTTGGCACTTTTTTTGATGGAATTTTATTCCGTTACGATCAGAGCTTAGAAAATATTAGCGATATTTACGTCCATGCAGGCGTTTTTGTCATTGATGAAAGACGCAATCATTACGGTTACATTGCAGAATTAGGATTTCTTGACATTTTGAATACAGGTCTTTATGCAAAATACTCCATTATTGATTGGGCTGCAAAAAATTACCCTCACTCTTTTGAGAATGAAAAATTTGACTTTGTCGTATCTCAAGTGATCTTGGGATATAAATTCATTCCAAGATTCTTGGATAAGGTGACCTTAATTTATGCAGCGGGCTTGTGCAATACAGCTGCAAAGAAGCGTTCTATTACGCACCAAGAAAGACAAAACTTAGGTGGATATGTTGGTTTGTCGATTGGACAGCTTAAGAAACGTAACGATTGGGCTTTTGACGCTAACTATCAAGTTCTTCAAGCGCAAGCGATCCCTGATTTTGACAATAACGGAATCGGCATAGGGAATGCAGATGGTTCGGGGTTTTATGCGACAAAAGGTGTGTTAAACACAGCTAAAATGGCTGGCGGAAACGTCAATTACCGTGGATTCGTATTGACTCTTGAATACCTTATCACAAACAACATTAACTTACTGCAGCAGTGGCAGCAATCGATCACGCTTGACAATAGCATCGGCCCCTTCCGCAGATTCAAGCAGTACGAAATCGAATTCATCTACTTATTCTAAATATATGTAGCACAGACTTTAGTCTGTGCTACATTCTGTGATTTTTTATTTTAGTTAGAAATAAAAAAAGAGGGACCTTTGAGTTCTACGTGGTTTAAGGAAAAAGTCACTTCTAAGTTACCACCGGGTGTCGTAATAGCTACCCTTCCCTTCTTTTTGTAAAATGAGGCGCAAGCAATGGATCCGCTGCCGCAAGATTTTGTTAAGCGCTGTACCCCCCTTTCGTAAGTTTTAACAAAAAGAGAGTCTTCTCTAACTCGATGCCAGGCATTCACGTTGATTCCTAAAGGAAAGAGATCCTTGTTTTGATTCAGTGAAGAACCAATGTCCATGAGCTCCTTATCACTGATGTTTCCTTCAAAAATAAGATGAGGCTCGAAGACTTCTACATAATGAAAGCCAAGAGGTGCTCCGTTTGGAAGAAACTGGCTGCGGGATGGAAATTGTGCTGGAGGAAGAAGGATGGAGTAGCTTCCATCAGAATGCTTAAAAATTTGATGTTTCCCATACTTTGTTCTCAAAAACAAGCGTTCTTTTTTTGGATAATGAGTAAAAAGAAAAGCAGCAGCGGCTCTTGCACCGTTGCCGCAAAATTCTGCTAACACACCATCGAGTCCAAGAACGACTATTTGGGCTGTAAAAGAGTGTTCTTCGTTTATGCCATGTACCAAAATAATAGCGTCATCTCTATTGGATTCTTTAAGGCGCTCATGCGCCTTTTTTAAAGTTTTAGAATCTAAAGATTGTGTTTTTAAACAATCAAATAATAGAAAAGTATTTTCACACGCTTCTGCTAAATAATGGTTCATACTTTCACTCCTACGCTCAATGTTGTTACCTTGGTTTTAGGTTCAAATATGCGTGAAACTTCAAAGCAGTTTTTTAGAGCGCCCGGAACTCCAGTAGCGAGAGAAGAGTAGATCTTCGCGTAGGATGGGGGTAAAAATACTGTGCTTTTTGTGAACGAAGTAAAAGAAGCGGTCGATAAGGGGACAATGTACTTGTCTGCAGAAAATTCTGCTGTGTGCATGCCAAGCTTAAAGCCGTTCATGAAAAATTCGGTGATCTGGCAGAAATCGGGGGTATGTATTTGCAAATAGCAAATTTCTTCTTCAGAGAATCCTCCGTTTTTGAGAAGATCTTGTTTCAGACTTCCTTCATTGAGAATAAAATCGAGTTTCTTGTGAAAGAAACCGTGCATCTTTTTGGCACGTGTATGACATTGTTGATTCAATTCTTCTTTGAAGAAATTAGATATGATCGATTCGCAGGTTGAAATCGTGGGTCCGAAGATACCCCAGTTCTTCATCTTTCAAATCAAGGGTAAAGATCTTGATTCCTTCAGCGTTTTTTTCTTCAGCAACCTTAAGGATCTTTTTTGTATCTTGAACATCACGATTTTGAAATAGTTTATCAAGAAGAGGTTCTCTGCAAATCCCGTTTTGAGAACAAATATCAAAAATCTCTTGTTCTTCTACAAAAGAATCTTCTTTGTAGAAGTGGAATGTTTTTTTAGAGAAAAGGTTAGTTTCTTCGTTAAGAAACTCAATTGAGAGTTCCTGTGCTTGATTGTGAAGAGGCTCTAAAGAAAAAGAGCAGCTTTTAAAAATAGAATGAGACATAGTAATTCCTTGTTTTGTAAACTTTTAAAAAAATCTAAAATTAATTTTTTGATAAATAACAATACTGATGGGGAATTAACCCCGGAAGGAATGGTGTCTAGAAAATTTTATGAGCTGAGTGTGCATAATAACTATACTATAATAAATAAGCATAATTTATGCAAGTTCAAGATTTTTGTAAGAAGGTGATTGTCGTTTCTTTGTTGGTATTAGAAATCTGGATGTAAAGAGACGTGGTTGGAGTAAAAAGCTCCTTGAAAAAAGAGGTCTTTTTTGGAGGCTCCATTGTGTAGTCTTCTTTAAGAAAAACGCATCCCCTTTCGCCTTCTTTCAGAAAAGATGCGATCTGTTCTTGTGTGATACCTGGTGTAACCGAGGTGATGTTATAGAAAAATCTGCCAAAAAATGAAGGGGTTTCTTCGATGAGAAAGAGGCGGGTATCGGGAAGTATGGAGAGAAGAAGAAGGATTTCTGATTTGGAGGCTTTTTGAAGCATGAGCAGCGCGTTTGGAGACTTTTCAAGCAATTCTATGTTCTTTGTTTTTACTTTGTAAAACGGATTGACAACTTTTCTTGCCAAGTAGGGTAGTGCATGATCGGCAAGACGCAAAAATAAAGTGCAAGTCACAAGGAGTGTAACGACTCCAACGCATGCAAAGCCTGCGGCGGAAGTGATGCCGAGGACTTGACTGAAGAAGAAAAGGGTGAAAGAAGCGATGAGGACGCCTGTAAAACTAAGAAAGTTTCCTGCTGCAATCACTTGTCCCCGCTTTTCATCTGGGCTTGAGATTTGGATGAAAGATTCAAAAGGAACGATGAATGTTCCACCGCAGATGCCGATAAGAACTAAACAAAAGATGACGAAGTAGAGATGATGAGGGAAGAGAGCGAGAGCAAATAGAAGGAAGGACATGATAAGACCTGTTACGCAGGAAAGACCGAGTTCGATCCGCTTGCGAGAAGCTCTTCCTCCGAGGTAGGCGCCAAAAGCGATGCCGAGTGCTGTTGAAAGGAAAAGGTACCCCCCCGCAACTTCAGACAATCCAAGTGATTGCATGGCAAAGGGAATGATATTTAGTTGTGTGAAGGCTCCTAAAAATAAAAAGAAAGCTGCACTAAAGATTGCTGGCAGTAAATGCTTTCTTTCGCGGCAAAATTTAAGAGTTTTGTAAATTTCTGAGACAAAAAAAGGATTTAATTTTTTATCTGAGCCTTGTGATGGCGTCTTTCGTATACCAAAGGCGCTAATAAATCCAGCAAAGGCAACAGCTAAACAAAAGCCTGCGATAAGGACGAAGTTATAATGTGTGATGTCTGTCAGAAAAGAAGCAAGAAAGGTCCCTAAGATCATCGCAAGATAAGTGAATGAGGTAATTAGTCCATTTGCACGTGAGATGTTTTCTTTTGAAACAAGTTCTGGTATAATTCCATATTTCGAGGGGCCGAATAAAGCGCTATGCATAGATAGGAAAAAAAGAAGCGTATAACTGCCCCATTCGCTCCGCCAACCGAACACAAAAAGAGCGAGGGTCATGATGACAATTTCTGCTCCCTTCATAGCGACAAGAAGTCTCTGTTTACTAAACCTGTCGGCAAGAATGCCCGCTGCTGAGGAAAATAGAAGAAAGGGGATGACGTAGATCGCCCCTGCCGCGGAAAGGATGTTGCTTGCTTGTGTCTGGCCAAGCGATTCGATCAGAAGAAAAACCATGGCAAGTTTAAAGATATTGTCATTTAAGACACCAAGAAATTGGGCGGTATTGAGAAAGGCGATTGAATTTTTTTGCTTAGAAAATCCAGGTAGTTTGGAGATCCAGCAATTTAATGTGTGAAATCTGGAGCGAAAAAAAAATTTCATTGGTAGTGTTTCTTTAAGTTTTTAATATATACAAATATGTATGGTAGCATTTCGCAAATAATGCAGACAACCGTAATTCTTAGCAATCAGATAGACTCTTTGATCGACGCTATAGCTGAAAGGCTATTTGCGAAGATAACAAAACGCAAAATTATTGTTCCTGATACAAATTTAAGAAATTATCTTTTTTTGCGTCTTGCTGAATATACAAGAAGCAATATTGCAATGGGAATGGAAGTTGTGACACTTTCACAACTGATGGCAAATCATTTTACAACAGATGTGGAACTTTCATTAAATTTAGAATATTTGATTGAGCAATTAAGAATGGAACCATTGTTTGCTCCGCTTGAGCGTTATCTTAAGAGATCAAAAACACCTCTTTCAATGTTTTGTAATCAATTAGCGCATACCTTTTTGCATTACGCCTTTTATGGCGAGGAGCACCTACAAGAATGGTTAAATAAGAAAGGATGGCAACAGGAGCTGTGGAAGCATTTTGATTTTAGATTCATTCTTCCTGAAGGATACGAGTGGCATCTGTTAGGTTTTAATTTTTTGCCAAAATTTTTTACTGACTGTTTTAAACAACGAGAAGCGACATTTTATCTTTTGTCTCCTTGTCAAGAATTTTGGGAAGATGTGTGCAGTGATAAAGAAAGAGCTCGTCTTAAGGAAAAATTACATTTAAGAGCTCAAGATACTCTTGAAGAGTATTTACAGGACCAAAATCCCCTTCTTGCGAATATGGGTAAATTAGGAAGGATATTTTTGAAACAGTTTGAAGATGTAGAAAGTGAAGAAAGGTACATTCCGATAGAAGGAGACACACTTTTGGAAAAAGTCAAAAGAAGTGTATTGGAACTAGAGCCTTTTGAAAAAGAGTCTGATGATGACTCTATTCAACTTTATGCAGCGAATTCTCAGCTTCAAGAAGTTGAGCAACTTTATACAGTGCTTCACGAACTGATGTTGCGCGAGGGAATTGAGCCAAAAGAGATTCAAGTTATTACAAGTGATATCAATTCTTATGCGCCATTGATTCATCTTGTTTTTGGAAGAGAAAGCTCTTCGATTAGCTATTCCTTAAGCGGTTTAGATCTTAGCTTTGAAAGTTGTTTTGCTAAAGGATTTATGCAGCTTTTAAGCCTTCCTGAACACCGTTTTGATCCTATTTCTATATTTCATTTATTTGAAAACCCTTTGTTCGCTGCGAAATTTTCTTTTTCTGAGAGTGATTTAGAAAAAATTAGAAGTTGGACGGAAAAAACATCTGTTAGATGGGGCATGGACAGTGCCCAGCGAGAGTGTTTGCTTGGGAAAAAAATGATCGAAGAAACTGACCTGGGTACTTGGAAGAGAAGTTTTGAACAACTTCTTAAAGGTTTAGCTATGTTAGATCCGGGACTTACTTTGGTAAATTTAAGCGACAGCCAGCTTCTTGGAACATTTTTAGATGTAATGCATGGTCTAAATAAGGATCTAAAGCCCCTTTTTGATGGAAGTCACTTGTCGATTGCTTCGTGGCATCAATTGCTTAATCGACTTGCGCGCTCTTATTTTGCATTAAAAGATGAAGATTTTAGCCTGCTTAAAAAAATGGATCAGCTGTTTCAAAAGGTTAAAAATTTACAAGATCCAGTATTTGAATTTTTTAGCATCAAGCGGGTTGTGGAAAACTTGTTCACAGCTTCAACCGGTAGTTATAAAACAGCGCACTTGCAAAGCGTCCTTTTTTCTTCTTTCCCGAAAGGCTCCCCGGTGCCTAAAAAAGTGACATGGATTTTAGGTGTACAGGAGGGGGGCTTTCCGCGGATGGAAAAAGCAGATCCCCTCTCAGAAATACTTTTAAAGGCTCCTACAAAAAGCGAAAAGGATCGTTATTTATTCCTAGAAATGATTTTTTCAGCAGAAAAATATTTTATCCTAAGCTATGTGTTTCTTTCATCAAAAGACCACAAATTACAATCCCCTTCACTGCCTGTTCAAGAGCTTTTTTTCTTTGTTCAAAAGTCCCTGATAACTCTGAAAAAGTTTCCACAACTAACATTTTTAAAAAAAGATCCTTCTCCACCTTTTTTACGCGAATTTTATCAATTGACGACAATAAAAAATAAAGACTTTTCAGATGAAAAAATCATTGATGTCAAAAAATTAGAAAAATGCGCCAAGCATCCTCTAAAATTGTATTTTCACGAAACTCTGAAGATTTATTTGGAACGCTCCAAAGAAAAAGATGAAGAGTTCATCATTCCTAATTTTATAAAAGCGCAATTGCGTCATGAAGCATTTAAGAGACCCCTTGAAGAGGTTCTTTGCACATCTCGTTTTCAAGCAAATATGCCGCTTGGTTCTTTCAAGGGGATTACAGCTCTTAAAATCGGTGAGGAGATGGAAAAATCTAGGGTTTTTTCTTTTAAAGAAGTAAGTTCACGAAATTTTTCTAAAAACCCGCTTGTTATTTCATTAAAAGATGGAAGGCGCGTATGTATTAAGGGAGTTTTAGAAAATGTAACAGAAGAAGGGTTTCTCTATTATGGTGAAAAAACCATCAATGATCTTATTAAGGTATGGCCCTCTTATCTTCTTTTTCTTCATTCATCAAATAAAGATGCCAATAAAGATTTATTGCTGCTTAAGGCTGGTAAACGAATCTCTCCTCCAAAAAATGATCCTGCACGACTTTTAGCCGATTATTTAGAGTATTACGAACTTTGTCTACAGTTTGCGTCCCCGCTCATGCCAGAGTGTGCAAAGGCTCTTTTGGAAGGAACGCCGGATGATTTAGATAAAGCTTTGAAAAAAAATGACAATGAATGGATCTCAGATGAGTATCTAGAATGGCTGAGACTTAAGGATTCCTTGCCGCAAGCAGAGATTGTTTTTGCAAATTGGCAAGAATGTTTGCGTTCTTTATTTTCTTCATTTTTAGAATGGTCGAAAAATGAAATTTGATGTTTTAGAGCGCTCATTAGATGTTTTTCAGACAAGATTTTTAGAAGCATCTGCTGGAACGGGGAAGACGTTTGCCATTGAACATCTTTATGTGCGCTTACTCATTGAAAGTGACGCGCCACTCACAGTTCCTCAAATTTTAGTTGTCACTTTTACAAAGGCTGCAACAAGAGAGCTTAAGATGCGCATTCGCTCAACGTGTCAGAATGATCCCGTATCCGCGAGGTTAT
>JAZKBL010000035.1:14373-37087 GCA_040388665.1 Chlamydiota bacterium
AAAGCGCTCTTAAGGCTTTAGAAACAGGAGTTACAGATTTTGATTATCTTAAAAAACAATTAGAAATAGGTCCTAAGCGTGCAATTTTTTGTCTTAAAAATGCGCTTGCTTTTGCTGATGAGATGCAGGTATTTACGATTCATGGTTTTTGTTACAGGATGCTGTCAGAGCATGTTTTTGAAGCTGAAGAGTCGATGGAGCTTGGGTGTCCAGATTCTAGTGATCATAAAGGAGCTTTAAGAGGTGTTGTTGAGGATTTTTTTAGAACAAATCTTCATCCGCAACAATATAGCACGACTCAGCTGTATCATCTTTTAAAAAAAAGTGGGCATAAATTTTCGAAGTTAATATCTACAATTATGACCCTTCTTGAAAAGAATGCAGAGATCGAAGAGTTTGATTGTTTTAATACTCTTTTTGAAAAATTTCAAAATAAATTATTAGAGCTTCCGCACATTGAAAAGGAGAAATTTTTAGAAGACTTCCAAAAACTTAAGATTTGTTATAAACAAATGACAAATGCATCTTTTGAGACTCAAGCACTACTTTTAAGCGCTATTTTAGAGAATAAAAGGTGTAGCAGTTGTGAATTTGATCTTCTTTTAAAAGAAAAGGAGCTGTTTTTAGAAAAAGTAAGGACAGATAATCTCAAAGTGAGAGCCAAGTCTTTAGAGCTTCATTATAAAGGTCTTTTTGAATGGATGCGGGATGAAATACTTCCCTTTATAAATGAGGGAAAGGATCCAGCGCTTCTTGGTATGCGTATTGCTAGGAGCTGTCAAATGATATGGAACGAGAAAAAAGGAAAAACGCTTCCGGATGAACTTCTTCAAAAAATGTCGAATTGCTTAGACAATCCCTTGTTCATTGAAAGAGTGCAGAAAAAATACTTAAGCGCCATCATTGACGAATTCCAAGATACAGATCCTCTGCAATGGGATATTTTAGAACGCCTTTTTCTTAAGAAAATAAAAGCATTTTATTTAGTAGGCGATCCTAAGCAATCGATTTACGCATTTCGAAGCGCTGATGTTAAAACATATAAAAAAGCTAAGCTTAAGATTGATGTTAAAAATTTAGCATTTCTTGATACGAATTACAGATCAGATCCAGCACTTGTGCATGCTCTTAATGAACTTTTTCTTTTTTCCCCAGCATGGCTTGATTGCCTTGATATGATGCGCGTTTTTGCTGGGAAAAAAGAAACTGTGCCTTTGTTAGATTTTGATAGAGGTAGAGTTCATTTCTTTATTGCAGAATCGGTTAAAGGAAGATCTAAAAGTTGGCCTACGACACAAATGGAGGAAGATCTTTTTTTCCCTTTTATCACACAAGAAATTCAATCTTTAAAAGGGAGCCCAAGTTGTGCTGTACTTGTCAAAGATCGTTTTCAAGCAAAACGGATGCAAGAATTTTTAGAGAAGTGGAATATTCGTGCAATTGTAAAGCGCAGTCAAAGTCTTGTGGATTCTGAAAGTTATATCGCTCTTCGGGATCTTCTTTTTGCAGTGAGAGATCCGCGGGATTTTTCTTTGATTAGACGCGCCCTTGCAGGTCCTCTTTTTGGCTGGACTGCTGAAGAAGTTAAGGAAGCGCTTCATGATCCTCGTTTTGAAAAAATTAAAACTCTTTTTCATCAATGGCATCATCTTTTGATTACTGATGGATTTGGAAAAATGATGGGTTCTTTTTTTTCAGAATGTTCTTTAGAAAAGAGTTGGTCGGGTGCTTTTAGACAATGGGTTGAACTGCTCCTTACTGAGCCGCAAGACCCTTTTTGTTTTCTTGAAGAGATGGAAAGAGAAAACATAGATGAAGAGGAGAGATTAAAACTTCGAGAAGAAGATGAAGAGGGCAAGGTGCTTATTATGACAACACATGTAAGCAAGGGGCTTGAATTTGATTTTGTTTTTGCCTTAGGAATAGCTTCTCGTCATGAACAGAAGGAAGAATATGTTAAAATTAATAACAAATTAGTTAAATTTAATGCAGAAGATAGAGCATGCCAGGAGGTGTTAAAAGAGCAAAGTGAAGAGAAGTTGCGGCAGTTTTATGTGGCGCTCACACGAGCTAAGCAAAGAGTCTATGTAGCCCTTGCAAGAGATATAGAAGGATCCCCCGCTAACGCTCCCTGTGAACTTTTTTGTGAAAATTTAGGCCCCGATATGTTTCAAGCACTAAATACACTAAAACAAACAGCTGATATTTCTTACTCAAAATTAGAAGAGTCTAACTTTATGCTTACAATGCAAGAAGCGATAGAAGCAGAACCTCTTCCTCCATTACCAGAAGGTAGAGTGCCAGGGACTCCTTTTTTCTTAAGTTCTTTTTCATCACTTGCTAAGAAAAAATCTCAAGAGAGCGTAGAAGTAAAAGAGGGAGATCTTCCCCCCGGCGCAGAAACGGGACATCTTCTTCATAAAATCATTGAAAGAGTTTTTTCATCTTCTCAGGATTTGATGGAAGTGATTCAGGAGGAAATTGACTCCACACCTCTTGTTGGATGGGAAGATAAAATTTTAGAAATGATTTCTCCTCTTTTGGATCACCCATTGCAGATAGAAGATGGCAAATATATTGTGTTAAAAAATATTCCTAAAGAATGCATTTTTCAAGAAATGGAGTTTTTATTTCCGCGTGAAGGAAATAGAATCAAAGGATTTATCGATCTCACGTTCATTCATGAAGGTAAATATTATTTTATTGATTGGAAGTCGAATCTTCTTCCCGATTACTCTACAGCATCGCTTGAAAAAGTAATGCATGCGTGTGATTATTTTTTACAGGCCTCTATTTATGCTGAAGCGCTAAAGAGGTATTTTGAAAACTTTTCTCTTGAATGTGGAGGGGCTTTTTATATTTTCTTAAGAGGTCCTGCTGTTTATACAATTCTTCCGGAGCATTTATGAGCCTATCCCACTATTCTAAGAATTCGCTTTTTGCGTCTTTTTTCCTATTTTTCAGAATTTTTTTTTGGTCTACTTATTCAAGTATGTCTCGCAAAAAAATTCTGAAAAATCAAAATCTTGAAATAGTGGGATAGGCTCATGCTAACAGATTATTTTGCAGAGGCTATTTATCCAGAAGGAACAGAATCTGAAAAAGCGCTCATCAATAAAATACTCGAGTCTGCACTGGAAGGCAATTTATGTGTGCACATTGAAGAGGGAGCGCTTCCTGAAAAAATAGTGGCAGATAATCCTGAAGACCTTATTCCTAGAACTCCTCTGTGTAAATTTAATGACAACTATTATTTGCAGAAAAATTGGGTGTTTGAAACACGTTTTCTTAAATTCGTAAAACAGATTTTATCCAAAAAAGTAGAACAAGTACCAATGCCTCATTTGGAGAATTTAAATGTTGAGCAACAAAATGCGGTGAAGTTAGCTTTTGAGCATCCGTTGGTTTTAATTACAGGCGGACCTGGAACGGGAAAGACGTATACAGCAGTTCATCTTGTTAAGGCTTACTTAGAAAAATTTTCTGAAGCAGAAGTTATCATAGCAGCTCCTACTGGTAAAGCTGTGTCTAGGTTGGAATCAGCTTTTGAATCTTCAAAAAATGTTCGTACAGCTACTTTACATGCGCTATTTGGCCTTTCTCAAAATTCTACGTTTCTTGAAGAAGGGTCCATTATTTCTGCTGATTTAATTCTTATTGATGAATGTTCTATGATCGACGCTGCCCTTTTTTCACATTTAGTTGCATCCATTCCAGATCGCGCGCGTCTTGTTCTTATGGGAGATGGCGATCAATTATCTGCTGTAGAGTCGGGTAGTTTTTTTACTGATTTAAAAGAGAGCGGAAAGGTTCCTTGTGCTTCTTTAACACAGTGTTTACGCTCTAGCGAAGAAACAATCATTTCTCTTGCAAAAGCTGTAAATGAAGCAGATGTAGATGGTGTGTTGCCGCAAATCACTTCTTGTGATCTTTGGAAAGAAGTTATAGAAAACTTTCCTGGACCTTTCTATGAGGAAAGATCTTATAAAGAACTATTGCATGCATTAGAAAAATTTAAGATTCTTTCCTGCGTCCGCAAAGGTCCTTTTGGAGTAGATACGCTCAATGAGCTCATTTTTCGTTATTTTCTAGAAAAAATGCAACCGGATGCATTTTTAGCGGTTCCTATATTGATCACAAAGAATGACTATAATCTTGGGTTATTTAACGGAGACGCAGGAGTTCTGATCCGTGCATTTTCAGAGAAAACAGCAAGCTATGCTTTTTTCTCTTCAGGAAAAAAAATTGGATTAAGCCTTCTGCCCTCTTTTGAATACGCTTATGCGCTTTCTGTGCACAAGAGTCAGGGAAGCGAGTATGACAAAGTATTACTGTTAGTACCCGTAGGCTCAGAGGTTTTTGGTAAAGAAGTGCTTTACACAGCAATTACTAGAGCTAAAAAAACGATCCTTATCGATGGCGATAGAGATGTTATCCGTATGGCGCTACAGCGCTCATCCAAACGCTTATCGGGAGTCAAAGAAAGATTGGAATAGGTTTAACCTGCGTCTTAGAGGAGGTCAAAAGGAAAAATCACGGGCTAAAGCCCGTGCTACAAAGCATGTTATTATTTTGTACGGATGGTGAGGCGGGACTTCATGCGGTTGGCTTTGTTCATTTTGAAGATGCCGGTTTTGACGCCTTTGTCGATTAAGCTGTAGACGTTGCTGAGGTTGTCTTTTGTTGCAACAGGATCTTTAGATGTGAGAGCGCTTTCAAAACCACGGATCGCTGTATTCACGCGTGAGCGGAATTGCTTATTCTGGACCCGGCTCTTTTCGCTTTGTAGATCTCTCTTTAAAGCTGTTGGACGTTTTTTCTTTTCTACTTTTTTTTCTTTTGCCATGATAAGTGTTTCCTTAAAAAATGGTTCTTAAGTGGGTATTCTACTGTATGAAGCGTGATTTAGTCAATAAAGTTTGGGTTTTATTAGTTTTTATAACAGCTGGGATCACCCTCTGGTTTTCTGTTTTGGCTTTAATGGGAGTTTGGAATTATCTGAAACTTGAGGCTAAAACGGTAGCTATTGTCGATGTTTTTAAAGTAGAGGAAGAGAACCCTTCCCGGTATGTGATTTCTGGGCATTATTCTTATAGAGTAAATGGGCAGATTTACGAGGGGGAAACGCTGTTTGATAGGGTGCATTACCTAAATAGACCTGCTGCCGAAAAGGATTTGGAGAAATGGGAGAAGATGAGTTGGGAGGCTTGGTATAATCCCAAAGATCCTAAGCAGTCAAGTCTTCAAAAAATGTTTCCGTTTAAAAAATGTCTTTATGCGTTGTTGACTTTAGGGGTGTTTATTTATTTTTTGATTCTCCGTTATTTTACATTTTCTAAAAGTAGATGGAAAAATGATGTGTAAAGCCGTTTTACAAATTGGATGATGGAAAATGAAGTTTTAGTGAGGGTTGTTGCTTTTTGTTGACCCCCGTAACGGCTAATGAGGTCGCCTTCAAAGTGAAAACAAGGTAAAGTTTTAGGCTTTGTAATGTCTACCTTTAATTTGGGGCCTCGAAAAATTCTGCGAGCTCCTCGATAAGTCTCTAATTGATCATAGAAAAAACCTTCTCTGTTTGAAAAATAGCAAGGGCCTTGCCTTAAGAAAAGTTCTCCAAGAGAACAGTAGGTGCGGTTGTATCTGTGATCAAGAAGGATCCATACGGGAATTAGACCTAGACTTCGGTAATCATGACAACGCTCTTCTGCTTCTTTTTGAGAAATGGGAGAGCATTGAACTTCAAAGACAATCCCCTCACTTTTCCAAAAGACATCCGCAATTCTTCTGATTTTAGGAAATCGGTATTCGAGGAAGGCTGTTTCAGGAGGAAGCCGTGTTTGCAATAACCATTGAATATGCAAATGTGTTAAGCTTTTTTTATGTTGGCTGCAGTTTTTTGCGCTTTTTACGTGGTAAAAATGAATTTGACGGTGAGGGCCGCTACGCACTCTAATGACGCTATGACATTCAGGACAGCAATAGTCCTTTTGTTTTTGGGCGCAAGACGCTAGAATAGGGAAATCGCCGTCTAAAGCATAGAATTGCATGTTGACTTTAACCCCAAGTGAATTCACAATTTGGTTTTTGGCTGCGCTGGCATCCCCAACTTTGAATCCGTCTGTATCGAACCTGTGTTTACACAGGCTCTGCTTCGACGCCGGCTTCGCCTGGTTCAAATTTGGGGCGCCAGCTTTGCTAAAACTCCAAATTTTGAATTCACTTGGGGTTAACAACAAATTTGTTGCACCTTGTACGGTAAAATTGTATCTGAATGAGGCTTGATGAGTAAAGGGACTTTTACAAATTTATTTAATCAACAACATCAGCAGAAGATTGAAGAGCTCGTCGCGATAGCGAAGGAGCAGGGATATATCACGTATGAGGAGATTAATGAAATTCTGCCGATGACGTTTGATTCCGCTGAGCAAATTGACCAAGTGTTGATTTTTTTAAGTGGGATGGACATCCAAGTCCTAAACCAAGTTGAGGTGGAACGTCAGAAAGAGCGTAAAAAGGAAGCTAAAGAGCTTGAAGGTCTCCCCAGGCGCTCTGAAGGCACTTCTGATGATCCTGTGCGGATGTACCTAAAAGAGATGGGGTCGGTTCCCCTTCTTACACGAGAAGAAGAGGTTGAGATCTCTAAACGGATTGAGAAAGCTCAGATCCAGATCGAAAAAATTATCATGAGATTTCGCTACTCTAATCGAGAAGCGATGTCTTGTGCTTACTATTTGATTAGCGCTAAAGAGCGGTTTGATAAAATCATTGCTGAAAAAGAAGTTGGTGATAAGCAAGCGTATTTCAGTCTCCTTCCTAGGCTATGTGCTCTGTTGAAAAAGGAAGATGACAATCTTGAGAACTTTCTTTTTGAGCTGCGCGATCCTAAATTAAAGAAAGTTGATAAAGTCAGAATTTCTGAAGAAATTGAGAAGTGTAGGATTCGTACGCAGGCTTATCTGCGCAGAATGCACTGCCGTCATAATATCATCGAAGATTTTGGCGAGGTCATTTTAACAGCTTATGACAGGTTTCTTGTTCTTGAAAAAGAGATGCAGGAGTTGGCGCCTCGTGCGGAAAGAAACAAATTTGCTGCAGCAAAACTTGTCGCTGTGCAAAGAAAACTTTCTAAGAGAGAACTTGCTGCCGGAAGAACACTTGAAGAGTTCAAAAAAGATGTCCGTATGCTTCAGCGCTGGATGGATAAGAGCCAGGAAGCAAAGCGGGAGATGGTTGAGTCCAATCTTCGTCTTGTTATCTCGATTGCAAAAAAATACACGAATAGAGGCCTTTCTTTCCTTGATTTGATTCAGGAAGGAAATATGGGTCTTATGAAAGCTGTTGAGAAGTTTGAATATAGACGCGGCTATAAATTTTCAACATATGCTACGTGGTGGATTAGACAAGCTGTGACACGCGCAATTGCGGATCAGGCGCGTACGATTCGTATTCCTGTGCATATGATTGAAACGATCAATAAAGTGCTGCGCGGCGCGAAAAAATTGATGATGGAAACAGGGCGTGAGCCTTCTCCTGAGGAACTTGCAGCAGAGCTTGGCCTAACTCCTGAAAGGGTGCGCGAAATTTATAAAATCGCCCAGCATCCGATCTCTTTACAAGCAGAAGTTGGAGATGGTGGCGAGAGTCAATTCGGAGATTTTCTTGAAGATACAGCGATTGAGTCCCCTGCCGAAGCTACAGGCTATGCTATTTTAAAAGATAAGCTCGGAGAGGTCCTTGCAACACTTACTGAAAGAGAGCGTACAGTTTTAATTGAGCGTTTTGGTCTTGTCGATGGTAAACCAAAAACCCTTGAAGAAGTGGGTGTTCGTTTTAAAGTGACAAGGGAAAGGGTGCGTCAGATTGAAGCGAAAGCGCTTAGAAAAATGCGCCATCCAACACGTTCAAAACAGCTTCAAGCCTTTCTCGACCTGTTGGAAGGGGAATGAAGTTTAGAAAGGACCTTCTTCAGGAAATTTTTTCAGAAGAAGGTCCTTTAGCACGTCTTTTCGGTGTTTTTGAAGCGCGGGAAGGACAGCTTTCCATGGCAGAACATGTTTTGCGCAGCTTTGAACAAGAAGAAGTAGCGCTGATAGAAGCTGGCACCGGTGTCGGTAAAAGTTTAGCTTATCTTGTTCCTGCTGTTATCTGGGCTTTAAATTGCAAAGAAAAAACTGTTATCTCAACTCATACGATTGCTCTTCAAGAGCAACTTCTTAAAAAAGATATTCCTTTTCTACTGAAAGCTGTCGGTGCAGATCTCAAAGCTGTATTAGTCAAAGGGATGAGCAATTACATCTGTTTAAAAAAATTGGATGAACATCCCGATCACCCTTTACGTCTTTTTGCTGAAAATACAGCAAAAGAGGGATGTCGTTCTGAAATGGAATTTTCTGTTACAGCCGATGTGTGGGATCAAGTTAAAGCAGAATCTCTTTCTTGTAGCCATGTGCATTGCCCTCATTATAGAGAATGCTTTTTTTTTAAAGCGCGTAAAACTGCAGAAGATGCGCAAATTCTTGTTGTGAATCATCATCTTTTGTTGACCGATCTTGCTATAAAGAAAAAACAGAGTGTCGATGATGAGCGTAAAATCCTTCCTGGATTTACCCGGTTGATTATTGATGAAGCGCACCACTTTGAACAGGTAGCTTTAGAATGTCTTTCAAAAAGGGTTGAAGGGTTTGGTTTGTTGCGTGCGCTTGCATCCATTCTTACAGAAAAACATCGCTTAAGGCTCAGACAAAAACTGACAACTGAAAAATTCAATCTGCTTTCACACCAGATTGAAATTGATTTACCGTTAGAGAAAAATCAATTAGCGGCTTCAATCGACGAGGCTTTTAGAGCGATAAAAATGTTTTTGCCCATTAGTGGGCGTAAACGTTTTCGATCTGAAAGAGAAGAGTTTAAAAACACCTTTTTATCTCTTAAAACTTCTTTAACAACGTTTTCAGAAGGATTGTTTTCTTTCGTAGAAGCTGTAAATGACAAGAGTTCTACAACAGAGATCGCAAATGTTGCAGGAAGGCTTGAGGAGGCAGCAGACGTGCTAAAAAGCTTTTTTGAGGGGGAAGAGTCAGCTGAACAGGTGCGGCTTGCAGAGGCATCTTATTTTAGTTCAAATTTGATTGAGTCGAGTTTAGATGTTTCTTCTATTTTAAAAGAAAATCTTTTTGATGTGCTTGCAACAACGATTCTTTGTAGTGCAACACTCTCTTCCAATAAAAATTTTCAGTATGTGCGTTCTCGTCTTGGAATTGAAAGCACAAACGAAAAAATTTATGAATCCCCTTTTGATTACGCTAAAAGGACTCTTTTTGCAGTTCCGACAGATTTTCCAGATCCTGCTTCTCCATTTTTTTTGAAAGCTGCAGCTTCAGCAATTTCTTCTGCAATTGAAGCTTCTCAAGGCGGTGCTTTTGTTCTTTTTACATCCTACGAGATGTTAAGGGCTGTTTATGATCTTGTTGCGCCTTATCATAAATTTCCCTTTTTAAAGCAACAAGATGCAGCAAGAAGCATATTACTCGAGCGTTTTAAAGCGAAAAAGGATTCTGTTCTTTTTGGAACAGATTCGTTTTGGGAAGGAGTGGACGTTCCGGGCGACGCTTTGCGCTCTGTGATCATTGTTAAATTACCTTTCAGAGTGCCGACAGATCCAATTGAAGAAGCGCAGAAAGAGTCTCTTATCGCAAAAAAAATCGATCCTTTTTTACAAAAAAACATTCCAGAAGCTGTGATGAAATTTAAACAAGGATTTGGCAGATTGATGCGCACGAAAACTGACTATGGCTGCGTTCTTTGTCTTGATAATCGATTGCTAACAAAAGGCTATGGCAAATATTTTTTGAATAGCTTACCCCCCTCCCCTACTCTTTTTGCCCCAATAGAACAAATCTCAGAAGCTCTACGCAATTTCTACAAAAATCTTATAATGCCCGCTTTGTAGTTGAATTTTGAGATGTTTAGAAGCGATAGCCGAAAAGGAGTTGTAATCCATAAATGTTTTGGATTTCCGAAAACCCGATCTTTAGGAAATAGGGCTCTAGTTGAATATCCCATCTTCTTGTAGTTCCGATGTGCCAGGCAAAAGGAACACTGACTTCTCCTCCCCACATGTTGTCATGTTCGGAACGATTGAGACCTCTGTGTTTATAGTGCTTCGTTGTAGAGAATGTGGGGAATATTTTTAAGTTCAATCCGGTATTTAGAGTTTCTGTAATTTCATATTGACTCCGCATTCCTAGAGAAGCATAACCCATGCTTTCTTTGAATCCAAAGTGATGGTTGCCATTACCGAAGGTGTAACCTCCCAAGCCCGCAAAAGGGGTTATCAGTCCTATTTTAGGTGCGAAAGTATAACCAAAGCTTACATCAATATTTCCGAACCCTGAGAGACCATGATCTCGATGGAGTTTATACCCTTTATAAATGGCACGAAAACCTTGATTGCTACCAGCAGAAACAAGGTCTAGACTTGCATAAAAAGCTTTTGGCTTAAGATACTCATATCCCAGGTTTAGCCCTAAGAAAAATTTATTGTCGTCAATTTTTACATTTTTGACATGAGTATTGATATCAAACCAAAATGTCACCGGTCCAAAATAAATATGATGTGCATTTTTAGAGTAAATGGAATTAATAGAGTTATGTGCTGTTTCGTTTCCATGCATATTAGAAAGAGTCAAAGATCCAAGGATTGTAATAAATGGCAAAATTTTGTTCATAATTATTTCTCTCTGAATGTTTGTTTTAAAGCATCATAGTTTTCTTTGGCTTCTTTAGCGGCTTTTAGCCCCTTTGCAATATAGTAGAGGTAGTCGCTGATTTCTTTAAAAATATTTTTCAATTTTTTCCAAAAAGATTTACTATGTAAAAACGAGGATAGTTCTTTGCCGGTTCCCGGATGTCCATATCCAACAACATTGTTTTTTTCATCGCGGTCAACCATGAAACCAAGAGGAGGTTCTCTTTCTAACATATTATTAAAAGTTTGCTTCTCAATAAGGGTGTTGTGTCGAAGAGCATGTCCAAAGCGACAAAGGTCCTTTGGCTGTATACGCCAGCAACCATTCCCATGAGGATAGGGCTCCTGTGATTTATCTTTTTGCATTACGTCGAACTTACCGGGTATAGGACTTTCGGTTACGCTAAATTAATTAGATAATTTGGAGTGTAGCGGGGTCGAACCGCTGACCTCAACAATGCCATCGTTGCGCTCTACCAACTGAGCTAACACCCCAAAGAAGTATGGAATAGAAATTGTAGGTTTTAATGGATTTTGCCACAATAGGCTTTTTCACATAATAGATGTAAGGCGTTCTCATGTTTTTTGAAAAAGTTGAAGAGGCTCCTGTTGATGCGATCTTTGGGTTGGGTACAGCTTTTTATGCGGATCCAAGAACGACGAAGGTCAACTTGAGTGTTGGTATCTATAAATCAGCGGATTTAAAAACACCGATTTTAAAAAGTGTTAAGGATGCTGAACAGTTATTAATTACTGAAGAAGAAACCAAAGACTATCTTCCGATTGAAGGGCATAAAGAGTATTTGCAGAGAACGGGCGCGCTTGTTTTTGGTGAAGAATTTTGGAACAAGCACAAGGGAAGAATTGCAGCAGTGCAGTCTATCGGAGGAACGGGAGCTCTGAGATTGGGCGGTGATTTTTTGAGGAAAGAAACCTCTGACACCGCATATATTTCTGATCCTACATGGCCCAATCATAAGGGAGTATTTTTAAAATGTGGTTTTAAAGTTGAATCTTATCCTTACTACGACAAGGTTGGGGAAAAGGTTGATTTTGAGCGCTTAATAGGCTTTTTAGAAAAACTTTCTCCCAAAAGTATCGTCATTTTGCATGCGTGTTGTCATAATCCGACGGGAGCTGATCTGACATTAGAGCAGTGGAAGATGATTTCAGATCTTTTTTTTGCTAAAAAACTTTTTCCTTTTTTTGATTTTGCGTATCAGGGCTTTGATCTTGGTTTTGAGGAAGATGCTAGGGCTGTTCGTTTGTTTGCAAATGAAGGGCATGAGATGCTCATTGCAAGCTCGTACTCTAAAAACTTTACTCTTTATTCAGAAAGGGTCGGCGCTCTTTTTGTACTTACAGATTCAGAAAAAACGACAAAAAATGTTTTAAGCCAATTAAAAATTCTTGTTCGCACAAATTATTCCAATCCTCCAAGACATGGTGCCGCTATTGTCTCGATGATTCTCGGTAGGCCGGAACTTAAGAAAGAATGGGAAGCAGAGATTGCGCATTTCAGAGCAAGGATTGCTGAAATGAGAAATGTGTTTGTTCGCGCTTTAACAGCTAAAAATCCTCGTTTTCAATTTTTAGAAGATAGAAGGGGGCTTTTTTCGTTTTGCGGTCTAGAAAAGGCTCAGGTTGAGAGACTCGTAAAAGAATTTGGAATTTATATGACTTTAGATGGCAGAATAAATATTGCGGGACTTACCCCCGGCAATATGGACTATGTGATTAATGCTATTGTGACCGTATTATGAGAAGAGTTAATTATACTCCTTATCTTGTTTTAATTGGTTTTCTTTTTTCTGTAATGAGTTTGAGTCCTGATTCTGCGAATAAATTGCGTGGAACGAGTATGAAAATAATCGCTCCTTTTTGGGATGGAATTCATTTTTCTAAAGTTTGGCTTGCAAGCGCTCTTCATTTGAATATTTCTGATTCTTTAGAACTGCAACAATTGCGCCTAGAAAATGAAATGCTAACAAGCCAGATTGAGAAGGTTCGAGAATGGCTTCTTTTTGAAGAGAGAATTGATGAACAATGGGAAAGATTAAAGGCTCTAGGTCAGCATAATGAAGGAGAACTTTTTTGGAAGGAGTTTTTTCGTAGAAGAAGTGAACAATTAGCAGAGCTCATCGATTTGCAACTTCAGTCGCTACCTGCCCGCGTTGTTTTTAGAGAACCTGCATCTTGGTCAAGTTCTTTTTGGGTTAATGTAGGTGAAAAGGATAATGAAATGCTCGGAACTTTGATTGTTTCTAAGAATAGTCCTGTTGTTATTGGAACATCACTTGTGGGAGTTGTGGAATATGTAGGACGTAAGCAGTCAAGAGTGCGTCTTATTACAGATTCTTCTTTGGTTCCCGCAGTGCGTGTTTCCCGGAACGGCGAGCAAAACCGCTTTGTTCTCGAGCATCTTGATATTGTGTTAAAAAATGTGGAGATGCGGGAAGATTTATTTTCTGAAGAAATTTTTGCAGCTCTTGAATCTTTAAAACAAACGCTTAGTCAAGATGTGACAGAACGTCTTCTTGCCAAGGGAGAGATTTATGGAAGCAGCAGTCAGCTGATGCGTTCTCATAGTCAGACTCTTAAGGGTGTTGGTTTTAACTATGACTTTGCAGATGAGGAAGGGACTGCTAGAGATTTACGTACGGGCAACATCTTAAGAGAGGGAGATCTTCTTGTCACAAGCGGTTTAGATGGAGTCTTCCCTCCCGGTCTTCGCGTTGGCTTTGTTGTGAAAGTGGATCAGCTGCGAGAAGGGGCTACTTCTTATGAGTTAGAAGCCAAAGCCGCAGCTGGGAATTTGCACGAATTGACACACGTTCTTGTTCTCCCCGCTTTAGGAACTCGCATCCATGAGGGCTGAATTGATCACCTTTCCCAGTTCTATTTGCTTGATTTCAATAGATGTATGTAAGTTTTGAAGGAAGAATTTTTTTTCTCCTTGTTCACGTTCTATTAACTCAGCAGTATCGATTAAAATTTGAGTAAGAGATCTGAATTTTTTTTCAATACAACTGAGATCCCCCGCATTAACATTTCTTACGAGTTGCTCAAGTAAACTTTGTGCAACTTGGAGATGTTCTAGGGAAAGGGGGGGAGTTATTTGTATTGTGTGATTTTCAGAAATGGAATCGGGTCGGAAGAGAGGGCGGTTTTTTTGCCTTTCTTCTGTTATTTGTGTGATAATCCCGTAAGATCTAGAAAGAAAGAAAAGAAGCGTGGAATATTCTGGATGGTTAAAGCCTGCTGCTTGTAGTCCTGTTTGAGAAATTTGATCGACATTAGGAGTTTTATTGCGCATGTTAGGTTTTTTTTCTTCTAGAATATTTGGCGCTACTTCGCATATTGTTAAAGCTGTCTGTACCAAATGGTTGTCTTGAAAATGCTGTTTGCAGTAATCAGCTAAGATTTCCCATCTTGGATCATATTCTAAAACGGCGTGCCCAAACCCTGGAAGAATTTTATTTTTATCGATAAATTTTTCTATGAATGCCGAAATATCTGTATATTGGGCAGCTTCTTGAACTACTTCAAAAGCGGATTTGTTGGCGCCTCCATGTAAAGGAGTATTGAGAGCTGTTGCTGCAACTGCAAGCGTGTTTGCAAGAGGAGGTTTTCCGGACGCAATAAATCGTGCAACGACAGTGGATAGATTCCCGCCGCCATGATCGAAGTGAAGAATCAAAAAGAGACGGAAAAAATCTGTAAGTTTTTTCAGTTGTTTTGAAGACATGCGAGATTTTTCAGGAACTTGGAGCATCATTACAAAGTTTTCGACTAAACTTTTATTAGCGTCGTAGGGTGGTGTTTCTCCCCAGCCTGCATGCGCATTAATGACAGATGCTATGATAAAAGGCATATGCGCTTTAAAGAAAAGTGCTTCTTCTTCAAAGGTTATAAAAGTTCTTTTTTTGAGTAATAGAAGCGTTGTCGCTAACATATCCATAGGGTCTTCATTGCTAACTAAGAGCAGAGGTTCTATCGGTTGCGAGGCTGTTTCTTGAAGTTTAATGGTATAGTCAGCAATTTCAACATTGTTGCCAGATTTTCCATGTTGAAGGAGAAATAGAACTTCTTCTACAGAAAGATTTTGAAGAGCGCTAATGTGTTCATTGCCATAAAAAACACCTGATTTTGGATCGACAAAGGATGAATTGCAGGTAAGTAAAGGTACTCCTCTTAAACCTGTTTTGAAATCTTTTGAAGTAATAACATAGTAAATAGGTCTGATTCTTATGATTTGTGTGGTAATTTCTGTATTGAGTTTTTTTATAGTTGCAAGAGCTTTATCGATGTTTTTTTCATTGCACACCGTGTATTTATTTAGCTTTTTTTGAACACGAGCAATTGTTGGTTGCATGAGGGCCGCGACCTCGCTTGTTTTTTCCGTTAGGAGCAAAAGAAATGTGGTGAGCGTGCTTTCAAGCTCAAATTTTGACGCGCAAAATTTCTCTATCTTCAGTGCCATTATCGATGCCATAATTACTCCTTTCCTTAAGTCATTTGTTAAGAAAGGGTTAGAATATCTAAAGTTTAAGATTTGGACAAGATTTCGTTTTTTATTTTTGAAAGCATTTGTTCTTCTCCAAATGCGTACCGATACGTTTTACGTCGAGAATGACGGAATGCATTTTGGTTTTCATGCCAATTATTTTCAATAAAAGTGCAGATATTTTCATTAGGGGGGATTGTCATCCCGCAATTATGAAGAAAAAGACTTAAGTTTGAAGGATTCAAAAAAAAGAGGGGTCTATCGAAAGAAAGGAAATCGTAGCCGATGGAGGAGAAATCGCCGAGGTACGCTGATGTCCGCGCAAGAAGAGGGTAAATAGGTGGAAACTTTTGTAAAATAAGCAAATGAGATGTTCTTTCATAATGAGAAAGGAGATATGCCACTTCAGCGGGGTGATGTTCTTCAAGAAGAGGGTGCAGTTTAACAATAAGGTTGAATTTTCGGATGAGCTCTTCAATAACCCTTCCCCCCTCAGAAAAAAAAGTGGTGAGATTTTCTCCGTCGTTCCATGTTGGCGCATAAAGAAGAGTTTTTCTTTTAGGACAGAGTTTTGAAAATATTTCAATATCTGCCCATTGATCGTAAAAAGTTTGATTTTTTCTGTAGTATGGAAATCTATAGTTACCTGTTGTGATCAAAGAGTTGTAAGAGACTTCTTTTTTTGAAAAGATGTTTTTCATTTGATCGCCGTAAACAAACGCAACATCTTGAGGCGGGAGCTTGTTTGTTAAATGTCCTTTGTCTGAGTTGCCGTGAGGACAAAAAAGAATGCGTATTTGTTTGCGATATAAGAGCTCGATCAAAGGTTGAAGGTCTAATGCGAAAAATTGACCGCACTGCAAAAGTCTGTCAAACTTAGCAATAAAATCAAGAGAGAGATCATTTGGGCTTTTAAGAAAAACTTTGAGGTTCGGGTAGAATTTTTTTGCGAGATGAAAGGTTTTTTCTTCTGTAACAATAAGAGGGATTTCTAAGAGATCTGCAAGCACGCCTAAGTGATCGAGATGAGTGTCAGGTCCTGTGCTAATAGCTATACTGTTTTGCATGATGTAAAACGATTTTACAGATCGCTGAATTTTGAGAAAGTATTTAAAATTTCTGTACGTAAATCAACCCAGGGCTTTTCTTTGCTGAAGGTGTAATCATATGTTTGTTTGCGCAAAGGGGTGAAGCTTGTCGTATCTGAAGCAAGGTGTTTCTTCATGATTGTATAAAAATTAGGATATTCTTTTTTTGCAACTTCAATGCCGCATTTGAAGAGATAGAGCCCAAGGTCTTCTTGTGCATCCCTGTTGTTTTGATTAAGAAAAAACATGGGTTTATTGAAGATTAAAGCGTCATAACCAATTGATGACATATCGCCGATATAGACATCCACGTAGTTGAGAATGGGGTAGATAGGGGAAAATTTTGTGAGAAATAAAACATGAGGGTGATCTTCATAACGCATCAGCAAGCGCTCTGTTTGCCCTTCTCCCTGATGGATTAAGTTGGGGTGGAGTTTGATGATCAAGTTTGTGCTGGGTGGTAGATTTTCAATAAGGGTTGGTGTTGCATCGTAGAATGAGGAGGATTTTTCTGCGTCATTCCATGTTGGAGCATAAAGAAGCGTTGTTAGGGCATTGGGCTGTTTTTTAACGATCTTTTGATCAATGAGGGTGTCATAAAATTCTTTGTTTTTTCGGTAATAGGTATAGCGGAGATTGCCTATTGTGACATGCGCTTTTAGTTGATTAAACACCCCTTTTTTGATCAGGAATTCGATCATTTTAGGGCCATAGACAAGAGCTACTTCTTCCAATTCTAAAGCTTCCATGAAAATGGATGCGTGGCCTTTGTCTGAATTACCATGAGGACACCAGACCGTATGAATTTTTTTTCGTTGAAACTGCTGGGCAAAGAAAAAAATTTCCTCAAAGAGAAGGCGAGGTATTGTATAAAAAATCACTTCAAAATGATTTACGACGTAATTTGCGACTAAGATTGTGTCCATGTGGACAACTTCAAGTCCTGGATAGTATTTTTGCGCAGATTCTGCAATTTCTTCATCTGTCGTGATTAAAGGGATTTCCATAAGACAACAGACCACAGCCAAGTGGTCTAGGTGATGTGCATCAGAGCCATAAAGTAGCCCGGCTGATCTAAAAGACATCTTACGTAACTCCATTTGCTTGCTAAAATTGCCTTTTTTGGCATCTTTACTGCTAAATTTTTCAGTCATATGTTTGCATATGCCTTCAAAATTTAGCAATAAATCTGCTCAAAAAACATCAATTTTTTCAAGCAAAGCGAGCTACGTAAGATGTCTAAAGTTCATTTCTCACTTTTTACTCTTTCGGGGGGTATGTTGCAATAGAAGTTTTTCGTTTTAAGCGCTGCGCTTCTCTAGCAGGCTGGATTGTCCGAGAAGGGGCGCCTTGCTGAATCACAATGTGTTGAGATAGGTACTCATTGCGGCATTTGATTAGGTTCATTCTTTCTGCAAGAGCGACGATCTGATCGCGTAAGCTAAGAATTTCAACAGATTCATTGTCTGCGTAAGGAGCTTCTTTTTCAAACTGTTCAGTATGCAGCATGCGTGTTTTGCGCAGCATGCTTAATCTGTCGATCATTTCGGCTCGTTCTATCATGACATGTTCCCAGCTGGTTTTGTCATTGAATTGTAAAGACAGCTCTTCTCGATGCATATTAGAGAGAATTTCACGCATCATGTTCACTTCTTTTTGCATAGATAGTTTTAAGCGCTCTAAAATTTCTTTTTTCGAAGTAGGGTCTGTCATACAAATCTCCTTATTTCTTCCTTATTAGGGGGCAGTAGGTAGTATAAGCAAATTTCGTGCCAAGTAGCTATACTGGCTAAGATATGGACGTTCAAAAGTTGAAACAGTGGTTTCTTAAAGAAAAGAGGGATTTACCTTGGCGTGGCTGCCCTTCTCCCTATGAGGTGTGGATTTCTGAGGTAATGCTGCAGCAAACTCAAGCAAGTGTTGTGATCGATTATTTTTTTAGATGGCTTGAGGTTTTTCCAACAATTCAAGCTTTGGCTGAGGCTTCTATTGACGACGTGATTAAGGCGTGGGAGGGCTTAGGGTATTATAGCCGTGCGCGCAATCTTCATAAAGCGGCAAAGTTTCTTGTTGATCATTATGGGGGAGCGCTGCCCTCTTCTTTAGAGGATCTCGCGTTAATTCCCGGCATTGGACCTTATACTGCTGGCGCATTGCTAAGTTTTGCGTTTCACAAAAAGGCAGCGGCAGTTGACGGCAATGTGATCAGGGTAATTTCTCGCTTTTTTTGCATAGAAGATGATGTGTCAAAGCTTGCAACTCAAAAAAAAATAAAAGAGATGACTTTAAACATATTGCCGGAAGAAGAGCCCTGGGTTGTTATGGAAGCTCTCATTGAACTTGGAGCCAGAGTTTGTACAAGGAAAGCTTTTTGTTCTAGGTGTCCGATCAAGTTGGGATGCCAAGGAAGAGAAAGGGCTGCATCGTTGCCTTATAAGGAAAAAAAAGTAGAGGTGACAACACTTGTTCGTTATGTTGCGGTTGTTTTATGTGGGGGTGAGATCTTGGTGCGAAAGGGAGGTTCTGGTAAAGTGATGGCAGATCTTTATGAATTTCCCTATGGGGAAAGACGGGAAGTTTTTGAATCGTTGGGGCTTTCTTTTTGTTTTGTGAAAGATCTGCCTAAAGAAAAACATTGTTTTACAAGATTTCGCGCGGAGCTTTATCCTTCTCTTTGGAAGCTTGAAGAAAAACAGCAAGTTCCCGGTTGCGAATGGGTTTTTTTAGAAGATGCGAGCAAACTTCCTTTTTCTTCAGGACACCGCCGTATTTTACAAGGGTTAGTAAATGAATATTTTACACACTGAAAGTTCTGCGGGTTGGGGTGGACAGGAGATTCGAATTTTAAGGGAATCTGAGGGTCTGCGTAGTAGAGGTCATGAAATCATTATAGCTGCACCTCCTGGTAGCGGCCTTGCTATAAAAGCTAAGGAAAAAGGATTTATTGTCTATGAGATCGACTTTAAAAAGACTAAAGCTCTTTTTGCTGTAGCAAGGCTTTTGAATATTTTTCATAAGCACAACATTGATTGTGTCAACACACACTCCTCTATGGATGCCTGGATTGCAGGAATTGCAGCGCGGATTGCTTCAAAAAAAATTGTCAGAACACGTCACCTATCAACACCTATTCGCAAAGGACTCAATAGCCGACTTCTTTATAAAATGCTTGCGGATCATGTTGTTACAACATCTTCTTGTATGGTCCCTGTGATTTGCAGACAGGCAAATATTTCCCCATCCGTATGCTGCTCAATTCCAACGGGTGTAGATCCAGATCCGCTTAAAATTTCTTCGGAAGAGGTCAAAAAGTTCCGTCAGGAGCTTGGTTTGAAAGAAGGGGATTTTTTGGTTGGAACTGCGTGTTTTGTTAGATCTTGGAAAGGGATTAAAGACTTCATGCGGGCAGCGTCCCTTCTCAAAGAATTTTCTGATGTTAAATGGGTGATTGTCGGCGGAGGGTATGTTGATGAATACAGAGGGTTTGCAGAAGAGCTTAAATTAGAAGGAACGCTTTTTTTTACAGGTCATCTAGAGTCGCCTTTTGCTGCAATGGCTGCAATGGATGTTTTTGCTCTTCTTAGCACAGCGCATGAAGGAGTGTCGCAGGCAAGTCTACAAGCAGCGTTTCTTGAGCGCCCGCTTCTGACAACTGATGTTGGAGGACTTCCTGAAGTATGCATTCCAGGTACAACGGGCATTATTGTCCCTCCTTTTTCTCCGGAAAAAATAGCATCGTCTGTTTTAGAACTTAAAGCAAATCCTGAACGTTGTCTTCTTTTTGGAAAAAATGCTAAGAAGCTCGTCGAAGAAAAATTTACATTTCTGCATACTCTAAACAGAATGGAAAAAGTATTTATTGGAGTTTAATTTTATGATTGATTGGATTGTGACTTATAGGAAATCTATTCTTACCTATGGACTTGGAGCTTTCGCTGTTATCTTTTCCTCTTACTCCATTTATAACAAAGTGCGTCCTCACAAAGAGACAGATTATTTGATGGCAGATGTCTACTTTCATAAATGGGCAGATGGTGATCACCATGATAAAGAATTGCTTGCAAAGGTGGACAAGATCACAGCTGAGCATCCAGAACTGCATCCTAAATATGACAGTTTAATTGCTGAACGGTTACTTGTGTGGAATGAGCCTACATCTGCAACAGGTTACCTTCTTTCTGCTTTAAAGCGGGTCGAAGCGCAGTCTTTATATTTTCCTGAATTTGCAAGAACAACGCTGCTCATTTCTCAAGGAGATTTAAAAGAAGCTCTTGAAGATGCAAAGGCTTTAATGGAAGAGATGCAAGCGGATAGCTCTCTTTTTGCAGAAGGAGATCTTGTGCGTTGGGAAGGGCTTCTCTACGCTTTTAACCTCGTTAGAATTGGTATGCTTGAAAAAGAAGTGGGGAGTTTCATCGGTGAGCAGAAAGCGTGGGATGAGCTAATAGGGCTTAAAAACAAAGATCCCGAAGCGTTTTCCACGATCCAGTATCACTTCCGTGAAAACAACATCACTCTATTTGATTATATCTCAAGTAGACGATAAATCAGCGATATCGATGATGCGGTAAAAATAGCGGCTGCTCAATAAGGTATCAGAAACGGGGCCTAAGTGAAGCAGAACAGCAGAGATCCCAAATCCTTTAGGAAGCGCAAGAGCTGCTATTTTGGTTTTCATTGCATCGAGCACTTCAAGTCCTAATTCACGACGTCGCATTTTGACTTCACAGACTAAAAGGGTGTTAGAACGCATTTGAATTAGATAATCGATCTGACATCCTTTTTTGCGACCTGAGGCTTTTTGAAAATAGGGATTATCAATGACGACATCCTGAGCATGAATTCCGAGCGCTCTGTAAAGGAGCGATCTGTTTTTCAGCAGAAGAGTTTCAAGTTGGAACCCGAGCATAGGCTCCCATCCAGGCAGGCTGGAAAGTGGGACTTCTAAAAATGAACCTTGTTCAATTTTAGTAAGATTGGGTTCGATATAATGGATGTAAAAGCGCAGATAATTGTCGGAAAGTCGATATAGAGTCAGTTTTCCCGGCTTGCCTGTTTTTAAGGACCAGTCTGGATGTTTGCTGATAAATCCGCAGATTTCAAGAGCTTTAAGATGATGACTTAGTGTGCCGCTTGGTGAATAAGCCATTGTCTTTTGCAAAGTAATCCGGTCTTTCATGCCTTGACTTAATATGGTAATGATCTTTTTATAGATTTCTCCTCTGGAGCTGAAAAGATCATTAAAAATTCGGTCAAATTCATGAACCAAAAGACCATTTTTTTCAAAACAAAGACGTTTAATATTTTCGTCGGCGCTTTGATGCGTTTGAATCTGTTCAAGATACCAAGGCACCCCTCCAATGACGCTCAAAATTTTAAAAAAGTCGAGATCTGACCCTTTAAAGCCCTGGAGATTTAGTAATTCTCTACACTGCGGAATCGATAGCTCTGTAAGTTCCAGATAGAGGGAAACTCTGCCAAAAAAAGCAGTGCTATTGATGATGTTTTTATCGATCCACGTTGAAATAGAACCGCATAAAATAAGAGTAATGGACGAATGGTTTTGTAAGACAAGATCCCACCACACTTTCAACTTAGAGATGAATGTTGGATCTTTTGAACCCATCCACGAAATCTCATCAAAGAGAATGACAGTGGGTTTTACTGTGAGATGTCTTGATAGATGTGCAAAAGCATCACTCCAATTTGTGAAAGTAAAAGGAGGAAGATGGAATAAAGTTGAAAGTTCACGAGCGAAGGCATCACGCTGATCCTGCGCTGTCACCCCCTTCACCGGAGCTAGGCCACTAAAAGGCAGGAAAATCTTATCTTTTCCGAATTCTTCGGCAAGACGACTTTTCCCTATCCGGCGACGCCCCTTAATGACAACAAGACACGCACGACCTGATTGCGATAGATCTTCGAGTCTTTGCAGCTCGTTATTTCTTCCGACGAATGGCTTCATACATTTATACTAAATGAGCATGATGCTTATGTCAATCTATTATGCTTAAAATCGACATTTGTTACTTTCGAGCAGAAGCGTGTTTTAAGGCCGGTTATCAAAAAAACTGGCATAACTACTTAAGTATCAGAAACTTGATTTTTTTAAGGTAAATTAATCTATACCATCCGTGGATGAAAAATTTGGATGTAAAGAATTTTACTTGATCGCACAATGGTTTCATGAAATTTTTAAGCGATCAAGAACGAGTAGCCAACCGCAGAAAAGCTTGAGGCTCATCTACAAGAGCAAACTTACCTCTTGTTTAAAGACTGTATAGATACGACGGACAAGATCAACGCGGAGACGCGGGCATACTTTTACCCATAAGTTTTTTTGACAGAAAATTCCGTTTCTGCAGTTGTCAT
>JAZKBL010000036.1:0-718 GCA_040388665.1 Chlamydiota bacterium
TAAATGGTATTTGAAAATTTTATTTCAAGCAAAAGTTGTGGGTAAAAGTATGGACACAAAGACGCAAAGGGAAGAAAAAATTAAGAAAGGAGAATAAGAATATCTTTTAAAGCTGCGATGAAAAGATCGATTTCGGCGTGAGTGTTGTAGAGAGCAAAAGAGATCCGCGCTGCGGTCTCAACGCCAAATGTACGCAAAGCAGGCTGAGCACACATGTGACCTGTGCGGATCGCAAAGCCTTTTGCATCAAGTAGTGTTCCAAGATCTAAAGAATGCACACCTTCAATAACAAACGTGACGATCGCCCCTTTTTGAGAAGCTGTTCCTAGGATGCGTAACCTAGAAATCTCTAAAAGCTTCTTTGTTGCATATTCCAAAAGAGATTTCTCCCACATATAGATATTATGCAAGCCGAGCGTACTTAAATAATCAAGTGCGCAGCCAAGACCGATCACCTCTGCAATCATCGGTGTTCCCGCTTCAAAACGGAGCGGAGGATCTTGATATGTCGTGTGACTAAGGGCTTGTCCAGGAATAATTCCCGGACAAGCCCTCAAAGTTACAGTTTTCACCATGTCACCGCCGCCTTGATAGGGGGGCATCATTTCCAGAAGTTCTAATTTTCCATAAAGAACACCAATCCCTGTTGGCCCATATGCTTTATGCCCAGAAAAAACAAAAAAATCCGAATCGCTAAATTTCCGTCTAAAGGATGGGA
>JAZKBL010000036.1:728-1881 GCA_040388665.1 Chlamydiota bacterium
CATCGCCTGCACGTCAACCTGCATATGAGGCGCGCTCTGCGCGCCATCGATCAAAACCTTGGCACCATATTCATGAGCACGTTTAATGATCTCAGAAACAGGATTCAACGTCCCTGTGACATTAGAAATATGACAAACAGCTACAATCTTGGTGCGCTCGGTTAGAAGTTTTATATACTCTTCCATGACAAGCTCTCCTCGATCGTTCATCGGGATCACTTTTAGAATGAGATTTTTTCTTTCTGCAAGAAGCTGCCAGGGCACAATGTTAGAGTGATGCTCCATTTCAGAGATAATGATCTCATCACCCTCTTTTAAAAGACTTCCAAAAGAAGCTGCAACAAGATTAATCCCCTCAGTCGTCCCTCTAGTAAAGACAATTTCATTCGTAGATCTGGCATTGATAAAATTTTTAACGGTCGTGCGCGCTAAGGAGTATTTGATCGTTGCTTTAGCCGAAAGAGAATAGATCGCGCGATGGACTGTCCCATATTCTTCCGCATAAAATTGCCTAATGGCCTCAATCACACACGCGGGTTTTTGCGTAGTTGCTGCTGAGTCAAGATAGACACCATTATAATGTTTCAGTAGAGGAAAATCATCGCGGCAGTTCATAAAAGAAGATCCTGCATCTTCTTGCGCACAAAAGACTGGGGAATTTTTTCAATCATTTCTTGGCAAAATCCATGAATTAAAAGAGCCTTCGCAGCTTTTTCAGAAATACCCCGCGCTTTTAAATAAAAAAGTTCGCTCTCATCCACTTGCGTCATGGTAGCGCCGTGAGAAGCTTTAACATCATCGGCAAAAATCTCAAGATTAGGCTTACTATTAGCAATCACACGCTCTCCAAGAAGCAAATGTTTATTGAGTTGATAGGCCTCTGTCTTCTGAGCCTCTTTCTGCACATAAATTTTCCCTTCAAAGCTGGATTTGCTACGCTCATCTAAAACACCTTTAAAAAGCTGCATGGAGCGGCAATGCGGCGCTTCATGATGCATCACAACGTGCGTATGAGCCTCTCTCCGATCTTTTAACATCCAAATCCCTTGAAGGGTTGCATCAGCAGCTTCTCCGCTTAAAGTCGCATGATAATCCTGCCGCACAGTTTCAGCTCCCGTTGTCACACTCACAACATAAAGCTTACTGTTTTTTT
>JAZKBL010000036.1:1898-14052 GCA_040388665.1 Chlamydiota bacterium
GCAAAGATTCAAAGAACCAATCAGTACTCTTAAGACCATAATGGAGCTGTGTTTGCCTTAGACTTGCTCCTTCTTCAAGGGCAATATCTGTCAAACCGCTAACCCATGAAGCCGCGTCACCCTGACTTTGCACAGTCGTGATCAGATCTAACTCTGAAAAAGCTCCCATAAAAAGATGCGTACGAGGCCGTGACACTCTAGAGCCTGTAAAAATATGATGGCACTGCACAGGTTGAAGAATCGCTTGCTTAGGAGGTACGTAAATGAACACACCTGCATCATGAAGCGCAGCATTTAAGGAGGCAAAAGGATCCTTCTCTTCCTGGAGAGTACGCGCAAATCGATTCTTAAGAAAATGACCGTAAGTTGTCATCGCACAGCCAAGCGGAAGAACAACTATTCCTTGAGGAATTTTGGAAAGAGCAGGCACATAGCAGCCATTGACGAAAATGATGTGAGAGCTTTGACATTCAGGATAAATATGCTCTAGATACTCAGGCGCTATCACAATATTTGATTCTTCAAAATGACCTGCATAGAGCGTACTTAAAGAAATATAACGAAACGCTTCTGTCTTTTTATCCGGCAGTCCAAGAGTTTGAAAACGCGCCCATCCAAGCCGTCTTAAACTTTCAAGGTTATCCGCTGAAGATACTCGAATAAAACGCTCTTTAAGAGCCTCTTTTAGCTTATCCATTCATACCCTTTAGCCTCTAGTTCCAAAGCAAGATCAGCCCCGCCGGAATGAACAATTTTGCCATCTACCATGACATGAACATGATGAGGCTTAATGTAATCTAATAAACGCTGGTAATGAGTAATCAAAAGGATTCCGCGTTCATCTGATAGAAGATGATTCACCCCATTTGCCACAATACGGATCGCGTCAATATCAAGTCCGGAATCAGTTTCATCAAGAATGGCGAAAGTAGGCTCTAAGACTGCCATCTGCAAAATTTCGTTTTTCTTTTTTTCCCCGCCGGAAAATCCTTCATTCAGATTGCGTGTCTTAAACTCTGACTTCATCTCCATAAGCGCCATTTTCTCTGCTAGCTTAACAGCAAAAGCCTCAACAGACAGCACTTCTTGATGACGCGCTTTAGCGCACGCATTATACGCTGTATGCAAAAACTGAACGTTTGTGATCCCTGCAATTTCTAAAGGGTACTGAAAGCTCATAAAAAGACCAAGATGAGCGCGTTCTTCAGGATCTAACTCTAAAATGTTCTGCCCTTTAAACCAGACCTCTCCCGACTCAACAACATAAGAAGGATCTCCCGCTAACACCTTCGCTAAAGTGGATTTACCAGCACCATTAGGTCCCATGATCGCATGAATCTCTCCTGGCTTTACATGAAGAGAAAATCCTTTCAAAATCTGCTTGCTTTCAATCGATGCATGTAAATCTTTAATTTCTATCATAACCTATCCTACGGAGTTTTCTAGTTTAAGAGTTAAAAGCTTTTGCGCTTCCACAGCAAACTCCAAAGGAAGTTCTTTGAAAACCTCTTTGCAAAAACCATTGACAATCATATTAATCGCATCTTCTTTAGACATTCCTCTCGTTTGCAGATAAAACAGCTGTTCTTCATTCATTTTCGATGTCGACGCTTCATGCTCTACATGCGCTGTGTGGTTCCCTGTTTCTATATAAGGAAATGTGTTCGCAGAACAACTATTACCAACAAGCATAGAGTCACATTGTGTGTAATTGCGCGCACCTCTAGCACGTGGAGCTACTTTAACAAGTCCGCGGTAGGTATTATGCGATAGGTCCGCTGAAATCCCTTTAGAAACAATTGTCGAACGGGTGTTATTGCCAAGATGGATCATCTTTGTACCCGTGTCCGCTTGCATTTTACCGTTTGTCAAAGCGACAGAATAAAAAGCACCAACGCTTTCATCACCTTGCAGAATACAACTTGGATACTTCCATGTGATTGCAGCACCGGCTTCTACTTGCGTCCACGAAATTTTAGAACGCACTCCCTGGCAACGCCCCCGCTTCGTGACGAAATTATAAATGCCGCCAGCACCTGTCTCTCTATTGCCCGAATACCAATTTTGAACAGTTGAGTATTTAATCTCTGCTCTATCTAAAGCAATGAGCTCAACCACTGCCGCATGAAGTTGGTTATTATCGTATGCAGGCGCTGTACAGCCTTCCAAATAGCTCACATACGAATCATCTTCAGCAATGATCAACGTACGCTCAAACTGTCCCGACTCTTTATCATTAATGCGGAAATAAGTAGAAAGCTCGATCGGACTACGTACACCTTTTGGAATATAAACAAAAGAACCATCAGAAAAAACAGCGGAATTGAGCGCTGCGTAAAAATTATCGCCAATAGGAACAACGCTTCCCAAATATTTTTCAATCAATTCTGGATAAAGATGAACGGCCTCTGAAATTGGACAAAGAACAACACCTGCTTCTTTCAACGTCTTATGAAATGTCGTTCCTAAAGAAACAGAATCAAAAACAACGTCGACGGCAACATTAGCAAGGCGCATTTGCTCATCTAAAGGAATGCCCAGCTTCTCAAAAGTACGTAAGATCTCAGGATCCACCTCATTTAAAGAACTTAATTGCTGCTTTTTCTTAGGTGCGGAATAGTAGCAAATATTTTGAAAGTCAATCCGCGGGTAATTCACATTTGCCCACGAAGGCTCTTTCATCTGAAGCCATCTTTCATAGGCTTTCAAACGAAAATTTAACAAGAACTCAGGCTCCCCTTTTTTCGCTGAAATGAGCCGGATCGTTTCTTCAGAGAGCCCTTTTGGGATCGCATCTGTTTCAATCTCAGTGACAAAGCCGTACTTATAGTCCGACCGTATTTTTAAAATTTCTTCTGTATCCATAGATTATAGAGGGATAATACCTCAAAAAAGACTTAAATCTCAAGCTCCATTGAGGATAAATCCAATCTCATGGAATTAGAGCGATTAAGGAAAAAAAGACACCCAACAAAAAGGCAAAAGATCTTCTCAAGCAGCTGCCGAAGCTTTGTCAAATTCAAGCCTTTAAAACATTTCAATAAGACCATTTTTTTGTTTTTTAAATCATTTACTTCCAGCTAGTTACGCAAATACAACCTTATTTTAACTAACTTTATATTATCTTTAAAATAAAATGTTATACTTAAGCATGTAATAACAACAAAAAGAGTTTAATTATGATAACAAATGAAATTATAAACCATATCGCTCAAGGCAATGATATTATTATCAATAACCTTGGAGAAGTGAGTAAAGCAACATTCATAGACAAAATTATAAATACCTTTACGCGCTGCGTTAATTCAAAAGAAGCCATCAAAAAAGCTCTAGAAACGCTTGCTTTACATAGCAGCAACGAACTACCTTATGAAGACCTTTGTATCAATCTGATAGCTTTGCAAGCCTTATCCGGTAAAGCGCATAAGATCAACGACTATCTGACTAACAATACGTTAGCATGGCAAATAGAAGATATCCGAGATACTCTCAAGCAACCTAATTATCAAAAAATTCGCAAAGTCAAAGAAGATTTGAAAAAAGAACAACACGTTAGAATACAAAGAAATCTGATGTTTGCTCGCATCAGCTAACATTAGACATCTTACGTAGCTCCATTTGCTTGCTAAAATTGTCTTTTTTTGAGCAAAGCCGAGTTACGCAAGTCTATTACATACGGTCTAGAGTCTTAAGACCGAGAAGATGGAGTCCCTGAGAGAGAACACGAGCGGTTAGCTCGCAAAGAAGCAAACGGCTTTGCTCTTCAGGGACGCCTTCCACTCTACAATCGCGGAAAAAAGCATGAAATTTTTCTGCAAGTTCATACAAGTAATCACAGAGACGATTAGGTAATAGTTCACGCTCGACGTGAGCTAATGCTTCCCCAAATTGACGCAAATGAAGCGCGAGCGCAATTTCTGTAGGATGCTTCAGTACGATCTCTTGACGCAAAGAAATTTCCTTACCAACCTTTCTCTTAATCCCTTGAACGCGCACATAAGCATAAAGAAGAAACGCTGCAGTATTGCCCTCAAAACGGAGCATTCTTTCATAGCTGAAAAAATAATCTTTCAAGCGATTGCAGGATAGATCTGCATACTTAACAGCATCAATACCAAGAATGCGTGCTAAAGTGTCTATTTCTTCATCTGAAAGCTCTGGCAATCGCTCTTTCATGATTTTTTTGGCCTGCGTTACAGCTTCTAACAGAAGATCAATCAATTTTTCCGTTTCTCCAGAACGGGTTTTGAATTTTTTGCCATCAGGCCCTAAAACAACGCCAAAAGGAACATGATTAAAAATGATTTTTTCAGGATCCAAATAACCGGCTTTTTTAGCAGCAAGAACCAGCATCTGAAAATGTAAAATCTGTCCGGCATCTGTGACAACAATGATTCGGTCCGCTTTTTCCACATCAACACGATGACGCAGTGCTGCGAGGTCTGTCGTGTCGTAGTTGTAGCCCCCATCTGACTTCTGCACAATCATCGGAAGAGGGGTGCCCTCTCTTGTTTCAAATCCTTCTAAAAAGATGCACTTAGCTCCATCAGAAATCTCTATAAGTCCTTTTTTAGTTAAATCAGTAATGACATCTTGAAGATAGGGATTATAAAAAGATTCACCGCGCTCGGTTAATTTAACATCAAGAAGATCGTAGATCTCCTGATAGGAGCGTCTAGAAATTTCACAAATCATCTTCCATGCGCGCAAAGAAGCTGAGTCTCCCCCTTGAAGGGCGACTACCTGCAATTGTGCACGTTTTTTAAATTCAACTTCATCATCAAAACGTTTTTTTGATGCACGGTACCACTGCATTAACATCGGCAAATCAGCTTGCACTTTGCCTTCAAGAACATCGGGCGCTGTATCTTGCATGTACGTAATCAACATACCGAACTGCGTTCCCCAATCCCCAATATGATTTAAGCGAAGCACATCATGCCCTAAAAATTCAAAAACTCTCGCAAGACAATCTCCAATGATTGTGGAACGAAGATGTCCTACATGCAGCTCTTTGGCGACATTTGGCGAAGAAAATTCAACAATCACCCTCTCTTGGTGCTCCGGGAGCGCTATCCCGAGTCTTGAAGAGCGCACCATTTCTGTCACTTGAGAAGAAAGAAATTCTGCGCTAAGTGTAATATTAATAAATCCTGGACCTGCAATTTCAATGTTTTCAATTCCATCTTGATTAAAACCTGCAACGATTTTTTCAGCAACCAGCCGAGGGGATGTTTTTAACGCTTTAGCAAGCTTTAATGGATTATTGCATTGATAATGCCCAAACTGGGCATTTGAGATAGGCGCTATCTCAGGAATGAGCAGATCTGAGGATAATTCTTCTTGAGAAAAAGCGCTTTGCATTGCATCGTACGCCCTTTTTTGCAAAAGTACAATAATATTAGTCAACATGAGCCCTATCCCACTATTTCAAGATTTTGATTTTTGATGGATTTTTTTCTATTTTTCAGAACTTTTTTGCGAGACATACTTGAAAAGTAGACCAAAAAGAAGTTCTGAAAAATAGGACAAAAGACGCAAAAAGCGAATTCTTAGAATAGTGGAATAGGCTCATGATGGAAATGCACGGGAGTTAAACGTTTACCGATTCCATATTTAAGCCTATAATCAGCAAGCTCAATTGCAGATCTATTCGTAGAATAGTTATTTTGTTCCGCAATCTCGTAGATTGTTAGAAGCAAATCGTAAACGTTATGCACTTGCTCGCGCGCAAGGCGTGAGTCATAAGGAGTTCTATAAAGCTCATTGCTCACATTAATCAAACCGCCTGAATTAATGACAAAGTCAGGAGCATATAAAATTTCTCTTTGTCTTAAAAGATCCGCATGTTCATCTTTTAGAAGTTGGTTATTAGCAGCGCCAGCTACAGCTTGACAACGAAGTGCAGGAATCGTCTTGTCGTTGAGGATGCCGCCAAGAGCGCACGGCGCTAACACATCGCACTCTACGCTTAAAATTTTCTCAGGAGAGCAAACTTCTGCTTCATAACGCTTAGCAAGCAATTTGGCTTTGTCTTCATTAACATCACAAAGGACAAGGCGCGCTCCGTTCCAAAATAAAGTTTCAGCAAGTCTTGCACCAACACTTCCAAGCCCTTGTATCGCAATTGTTTTATCTTTAACAGAATCGCTTCCTGTTGTTTTCTTCAAGACCGACTGAATCCCGCGAAAAACACCCCAAGCAGTAAAAGGTCCAGGATCACCGCTGCTCTTTGCAAAGGCAAGTCCTACAATGAAGCGAGTTTCTTTACTAATCGTCGCAGCATCTTCTGTGCTGCAGCCATAGTCCTCTGCACAAATATATAACCCATTGAGTTTACGAATTGCTCGTCCAAAAGCTAACAGCTTAGCCGCTGTTTTTTCCCCAGGAGATGACATAATAACACTTTTACCACCGCCAAGCCCAACACCTGCAAGAGCTGACTTGTACGTCATGCCGCGGGCGAGCCTGCGCACATCTTCTTGAGCATCCGACCAAGAGGCGTAAGGATAAATTCTTGTTCCACCAAGAGCTGGACCAAGTGTTGTGTTATGGATACAGATGATCGCTTTTAAACCGGAGGGCTCGTCGGTAATTTTAATTAATCGTTCATAACCGGGAAGCACCAGTTCTTCAAAAACTAGAGTATCTTCTGTAACTGTCATTATAAAATTCTCCTTGAATAACTTCAGATTTTGGGGATCATACCACACTTAAAAGGAAAAAACAATCAAAAAGCTGACATCAAGAACTTTGTAGACGCTCCCTGAATGCCCTTGATCAATAATGGAGGTTCAGGTACTCTTAGTCATTCACAATACATGTAATTTATTTTTATTTGAGGCTACATGACTCTTGTCATTACAGATGCGTTAAAGGAGGAGTTGCAAAAATTCCTTAAAAAAAACCGCAAAGCAGACCTAATTACGACATATCTCTTTTTTTTAGAGAAAAAACATCGTATCTCTCCCGTTCTTTTTGGTCGCGAAAAAATGATTTACCAAAGCCAAGAAGAACTCGTCAAAAAACTTGAAGAAACAGGTAAACTCTGGCGCGAAACTGAAATTAAAATTCAGATGGGACAACCAAGCGTCAACGATCAGACAAAAAAAATCTATATCTGCCCTTTTACAGGAAAAGTTTTTGGCGACAATACCCACCCTAATCCTCAAGATGCTATTTACGACTGGGTTGCAAAATGTCCTGAAAATACAGAGCGAGTAGGCGGCCTTAAAGCCAAACGATTTTTTGTTTCGGAAGATCCTGAGGTAATTAAAAATTACATTATAAAACGCAAAGAACCTATTAAAAAAATAGTATTCTCTTCCGTTGTAACAGGCAAACTTTTCAACAGCAAAGCGGCTGTCATTGCAGATTTTCTTGAAAATCAACTCAAATTTTTAACTCTTGTAGAAGTTCCCAATCAAAACCGCTTTCAAATTGAAGAACATTTTTTAAGTTTTATTCAAGCGCAGCTTGAGGAAAGCAAAATCGCAAGCTTTGTCGAAGCTCTATCAAAGCTCGAAGAATTTGCGCCATTCCTCGATCAATGGCTTGAAGAAGATAAAGATGACACAGGTGATGAGGAATAGCAGTTTTTATTTAAATAGCGCAGAAGAAACGACTGCTTTGGGAGTAAAGCTCGGAAGCACGTTGCCGCAAGGAACAATCATAGCCCTCTTTGGAGACCTTGGAGCCGGAAAAACAACATTGATTAAAGGTTTAGCAGCGGCGGCCGCTGGAATTGACCCTAGAGCCGTGTGCAGTCCAACCTTTACCTACCTCAACATCTACTCTGGAACAACGCCGTTTTACCATTTCGACCTCTATCGATTACGAAACGAAGATGATTTCCTTAGTTTGGGCTTCGATGAATATTTTACAACAGAGGGCATCTGTTGTATCGAGTGGCCTGAAAGAATCCTTTCTCTTCTTCCAGAACGCACGCTGCTTATTGAGATCGCCTACTCTTTAGAAAGCTCAAGAACGATTACATTAAAATAAGGTTCTATGAAAGGACGTTTTGTTAAATCAGCCCTTCTTAAAGAAGATTTCCCCTCTTGGCATCTCCCTGAGATTGCTTTTGTGGGAAGATCAAACGTTGGCAAATCGTCGCTGATCAATCATCTTTTACAGGAAAGACTCGCTAAAACTTCCGATACGCCTGGAAAAACACAACTTCTTAATTTCTTCAATATTGATGAAAAACTCGTCTTCGTCGACCTTCCCGGTTACGGTTTTGCCAAAGTTCCAGGAATGGTAAAGCGGGATTGGAGCGCAGCGCTTGTTACGTACCTCTCTGAAAGAAAAAATCTACGCCTTATCCTTCTTCTGCTTGATATCCGCCGCCTCCCAACACCCGACGATCAAGCGTTTTTTGAGTGGGCTGTCTTTCATCAAAAACCCCTTTCCCTTGTTTTCACAAAATGTGACAAGATAAGTCTTGCAGAAAGACAGACGCAAACAGAAATTTATCTAAAAACCTTCAAAAATACCCCGTATAATCATTATACAATAAAAGAAAAAAATACGCGGCTAATACTCCTAAATTACATAACAAAGCAATCGGAATAGATTCATGGGACTCCTCAATAAAGACACTTTCATCTGTTTAGATCTTGAAACTACAGGCCTTGATGCTGAAAAAGATCAAATCATCGAAGTCGCGATCTCTCGCTTTACTTTTGACGCCGTGCTAGACAGTTATGAAACGCTCATCGATCCAGGATGTCCTATTTCAGAAGCATCCATTGCCATTCACCACATTACCGACGACATGGTGCAAGGCAAGCCAAAAATTGAAGAAATTCTTCCCTTGATTTTTCAATTTATCGGCAGACACATCATCGTCGGCCACGGCATTTCCCTCGACATCGCCTTCCTTATCGCAGCTGGCAAACGTCATAAAGTTCCCAATACACTCTCTTCCCATACCTTTTTAGATACATTAAGACTTGCGCGCCTTTATGGGGAAAGTCCTACAAATTCTCTTGAAACACTCCGCTCCCATTTTAACATTGCATCAGAAGGTGCGCACCGCGCGATGAACGATGTCGTCGTCAATATCGAAGTGTTTAAATACCTGACAACGCGCTACAAAACAACAGAGCAGCTTCTTGAAAGACTTAAAAAACCCATCCCTCTAAAAACAATGCCTCTTGGCAAACATAAAGGAAGACCCTTTAGCGATATCCCTCACGAATATCTCCTCTGGGCAGCCAATAAGGACTTCGACCAAGACCTCCTGTTTTCAATTCGCGGCGAGCTAAAGAAGCGCAAACAAAACCCCTCCTTCTCCCAGTGCTCCAGCCCCTTCAGCAACCTTTAAAACTTCTCCTTAGGAATGTACTTATCCTTGATTAGCTTACCTTCCTTATACTTCCATTCTCCTAAGTTATTGCAACGCCCTCTCCCTGTATAAATAGAGGCAGATCCATGAAGAGCTCCATGTTTATAATAGATCGATGATAACAACTTCGGTTCAGAAGAAGTAGTTTTTTGCCTATTATGCAATCTCCCTTCCATATCATACTCAAGAACACGAGCCACGGCATCTAAACCTCCTTTAATTCCTCGAGGAAAAAGTGCAAGTTGAATTCCTATTCTTCTACCTTCTTTATAATACCCCTTAAAAGCACTATTTCCATTTTGATACCAAGCATGAACGTGACCCTCGAGACGACCGTCCTTATAAGGAATTTTAGCTTTCATTTGCCCATTTTCCCAATATTCCATATACTCTCCGGTCGGTTTTAAACTTACCGCCTGAGCTAACCGTTCTAAAAAATCCTCCCCAAAATGTGCATCACAAATGCCCCCAATCAATTCTCCAATATCATCAGCCGGATCTTTTCGCTCTTCTATACTTTGAATGCCAAGAATCTCAAGTTCCCTTCCCGGTGTGAAACCATTAAGATCAGTAACAAAAGTCCCTAATCGCTTACGAGAAGGTACAACAGATGCACCCTCATGTAAATTCGACATTGATTGTTTAGTCTCTACTTCATGATTTACTTGAACCATTTTATTAACATGAGCTAAAGCTTCACTGTAAGGTTCTTCTAATATCTTGATAGCAGCTTTTTTATAATTTGGATCACTAACTTTATAGATGATCCGACTTCCAGTACAATGAGTATCCGTAATGCTTCCATCTGCATAAGCAAAATTATCAGGCTTGCAAAAGGACAAAGTAACATGGACTCTAGACTCTGGAAATGGATACTCTCTTAAATAAGGTCGAATTCTCTCATGACTATTAATCGCCTCTAAAAAATTTTTAGTAAGAAATACAATTTTTTCTCTTCCAAGCTCAATTGAGCCCTTTTGATAAACCATAAAACCTATATCAAGTTCTCTCACATCATAGGGCATTCCTCCGCCATCTAATATACAACGATATCCATGTTTTTGCATTTCTTTGGCAAAGCCACTAATAACCTCTTCAACGTACTTTCCATAAGTGGAATGATCTATATCTCCATAACTCTGGGCAGAATAGCATCCTGTAAACGTCAAAAATGCTAAAAATTTACCGAGTATCCGGCCTATAAAATCCATAATTATTCCTGTGCAAAAAAGCCATGACTTTAAAACTTTTGTTTGGGAATATGCTTATCTTTAGTCAGTTTTCCCTCCTTATATTCCCATTCTCCAAGGCATCTAAAACGACCTGTTTCTTTATAAATGGAAGTCGAACCGTGCAAAACTCCATGTTTATAACAAATCCAAGATAATAGCTTTATTCCGGAAGCATTAGTTTTTTGTCTATTATGTAGCTTCCCCTCCATATCATACTCAAGAACACGAGCTACAGGATCTGAACTTCCCCTAATTTCCGGAGAGAATAACGCAAGTTGAATTCCTATTCTTTTACCTTCTTTATAATACCCCTTAAAAGCACTATTTCCATTTTGATACCAAGCATGCACGTGACCTTCGAGACGACCGTTCTTATAAGGAATTTTAGCTTTCATTTGCCCATTTTCCCAATATTCCACATACTCTCCGGTCGGCTTTAAACTCACAGCCTGAGCTAACCGTTCTAAAAAATCCTCGCCAAAATGCAGATCGCAAATTCCTCCTATTAATTCGCCGATATCATCTGCCGGATCTTGTTGACCTTCTACGCTTCGGATGCCGAGAATCTCAAGCTCCCTTCCCGGTGTAAAACCGTTAAGATCAATAATAAGAGTTCCTAATCGCTTACGAGAAGATATAACGGATGCACCCTCATGCAAATTCAACATTGGCTGTTTAATCTCTGCTTCATGGGTTGCTTGAACCGTTTTATTAATATAAGCTAAGGCTTCGCTGTAAGGTTCTTCTAATAAATCTATTGTTTTATTTTTTTGGTTGGGATCATTACCCCAATAAATAATTTTACTTCTAGTGTGATAAGCATTCGTAACACTACCATCCGTGTAAGCAAGATTATCAGACCTACAAAAAGCCAAACCAACACTGACCCTAGATTCCGGAAAAGGATACTCTCTCAAATAAGGCCTGATACCTTCATGGTTATTAATTGCCTCTAAAAATTTTTCAGTAAGAAACACAACTTTTTCTCTTCCAAGCTCAATAGAACCCTTCTGGTAAACCATGAAACCTATCCTAAGTTCTCGCACATCATAGGGCATGCCTCCACCATCTTTGATGCACCGAAATCCATGTTTTTGCATTTCTTTCGCAAAACCACTAATAACCTCTTCAACATACTTTCCATAAGTGGGATAGTACATTTCCCCATATCCCACACAGCATCCGGTAAACATCAACACCGATAAAAATTTACCGAGTATCCGGCCTATAAAATCCATAATCTCTCCTCAATTCCGTAAACAAATCACTAACCGCTTTTTCTCCGGTCGGAGCCAGAAAAGCATGATCATAAATGAACGCCGATTTTTGATACCACTTAGAGCTGCAAGGAACCAATCGAATATCATACGTTGCATTCGGATCCCAATGATTTTTAAATCCTAAAGTTAACCCATCTTTTTCTGAATAAACATTAATTGCATCTTTCCCAAACCCTTTAGGAATGGGAAGAACAAGACCATAACCCAAAAACAGCACATTAGAATCAATTTGATCTTTCCAATCCTTAGGCATTTTTTCGCAGCCTCTGTGCAGGATGAGCCCATTTTCACTG
>JAZKBL010000036.1:14062-24840 GCA_040388665.1 Chlamydiota bacterium
TTAATAGCCGAAACTCTTTCGGAAATGCCTGTTATGATTTGTTGCATAGCACGGATAACGCGTGTTTCTTTTCCGAAAAAGAGCTCTCTAATAAGGCGACAAACGTCTCTAAAAAAACCTTTCGATCTATTATGAACAGCAAACATCAAGGTGCCTTCTTCAATTTTTGATGTTGTCGATACAAACATTTTATGGAGGTTGTTTAATCCTACGTTGATCCCATTACCAAGGCTGCCGGCAGAAATTTGGCTACCCTCTGGCGCTACAAGTAAATGCATGTGCTCAAGGATATCGATCACTTTCGGTGTTTCATCTGTGGGGGCGAATTGGAGTTTATAAAAAGCTCCACAAGAGACGAAACCTTCCACTGTTTGGTCGCTCAATACATATCTGCAAGGCAAAATGGGAATGGGCATTTTTAAAGCAGATGTAAACTGCTCGAAAGGAACTTCGACACGCAAAGGGACGAGGAACTCAGAGTCAAGCCCGAAGAGATCAAGGCGACTGAGGGGGTTGTTCCGGGTGTAAGCGTAAAGGTTGGGGCCATCGGTGAAGCCTGAGGGATCGGGCGTGAGAAAGCGTTGGAGGATAGGATCGTAGAATCTAAAGCCGAAAAAGATGAGTCCTGTTTCTTCGGTCCGTTTTGACGAAAACCTCCAGGGGTTGCGGTAGGTGTTAAGCGGTTTGTCTTCACGCCCGAAGGCATCAAAGTCTGAGGATTCAACGATCTTCCCATCAAGCGAGAGAAGTGCAATGACGTTGCCACGAAAATCGTGCAGTGGTGCAAATATCTCATCTTCAAGTTCAATTGCAATTGCAGCACCGATGTCGCCCTTGAGGCCCAAACCGAGAACCTTCAGTTCAAGAAGCTTACCATTTTCATCGATGGTCCCTATTTCACGATCTTTATCATAGATGTAATAGATCGTTGTGGAGTTAGAGGGGGTGACGACTTCTTTTGAGTACAGGCGAGAAAAAGGGTCATACTGATACAGAATCGTTTTTTCAGCGGAAGAGATCTCAGTGAGTCTTCCGAGAGCGTCATAATCATACCGGATGGTTGCTTCAGCTGTGGTCTTCTCATAAGGATTGCCATTGAAATCATACTTAAGGGCATAATCAGGGCCTGTTAGAATTTGGTTGTAATCGTTTGTTTCACAACTTGTAGGATTGCCGAGTGAATCAAAGCTGTAATCCACTTCTCCTTCGCGTGTAATTTGATTAATAGGGTCGTGCTCATAATCTTTAGGCGCAAATAGGCTATTTTCCGTTTGGGTTACAAGCCCTGAGGGACCATAATGCGTAACATGAGTCAGCCAAGGGGAACTTTGAGAACTTGGCCTTTCAAGAAGATCATGAGAAGTGACAATTGTCCCCAAATTGCCAATGAGCTCTTCTTGATGGACGTGTCCGTTGGGATCAAACTCTGTGTATTGGTGAGTATAAAGAAGTTTTCCTTCTTTTGAAAAACGTTCTACGGAAACAAGGTGCATCCCCTCATAACTGTAACGGATCGTTCCGCCATGGGGGAGATGAAATTCTTTACAACATCCCACAGCATCATAATGCCAGCTTGCTCCTGACTCGTAGGTGAGCTCATGAAAAGAGTTGTAATGTCTTTCGAAAAAACGATCATGCACAAGATCCTGGATCTTTTCCTCTAAATGATCTGCGCTATATGTATAAGAATAATGGATGGAACTATCTGAACTTTTTAGCTCTATAGGCCTTCCGAGCCCATCAAAAAGAGTCGTGAGGATGGTACCGTTAGGAAGGGTCTTTTCCTCTTTATGCTCCTCGATGAAGTGGCGGTAAGCTGTTGTTTTTTGTCCGGCTTCTATTTCTTGAATCAGCCTCCCCATACTATCATAGCACCACGTGATGGTGATGATCTTAATGGGTGAGGCTTTTTCATAAACTGTATGCAGAGATTTTGCTTTGTTTCCCGCTCTATCATAAAAAATGATCTCTTGTGCAACGGTTTCTTCTTTTTTATTGAGATGCTGAAGTCTAACAACTTTTCCTGCTACGTCATAGGTTTCAAGGGTAGCGTTTCCTTTTGGATCGATGATTTTTTTGGTCCATACTTTTTGTCCTAAATCATTGACGATCTCTTTATAAATAAATTGGGAAACATGGTTTTTGGGATCAATATGCCGTTCTAACCGTCCTTCGCTGTCATAGAAAAATTGATCGAGGGCCTCTCCCTGAGAGGTTTCTCTCTGTGCTGTCTTTTTTCGATTGTTTTCATAAGTATAGGTGGTTTTATTCTCAATTCTGCCTACATTATCTTCTGTCCACTCTTGAATGACACGTCCCATCACATCATGGATCTCAACATGCGTTGCAGCACCATCACTTGTTCTTTCTAAAAACCCCAAAGAGTCGTAAGCGTAACTTTTTTCTCTCTCTTCAGTTTCCTCGCGGATAAGCCGTCCTGCTTTGTCGTAATGGTAAATTGTTTTAAGCCCCAGGGTGTTTGTATGATCTACAAGACGAAATGTGTTGTAAGTGAAGCGCTCTTCGCTTAAAATCTCCCGCTCTTGAGAGAGCACTTTTTATAGTCAATGATATGCTTGCTTGGCAGCCGTTCTTGTTTGAGTTTGTAATGGATGGGATAATACGTATGGCGTTTGAGCTTTGGACCTTCATAAACTCGAGAGCCGCCACTCGGTAAATAAAGGACAGCTCTTCCTTTTTGCGTGTCCACTTTAAGACGGTAGTTAAGGAGATTATTTCTTGCACTGACAGCTCCGGAATGCTGTGCCCTTCCATGTGAGGGTTTTAAAAAATAGACATGATCTTCTTGTTTATGCGCATAAATATATTCAGTTGCTTCTAAATAGGCCTTAAGCGTTTTTCTAGAATATTCAGACTCAATTAAAAGATGCAGCTCAGGTAAAAAACTCCATCCTCCTTGAACTGCCAAATTATCTTGTAAAGCACGAAAAAACAGATCTTGTCTCGACAATCTCTCAAGGGCGCCTGAGCTTGAATATGTGCGTGTAATGGGAAAAGGCAAAGGCCCTTGGATGACTGTGTCGATAAGAGAAAAGTTCAGTTGTCCTGAGATCACATTGACGTGATGTACAACTGTAGGATCTTCATTTTCTGGAAAAAGGTGATCCCAATCGGCGTGTAAAAAGGAAAAAAGAAAAAAGAAACTAAATAGACAACGAAACATGATGTTACTTTTTTGAAGTTAAAAAAGTGCACATGGTAATGGTGAGTAAAATTTTTAGCAACTATGAATTTTATACGATTGTAAAAATTAAGATGACGATTTAGTCTGAGGGGTATGAATATACCTTGCCTTCAAGATTTAAAAATTACAGATAAATGCATCCTTGTACGTGTCGATTTCAATGTTCCAATGGATGCAAGCGGAAATATCACAGATGATACGCGCATCAAAGAAGCACTTCCCACCATCCACTACATCCTTGAGCAAGGGGGAAGTATCGTTTTGATGAGCCATTTAGGAAGGCCAAAAGGAAAAGTCGATCCCGCTTTTTCTCTGCAACCAGTAGCTCAGCATCTTGGCAAACTTTTGAATAAACCCATACTTTTTGCTCAGGACTGCGTCGGGAGTAAGACAGCAAAACAGGCAAAAGAGTTAAAAAGAGGAGAAATTCTACTCTTAGAAAATCTCCGATTTTACGCTGCTGAAGAAAATCCCGATTTAGACAAAGCTTTTGCACAAAAACTTGCACACCTTGGCGAACTTTATGTGAATGATGCTTTTGGAGCAGCTCATCGAGTGCATTCTTCAACGGTTGTTATTACCCAGTACTTTCCAGGTAAAAAAGCAGCCGGTCTTCTTATGCAGAAAGAAATTAATTTTCTTAGCAAACTTATTCAAGAGCCAAAACGCCCTTTTTATGCAATCATTGGCGGCAGCAAAATTTCTTCAAAAATTGGCATTCTAAAATCTCTTCTTTCTAAAGTGGATAGCCTATTCATCGGCGGAGGAATGGCTTTTACTTTTTTTAAAGCGCAAGGCATCGAAATCGGAGATTCTATCTTTGAAGAAAAAAGCATCGCAACAGCCAAAGAATTTTTTCAATTATGTGAAGAAAAAAATGTTACTATTTTTTTACCAATAGATCTTATTATTGCAGATGCTTTTAAAGAAAATGCTAATACAAAAATCATTCCCTCAAAAATGGGAATTCCCCCTGGCTGGCAAGGGATGGACATCGGCCCGGAAACACGCAAACATTGGGAAAAGGAACTAAAAAATGGCGCCATGATTTTCTGGAATGGCCCTCTTGGAGTTTTTGAATTCCCTTCCTTTGCGGGAGGAACACATGAGATCGCCAAGGTTGTAGCCGATCTTAAAGCACTAACAATCCTTGGAGGCGGAGAGACGGTCTCTGCAATTAATGCTCTTGGACTTTCAAATAAATTTTCACACATTTCCACAGGAGGCGGTGCTTCGCTAGAATTTCTTGAATTTGGTGAACTGCCCGGAATTAACGCATTATTTAAGTAATTTTGTTTTATATTGTAAAATAAAGGACGGAATGACATACTTTCCCAGAAAAGAGAAACTATAATGTCCGTAGAAGGATTTAGTAGGTTACGTTCATACTTGTGGCCCATACATAGGCACGAACTGCGCAAGTTTTTGCCGATGCTTCTCATCTCTTTTCTTATCGGATTCAACTATAATGTTCTACGCGCCACAAAAGATGCGCTTGTCGTTACAGCACCTTCTTCAGGAGCTGAAGCTCTTCCTTTTTTAAAAGTATGGGTCATCATTCCCTTCGCTTTTTTAATGACATTCTTATTTACCCGCCTTTGCAATAAAATGAGCCGCGAACGGGTATTTTATGTGATGATGTCTGCATTTTTAAGTTTTTTCTGCCTCTTTGCCTTCGTGCTATATCCTTTTCGCGATTATCTTCATCCTAATGCTCTTGCCGACAGACTTCAAGAAGTGCTGCCCATTGGATATCACGGCATGGTATCCATTTTCCGCAATTGGACGTTTACTGCTTTCTATGTAATGTCAGAAATGTGGAGTACTATGATCCTCACCGTCCTCTTTTGGGGATTTGCCAACGAGGTCACCTCTGTGAAAGACGCAAGGCGCTTTTATACATTCTTTAGCATTGGAGCCAATTGTTCAGGGATCCTAGCTGGACAAGTGGCGGTCTATCTCTCTCGGCAAACATTTAATCCCAGTATTCCTTTTGGCTCCGACGCCTGGGGACAATCGCTCATTCTTCTCAACACCATCATCATCATTGTCGGCCTACTTTGTATGGGACTCTTCCGACTTCTGCATCAGTGGGGCTTTGGTTATGGATCCTCCTCTACCCAAGAAAACAATAAAGAAGAGCCCAAAATTAAAATGGGGATGCGAAAAAACTTCAGATATCTTGCTAAATCAAAATATTTAATCTTCTTAGCAATCATTGTTTTTACCTACAATATCTCCATCAATCTGGTAGAAGTTATTTGGAAAAATCAAGTTAAACAACTATATCCTGATCCTCAACAGTTTAATGCCTGCATGGGACAAGTCCTTACCTACATCGGTATTATCTCAACGATCACAGCCATTTTTGTCTCAGGCAACGTCATACGTAAGCTCAGTTGGAAATCAAGTGCGATGATCACTCCCTATATCATCTTAGTGACAAGCATTGGCTTCTTCTCTTTCTTATTATTTAAAAATTACGGTTTAGGGCATATAGCAGGTCTTCTTGGAACAACTCCGCTAATCATCATTGTTTTTTTTGGATGTCTCCAAAATTGCCTTGCTAGGGCTGCTAAATATACATTTTTTGACGCAACCAAAGAACTCGCTTTTATCCCTCTTTCCCCAGAATCACGGCTTAAGGGCAAAGCAGCTATTGACGGCGTCGGCTCACGGCTTGGCAAATCAGGCGGCTCCGTTATCCATCAGGCGCTACTTATTATCTTCGGCACACTCAGCGCAAGTACGCCTTACGTCGCGGTCATTCTCTTCGGCGTTGTCGGCAGCTGGATTTACGCAGCACGCTCTCTTGGCAGACAATTCAACCATCTCGTCTCTCATCACGAGACCTTAAAGGTTCCAGATGAAGAACCTAAAACCGAAACAGAACCTACCCCCCTTACCACCTAAAAGCACCCTTAATTATACACAAAGCAGATAAACAGTTTTCTTTCCTTTGCGTTGAAAAAGTTATAGGTAAAAGTATGGACGCGGAGTCGCAAAGGAAAGAAAAAATAAAATGCGCGTTTATCTGAGCAAAGTGAAAAGATGGAAGGCAGCGAAGTATCCTACAAGGCCGGCCATCGAAGCCAACCCAAGAGTTGCATAAGAAAAGCGTTTGAATTTAGTTATCAAAATCAGACTGATGCATAGAAAAACAAGATCGAAGCTAAAGGTCATCCCACTTGGAAGATCGAGCATTTTTCCCATACAACCGCAGGGAAGTTTTGCTAGGAGCCAAAAAAGAGAATAACCTGCCCATCCTGCGGTAACAATCGCAATAACCGACCACATTCTTGCAAAAGAATAGTAGCGAAGCACACACGCTGCAAAAAGAAGCTCTAAACCAGCAACAATAAAGACAAGCATCTTCCAAGGCTGTGGCATCTGTATCGGATAAAAAATCTTAGCAATTGCTGCAATCAAGAGCACGCAGCTAAAAAAAAGAGCACTCACTAAAGCTGCAGCAACGTAACGCTTTCTCATAACTCCCTAAAATCAGGACAAAAATAACCCTAATTTTAGACTATCAAAAGGAACAATTATTTGCCCTTTTGGAACGGAAATCGTCTGTCGCCATACATTGTCATTCCCATATTTGCAAGCGCTGCGACATTCCACTGCTTAAACATCAAGTCCATAAAGGAATCTATCTTTTTCTTAGCTTGATCTCTGACTCCGCCTTTAGCAACATCCTTAACAACTTGCACAGCTTCTGGGAAGAAAGAGATATTCGTACCTTTAGGGATCTGAATATTTTCTTGCCATTTGTGCAGAACATTAAATGCTTCTTGTGTTGTCTGTAAATGAATATTATCTAGAGATCTCTCCAGTGCATGAAGAGAATTAGTATAGGTTACATGCAGCTCTGAAAATTTCTGATAGTGCAACTTATTTAATTTTTTGTTTTTTGGATCTAAAAGGATTTTTGTAACACTCTTACGTGAGAACTCCGCTCCGCTTAATAACCTTCCAATGTTCATTTGCGCTTTGTTATTCCCTAAATCTAATGTCTTAATGCCTTCTTGTCTCTCTACATATTTTACAAGTTTTGCTTTAAAAGTCTTCGTTACACCAGCTAATTTTTGCAAGCGCTTATCTCCTGATGTATCAAGCTCTTCATCCACAACTTGCTTAACAAAGGTTTTAATAGCTTCTTCAAGAAGAGCTTCGTTCTCCCTTTCCAATCTGTGAATGTCTTCTTTAAGAGATTTAACATCTGCAGAATTTCTCTGATCAAAAATGCCATTCATTGTTTTTTTAATATTATTGACCTGCTGCGCTACAAGATTTTCATCAATTGCTTGCTTATACCCTTCCGCAACCTTTTCAACAATGCTTTCATGGATTTTTTTATGCACGTATTTATTAACATCGACTTTAATGCCAAGGAAAGAAAATGCATTCTTTGAAGAAGTCCGGTTGTCTTCAATAATCTCTTGAAGCTCAGGGATCGTCTCAGCATTGTTATACTCCATTGCAAGAAGGATATTAGCAACAACAGAACGGAATTTCTTTTTGTCTCCATCTGAAATCACACTTTTTTCTACTTCTTTCCCTTCTTCGAGATGCTTTCCTTTTGCAATCATATTGATTAGAAAATCATGAATTCCCTGTAATTTTACTCTTTTCAAATTCAAATCATTATCAAAAGCAGCAGAGCTCTTCTCCACCACATCGTCGACAAGATCAACCCCTTCCATCGCTTTTTTCATTCCCCATTTCAAGCCACGTGTCATGATGCTTTGCAAAGGATAGAGAACAATGGATCCCATAAGATAAAAAGGAATCTTTAGAACAGCCATCGGCAGATTTAAAATCTTAAAATAGGATTTATCTGCAAATTTCGCACAAGAGAGTCTTTTAAAATAGCGATTGGCAAATGTAAATCCAGGCCCCAAATCCTCTATAGCAGTTGTCGCCATTTTAAGATGTCTTTCCTTAACTGTCCTGCCTCCATTATAGGCCGGCTCTTTAAGCTTTTCCATCATCGCGCCATCGATATTTTTTGAACGATCACCAAGACCCTTTGCAATATCTTCGTAAGCGTTTACAACACCGGCTGCATAATTAGTAACCTCTCCTCTAAATTCTTCCGCTGTCTTTTCTGCAATCTTTTTCTTCCTTAAAGACTTCGCTTGGCGATCGCCATTATCGATAAAAGGATCAAAAAACAATTTACTCATCGGTTGTACAAAAGAGTACGCAAGCTTTGTCAACCATAACCGCACTGCAGAAATTTTACCCTTTGCATGAGCCTTATCTAACGCAGAAAAAAGATTTTCTTCTAATTTTTCATTCCTTCTGCTCTTCGCAAAAAGATCCATATAGAAATTGCCTTTTGGCTTCAAGCCGGCAATCACCTCATATGTCACGCGCGCGCCTATATATTTTGCCATATTCTTTTTGAATGGATGAATGCTAACAACGGCATCACCACTGTCATCATCGCTATCTTCAGGATTTAACACCTCACGAGGCGTTTTTCCCATTTCAGCAATTGCATTGTCAAAGGTCGGCGTTGCACTAAAATCTGCGCTTTTATCAAATAGAAAAGAAAGAAAGGGAAAACCATCAATAGTCACAAGGCCGCCATTATCAGATACATTCTTAGCAAAAGCCTGCAATGCCTTATAAATTTCCTGAGCAGTTTCAAAAGGTGGCTTACCTTCCTTGTCGATAATCTGATCAAGCGCAGTAATTAAACCATCAAACAAAGGTTCATTCTCATCATCTTCTACACCTTCAGGCTTCGAAATATTCTCCTTAGCATAATTAATGCCCCATTTCAGCAATTTTGCCATCTGATTCACAACAATCGGCGGAACACTTTCTACAGCACCCCCTAAAATATTATTCGCTAAATACCCCATGAGCTTAGATCCAACACCTCCGAGCTCTACAATCTTAGGCGGCTGTACACCCTGATCATTATTGATGATGTTATTAAGCGGGGCTGGCTCCGGTTGTTGCTGTGGCGGCGCTCCATTGATGATATTAGGCCCATTATTAGGAGCAACTGCCGGTTGCGGTACATCTGGAATACCCAAACCACGTTTTACAGAACTCACTATAGGCGTCACCTCATTAAGAAACCGGTTCGCTGACGCCATAAGAGGAGCAAATGTATTCATAACAGGTTCAATTCTCTTATCAACAACCTTAGTCATCATATCCTCTAGACGTTCTTCAACCTCTACTAAAACTTTAGAACTGATATCTTTTACAGCTTGCGCAACAATTGAATAAATGTTTGGTTCCTGTGATTCAGGAGAAAGCTGCTCAATAAGCTTCTTATTAAAAAGTGCTACACCATGATCAGCAAGCGTATCCATGCAATGAGCCAATGCTTCAAGAAGCGTGGCTCGTTTTTTCTCTACAGAAAAAGGCTGCTCTTCGTATCCTCCTTCATTAATAATATTTACGCTATTGTTGACAGACGCTTGCTCTTCTTTTTCCATCACTTTATCAATAAACGCATTAAGAAAACCCTTACTAGCGGAGTATGAAGCACCTTCAGCTACATTGGAAAGATGTGTTTTAAGAATTCCCATAAACATCTTTTTTTTTGCTTTTTTAAGCCTTTTATTAAATTTCTCATCGCTTATCAACGGATCGTTTGACCATTCATGAAGATCTTCCACTAACTTTCGCTGCTTCTCAAAAAGACCAGGCTCTTCCAAAAGCTCCTCAAGAACCCCTTCCCCTTCACTTTTTACACCACGCAAAAAATTATAAATCGTCTCTACGAGCTGACTATCCTCATTCAGCGCCTTTTCCACCCCTTCAGCTAGTTCCTTTACAACCCTTCCGGGATTTGTAGCTGCAAGACTCAATCCCGCAAAACTATTAAATAGTGCTTTTGTCTTATTAAATACCCCTGTATTAGCCTTTAACTCTAATTCTTCCGCAAGTGTTGGTCCGCTAATTTCAATATTCTCGTGAATAGACGACTGTGGAATAGAAACTCTGCCACTCAATTTTTTTGGTGGTAACAAATTACGATATTTTTCTCTTTCGTTATTTTGCGGTTGTAAATTATTTATATTGTTTTGAAAATTGTCTAAATCATCAAGTATTATTTGATCATTTTGTGCATTATTCCAAATAATAGGTTGTTGATTTTCAGGCGGCACACTTCGACCATAAAAACGATTAAAGAAACCTGCATTAACAGAATAATCGGACATAAAAAACCTTTAATTGCTTTAATTTTACAGCGTTTATAATTTTAGATAACGCAATAATACAATAAACAACGCATTGCTGTCAATTAATTACAAGGAATGTATATGGGAGAAAATTGAAACTTGAAAAAATGGAAAACATTAAATTTTTAATTTAAAAAAGAAAAAATCACAGGCTAAAGAGGGAGTTGCAAAAAGAAAGCTGTCGACTTAAGGCCCGGAGGGCTGTAATGATACAGCCCAGGTCGAAGCGCAGCGAGAGGCCTGGGGAAAAAAAGCCCGGGAATCCTCGAGTCCTGTAAGGACGACATTTAACTAACAATGCCGTCCTTACAGGACTCCGAATTTGTGGTTGATCACTTCCCGGGCCTCTCGCTACGCTT
>JAZKBL010000037.1:0-1250 GCA_040388665.1 Chlamydiota bacterium
TAGAGCATCACGTTGCCAACGTGAGGGTCGTGAGTTCGAATCTCATCACCCGCTAATATTTTAGAAGATTTAAGGAGCTTCAATGACAAACGAGCCGCAACAATTTAGTAGTGAACTTGTCCAGTTTACCGTAACAACGAAACCCGCTTCCGTTGTGGAATTTGACGTCAAAGCTTCCGCCGATCTTGTCAAATCCACCTACGGCGCTGCTGTTAAAGCCGTCGCTAAACACGTCGTCATCCCCGGCTTTCGTAAAGGGAGAGCGCCTGAAGCCCTCGTTGCAAAAAATTATGCGAGCGACGTTAATAAGCAATGGCAAGAAGAAATTGCCCTCAAAGCAATCGTTGAATGTCAAAAACTGTCAAACATCACCCCTTTACAACGCGATTCCAAAGTCAGTTTTAACGTTAAAAATTTTTCTAAAGAAAATGGCGCAGAGCTTACTCTTGCTTTTGAAGTTGAACCTGAAATTCCAACAACAGATCCTCAACTATTTCACCCTCAAGAGATCAAAAGACCTGCAGTTGACGAGAAAAAAGTTGAAGAAACGATCCGTCAAATCCGCTTTTTTTATGCTGAATGGACAACAATTGCCGATAGGCCCGTCCAAGAAGGCGACTTAGTCATCCTTGATGTCGACATCATCGAAACAGAGCCCGCGCAACCTCTATTTTCCGGCACCCGTTTTGAAGTGACCGACAACAGCATGGCAAAATGGATGAAAGATTTGTGTTTGGGACTTACGACCGGCGCTACTGCTGAAGGACTCAGCGTTCCCGATGACACCCTCTCTCCTGAAGAAAAAGAGCAGTTTCAACCTAAAAAAGTACGCCTTACTGTAAGAACAATCGAACAAGCAACTCTACCCCCTCTGGACGACACTTTTGCAAAAAATTTAGGCGTTGCAACCGTTGCAGACCTGCACGAACAAATTGAAAAATTACTCAATTTTAAAGCAGATAGTCATGTGCAAGAACAATTACGCACTCAAGCAAGCGAATTCCTTCTTGCACAATACCCCTTTGCACTCCCTCAATCTCTTATCGAAAAAGAAACACATTTCCGCGTTAAGCACCTCATGAACGATCAAGAATTCCAAAAATATTGGCAACAAATGAGCGATGCTGAAAGACAAAATGCGATTCAGACAATTTATCAACAGTCTGAAAAAGCAGTCCGCATGTTCTATCTCTGCCGTAAAGTCTTAAGTGATGCAAATATCACCATTACGCCAAAAGATTTACCGCCAC
>JAZKBL010000037.1:1260-3046 GCA_040388665.1 Chlamydiota bacterium
TTATCTATGAAAACAGGAATTCACCCAAAATTTAATCTTGCTGCAAACGCATCAACCGCATCTCACCATGAATGAAGTGCAACAAGCAGAAGCTTACTCGCGTCTCATTCTGGAAAAAGCAGAAGATTATATCATCGCTAACGCCGGCAAAAAACCCGAATAAGGCATACTCAAAAAACCTCAAAATTTGGGTTTTTCGCCCCCTTGTAACAGGCTGAGTAAGCATAAGCGGCTGGGATCAACGCAAAGCCGCTAAGTCGCTATTTTATCAACTGTTGACGACTCTTTCTATTTCATTGCGAAGCGACTTTTATCCAAAATTAATAACTAATCCCTTTTCAATTTTCTCCGCGTCGTTGCGGCCCCGCGTCTCCGCGTTGATCTTAGCGTTAAAATTAATGTATTCAGATAAGCGCGTAAAGTGAGAACTTAAGACGATTGCTGCAATTAATCTGGAAAAAAGGTACACTTCACTTTTTGTAAACAACATAAGAGACATCCTATGTATCAGATCCCCTATGTCATAGAAGACACCGGCCGTGGCGAACGCGCAATGGATATTTATTCTCGGCTTTTGAAAGACCGTATTGTCTTCATCGGCACGCAAATTGATGATGGCGTTGCAAATACCGTCATTGCTCAACTTCTTTTTTTGCGCGCCGAAGATCCGAAAAAAGATGTAAACGTATACATCAATTCTCCGGGCGGCATCATCACTTCCGCACTTGCCATTTATGACACAATGCGTTTCATGGGTTTTGACATTAACACCTACTGCATTGGACAAGCAGCTTCCATGGGAGCCGTGCTCTTAGCAGCTGGAACAAAAGGCAAACGCTTTGCTCTTCCAAACAGCAGAATTATGATTCATCAGCCTCATGGAGGTGTCACAGGGACTGCATCAGATATCGCGCTTCAAGCGGAAGAGATCCTTAAATTGAAAAGCATGTGCGCTGGCATCCTATCTGAACATACAGGTCAATCCCTTGAGAAAATTTTTGAAGACTCGGAACGAGATTTCTTCATGACACCCAAACAAGCTTTGGAATATGGATTAATAGACAAAATCGCAATACAACCACAACGCGTTGAGATCAAGACATGAGTAAAAAAGAAAAAGAGCCTGCCACTTGTTCTTTTTGTGGTCGCACTGAAGATCTTGTTGAAAAACTAATTTCCGGTCCGCAAACATTCATTTGCGACAAATGCGTGCGCCTATGCATGGAAATCGTTGAAAAAAAACCTGTGCATCACGAACTACGACTTCTAAAACCTAAAGAAATTAAAAACGCTCTTGATGCCTACGTCATTGGACAAGAAAAAGCAAAAAAGACCATCTCAGTAGCGGTTTACAATCACTACAAAAGAATCCGCTCCCTCTCTCAAGAAGCTCCAGAAATCGAGTACAGTAAATCCAACGTTCTTCTCCTTGGCCCCACAGGTTCTGGAAAAACATTGATGGCACGAACTCTCGCCAATGTTCTCGACGTTCCTTTTGCTATCGCTGATGCAACAACTCTCACAGAAGCGGGATACGTGGGTGAAGATGTTGAAAATATCATCTTAAGACTCGTTCAGGCCGCCGATTATGATGTTGCACGCGCTGAGATGGGCATCATCTATATTGACGAGATTGACAAGCTGCGCAAAACAACAAGCAATGTATCCATTACGCGCGATGTGTCGGGCGAAGGTGTCCAGCAAGCTCTTTTAAAAATTGTTGAAGGAACTGTTGCAAACGTTCCTCCAAAAGGCGGAAGAAAACACCCTAACCAGGAGTATATCC
>JAZKBL010000037.1:3056-3419 GCA_040388665.1 Chlamydiota bacterium
TTATTGTAGGCGGCGCTTTTGTTCATCTTGATAAAATCATCGCAAAAAGGCTTGGCAAAACAACCATCGGTTTTGATGCAGCAGAAAGCAGAACGTTCGATACCCAAGAAACAAACTACCTTCTTTCTAAAGTTGAACCTGAAGATTTGATCCAATTTGGAATGATTCCTGAATTTGTCGGAAGATTTAACAGCATCGCAAATTCCAATGAGCTTACCATCGAAGATCTCGTTACGATTCTTGTAACACCTAAAAATGCGATCATCAAACAGTATCAGCATCTTTTTGGAGAAGAAAATGTGAAGCTGCACTTCACAGAAGAGGCTTTAAGAGCTATGGGAGAAAAAGCAAAGGAGACAGGCA
>JAZKBL010000038.1:0-7583 GCA_040388665.1 Chlamydiota bacterium
GCTGGATAGAGCACCCGCCTTCTAAGCGGGTGGTCGCAGGTTCGAGTCCTGCTCAGTCCGTTTTTTTATCCATTGTTTAATATGAAAGATCTTAGCGAATATTCAGTATCTGTAGCTTCTTTCAAAGATCAACAAAAGATCTTTGAAGAGTTTCGATCACAGAAATTTCAAGCACTTGGCAGTAGACAGCGAGAGCTTCAGGTGAATCGCGCTCTTGTGCAGCTCATTCAATCTGCTGAGGAGAAAGCATTCTTACTGATTCCCGTCCTTGGCTTTATCGATAAAGTCAATCAGGAGGGGATCTGCGAAGGGTATAATCTTTCTAGTTTTGAGCTGTGGATGAACCAATTTTCTGAATTGACTCCCGCTGAGAACTATCAGATTCGTGGAAAAATTGTAGGAAAATTTATTCCTCGCGACGAATATCAGGTTTTTTTCCCTATTGGCATGGGGAAGCACTATCCCGGCAGTCATTATGTAACAGCACACAGCTCTCCTGATCTTGATACGACAATCGCTTCTTTTTGGGGATGGATGGATGCCTTTGGTGCTCAAGTGGGGGAAGGATTGCATCTCTGGAATGTTCCGGGGGGTCCCCCTCTTTCTCAGGTAGAGATTGATCTTTTGTTTATTAAAATTTTTGGAGACGGTGTTTTTACTCATTTAGCAAAAACACGTTCTTCTCTTGGGCTTTCAAGCATCGAGCTGATGAATCAGAAAGGTGTTATTAAAAAGCAGATTCAAGAATCAACTCTTGAGATCGATCATGAGAGGATGCAGAAAGCAGTGATCATCGTGGATGATGAAGGGTATTATCTTGGTGACTGGCGTAATTTTGATGTGGAAGGGGTAAGGCAAATTGTCATGCTGCTGAATCAATGCATGCGTTGGTTTGAGAATCATTTGCATGTAAGACTCATTTCTCTTTTTGCAAAAGAAAGCCTGTCTAAAAATGAACTCCCTGAGCTTTTACAGTCGATTTTTAGTACAAGCTTTAGAGCTTGTCAGCCTGTGCGAGAGTTTACTGAAAAGCAAAGGCAGTATTTGCATGTGTATTTATCAAAAGTATTGGGCATCGAAGAGGGGTTGGACGCCACGTTTGAAACGTTTTCTGTAGGGATGAAAAAATGCGGAGTATCTACATTTTACGAATTCATTAATCTTAGTTCTGCGCCTGAAATGGAAAATCTCTTTACAGAGTCTGGAGCGCTTGCAGAAAATCGCCCTTTGATTTTCCACTATTTAGAAAAAATGATTCTATCCCTTGATAAAGCCATTGCTAGTGTGCGCGTATATGAAGAGCGGCTTGATGTAGCTCTTAATATCAAAATGCGTGTTTTTGGCTATGAACCGCAAGTTGTGAGTTACCGAGACGAGGTAGAGGAAATCCGCAGTAAGATCGACTCTTATCCCTATCTTACAGTTACTGCCGCTGATCAAGAAGGACGGCTTACAGCAATGGGTGTGATCCACGCAACAGATATTTATAAAAATATTTTAGGAACTGTGAGCTTACGTGATTTTTGTAATCGGGAAGAGACAAAAATTCCATCTTATTTCGAAGTGATCAGCGTAATCGATCATCATAAAAGCGTGCTCTCAACGCTGTCTGCGCCTCTTGCTTTTATTACAGATTCTCAATCTTCAAATGCTCTTATCGCAGAACTGAGTTTTATCATTAATGATAGCTACAGTACGGGAGGGATGAGCTTAAAACAGATCGAGAGTCAAATGGAGAAAGCCTCGCGCGATCTTTCAAAGCCTTGCAACAAAAGAATCATGCAAAAGCTTCTTCAAAGGCATTTAGTTCATGAAAAGAAAAGTCAGTACTATGTGACTCCTGAGAGGGAATATGTAGAATATCTACATTTTCTCTATGCGATTTTAGATGATACTGATCTTTTGACAAAAGTTACGCGCAGAGACGTTGAGTGCGTTGTTTCTCTTCTTAATCGATTAAAATCTCTTTCTATTCAAGAAGAAGTAGAAATTGTATTTTTTGATGATCTTCCTCGGGATGTTAATTATACGACGGCTTTAGCACAAAGGATTTTGCAAAACAAAGAGATGTACGCGCTTTATCAAAAAACTTATGTTGCTAAAGAACGTTCTGTTGAAGAAAACCTGCAGCTCTGTATTCAAGGCAAGCCTTCAAGCATTTTTGTGGATACTAAAGAGCAAAATGGGTGCTGCCGCATCGGCCAGACAAAAATGTTTTCTCGTAATTTTTCTCTTTATCAAAAGCTGCGTGCGCAGGTAAGGCGGCAGTGGTTTGAAGAATCTGTTCTTAGTTTTAAGGAAAACCCTGAAGTTGATCTTTATATGCATATGATCAGTACGATTGCAGGTGCAGAAGATGTTTTTGCGGGTAATGCAGGAAAATATTCTCATAAAGATGAACTTTGGATATGGATTCCAGAAACAGAATCTGGTGTAGAGCATCTTAAGAGTTTTCTGAATGCTTTTAAAGGATGTCCGGCAGTCTTGCATCATCATTTTGAAGCGGAGTTTTTAGGAAAAAACGCTCGAAAATTAGAACAGATTTTCAAAGAGAGTTTTTCTCACATTCCCATGAAAGTATCTCCACAAGAAGATTTGCCGATCGTTGTGCTTTATTACAACGCAGGAATTTTAAATTCTCGCAAAGCGATGATTTCTCCGTTCTTACCCCATCTCGTCTCTTAAATTTCTTCTCTTTGCGTCTTTTGTACCTTTGCGTTAACTTTTCTAAGTTTTTAAACTTGTTTGGTTAAAAAATTTAACGCAAAGGTACAAAAGACGCAAAGGAAGAGAAAAAAATAATGGGATAATTGAGAAGAACAGGATAAAAGAAATGCAAATCTTTTATCCTGTTACATGTTGCTCCGATAAGCGCTTACTTAAGCTGTAGGGGCTGCAGGAGCGGTGTCTTCTAAAATTTCAAGGTTGACTCTGATTCCATTGCGGCTAGCCACAGACATAAGCAGCGTGCGGATGGCGTTAATGGTCTTCCCTTTTTTTCCAATGATTTTCCCGATGTCAGACTTTTCTACACCAAGTTCAATGATCAGCGTGTGAGTGCCGCCAATTTCATTGATGCGAACCTTCTCAGGATGGTCCACAAGATTTTTCACAATGTATTCTACAAACTCTTTCATAGTCGATCCTCATTTGTGCGGAAAGTAAGCAGAAACCTTCCTATTTACTTATGGTAGCTTGGGGTCAAGATATTAATCTATTAATTTTTTAGTTATGAACGTATTCATGTCTTCAGGAATGGGAGCTTCGATTTCAAGAGGAGAATTTGTAATGGGATGAATGAAGCAGATTTTGTGCGCATGAAGGAGTTGTCTTTTGGCGCCAAAGAGGGTATTTGCGGAGGGAGATCCGTATACACTATCGCCGAGAACAGGTGTTCCGCGGCTTTTTAAGTGGACGCGGATTTGGTGGGTTCTTCCTGTGATGAGACGTACGGAGACAAGGGATAGTTTGGCATTGCTGTTAAGGATAGTACAAATGCTGACAGCTTCTTTGCCGCCTTCGATGACAGCCATTTCTTGACGGCGCACAGGATGCCGTTTGATGGGAGCGTTGATGGTGACATTGCCGGGGTTGCCTAAACAGATTGTGAGATAAGTTTTTTCAATTTGACGCGATGAAAATAGAGAAACTAGCTGCGCATGAGCGTGGGCTGTTTTTGCAGCAATAAGAACGCCTGAGGTGTCCTTGTCAAGACGATGAACGATACCAGGTCTTAAACTGTCGATTTTTAAAGTGTGGCAGTGGTGCAGCAGGGCATTAACAAAAGTTCCTGAAGGGTGTCCTGGTGCTGGATGAACGACCATTCCAACAGGCTTGTTAATGGCGAGAAGATGTTCATCTTCATATAAAATTTCAAGAGGGATCGCCTCTGGAATGAGAGAGAGTTCCGGAGTGAGCTCGAAGCAGATTTCAACTTCATCAAGCGGTTTCAGCGCTTGTCGTTTTTTAACCGCTTGTCCATTAATGAGTACGCAGGCTTTATCGATTAAGTATTGAAAATAAGAGCGAGAATACTCGGGAAATTGCATAGAGAGGAATTTGTCGATGCGCAGTGTAGCATTCTCAGGAGAGACAAAGAGGGATAGGCTCATGAGTCTACCCCACTATTTCAAGATTTTGATTTTTGATGGATTTTTTTCTATTTTTCAGAACTTCTTTGCGAGACATACTTGAATAAGTAGACCAAAAAGAAGTTCTGAAAAATAGGAAAAAAGACGCAAAAAGCGAATTCTTAGAATAGTGGGATAGGCTCATTAATCGTCTTTGCCTTCGATGACTTTTTTCAGCTGCTCTGAGGCTTCATGGGCCTTTTTTGCTTCTCGTTTCATATCAGTGATGATAGCATTGATGGCTTGGAGCATTGCCTTTTGTACTTGTTCTGGCGTGGCAGTAGGTCCTAGCATGGCAGCAAAGCCGCCTGAAGAGGCTGTTGAAAAAGGGTGTTGAACGGAGAGGTGTTCGGGGGCTGCTGCCGGCGGTTTAGGTGCGTCAGGGGATGCAGGAACTGTCATGAGGGTATCTCCTTTTATTTCAGAATATACATTTTGAAATTAATAATCAATGTAAGTAAATATTAAAAATATGAAATTAACTGAATCTGTTCTAAGTTGGGAAGCGCATCCTGAAGATCCTAAGTTTCTAATACTTACTGTAGATGGTGTTTTTTGGAAAGAAGTGTATAAGACTTTATTTCAAAGGCACTTGCCTAATTTGAGACGCGCCCTCAACTTAGAAGAGAGTTTCATTCTCTTAGAGTACAAACTTTGTAAAGTAGAAGCATTTCGCCTTTTGGCTGTAAAGGGACGGTTCCGTAAAGAGCTTAAGGAAAAGCTCTTTTTAAAGAAATTTTCTGAAGAGGCGGTCTTTGCAATTGTGCAAGAATGTCAGAGGCTTGGGGCTGTCAATGATGAGGAAGAGGGGGCGTTGCTCGTGCGGCGTCTTCAGAAAAAAGGATATGGAAAAGCTTTTATCGTTGCTAAAATGCGATCTAAGGGGGTTTCTCTTAGTGCTGATCTCATGGAGTCTCAAGTTCCGATTATCCGTCAGCTTTTAGAAAAAAAATACCGTAATCACACAAGAGAGAAAGCAATCACAGCTTTATGTCGAAGAGGATTTGACTATGCTACCATTATTGATGCGCTAAATTCGACAGACTTCTATAAAAAAGAAAAAGGATAATCGCATGCGTGTTGGTGTTGTAGGAGTTAACTTTAAATCTTCCGACCTCATGTTAAGAGAGGTTCTCTCTAAAGCTTTTAAGCATTGCTTTGGTAATGGATCTTCCTTTCCGTCGGTGCTTCTTTCTACATGCAACCGTTCAGAACTGTATTTTAGTTGTGATGAGTTAGCTTTTGCTCACAGTGAAATTTTGACAATTTTGCGTAAAGAGATCGATGTTCCTTTTGAGCATGTGCTGTATTCTTATTTTGGAGGAGAGTGTTTTACGCATTTAGCTGCTGTGACATCCGGTTTAGATAGCGCAATCATCGCTGAGACTGCAATCCAAGCTCAGGTGAAACAAGCTTATGCTTACGCTTCTTTGCATGATTCGTTGCAGAGTGCTCTTCATTTTATGTTTCAAAAGTGTTTGAAAATTGGAAAAGGAATGCGAACATCGATGACTCTTTCACGCGGCAGAAAAAACTTGCAGGGGAGTTTAGAAAGATCTCTTTTTCAAATTAGTCTTCTTCTTGTAAAGGAATTTAAAACAGCTTCAATTCTTTTTGTGGGCAATTCAGAGATCAATAGAAAAATCATTGATTTATTTAAGTCTAGGGGGATTTCTAATATCACTTTATGTACGCGCACTCCCAAAAATGCTGAAGATTTAAATATGCACGTTACTGATTGGAGAGAGCTTGCTGAATGGCAGAATTATGAAATTGTCATTTGCGGCACAAATCAGGGGGAATATTTAATTAGTGCTTTGGGTGAAGAAAAAAAAGGAAGAACTAGGATTATTTTTGATTTGGGTATGCCTCGTAATGTGGATCCGCAGCTTGGACGTCATCCGGGAATTATTCTTTTTAATATTGAAGAATTAAGTTCTATGGTGAATTGTGCACGGCGTCTGCCTTATGCAGAGATTCAAAAGATTGAGCATAAAATTCGCGCTGAAGTGGATAGACAGCTTTTAATTTTTTACAAAAAGCAACAAAGGGTATACCAAAAATGCGGCGTGCTTTAATTGTTATAATGTTTTTAATTACAACTGCAGGCGGGGCATTAGAAACATCTGAGAAGGAAAGTCATCCAGAGCAGGGCCAAGAGATGAATGTTTTACCAGCTGGAATGATCCATCAGGGGGATTATTTCGCTTTTGGGAATTCTATAGAGATTTCGGGTAAAGTGACGGGTGATGTTTATGCTGCAGGTTCTCAAATTGTGATTGATGGCGATGTAGATGGAGATGTCTTAGCCATTGGCGGGAGCATCCATATCGCAGGGACTGTCATGCGCAACATTCGGATTATCGGAGCGCAGGTAACGGTTAGTGGCAAGGTTGGGGGCGCTGCAACGATTGTTGCAGGGAATGCGCAGCTTGTTCCTTCAGGGGGTATTCAGGGTAATTTTGTTGCCACCGTTGGAAATGGGGATATAGCGTCACCAATTGGAGGCACTGCAACCATTGTGGCTTCTAATTTACGTATTTCTTCAGCCATTCAAGGCTCTTTACAGGCTTATGTAGGTCATATGCGGTTAACATCACGTTCGATGGTTAACGGAGATCTTATTTATGATAGCGACCATGCAGCAATCATCGAATCTGAAGCAAAAATTCGAGGTACGATCACGTATAGACCTTCAGTAATACAGGAAATTTTCAAAGGACGTCTGTTAAATATTTTGCTGATCGGATCAAAGCTGACGGGCATTTTGATGAACTTTCTTTATACTTTTGTTGTAGGGTGGATTTGGTTGCGTCTTTATCCTCAAAATTTAGAAAGAGCTCTCAACGCTCTTACGCATAAACCGTGGAAGGCTTTTGCATGTGGTTTGATGCTTTTAATTCTTCTGCCTTTAGCATCTTTGATTTTTTTAATGAGTATTCTTGGCGCTCCTTTTGCAATTACACTTCTTGCTTTGAATGTGATTGGTTTTTATACGGCAAAAGTGCTGACCATTTTTGCAGTGTCAAACAAGATGTTTAAGAGGATTGGTCTAAAACCTAATACGCTCAGCATTTTTTGTTTCGGCTTAATTTGTTATTTCCTTTTAACTGCTATTCCTTTTTTTGGCTCACTATTAGCTTTCAGTGCGATGATCTTCGGTCTTGGCGCTGTGCCTCTTGCTAAAATCCACCAACGCCAAATCCATTCGTAAGTTTCCGTACCCTTATTTGACTTGTCTACAACAATTTCAACGCAAAGACGCAGAGTCGCAAAGGTAAGAAAAAAGAAACAAAGAGTTTTTTCTTACCTTTGCGACTCTGCGTCTTTGCGTTGAAATTGTTGTAATTCACAAACTTGTGAGCAAAAAAAGCCCAGATAATCTGATGCTTATGCGCACGCGGGCACGGTTTTTTGATGTCAGAAGTCGGCGTGTTTGGGGAAGCGGGGGAA
>JAZKBL010000038.1:7593-21587 GCA_040388665.1 Chlamydiota bacterium
TGAAGCTATTTGAAAAGTATTAAACTTACGAAGTCTTAAAGACTTCGTAAGTTTTCAAAAGCTGAAAAATCAGCGTAATCATAACAATCATTCAAAATCAGCGGTTAAAATTCTGCATTCTTCGGATATCTCGGGAAAGGGATCACGTCGCGGATGTTTTCCATGCCCGTTGTAAAAAGGACAAGCCGTTCGAATCCAGCTCCAAAGCCTGCGTGAGGGACTGTTCCATATTTACGCAGCTCTAAGTACCAGGCGTAATCTTCAGGCTTGAGATGATGTTCGATGATTTTTTTTTCAAGAAGATCGAAGCGTTCTTCTCTTTGACTGCCTCCTATAATTTCTCCGATTTTTGGAACGAGGACATCCATTGCAGCAACAGTTTTACCGTCCTCATTAGCGCGCATGTAGAAGGCTTTGATTTTAGCGGGGTAATCTGTCAGGATGACTGGTTTTTTGCAGTATTCTTCTGCAAGGTAGCGCTCATGTTCTGATTGCAGATCGCATCCCCAGGAGACAGGGAATTCAAACGAGCGGGGGGCTTTAAGAAGGATGTCGATCGCATCTGTATAGGTAAGATGAGCAAAGGGAGAGCTTTCAACGTGCTTGAGGCGTTCAATGAGTCCTTTTTCAATGAAAGCATCGAAAAATTCCAGATCTTCTGCGCAGTGCTCGAGCACGAAATGGATGAGGTATTTAAGATAGCTCTCAGCGCACGCCATATTATCTTTGAGATCGGCAAAAGCCATTTCAGGCTCAATCATCCAAAATTCTGCGAGATGGCGCGAGGTATTCGAGTTTTCTGCTCGAAATGTGGGGCCAAAGGTATAGATGTCAGAGAGCGCAGAAGCTAACGTTTCTCCATTAAGTTGTCCAGAAACTGTGAGGTAAGCGGGTTTACCAAAAAAGTCCTCTGAAAAATCGATGGCGCCCGAGGGGAGTTTTGGGAGTTTTTCTAAATTCAGCGTTGTTGTTAAGAATTGCTCTCCTCCGCCTTCTGCATCAGATGTTGTGATGATGGGCGTTTGAACATAGAGAAAGCCCTTTTCTTGAAAAAATTTGTGAGTTGCAAAAGCGAGAGCATTACGCACACGAAGAACAGCTCCTTGCGTATTTGTGCGAGGACGCAGATGCGCAATGGTGCGTAAGAATTCAAAAGAGTGACGTTTTTTCTGCAAAGGGTAATCATCGGAAGGGCATGCGCCTAGGACTTCAATTGAGATCGCTTTGAGCTCCCACTTTTGTTTGTGTCCGGGACTTTCGACAAGTGTCCCTCGAATTTTTACAGAAGCGCCTGTTGTGAGAAGCTCATTTTTTAAATTCTCGTCCGCAATCACTTGTAAATTGGATAACGTCGATCCGTCGTTGATTTCAATGAAAAGGAAAGTTTTTTGATCGCGCACTGTGCGTACCCAGCCGCAGACTGTAATTTCCTGGCCGATGTCACTTGTTTTGATTTGTTTAATTTTAAGTCTCATGTGGCAAAGTCTCTTAGCATCTGTATTTCTTTTACCCATAGCGGAGGGCCATCGGGTGTTTCTAAATATTTAGGGATTTCACGTAAATCTGGATGTTGCATCATTACTTTAAAACACTCTAGACCAATTTCCCCTTTCCCAAGAGGCGCGTGTCGATCTTTTCTAGAGCCAAGAGGTTTCATCGAGTCGTTGACATGAAGTGCATAAAGATGCGAGATCCCGATTTCTTTATCGAATTCTGAAAGTGTTTCTTCCCAACCTTTTTTTGTCCGGATATCATAGCCAGCAGCGAAGATGTGGCAGGTGTCGATGCAGACTCCGATGGGGATTTTTTTATTCAGTTTTTTTACGATATAGCCAATTTGATCAAAATGATGTCCGACAGAAGTTCCTTGACCGGCTGTCGTTTCAAGAAGAATGCGGGTGTGTCCTTCATGGATCAGCTCTTGCATCTCTTCAAGGGACGCTACGATTTTATCTAAGCATTCTACGTCAGTCCCTGTTGTTGCCGCGCCAGGATGAAAATTGAGAAAGGTGACACCGAGCGTATGGCAACGTTTGATTTCTTCTTTAAAGGCTTTGCGGCTTTTTCGGGACATTTCAGGATCGGGGGAGCCGAGATTGATCAAGTAGCTGTCGTGGCTCATGATTTTTTTCATGCCGGTTGCTTTTAGAGTTTCTTTGAAAAGGTCGACATCTTTTTCTTCAATTGTTTTACCTTCCCAACGCTTTTGATTGCTTGTAAAAAATTGAATGGTTGTTGCGCCAATGTCCTGGCCTTGGAGGAGTGCGTTATAAGCACCACCTTGCGCTGAGGTGTGCGCTCCGATTAAAAGATCTTCTTTAGGTGTCCGGCTCATTTTTCTTCCAAAAAAGACAAAGTATAAGATATCAATGATCTTATCATGGCAGAGGGTAACTATGCAAACAGATCATCCACAAACAATTTCTAAATCAGCGCTTTCTTTTTTATCAGGGACGTCGCTGAGCCGCGTGAGTGGAATGTTTCGAGATGTAGTAACAGCTTTTTGCTTTGGCAGTCATCCTGCAATTGCAGCTTTTATGGTTGCATTCCGTTTTTCCAATCTTTTAAGACGGCTTTTTGGAGAGGGGCAGATGCCAGCGGGCTTTGTTCCTTATTTTGAAGAGAGTCGTAAATCTGCTCCTGAAAAAGGGGCCTTTTTTTTTCGCGATCTTCTGCATACTGTTACTTTATTTCTCATCTTGCTGATCGCTGTTTGCGAGTTGGTTCTTTTTGTCCTATGGAAATATGGGAGTTTAAGCCCCTCTGGGAATGAGCTTCTTTTTTTGACGATGCTCATGCTCCCGGGGACGCTCTTTATTTGTCTTTTCGGAGTGACATCCGCTTTATTGCAGTGTGAAAAAAGTTTTTTCTTGCCAGGGTTTGCTCCTGTTGCTTTTAACTTAGTGTGGATTAGCACAGCATTACTTTGGAAAAAAAGCACGCCTGAAGAAGCTGTTTTTGCGCTTTCTCTTGGTGTGATTCTAGCTTTTGCGATGCAGTGGTTGATGATCGTTCCTGGGATGATTCAATACCTGAAGCAGCATATGACCATTGCGTTATTTTTTAAGGCCAAAATTTTTTCTGTAGAGATTCGTCGTCTTTTAAAACCTGTTTTATATGGGATGGTTGGGGTGGGAGCTGTGCAGATTAATACCGCTTTAGATGCTTTATTTGCAAGATACGCCTCTCTTGAAGGGCCGGCGTATCTTTGGTATGCAATCCGCATGGAGCAGCTGCCCTTGGCTCTTTTTGGGGTAGCTCTAGCGTCAGCGCTTCTTCCGCCACTTGCACGTACAATTGAGGAAGGTGCTTTAGAAAAATATCGAGAACTTTTGATTTTTGCACTGCGACGCAGTTTCACATGGATCTTTCCTTCCATGATGGCAATTTTTGTACTGGGCGCAGCATCTGTGAACCTTCTTTATGGACGAGGGGATTTTACAGCAGAGGCTACAAGAGAGACCCTTCTTTGCCTTTGGGGGTATGGGACAGGGCTTTTGCCTTCTGTATTTGTTTTACTTTTAGCTCCGGCTTTTTATGCGCGCAAAGACTTTCGAACACCGATGATCGGTTCTATTTACGCGGTTGTCCTCAATATTGCACTTAACGCTATGATGGTTTTTATGCTTCATTGGGGCTCATTTAGCATCGCGATTGCTACAAGCATTGCTGCTTTTTTTAATTGTCAGTTTCTTGCAAGGAAGCTCTCTTACGAAATCGGCCCTGTATTTTCTCTAAAGCTCGTTGCGTCTTTTGCTAAAGTTGCTTTTTGTGTAATGCTTGCAGGAGTTATCACCCTTCTTATTGGTCATTTTCTCACAAATGATCCGACACTTTCCGTTATTTTAGGAGAACCCGCTGACTTTACACGCAGCACGCTTGATCAATTGCTGCAATTTTTTGTTCTAACAGGCAGTTTCGCGCTGATTCTTTTTTCTTACGGCTGGATGATTAGAGCGCATTAATTGTGTTAAAGCATTCTTGCAGAATATCAATTTGAGAAGGATCTAACCCTAAGGTTAAGCGGATCGTTGTGGAATCTTCGCCGAAAATTGTGCTTAAGTTAGGGTGATAGAATCCAAGACTTGGGCGATAAAAGACAAGGTGCCCTTCTTCCATACACTTTAGCGTGAAGAGACCTCCAATTAAACCTCCTCTAAGGACGTGTAAGGATGTAAAGATTTTAATGTCGATAAAACCAAGGTCTGCATCCTTTGCACTTGGAATGACTCGGTAAGTGGTGTTTTTGTCATAGAGAAGTCTTTTAGGGATTTTGTCTAAAAGCGCGCGCGTGTTATCAAAAATCAGCTTTCGATAGAGCTCTAATTGGGGAGTTGCATTTTGATAGGCAAGACAAAACCAATTAAGGCTTAAAGAATCGGTTTGTAGAACCGGATCTGTTAGAAGGGCGTCAAAGGGCGCCCACTTTTCATCTTGATTGTGGATCATATAGAAAGGGGCGCCGCAGTAATTGTCCATGCCGAAGAGATCGAATTTAACACCGCTGCGGTAACAGATGATATTAAGAGCGCCTCTTTCGAGTTCTTGTTGAAACTCTGTGAGCAGTTGGTTGACTTTTTTGGAATTGATGAAATCAAGAGTGCAATCAAGTCCAAGCGTGACGGGTTTTCCTTGCCGCGCGTTTAAACACTGATGCAGAATTTCTGCAACAGGCTCTACCTGATATTCTTTGGGTGGAAGATCGATTCTTTTTAATACGGGGTTAAATTGAGCGAGGATGAGATCGACGTTTTCCCAGTTTTTTTCAACAATGTTTGGAATAGAAGAGTTTTCTGAGATCAGTTCAGCTATTCTAATAATTTCAAAATAAGTATTTTCTCCGAAAAAGACGCGCGGCGGCCTACCGAGAGTTTTTTCTAAGACTTTAAAGATACCAGATAGGCTCGTCATTGCGCTTGTATGGATGCCATATGAGGTTAAAGGTTTGAGACCCTCAGGAATAGATGTTAGAGCAGCGCTATAGATAACAAGAAAATCATGAGGGGTAAAGGGTTTAAAAATTTCAAGAAGAGCTGTGAGATTTGCTTGGATTTGTTCAACGTGGTAGGCCGTATCATAGAAGGGAGCTTCTTTTTTTTCTTGAGCTAAGTCATTAAATTGTTCTTGAATCTTCAAAAAAGAAAGTTGTATGACAGAGAGTTTTGCTTTAGAGCTTATGATTTCATTCCATTGAGTGTCTGAAATGTGTGCACATAGCCCTTTGAGTAGCTGCAAAGCTCCTGCGACCATGAGAGTTTTTTCAGGTTGGTCGGATTTCCAGGTGTGATCAAAAAAGTCCAGGTAAGAGACGAATTCTTCTTTGGATTGGAAGGGAATCGGAAGAGATGAGTGAGAGCTTGAAGTAGGGATTCCCGTCCACCGATCGAGTTCGATCCGGTTGGCTGATATTCCAAATTTAGAGATCCATTCTAAAAGGAAGTGATGATGCTGGTTAAGTGTGTTTGAAGGTGCATCGATAAGAGGAAGCAGACGAATGCCGCCGATTTCTTCTTGCTTCACTGTTTGGATACATATGATGTGACTGGGATCTAGATTGAGCTTCTTGCAGCGTTGAGAGAATACAGCGCGGTAAGCATTCCAAGCCTTAATCCATAGTTCTTTATCAGAAGCATCTTGTGGAAGAACTTGAGTTAAATCGACAACGACTTTTGAGTTAAGTGTGCGTATTTGTAAAGCGCATCTTTCAAGGATTGTTTCGATTTTTTCATATTGCGCGGCGCCGATATACGAGGGGAGATACTCATGACAATCAAAGGGACGCGTTAAGATTAGAGGGTATTGCTCGGGATGAGGAAGAGATTGTTTCCATTCTTCAACTCTATTTAGATACGTGTGGGAAAATTTATTCGAAGGGTCTCTTGCATAAGAGTTTGTTGTTTCTGGATGGACTTGCATGAAGATTTTGAAGCAAGGACAGAGCCAATGAATGACGGAAGAAAAGAAGCCGGTAGCTTTGGCAAGCCATCGTTTTTCCAAAAAAAAGAGGAGTTTTTTATCTTCTTCAGAAAAAGTGGGGATCTGGGAGAGTAGCGCTTGGTTAAGATACCAGGAATGATATGCAGGTGGGATGCCTTCAAATGAAGAGAAGGAAGAATGAGATTTTGTAAAAGTATGAGTAAAAAGACGCTTAGCCGTGCGTTCGCATAAAGTGCTTAAGAGATAGCATTCATTGCTGATATTTGAGGTCCAAGGAGAAACAAGACAGATCGCCCATCCCAATTTTGCAATAAAAGAGATTGAGCTAAGAACGCTTCCCGCACCGAGATACAGCGCTTTTTCAGAGAGATCGTGAAAAATTGTGCTAGACGTTGCAGGAGGACTAGGGATGGGGGGTGATACTTCTTGGCAATATGCAGAGGAGAGAAAAATAACTAAGAGTAAAGTTTTTTTTAGCAACACAGTTTCCTAAAAAACCAGATATGTAAATAAAACCAGATCCTAGCAGAAGTATTGCAATTATTCTAGTGTCTAATTGTTTCCGTGCCCGAAGATCACAGGCTAAAGCCTATGCTACATTTTTCGTAGCATAGGCTTTAGCCTGTGTGAACCCCGGGCTCTTCCCCAGGGTTGTGAAATTAGCAGGTGTGAGCCAAGAATTCGCAAATAAGAGGGATATTGATCGGGATAGGGAAAGGAATTTGGTCTACACTCGGAAGAGACATGAGCCTGCCTGAGAATTTGCCTTCTTCAAGAGAAAGATATTCAGGAACAGAGCGTGATGTATTGCCAAGTGCTTCTTTAACGACAGGAACATTTTGAGATTTTGGCTTCACAGAGATTTCCATGCCTGGGCGTACTTGGAATGACCGACGGTCAACCTTTTTGCCATTGACGAGGATGTGTCCGTGGGAGACGAGTTGTTGCGCAGCGAATATTGTAGGTGCAAGCCTTAGTCTGTAAACGATATTGTCTAAGCGGCTTTCGAGTCTCTCAATGAAGACTTGTGGCGTATTATGCTTTGAACGCACAGCTTCCTGATAGTAGCGAATGAGCTGTTTGCGGCTGAGCATGCCGTACATTGCTTTTAGTTTTTGTTGTTCTTCGAGCTGGAGTCCGTAGTCAGACTTCTTTTTTCTTTTTCCACCGTGCATTCCTGCAGGATTTGGTTTGTGCAAGAGCGGATTGCGTGCTCTACCAAATATGTTTGCCCCAAAACGACGTGCGATGCGATTTTTCGGGCCAGTATAACGAGCCATTGTCTCTCCTGTTGAGTAGTACCTATAAAGAGGAATATCTTACGATACTTGGAGTTTTTTAACAAGAGCTGATCTTTGAAATTTTGCTTGATTCAGAGAATAGGGAGAATGTATACTCCCCGTTCTATGGAAGGAAAAAACTATTACGTCATTGCTTATTATTACTTTACTACGATTGAAAATCCTGATCTTGAAGTAAAAAAGCATAAAGAATTTTTTAAAAATCGAAACATCACATCGCGTATCTACATTTCTCACGAAGGGATTAACGCGCAGATGAGCGGTCTTATAGCTCATGCAGAAGAATATATGGCATGGATGCGGAGCGATCCTAGGTTTTCTGACATCGATTTTAAAATTCATGCGCATCACGAAAATGTTTTTCCAAGAGCCGCTGTTAGAGTGCGCAAGCAACTTGTAGCTCTTGATGTCGCAGTTGATCCCAAAGAGAGTGATGGGCATTTGGAGCCGAAAGAATGGAACGAGATGCTCGACCAAAGGGATGAAGATACGTTGATTATTGACGTGCGTAATGATTACGAGTGGGAAATTGGGCATTTTGAAGGAGCGGAACTTCCAAAACTTGCTAAGTTTCGAGAATTTCCTGAATACGCCAAGCGCTTGAAAGAAGAGCGTGACCCTAAGAAAACTAAAGTGATGATGTACTGTACAGGCGGCATCCGGTGTGAGCTTTATTCCGTTCTTCTTAAAAAAGAGGGATTTGAGCAGGTTTATCAGCTTCAAGGCGGCGTGATTGGGTATGGACTAAAGAACGGTTCTGATCATTGGAAAGGTAAACTTTTTGTTTTCGATGACAGATTAGCTGTGGCGCTGAATGACGAAGAAGACGTAGAGCCGATTAGCTCGTGCTTTCATTGCGAAGCGCCATCTGACGTTTATTACAACTGCGCTAACATGGACTGTAATGAACTTTTCTTGTGTTGCCCTGCATGTGCTGAGCGCCTTCAGGGGTGCTGCTGTCAAGAATGTATTTCAGCGCCGCGCGTGCGTCCTTACCAAAAAGTCGATAAGCCCAAGCCCTTTAAACGGCTGTGCGAATGTACTTAATTAACTCTAACATCCGCTTTTGAGTTTCATCTAGAACGACAGTCAGACCTGGCTTTACACCTCGTTCTGAAAGCTCAAAAGCGTGCATTGTGTTACAGATTCTGCCATCAAGCCGTACGCCAATTCCACGGGCCCCTACCATGTTGCCCCAGTCTCCAAACATCTTTAAGGTCATTTCGCATGCTGTAATGAGAAAGAAGATCTTTTTGTCTGGGTGGTTGTGCGTGAGCTCAAAGATTTTTTCTCCGATATAATGAATTGTTGGGATGTAAAGAATTGTTACATTTGAGGGTAGAGCATGAACGGCTTTTCCTATAAAGCACTGCTTGCAAACAGGACTTGCGAGATCGTGGATGCAGTTATCTGTAAATCTGCCGGAGGGGCATTCAAAAGGTTTATGGCAGTAAGAAAAGCCGATAACGATAAGTGCTTCGGAGGATTTAATTTTTTCTTTAAAGTCGTCCTCATCGTGCACTCCGTAATAGAAAAAATCGCCATCGCGAGTAAAAGGTTTATTTTTGAGAAGTGATTTTATGAAGGCTTGGGTATATTTAATAGGGTGTTTAAAGAAGTGGCGAGGCAAGATGCGTTTTTCATCGTGTTTAACAAGATATTTAAGGCTTTTCCATTTAAGGTTGCGCGCTGTATCAGAGGTGATGCCAGGCATATTAGGCAGATGGCGCAGTATTTTCAGAGGGTTAGAGTCTTCTGCTTCCTTAGCTGATGCATCCCACTTTTTTTCAGCAGCGTCAAAATTATCGTGTTTATCCCAGTGTTTCATAGATGTTTTATTATAGCTTAGAAGAGGAAAATAGCCATCTTATAATTAAGGTGGAAGTGAAAAGCACGGGACCTAAACGTCTTTTATATCGCGATACGTTGTTACAAACAGCAAAAGGAAAAGAACTCGATGCTGTGCGGTTTCTCATTCAAGAGGAGTTGCGTGCAAGAGGACTTTCTCCACTATCAAGTGGGGCAGATACGATTTCTTTTAACCGTGTTAAAATCCCTTTTAAACGTTCTTTTGAAGCATTAAAACTCATCGGTCTTACTGGAAATCTTTTTTTTAAAGGAAAAAAGCTTTTTGTCGATCCTTTTACCCGTCTTTCTCTTTCCTTTGAAGTGGATGATCTTATAAGCGGCATTGTGCATTTAGGGACAAGAACATGTGGAATTGATCATTGCGAAGCTATTTTTCCAGGGGAGCCCGTTTTTGCAATCATTAAAGGAACACTCCATTTTTTTGCAGATGATGTTGCATGGGATCTTGTGCAACTCGCCTTTCCAACTCCAAGGCCATTTTCAAAGAAAATTGCAGAAGATCTTGCAGACTATGAAAAAGTTGTTTGGAAGAAAAAACTAGAAGACATTCCCGCACAAGAACCTTTGCCATATCTTGTATTGAAAGATCGAACAGGCGCTTTTGCTGATCTTTTTTTTGATTATGGATCTTTAGGCATAGTTGCAGCGCACGAGATCAAGAATATCCCTTGGAGAAGAGTAGAAACGGAAAAAAGTTGGGAAAAAGATCTCCTTGAGACAGATTTTATTAAAAAAATTGTCGGCACTTCTCATTATTATTGCCCGTTAGATAAGGTTGCAAAAAGCTTAACGTTTCTTTTAGAAATCGGATGGAAAGTGTTCGATGCAAATGGACGTACTGTCGTACGGCAATCGGCATGTGATCTTGCACTTGAAAACAAAGAAGACATGATCCTTGTTAAGGGAAGAGTTTCTTATGAACATTATGCAGCAGATTTTCAAGAAGTCATCGGCGCCTTTAATCGACGCGATAGATTTGTGAATCTTTCAGATAACGCTGTCGGCCTTCTTGATCCTATGTCTTCGTGGTACGATCTTGCTGAAGAGGAGATTGTTTCAGACGGAATAGTTGTTAAAAAAAGTAAATTCGGGGTCTTAGAAGAGCATTTTACAAAAAAAGCCGTTCTTGACGTCATTGGAGAGGTTATGTTTACTCCTCCTGCAGATGCTTTTATAGGAGTTCTTCATCCCTATCAGCAAGAAGGAGTTGATTGGCTTTTCTTTTTAAAAAACTCTTCTTTTCATGGGCTACTTGCTGATGAAATGGGTCTTGGTAAGACGGTGCAGACAATTGCGTTTTTTTCAACGCTGAAAGCTTCAGCGCCTCTTTTAGTCGTAGCTCCCACTTCTTTGCTTTTTAATTGGAGACGAGAGTTTGAGAAATTTTTGCCAAGCTATCCTGTGCATGTGCACTCAGGGCCAGATAGACTGCAAAGTAAAGAAGAGCTTATCAAACAAAGAATCATTCTCACTTCGTATGCTCTTGTGCGCATTGATTCTGCTTTATTACAGAGCCTTGGATTTGAGTGCATCGTTCTTGATGAAGCGCAGATGATCAAAAATCCAGATTCTCAAGTAGCGCGCGCCGTGTTTTCTTTGCAGGCTAACATGCGTCTTGTAATCACTGGAACGCCTGTTGAAAACCGTTCTGAAGATCTTTTTTCCCTTTTTCATTTTTTGATGCCAGAACTTCTAGGAGAGAGAAAAGATTTTCAAGCGCGTCTAAAAGCTGCAGAGAGCGATGGGCGCTATTTTAAGAACATACGTAAGCAGATTCGTCCGTTTATTTTGCGGCGCACAAAAGAGGTCATTGCAGATCAGCTGCCAGATAAGATTGAGCAGACAGTATTTGTTGAAATGCATGAAGAGCAAAAGTTGTTTTACGACGCTTATCTTGCAAAGGCGCGTTCAGGATTACTTAAGAAGGTAGCCCTGGATGGCACGTCCAAGCACCGTTTTGAAGTGCTTGAGCTTATTTTGCGGCTCAGACAAATTTGTTGTCATCCTCTGTTACTTGGTGAAAATATCCCAAGCGCTAAGTTTGAGCGGTTGATGGAAGATCTTGAAGAAGTTATCCAAGAAAAACGGAAAGTTCTTGTTTACAGCCAGTTTACAGAAATGCTGCAACTGATTGGTAAAACTCTTAAAGAGCGCGGCATTAACTACGCTTATCTTGACGGTTCAACATCTAATCGAGAAGAGGTTGTAGAGCGCTTTCAAAATACCCAAGAGTTATCCGTTTTTTTAATCAGCTTAAAAGCTGGTGGAGTTGGTTTAAATTTGACTGCTGCAGATTATGTCTTTATTTTTGATCCTTGGTGGAACGTTGCAGTAGAAAATCAAGCGGTTGACCGCGCGCACCGCCTTGGCAGAAAAGATACTGTCGTTGCCAAAAGATATGTCACAGCATTTAGCATCGAAGAAAAAATGATGCGCCTTAAAAAAAGCAAAGAACACCTCTCCGACAACCTCCTCAACTTCGACGAAGCTGCCGTCCCAGAATCCTTCGACGCTATCATAGAAGATTTATTGCATGGTGAAATATGAAGATTTTTGTTGATAATCAAATGCTGAGAGATCCTTCTAAACTGATAGCGCATGGGGATAATTATATAAGCTTAGATTGGCCCTCTTTATTTGAGTATCTGGGGCTGGGCTCGATGTTGTCGCAGCTTTCTACATTTGATCAAGCGCATCCTCTTTTTATAGCATGTGTTGCGACGTTGCATGCAACTGATGAACAAGAGGTGTTGCTCTATATGTACGATCAGTTGTTTGTGGAAAATTTGAATCAAATCAAAGCTCTTCCACAAATGAATGCAGCATTTTTGCTACAGGCGATAAGAGAGCGGCGTGGGGACTTTTCTTTTGTGGAAGTGAACAATATGCTTTCACCAGCACTTGATGCGATTGAAGCGGCATTAATAGAAAATGCACCTCACATCATGCATGATCTCATTCTTTACCTAGCCTGGGATCGCATGTGCGTGTATATGGCGCACCTGTTTGATGATGCATCTACAGATCCTAAATTCATTAAGGGGATAGGTGTTTTAAAAGAGTGTTTGATTGAATCCTATCAGCATATTGCAAAGCAGGAGCGAACATCCCCGGGAATTTATCGCATGATCGAGGCTCTTTTTTTCTATCAGATGCGCGAAGAGAATCGAGAGAAGCATACAGATGCCGCGTGGGCTATGTTAAGCCAAAGCTTTCAATGTTTGAAGGCAGAGGATCAGCTCGTAGATTTTTTCTATATCGATCGCGCAGTTTTTTTTGAGAAAGATTCAGAAAGCTATTTGACTTTAGATTCTCTTGAAAAGGTCAGCTCTAGACTAGCTTTTGCTCAATATATGATGGATCAAATCAAGTTAGATACTCCAGAGTGGAACTATGTTCTACATCCACAAAAAATCGTCTGTCTATAAGACCTATCAAATAAAGATACTAAAAAAACCTTAAGGTTTTTATACGGTATAGATATGAAGCGTAATTTTCGATTAGATGCAGTTCCGGAGCCGTGGCAATACAATCCATCAAAATGGAGCCAACGGATTCGCGTCTGTTGCCTTGCGTCAGTTGCAGTTTTTATCGCTGTCTACATGGGGCTTTATCAGTGGCGGCTGATCGATCATGTATGGGATCCTGTTTTTGGTCATCAGTCGCAGCAGGTTCTTGATTCTGATGTTTCACATACCATGCGTACGTGGTTTCGTATTCCTGACTCGATGATGGGTGCTCTCGCGTATCTTGGTGATATTATTTTTGCTCTTGCTGGCTCGACACGCCGTTGGCAAGATCGTCCTTGGCTTGTTATTTTGTTTGGCATTGATGTGATTCCTTTAGGGGTTGTCAGCGCTGTGTTAGTGTTTATGCAAGGATCTGTTGTAGGTGCTTGGTGTTTTCCTTGTCTTGTTACAGCAGTGATTTCGCTGTGTTTAATTCTTCTTGCTTATGATGAGATTTGGTCGTGCATTCTTTATTTGCATGCTGTTTGGAAAAAAAGCAAAAGTGTGCGCGTTTTGTGGGATACATTTTGGGGAAAAGCTTCTGATATTGCCTATGAAGCTGGCGAAAGTATGTTAGAGCGGAAAAAAAAGAGGGAAAAACATGTGGGCACGCGTCGTTGAATTTATGCTGGCTGTCTGGTTGGCATTAAGTCCTTTTATTTTACGCTACCCAGCGCAAGAAACATTTCTTTGGGCAAATGATTTTATCTGCGCGTTTTTGATAGCCCTTTTTGCGCTTGTTTCTTTTTGGCCTCCCTGTAGAAAAATCCATCTTTTAACACTTGGAGTTGCCTTATGGCTCTTGGGAATTGGTTACAGCACATTTCCAGCGTTGGCACTGCCACCGCAAGAAAATTCTGTCGTTATAGGATTGCTGCTTTTAATGCTGGCGCTCGTTCCAAGCCATTCTCATCATCTTTCCCCCTCGTGGGAAGAATTCGAAAAGAAAAAAGCATCGTCCAGATAGTTTTAATTAAAATTAAGAGACGTAATGGAAAAATTGATAGTCCCAAACATGTAATGCTCGATTTATTCGTTATCTAGAAACATAGCGTAAGCGAGCATTACATGTTTAGGACTGCCGAATATGCCGTCCCTCCGGGACTCGGGGGATGGGGTGGGCTTTTCCTAGGCCTTTCGCTTTGCTCCGACCTAGGCTGTATCATTGCGGTCCTCCGGACCTTCAGATGTAGACGTGTTATCATGGCTTGAGTGTCTTTGGGAGGAATATATTCTTAAGGCCCGGAGGGCTGCAATGATACAGCCTAGGCCAAAGCGAAGCGTAGGCCTAGGAAATGGTCACAATAAATTTTGAGCCCTGAAGGGGCGGCATAAATTTAGATTAGGAGTAAAAAAGGCTCGGAATTTTCCGAGCCTT
>JAZKBL010000039.1:0-6305 GCA_040388665.1 Chlamydiota bacterium
AAAGGCGCAAAGACGCAAAGGAAAGAATAAAAAAATAAATTGCACATCTTTCCTTTGCGTCTTTGCGCCTTTTTTCTTCCTTCGCGTTAAATTTTTTTATCTAATAGGAGTGCTCATCGAGCTGGACCTTGCCACGGAAAATTCGGTAAAGGTAGAAGCCGTAAGCAAAAACAAGCGGCAACCCAATGGCAACAATGATCAAAAGAACCTTCAAAGTTAATGGCGAAGAGGCGGAATTAATGATATTAAGGCTGTTATTTTCAGGATTAATCGTCGAACGTATCAACGTAGGATACGTACCGATTGCAAACAAAGAAAGAAGAAGAGAAATAGCCAAACATGAAGAGGCAAATGCAAAGCCATTGTTGCCTTTACGGATCTGCAAAGGAATGTTAATAATCGCCAAGAACGAAGATAACGGAACTACAAATAACCACTGAAACTTCTTCATGTTTTCAACCATATGATGTTGAAAAAGAAGCGTAGCAATCGTTGTTGCCAAATAAAAACAAATAAAAATGATCACACTACGATTGATCCACGGGCGCAACTTAGCATGTAAAGGATCTTCTGTTTTCATTGCAAGATAGATAGAACCATGCATTGCTAAAAGAGTTAAGGTTGTAAAACCAACAAGAACAGGATATGGACGGAAAAGATCGCCAAAAACTCCTAAATAAGTTTGAGCCTCATCTAAAGGAACTCCCTCAACCAAATTACCAAGGATCAACCCTATGCCAAAGGCAATGACCATACTTGCAACCGAAAACACTCTATCCCATGCAAAACGCCACCTTAAAGAAGGTTGTTTGCTACGAAATTCAATAGCTACAGCACGGAAAATCAAACCTGCTAAAAGCAGCATAATCACATCGTAGAACCCTGAAAGCAACGTCGCGTAAACGTCGGGAAAACCGGCAAAAAGCGCTCCTATAACAATAACAATCCACACCTCATTGCCATCCCACAGCGGACCTATTGAATTGATAAAAAGACGACGCTCCTCATCTTTTTTTGTAAAAAGATGAAGCGCTCCGACTCCAAGATCAAAACCATCAAGCATGGCATAACACATAAGAGCTAAAATAATAACTAAGTACCACAAAATATCAAGAGTAAGTATACCCATGAGATGATTCCATTTTATTTGTTATAAGGACGGTCTTTATACACAAGAGCTTCATCCTCTTTCGTCTCAGGACCATGTTTGATTTTCTGATCGAGTAAGTAAATAAACACACAAAATAAAAAACAAAAAATCACAAGGTACATAATAATAGAACCCAAGACCTGGTGTGCTGAAACTCCCTTTGAAACCCCTTCATAGGTCCTTAAAAGTCCTTGTACAACCCACGGCTGCCTTCCCATTTCAGCAGTAACCCACCCCGCTTGATTTGCGATCTGAGGACATAACACAGAAAACATCAAACCATAAAGAACCCATTTCGCATTATGTAACCGCTTTCTAAAGTAATAATAGATAGCGCTAGTTGTGATCACAAACATCAATCCCCACATAGCGATCATCAAATGATAGCTTTGAAATACAGCCTGAACATTAGGCCACTCATCTTTCGGAATTTGATCAAGTCCTTTGATCGGCTGTTCAAAATTGCGGTAGGTCAAAAAACTCAAAACACCTGGAACACCGACACCAATCACCTTTTGCTCCCGTGTATCTACCCATCCAAAAAGATTTAAAGCAGTATACGGCTGAGTGACAAAAACCCCTTCCATAGCAGCTAGTTTCGCAGGTTGGTTTACAGCGACGCCTCGTGCTGTAGAATCTGCTGAACCTAATTGTAAAAATAAAGTAATGATAGCACAAATAAGACCGATCTTCATCGATTGCTGTGCAAAAACAAGATGCCGTTTTTTTAAGTAATAATAAGCTGTAATACTTAAATAAAGAAAAATCCCGGCAAGCCAGCAACCAAGGATTACGTGAACCACCCGATCGATGGCAGAAGGGTTAAAAATCATTTTCCAAAAATCCGTGACAACGGCTTTTGCGTTAATCCCCTCGCCTACTATTTTATAGCCAGCTGGCGTTTGCATCCAAGAATTGGCGACAACGATCCAAAGCGCGCTAAAGTGAGCGCCAAGGGCTACCATCCATGTGGAAAAGTAATGCATTCTTGGACTAATTCGGTTCCAGCCAAAGAGCATTAACCCTAAAAAGCCTGATTCAAGAAAAAAAGCAAACACACCTTCTGCACCAAGAGCGCTTCCAAAAACATCTCCAACAAAACGGGAGTATCGCGCCCAATTTGTACCAAAACCAAACAACTGAACAAGACCTGTCGCAACACCTAAAGCAAATGTTAAAGCAAAAATTTTGCTCCAAAATTTAGCCATCGTCTGATACATGGGATTTTTAGTTTTAATATACATCCCCTCGACAATAATCAACATAAGACCTAAACCGATGCTTAAAGGAGGGTAAATGTAATGAAACATACTGGTAAGAGCAAATTGAATCCTAGAGAGTACTACGACATCCATAAAAACGCCTCCATCAAAACTTGATACCTTATCTCAAACACACATGTCAAGTTCCCTTTTATTAGCGGTCATGGTACGATACCCTTTTAAACTTCAAGGATAAATGAACCATGGATAAGCGCTCTTTAATTTTTGTTTTTGTACTCATTGCCGCCTTCTATTTTATTCACAATTTTTTTGATAAAAAAGAAGAAAATCGGATTAAAGAAAGGCAAGTAAGTTCCACCTACCTGCAAAAAGAAGAAGCTGCTCCCCCAATCGCTTACAAACCTCAAGTCGATCATGCAACAACGGCAGGTGAAGAAGCGCTCTATATCCTTGAAAATGAATACCAACAACTCGTTTTCTCAACTATCGGCGGCGCACTGATTGAGATCAACCTTCCAATGCAAACCCATGAAAATCCTTCGAGCGTTGTGCGAGCAATTAATTTCGACAAAGTTATGGAAAGCGACTATCCAAGCAATGATTACTTTCCATCTAGAGGATACACCTCATACAAAGGCACATTCCCAAAAGGAACTCTAGGAGGCTACTACCCCCTATTGCGCCGCGGCATTCTCAGTAGATCTGGAGAAAATATTGTTTCCATCCCCCCTAATTTTTACGCACTCAACACAATTTCTGAAGATCCTGCAACTGCAAAGCTTCACTATCAGGTAACGAAACTAGAAAAAGATGTCATAGAATTTGAAACTGTAGAATCAAATAGACGCATCACAAAAACTTATACCCTACCAAAAAATCCCCTTGAAGCCCCCTACTGTTTCGAACTTTCCATTAAAATTGATGGCGATGCTAGAGGGCTACAACTCACTTCCGGCGTGCCTGAAGTAGAGCTTGTCTCTGGTAACTTCACACCTAACATCAAATATCTCATGAGTCGCGGACGCAAACCTCAAGTGGAGCAAATAGACCTCCCTAAGGTTGCAAGTACAATCAGCGGTGTCCAACCTGATTGGGTGTCCAATTCTAATGGCTTTTTTGGAATCATTATCGATCCTCTAACGGACATAGGCACAGGATTTAGCTCATACAACATCGCTGGCAACACTGACCCTACAAGACTTACTTTGATTGATGCACATTATAAACTTTATCCGGCTGATAAGTACCCCGGCTACGAAGTTTATCTCCCTTTAAGATCCTCTAACCAATTAGCTAAGTTTCGTATCTATGCAGGACCTTTCGAAGATGACTTGCTAAAAATCGTCGACGCAACATTTTCAGACCCTGCACGAGGATATAATCCCAACTACATCTTAGCCATGAGCTTTCAAGGGTGGTTCACATTTATTTCTGAGCCTTTTGCGAAATTTTTATTCATGCTCATGAAATTTTTCTACCAAATTACAAGCTCGTGGGGAATTTCGATTATCCTTTTGACAGCAGCACTCCGCTTGATGCTCTATCCCTTGAATGGCTGGTCGATTAAATCATCTCTTAAAATGCAGCACATTGCGCCGCAAGTAAGCGCCATTCAAGCAAAGTATAAGAAAGATCCTAAACGCTCTCAGCTTGAAATCATGACTCTTTATCGCGAAAAAGGGGTCAACCCGCTCACAGGATGTTTCCCTATTTTAATTCAGATCCCCTTTTTAATTGGAATGTTCGATCTTTTAAAATCAACATTTGAGCTCCGCGGCGCTTCGTTCATCCCAGGGTGGATCGATAATTTAAGCGCGCCTGATGTTCTTTTTAGCTGGGGTTACCCTGTCATGTTCTTTGGCACCGAATTCCATCTTTTACCCATCATTTTGGGTGCTGTGATGTATTTCCAGCAAAAGATCAGCTCTCCACTGCCTAAAGATACTTCACAATTAACCGACCAACAAAAACAGCAAAAACTCATGGGCAATATCATGACTATTGTTTTTGCAGTGATGTTTTACCATTTCCCTTCAGGACTTAACTTATACTGGTTATCTTCAATGGTACTTGGTATTGTACAACAATGGTATATGACAAAAAAAATGAAGAAAGCGGTATCTATACCGAAATAAATTCAAAATATGGAAGCGTGGGAACGATTTCTTAGCACTCTTGAGCCCGAGCTTGGCAAAGAGACTATCGAAAGATGGTTACGTCCCTTAAGGGTTGTAGACTACGATGCCTGCAACCTTTATCTAGAAGCCAAAGATGCTTTCCAGATGACGTGGTTTGAAGAGCAGATGCGCAAACGCGTTCAAAAGGAGTTTGTTAATAACAATCACCGGCCGATTCATATTCACTTAACGGCGACATCTGTCGCCCCCGTGCAAAAAAAACAAAAAAAAGATATTGAAATAGCTCCCCTCCCTTTAAGCTTTGCATCTGATCCATTAGACCCTCATGCAACACTTGATCATTTTATTGCAGGAAAAAGCAATGAGATTGCTTTTAAGCTAATCTGCAACTTAGCGCAAGGAATCGAAAAGGCTGGAACTTTTAATCCCGTCTACATTCAAGGTAGTGCGGGAACTGGCAAGACGCATCTCTTAATGGGTATTGCTAAGGAGTTAAATACGCAAAAAATCTCCACCGTTTACGTCCGTGCAGAAACATTCACAGAACACGTCGTTAACGCAATTCGAAGCGGCGTCATGCGTGCATTTAGAGATGCTTATAGACATGCAGATGTTCTTCTCATCGACGATGTCCATCTTTTTGCAAGAAAAGCTGCAACACAAGAAGAACTTTTTCATACATTCAATGCACTTCACACCTCAGGAAGACAGATTTTCTTAAGCGGTGATAAAGCCCCTCAATTTCTTGAAGAAATCGAACCACGTCTTATTAGTCGTTTTGAGTGGGGAATCATCATCCCTTTAGAGAAATTAACCCCTTTAGAGCTTGCTGAAATGATAACTGAAAGGTGCAAGAGCCTTGAGTTTAAGCTCGATAAAAAAATCATCTCCTTCCTGATTTCTCACTTTCAAGGTAGCACAAAATCTCTACATCGAGCTCTTGAAGCTCTTATTTTACGCTCTCATCTTAATAAAACCGAATTACGTTCTGTTCAGGAAGCAGAAAAACTCCTCGGAGATCTTCTACAAATAGAGAAAATTTCAGCGCTAACGCCTGAAAAAATCGTCCGAGCAACATCAGACTACTATCAAATCCGCCCAACCGACATTTTAGGCAAAGCGCAAAGCCACGACTGCACACTGCCCAGGCAGATCGCTATGTACCTCTGCCGCAAAGAGCTTAAGCTCCCTTTCTTAAAAATTGCAGCTCTTTTTAAACGAGACCATTCAACGGTGATGACAAGCGTCAAACATATCCAGCAAAAGCTTGATGAAAATGACAAAGGCACACGCTTCTCTTTAAGCGAAATCGAGCGCCAGCTCACAAGCATGACTAATTAAAAAAGTTCAGACCTATCGGGGCTCCGGGGATATAACATATGTTTAAGGACTGCACGGGCACAAATCGGAGCAACGCAAAGACGCCAAGCCGCAGAGACGCGGAGAAAATTGAAAATATACTGGCAGCACAGATAATAGATGCTTCAATCTATAAAATTTTTGCGTCTTTGCGTTGCTCCGATTTATGCTCACGTTCGTTATGGGATGGCTAAAAAACCAATTTTTGAGATTTCTTGAATTATACATTATTTAGAGAATGCTCCGAGCTCTGGGCCTACAAGCGCAATAAGGTCAGCAGATTTCATGATGATGCTTTCTGTGCGCAGGCCGCAATTGAAGGCAAGCTTGTCTAATTTTGCGATCTCGGCATCAAAAAAAGTTTCAATATTGAGTAGATTGCCAAAAGGGGGAATTCCTCCCACTTGAAGTCCATAGCGCTCTTCAATCACTTCA
>JAZKBL010000039.1:6315-12467 GCA_040388665.1 Chlamydiota bacterium
ATCACTTCAGGTGTTTCAAACTCACAACGCTCGCCGACTCTTTCAGCTACTGCTTTCATATCCACTTTAAGATGTGAAGGGATATTGACTTGGTAGTTCTTTTTGCTGTTTTTGCCTCGAAGAATAATTGCTTTAATCCCTTCTTCGAGTTTTGTACCGCGCACGCGCGCTGAATCTTCAGAGGTTGGCGTTTCTTCATGCGTTTTATGATCGAACTCGAAACCGCGATCTCTTAAAAGGTGAAGAATCTCATTGCGCAAATTTTCTCCGCCAAATACGATTTTTGCCTTAAGACGGTTGCCCGCAATTCTTTTGGGATCTGAAGGAAAAAGGGATGCTTCGCGGATATTTTTAAGTTTAAGAAGGGTCATCGTAAGCCGCTCAAGGCCCATACCAAACCCTCCGTGAGGCGGCATACCAAATTTAAAAACACTCAAGTAATCTTCAAAATCTTTTGGATCCATTTCTTTTAAACGGATCCCTTCCACCATCGAATCATAGGTATGTCTTCTTTGTCCACCAGAGGTGATCTCTGTCCCTGCGCAAAGAAGATCAAAGGTATTTGTTAACTCAGGATTATTCTCATTTGGAAAAGCATAAAAAGGGCGTTTAGACGTTTTCCAATCGGTAATAAAAATCAAATCTGTTCCAAATTCCTCTAAAGCATATCTACAAAGGTCTCTTTCAGCGGCAGGGCTAAGATCAGGCTCATGCCGCTCATCAACTCCTGTTCTTTTGTAATAAAGTTCTTGCGCTTCAAAAAAGGTTAGTCGTGGAAAAGGCACATTTTCAGGAGCTTTAACCGGCACTTGTCCAGGATAACGCTCTTCAAGGTAGCAAACGATGAACTTAATGCATGCTTCTTGGAAATCCAAAATCTCATGCCAGTGCTCAAAAAAACCCATCTCAAATTCAAATTGCTTTCCTTCTGCGATATGGCGCGATGTCATGGAAGGTTCTGCACGAAAAAAGGGCGCTATCGCAAAAACCCGTTCATTAACACCCACCATAATCTGCTTGTAGAGTTGACTGCTTTGAGCAAGCGTTGCTGGATAGCCAAAATAATCCACATTAAAAAACTCTGCGCCTCCCTCCGATGATGTTCCCAAAAGGTTCGGCGAGAAGTATTCATAAGCGTGCACGACATCGTGCATATAAAGACGATACGCATGCGCAATATCTGCTTGGATACGAAAGACGTTCTGAATGTTTCTATTGCGCAAAGCGATACTTCTATGATCAAGAATAAAATCAAGATCTGCTTGGCAAACAGGTTTATAATATTCTATCAATGGAGGTTCAAGGACAGCTGACTCTACTTCAATCGTTGGATTAATAATCTCAATTCCTAAGCCTGCCTGAGAACTTGCAACAGCCTTTCCTTTTATTTTCAAAACAGTGCCTGGATAAAGATGAGCAATTTTTTGAAGCTCTTCTTTACTTTCAATCACCACCTGTACAAAACCACCCCTATCACGAAGAATAAGAAAGTTAAGTTTTCCAAAAGCGCGCAGGTTATTAAGCCAACCACGCAGCATAACAGGCTCGTCAAGGCAGTGGGCAAGTTCTGAGGAAAGGGTTCTTCTCATAGTTTTCTCAAATTAATAATAGTGCGAACACAAAGGCAAACAAAGAAAAGGATTCTACAATCCCAAGAGCTGTAAAGCATTTACCAAAAATGGCCGGTTGTTTAGCTGTTGCTTGAATAGCTGATGCAGCGCACATTCCTTGATACATGGAAGAGAACAGAAGAGCAAGGCCCACAGAAAGACCGATACCAATTCCCGACATCGGGCTTAAAGTTCCAGCTTTAATGCTATTTGCCATCAAAATCATCAGAACAAAACCATAAATCGACTGAGAAGAAGCTACAGCTGACATTCCAATAAATTTACCATGCCCTTCTTCTACACGCGCCATTACGGCATGAGATGCCATACCGCCAATACCACAGCCAATAGAGCTGCCAATACATCCAAGACCTAAAACTAGTGCAGGCCCTATCATTCCAAAATCGATCATTGATCACTCCTTTTTAATTTCTTAAGTGGTTTTAAAAGGCGTCCGCCCCCCTCGAAGGAATAATGGTACCATTCTAGGAAATTAAGACGAAGCCCATGGATTACGCCTCCTGCAGTTCCGAGGACGATGTTTACTGTATGTCCAAGAAAAACAACAAGGGCGCCCAAGAAATACCCTAGATTATAACCCATCGTGTTAAATGTTTCAGCCATAATTGTGCTAGCAAGTGCTAGAGCATAAAGACGCAAATAAGAAAGAGCATCCGCAAACACTTGAATCACATTCGCGATCTCTCCGAGCCCTTTTAGTCTTTTTTGAATAAGCGCCAAAACAACAGCAGATCCAAGACCCACATAAATCATCTGGATACCCACTGTGCCAGCTGTCGCTTTATTGATCAGTCCTAAAAACTGCATCATGGATGTCGCGTGCAAAGAATAGGGGAAATAAAGGTATCCCCCAATTAAAAACAAAATCCATCCAGCGCCTGCCCAATTTCTTCTTAAATAGCGCAAGAAGGAAAGGCTTATATGAACGGCGCCAAGAAAAAGCGATAACTCTAAAAGGATATTATTAGAAAATTCTGTGATCACTTTGGAATCTTCAATAAATTCTTTGCCGCTTGTTGCGTTTGCAAGAGCTGGCTGTTTTGAGATCCATTCAGAGTGCGCGCTGTCTTTTGCTTCGATATGATAATCTGCTTTTTTTTCTGCAAGATAGCGAATGATAGATGTTTTTTCAAAAATACTATCCGACGAAAAATTCAGTCCAAAATAAGCACCTGTCAGAACACCCCAAACAATACAAGCGCTAGCTAACATTGTAAATAACTTTAAGCTGCGTTTTGCAGCTCCTTTAAGATTGGGAAATTTGAATCTAAGATAAAGAGCTGTTGTTAAAAAAATCAAACCATAACCTGCATCCGCAACAATGATTGCAAAAAAAAGAGTAAATGCAGAAAGGATCCAGAGCGACGGATCTTTATCTGTCGTCGAAGGGATGTCATAAATTTTAACGACGTCTTCACCAATTTTTGCAATCCCTTGATTTTCCATATATGTGGGAATGCGATCATCAACTTCTGGCGCTATCTGTTCTCCGTGCACCGCAACATGATCTAAAATGGCACGCAGTTCTGCATTTTTATTAGCCGGAACCCAAGCTTCGATAGAAAAAAGCGAGCTCTCCATAGGATAGCTCGCTTCTTTTTTTGCTTGGCTGAGATAAAATTCATCAAGCTCAAGAGCTAATGCTTCTTGTAAAATCCCCTCAAAACCTGCATACCCTTTAAGTTCCGCTTCTAACTGATGCTTCATATCCTTTTGAAATGCGAGTAGATTTTGCAATTCACCAAGAGGGCGATCAATTCTCATCTCAATCATATCGGGATAACTTTTAGGCTCTTCATTAATAGCTACGAAGTAATCTAAATCATATTCTGTTCCAATATAGATGAGCTCATCTGAAATCTCCGCACGTTTCCTTTTAGCTGTTTTCATGCAAAAAAACTGCAATAGCCGTTTTCCTTCTCGTTCGATGTATTCAATATCATCCATGAAAAAATCGCCAAAAACACCCACTCGTGCAATTTCTCCCTGAAGCAATCGAAGCTGCTCTTCATGTTTTTCTATTTTCTGTTTTAAATGTACGATTTTTAAAGCAGATTCATCAGCGTAAACTGTGTTGCCATCAGCTGAAAATGGTTTTTTAACAGGAAGTTTGCGTAGGATTTTTAGTGCAGAAAAAAGATTTTGTATTGTTGTTGGAAAATCAATGGGTCTTTTTCCTGCAGGTGCAATAAATTCTATGCATCCTTTTTCTTGAGCACGTTCAAAAAACAGATCAAGGTCTTCTTTGGCGCCAATAAAAAGATACTTCAACGTATCGATGATCATGTTGCTTCCTTATCCATTTTCATAAGTATCTTGCGTTTGGCAATTTTAGCCTGAGAGACCGCTGCGAGCTGCTGATCTCCAAGAAAAATCTTGATTTTCTTAATATTACCAAGGGCTCTTGGAATCATAATTTTCTCAAAAAGATTCACACGAATAGAAACTTCTCGAAGCTCTTTTTCAAGGGCTGTTTTCTTTTCGTAACCGATCTTGATTTTTTCTCTAAGCGTTAAAAGATCATGAATCCACAAAACAGCTGACTCCATCCATAGCGGCGTATCAAAAAGGGCATAGCTTGGGGCTTCAAAAGAAATGCCTTCAAAATAAGGAACATCGATTCCTGCAATGTTCTCATATTTTTTACCCACTTTATGGATCTTTATTGCTGAAAAAAGATCGGGAGCCGATTTATCAGAAAGCAAACGAGAAAACTTAAGAACACGTTCCTCCGCGCTCTTAAACTCCCCCTTTAACTGATTGATCTCATGCTGCGCTGTGTTTACTTCAACCTGAAGCATCGCTTTTTTAAGCTGCAAAGTGGGTAAATATTTTTGCAACTGAGCAAGTTTCACCTGCTGGCTGCGCAACTCCATCTTCGTTAGCTTGATATCTTCTGCCACAAGTTACCCCTGCACACGACTTTTTGGCCAGTACTTATCAATAAGCAGCTGCTTGATACCTACTTCTTGCGGATCAAAGCATTCAGCAAGTGTTTGCCACCCGAGGTCTAAAGCTTTTTCAAGTGTAATGTTCACATTAAGATTCATCATTCTCTCTTCAAAAAGCGAAGAGTATTGAAGCAATTTTTCATCCCATCGTGAAAGGCGAAATCCCATACTTTGCCGCTCTCTTGCCTTTTTAGAGTCTGCATATAAACGGATCTGCGCGTTTGCAATATCACCATGATCTTCACGTGTTACCTTTCCAATCACGTTTTGCTTAAGTCGAGATAACGAGCCAAAAGGATCGATCCTTCCTCCATGAAGATAAAACTGTCCTTCAGTAATATAGCCTGTATTATCCGGGATAGGATGGGTAACATCGCCCCCTGGCATTGTCGTAACAGAAATAATCGTAATAGCTCCGCTACCATCGATATCAACCGCTTTTTCATAACGCGATGCCAAGTCAGAATATAAAGAGCCTGGATATCCACGATTTGAAGGAACTTGATCCATCGTGATTAAAATTTCTTTGATCGCATCAGCAAAAGCTGTCATGTCCGTTAATAGAACAAGAACATTTTTATCTTGAACAGCAAACCTCTCAGCGCACGCTAAGGCCATATCAGGAACAAGTAAGCACTCAACAGCTGGATCTGTTGCCTGATGAATAAACATGATCGTCTTTTCTAAAGAGCCCGACTTTTCAGCATTATCAATAAAAGCCTGATAGTCATCAAAGCGCAGCCCCATTCCGCCAATGATCACGACGTCTGCATCCGTTTGGTTTGCAATCCTCATCAACAGTTGATTGTAAGGCTCTCCAGCAACGGAAAAGATCGGGATCTTTTGCGACTTTACAAGACAGTTAAATACATCGATCATCGGAATATTTGTACGCACGAGATCTCTTGGAATGACCCTTCTAACGGGATTGAATGAAGGCCCGTTGATCTCAACGAGCTCTCCTGTAATGACAGGTCCTGCATCAATGGGTTCTCCCGCACCATTCAAGCGTCTTCCAAGCAAAAATTCACTGCAGGTAGCCTGCATTTGGTGACCGAGAAAAGTCACTTTATCATTTGTAGCGATCCCGCGTGTATTTTCAAAACATTGTAAAGTGACCTCTTCTCCTTCAATACGCAGTACAGAAGCATAAGTACTTCTTCCATCGAGTTTGTAAACGCGTGCAAGCTCTCCCAAACTTACTCCCTTTGCCATAACGCTCAAGAGGTTGCCGCGCATGGCCCTGATTCTATCGTAGACTTTTTTCATCTATGTTTACTCACATGTTGGATCTTTTCTTCAATCTGCGCAAAAAGATGCTTATAGCGATCTGAATGAAACTGCAAAGAATTCATATTACGGATCATCCCTTGCAACTCTAGAAAAAAGCCGCGCGCTTCATCATGATTATCAAACGCATATTCTGCAGAAAAGACTTTGTCAATTAACTTAAAAAGAGGAATCTGTCGATTGAGCGGACAGTAAGCGTCCTCTTTATCAAACGCATTTTGTTGTAAATAACAAAACTCATATAACTCAGATTTAAGAAAAAGAATCATATCTCTCAGAG
>JAZKBL010000040.1:0-17872 GCA_040388665.1 Chlamydiota bacterium
GCCCAGGTAGCTCAGTGGTAGAGCACTTGCATGGTAAGCAAGCGGTCGTAGGTTCGATTCCTATTCTGGGCAAAAGATCGCTAATAATCAAAAACAACGCGAAAATATCCGAAACTCGCGTTTTCATATACTGGAGCCTAACGGAGGATGTAATGGCTAAAGAAAAATTTGAACGGTCAAAACCGCACGTCAATATAGGAACGATTGGTCACGTTGACCACGGCAAAACTTCATTAACAGCGGCAATTACGAAGACTCTCGCTAAGAAGGGTGGAGCAAAATTCCGTGATTACGCTTCTATCGATAATACTCCAGAAGAAAAAGCGCGTGGAATTACAATTAACGCATCCCATGTTGAATATGAAACAGACACTCGTCACTATGCGCACGTTGACTGTCCAGGTCACGCTGACTATATCAAAAACATGATCACCGGTGCAGCTCAAATGGACGGAGCGATTCTTGTTGTGGCTGCAACAGATGGTGCGATGCCTCAAACAAAAGAACACATTTTGCTTGCTCGTCAAGTTGGTGTTCCGGCAATCGTCGTCTTTCTTAACAAAATGGATCAGATCGGCAAGGGTGATGAGGAACTTGTTGAGCTCGTTGAAATGGAGCTTACTGAGCTTCTTGAAGCTAAAGGATACAAAGATGTTCCAATTATCAGAGGGTCTGCTTTAAAAGCTCTTGAGGAAGATCCTCAGTACGTTGAAGCGATTTTGACTCTTATGAAAGCTGTCGATGAAAAGATCCCAACCCCTGTTCGTGATACAGACAAGCCTTTCCTTATGCCTATCGAAGATATTTTCTCAATTTCAGGCCGAGGAACAGTGGCGACAGGCCGTGTTGAGCGAGGTATTGTTAAAGTTAACGATAAGCTTCAGCTTGTTGGTATTCATCCAACTAAAGAAACAGTGGCTACAGGTCTTGAGATGTTTAATAAACTTCTAGACGAAGCTAGAGCTGGTGAAAACGTCGGAATTCTTTTGCGTGGTGTTGAGAAAAAAGATATCGAGCGTGGAATGGTTCTTGCAGCTCCAAACACTGTAAAAGGACACAAAAAATTCAAAGGCGCAATTTACGTTCTAACGAAAGAAGAAGGCGGTCGTCACAAACCGTTCTTTAGCGGATACCGTCCTCAGTTTTACTTCCGTACAACGGACGTAACAGGTACTGTAACTCTTCCGGAAGGTGTTGAGATGGTTATGCCTGGCGATAACGTAGAAATTTTAGCTGAATTGATTTGTCCTATTGCTATGGATGAAGGAATGCGTTTTGCTATCCGTGAAGGCGGTAAGACCATTGGAGCTGGAACGATTACAAAAGTTATCGAATAAGCGTTATAGGTATTTAAGGTTCGCTTTTTTAGGGCGAACCTTTTTTGCAAGTGCGGGTGCTTAGCTCAGCTGGTAGAGCAACGATCTCCAAAGTCGTGGGTCGGGGGTTCGAATCCCTCAGCACTCGTTTAAAAAACATAAACAGAAGTGCCAGTAATGGAAACAATGGAAGCTAAAATCAAGCAATCACGATTTACAACAGATGCCGGTCAGCAGCGAGCTGCGAGTTATATCCGCGATCTGAAGGAAGAAGTGCGAAAAATTACGTGGACAACAAAGTCTGAGCTAATTTTTTGTACAAAGCTAGTCATTGGAACTACTTTTGTATTTGGACTTGGAATCTACCTTGTCGATCTCCTTGTAAAAGGAGGATTAGACACCATTAACGCAGCGATCCGTTTTATCTTTGGTTAATCTGTAGAAAGGTGAAACATGCATAAGTGGTATGTAGTCCAGGTGATTTCTGGGCAAGAAAAAAAGGTTAAGAAAGCTCTTGAAGAGAACCGTGAGTCCCAAGGGATGAATGAGTGGCTTGAAGAAATTCTTGTGCCCACAGAAAATGTTGCCGAGGTTAAGAAGGGAGAGCAAAAGGTCAGCGAGAAAAAGCTTTGGCCTGGTTATATCCTTGTTAAGTTGAACCTTAACGATGACTCCTGGATGTATGTGAAGAACACCAATGGCGTTTTAGATTTTCTTGGGGGAGCAAAACCTACACCTCTTTTACAAAGAGAGGTTGATGAGATTTTAAGCGAATTGGAAGAGAAGAAAAAAGGCGTAGTACAGAAACACAATATTGCTCCGGGCGATAAGGTCAAAATCACTGACGGAGTTTTCGTGAACTTTATTGGTACTGTTACCGAAGTATTTTACGAAAAAGGCCGTTTAAGTGTGATGGTTTCCATTTTTGGTAGAGAAACTCGTGTCGATGACCTCGAATTCTGGCAAGTGGAACAAGCGCCGGCTGAAACAGAAGTAGGATAAACATTATGGCAAAAAAACTCGTCAAAATTATTAAATTGCAGATCCCTGCAGGTAAAGCAAACCCAGCGCCCCCTATTGGCCCAGCGCTTGGATCTGCTGGTGTTAATATCATGGGATTTTGCAAAGAATTTAATGCAAAGACGCAAGATAAAGCAGGGGACATTCTTCCTGTTGTAATTCATGTTTTTTCAGATAAGACTTTCACATTTATTACCAAGCAACCTCCAGTCTCTAGAATGATTCTAAAAGAACTGGGGCTTGAGTCGGGCTCAAAAGTGCCTAACCGTGATAAAGTAGGTAAGCTGAAAAAATCTCAAGTGCTTGCAATTGCAAGAAAAAAATATCCTGACATGCGAGTGGGATCTGAAGAAGCAGCCATGCGCCTGGTCATGGGAACAGCGCGTTCTATGGGTGTAGATATAATTGAAGGCTAAAAGGAATCATGACGCAACATAGCAAAAGATTTCGGGAGATGGCTAAACTTATCGATGTAGAGAAAATCTACTCGTTAGAAGAAGCTATCGAAATATTAAAGAAATGTCCATCTGTCAAATTTGATCAGACAGTGGAACTATCGCTGAAAACAGGCGTCGATCACCGTAAGTCAGATCAGCAAGTTCGTGGAACTGTATCCTTACCGAATGGATCAGGAAAACGGATAACCCTTGTTGTCTTTGCAAGAGGAGACAAGGTTAAAGAAGCTTTAGATGCTGGAGCTGATTATGCAGGTGCCGAAGACCTTCTTGAGAAGGTAAAAAATGGCTGGATGGATTTTAATGCTGTTATCTCAACTCCTGATATGATGCGGGAAGTGGGAAAATTAGGTAAGGTACTAGGTCCTCGTGGTCTAATGCCGACGCCAAAAGCAGGTACAGTCACAACAGACGTCGCCAAAGCTATTCAGGAACTAAAATCGGGAAAAATTGAATTTAAGAGTGATAAGAGTGGGGTGATTAATAGCCTCATTGGTAAACTTTCGTTCGATACAGCAAAGCTTGTTGGCAATATTAATGCCCTGCTAAGCGCGATTACAAAAGCGAAACCTGCAACTGCGAAAGGTCAATACCTAAAGTCGATGGTGCTCTCCAGTACAATGGGGCCGGGACTAAAAGTTGATCTTAGCGGAATTTCCGATATTTAAGAGGCTAAAATGAGACCAGAAAAACAATTTCTATTAGATGAGGTTAAAGAGAAGATTGAAAATTCTCAAGCCTTGGTTTTCGCAAAATATCAGGGTCTGGACCCAAATTTGACCTCTACGTTTCGTTTTCTCCTGAACGATAAGGGTGGAAGCTATAAAGTTGTCCGTAAAAGAATACTATTGAAAGCGGCGCAAAGTTGTGGATTTTCTATTGAAGCAAGTGCTTTAGAAGGACACATTGGAGTCATTTTCGTTGAGCAAGATCCAGTGGATGTTACTAAAGCCGTATGCCAATTTCAGGCAGAAAATAAAGAGAAGTTTGAGGTGATTGGCGGCAGGTTTGAAGGACGTATTTGTTCTGCAAAAGATGTAGAGGAGATTTCGAAACTTCCAAGCAAAGATGAGATGCGTTCTCAATTCTTAGCAACATTGGAAGCACCGATGTCTCAAACCCTGGCTGTTATGGAAGCCGTATTAACTAGTGTCATCTACTGTTTGGACAATAAATCTAAAATCCAGTGAATAAATTTTAACTTAAGATTCAATTAGCAATTAGAGAGGTATAGACGTGAGTACTCAGCAAAACATTGAACAACTCGTTGAGGCATTAAGCCAATTAAGCGTGCTTGATATGTCAAAATTAAAAACCGCTTTGGAAGATAAGTGGGGGGTAAAAGCAGCAGCTGCAGCTCCTATGATGATGGCAGCACCAGCTGCAGCTGCAGCTCCTGCTGCAGAATCTACAGATTTCAAAGTAACACTTGAAGAGGCACCTGCAGATAAGAAAATTGGTGTCATTAAAGTTGTACGTGAAATCACAGGTCTTGGCTTAAAAGAAGCTAAAGATCTCGTAGACGGCGCTCCAAAAGTTTTAAAAGAGACATGCCCTAAAGCAGAAGCAGATGATATCGTTAAGAAGATCGCTGCAGCTGGTGGTAAAGCGACCTTAGTTGGTCTCTAAAATTTGAGCATTTTTCACCTGAAGATGAGCAGAAGTCATACTTCTGCTCTTTGTTTTAAACTGTAATTTTCATAGGAGCCAATTCGATGCTAAAGCGGCCACCTCAGAGGGTGAGTTTTCATGAAAAGGAAGAGATCATCGATCTCCCTAACCTCATTGAAGTTCAAATCAAATCTTACCACCAGTTCTTGCAAATGCATAAGATGCCGCACGAACGGGAATACGTCGGTCTTCAAGAGGTTTTTAACGAGATATTTCCTATAAAGTCTTTCGATGAAAAGACGGTTCTTGAATATATTTCCTATAATTTGGGAGTTCCAAAGTATAGCCCCGAAGAGTGCATACGTCGAGGAATTACCTATAACGTCACTTTAAAAGTTAAGTTTCGCTTAACAGATGAAACGGGCATTAAAGAAGAAGAAGTCTACATGGGAACTATTCCTGTAATGACTGAAAAAGGAACTTTTATCATCAATGGCGCCGAACGCGTTATTGTTTCACAACTTCATAGATCTCCCGGTATTTCCTTTGAGCAGGAGCGCCATTCGAAGGGAACTGTTCTTTATTCTTTCCGTATTATACCCTACCGCGGTAGCTGGCTAGAAGGAGCCTTTGATTCAAACGACCTTATCTATATTTACATTGATCGCAAAAAACGCAGACGCAAAATTTTAGCGACCGCTTTCATTCGGACTCTAGGATATTCAACAGATGCGGATATTATTGAAGAATTTTTTAGTACAGTTAAAGTTAAAATTAAGTCTGAAAAAGACTTTACAAGACTTGTTGGAAAAATTCTTGCCGAAGACGTTCTTGATGAAGAGAGCGGCGTGATTTTCGGAAAAGCTTCAGAAAAATTAACAACAGCAATGCTTAAACGAATGTTAGATGCTCGTGTTGCTGCAGTGCGGATTGCTGAAGATGCTGACGAGACAAGCCCTATTATCAAGATGCTCGCTAAAGATCCTACAGATTCTTATGAGTCTGCTCTTAAAGATTTTTATCGTAAGATTCGCCCGGGCGAGCCGGCAACACTTTCGAATGCTCGTTCTGCAATCATGCGCCTTTTCTTTGATCCAAAACGTTACAACCTTGGAAGAGTTGGAAGATACAAGCTCAACCGCAAACTAGGCATAGAGATTTCTGACGAAGAACTCAGCAATGTGATCCTGCGCAAAGAAGATGTGATTGGCGCTCTTAAATATCTTGTCCGCTTGAAAAAAGGGGATGAGTTAGCCTCTGTGGATGATATAGATCATCTAGGCAATCGTCGAGTGCGCTCCGTTGGTGAATTGATTCAGAACCAATGCCGTATCGGCCTTGCGCGTATGGAAAAAATCATTAAAGAACGGATGAACCTATTTGATTTTTCTTCAGACACATTAACTCCTGGAAAAATTGTTTCTGCAAAAGGACTAGCAGGTGTTCTAAAAGACTTTTTTGGAAGATCTCAGCTTTCTCAGTTCATGGATCAAACCAACCCAGTTGCAGAACTTACTCATAAACGCCGTCTTTCTTCTCTAGGCCCAGGTGGTTTGAATAGAGAGCGCGCAGGCTTTGAAGTGCGCGACGTACATCCAAGCCATTATGGAAGGGTGTGTCCTATTGAGACACCAGAAGGTCCGAACATTGGATTGATTACTTCCCTTTCTTCTTATGCAAAAATCAACGAGTTTGGCTTTATTGAAACGCCTTACCGTGTTGTGCGTGATGGAGTTGTTACAGAAGAAATTGAATACATGACAGCTGACCAAGAAGAAAATTGTGTTGTGGCTCAGGCGTCTGCTGTACTTGATGAATTTAATATGTTTGCTGAACCCATTGTATGGGCGCGGCATAGAGGTGAATCGATTAAAATCGAAGCTAGCAAAATCACCCACATGGACGTTTCTTCAAAACAGCTTGTTTCAATTGTTACGGGATTAATTCCGTTTCTTGAGCATGATGATGCTAACCGCGCGCTTATGGGTTCTAACATGCAACGTCAAGCTGTGCCTCTCTTAAAGACAGATGCTCCGGTTGTAGGAACAGGTCTAGAAGCTAGGTCGGCAAGAGACTCGGGCGCTGTGATTGTAGCTCAGGAAGATGGAACAGTAGAAAACGTAGACGGTTTTAAAATCGTGATTGCTGCCAAATCAAATCCGCTTAACAAGAAGATTTATTACCTCAAAAAGTTCCTTAGATCCAATGCAGGAACATGCATTAATCAAACACCTCTTTGCAATGTAGGTGATGAGATTAAAGCAGGCGATGTCATTGCAGATGGCCCAGCAACTGATAAGGGAGAAATCGCTCTTGGTAAGAATGCTCTTGTAGCCTTCATGCCTTGGTGCGGATACAACTTTGAAGATGCGATTCTCATTTCTGAGAAACTTTTAAGAGAAGACTATTATACGTCTATTTATCTCGAGGAATTCGAACTTACAGCACGTGATACAAAGCTTGGTAAGGAAGAAATTACAAAAGATATTCCTAATGTTTCTGAAGAAGCGCTTGCAAATCTCGGTGAAGATGGCATTATCCGCATCGGCGCTGAAGTAAAGCCAGGGGATATTCTTGTAGGAAAGATTACTCCTAAGTCGGAGACGGAGCTTGCTCCTGAAGAGAGACTTTTGCGCGCTATTTTTGGTGAAAAAGCAGCTGACGTAAAAGATGCTTCGCTTACAGCACCTCCTGGAACGGAAGGGGTTGTCATGGATGTTAAAGTGTTTAGCAGACGGGACAGACTTTCTAAAACAGACGACGAACTTGTAGAAGAAGCTTCACGTATTAAAGATGTTCATCAGGAATACAAAAATAAAGAAGCAGAGCTTCTTATTGAGTTCCACGAGAAACTCGGTGCACTTCTTTTAGATGAAGAAGCTCCAGGTCCTATCATGCATCGTAAAACAGGTGATGTGATCATTAAAGAAGGCGAGACGATCTCTCAAGATATGATTGAGACTCTTGAATCTGAGAGCGCAGAAGATCTTCTTATGCCCGATCTTGAGATATTTAATACCCTCAAAGATCTCTTACGTGAATATGACATGAATGTGCAAAAACTTCAGTCAGAACATAAGACGGAAGTTGAATTTATGCGCAAAGGGGATACAGAACTAGAAGCTGGCGTCATTCGTCAGGTTAAGGTTTATGTAGCTTCTAAACGTAAGTTGCAAGTTGGCGATAAGATGGCAGGTAGGCACGGAAACAAAGGTGTTGTTTCTAAAATTGTGCCAGAAGCCGACATGCCCTATCTCTCCGATGGTCAGACGATTGAAATCATTCTGAATCCGCTCGGCGTGCCTTCACGTATGAATATGGGTCAGCTCCTTGAAACACATCTTGGGTTTGCAGCACGCAAGTCAGGGATTTATGTTAAGAGCCCTGTATTTGAAGGATTCCCAGAGTCGCGTATTTGGGGGATGATGAAAGATCTTGGCTATCCGCAAGATGGTAAGATGCACCTTTATGATGGCCGTACTGGCGAGCGTTTTGAAAACCGCGTCGTTGTAGGTTACATTTACATCCTGAAGCTTTCGCACCTTGTAGCGGACAAAATCCATGCCCGTTCGATTGGTCCTTATTCGCTTGTCACTCAGCAGCCGCTCGGTGGTAAAGCGCAGATGGGGGGTCAGCGTTTTGGGGAGATGGAAGTGTGGGCACTCATGGCGTACGGTGCTGCGCACCTGCTTCAAGAGATGCTTACCGTTAAGTCTGATGATGTGGCGGGACGTACGCGCATTTACGAGTCGATTGTTAAAGGCGACAACTTTTTAACTGCAGGCACACCTGAGTCGTTCAACGTTCTCGTGAAGGAAATGCAGGGTCTTTGCTTAGACGTGCGCACAGAGCGCGCGGTAGAAGGATAATCCATAGGGATGGGAGAAATTATTCATGTTTGAAGAAGAATTTAAAGGTTCTCAATTTGATAAGGTAACCATCAAAATTGCATCTGATGATGTGATTCGGAATGATTGGTCACGCGGGGAAATAAAAAAGCCGGAAACGATTAATTACCGTACTTTCAAGCCTGAGAAAGGTGGCTTGTTCTGCGAAAAGATTTTCGGTCCAACACGCGATTGGGAATGCGCCTGTGGAAAATATAAGAAAATTAAGCATAAAGGGATCGTTTGCGATCGTTGCGGCGTTGAGGTAACTTTATCTAAAGTGCGTCGCGAGCGCATGGCACATATCGAATTAGCTGTTCCTGTTGTCCATATCTGGTTTTTTAAGACAATGCCTTCTCGTATTGGAAACATTTTAGGGATGTCTGCTACAGATTTGGAGCGCGTTATTTATTATGAAGAGTATGTGGTTCTCGATCCGGGCAGGTCGACACTTGAGAAAAAACAACTTCTTAATGATGTTGAATATAGAGAAGCTCAAGAGAAATGGGGCTCAGATGCCTTTGTAGCGAGAATGGGCGGAGAGGCGATTCGTGAGCTTCTTGAAAAAGAAGATTTAAGCACACTTGTTTCAGAGCTCAAAGAAAAATTGCGTAAGACAAAATCGATGCAAGCGCGGATGAAAATCGCGAAGCGTTTAAAGATTATTGAGAGCTTTAATCTGTCACCTAACCGTCCCGACTGGATGGTGATGTCGGCAGTGCCGGTGATTCCTCCCGATCTTAGACCGCTCGTTCCTCTTGATGGGGGACGGTTTGCAACGTCTGACTTGAATGATCTTTATAGACGCGTTATTAACCGCAATAACCGGTTAAAAGCTATTTTGAAGCTTAAAACACCTGACGTCATTATTCGTAATGAAAAAAGAATGTTACAAGAAGCAGTGGATGCGTTATTTGATAATGGACGCCATGGACACCCTGTTATGGGAGCTGGAAACCGTCCATTAAAAGCGCTTTCAGAAATGCTTAAAGGTAAGCAAGGTAGATTCCGTCAAAACCTTTTAGGAAAACGCGTTGATTACTCCGGTCGTTCAGTTATTGTTGTCGGTCCGGAACTTCGTTTCAACCAGTGCGGTCTTCCTAAGCAGATGGCATTAGAGCTTTTTGAGCCGTTCATCGTAAAAAGACTTAAAGACCTTAATTATGTTTATACGATTAGATCCGCTAAAAAAATGATTCAAAGACAAGCGCCTGAAGTGTGGGACGTTCTTGATGAGATCATTAAAGGGCACCCTGTTCTTCTTAACCGTGCACCTACGCTTCACCGTTTAGGTATTCAGGCATTCGAGCCTGTACTTATTGAAGGAAAAGCGATCAGGATCCATCCGCTTGTTTGTAGTGCGTTCAATGCTGACTTTGACGGTGACCAAATGGCCGTTCACATACCGCTTTCGATAGAAGCGCAGCTTGAAGCAAAAGTTTTGATGATGGCGCCTGACAATATCTTCCTTCCTTCCTCAGGAAATCCATCTGCAGTGCCTTCTCAGGATATGATTTTGGGTCTTTATTACTTAATGCATGACCCTGTGTATTTCCCAGAAGAACATGGACAGAAGACAAAAATTTTCCGTAATCAAGAGGAAGTGCTTCTTGCACTCTCTGCTGGTGGAAGTTTCAACTGGTTTGAAGAGGGCGGTAATAAAGAAGGTGTTCGTCGTGATCAATTGGGACGGGGTATAAGACTCCACGAAAAGATCAAAGTGCAATTACCTGAAGGGATGATTGAAACAACTCCGGGTAGAGTTCTATTTAATACCATTGTTCCTAAAGAACTAGGGTTTCAGAACTATGCGTTGCGCAAGAAGAAAATGTCGGAACTTATTTTTGAAACCTACAAAAAAGTAGGTCTTGAAGCAACAGTGCGCTTTCTTGATAACCTGAAAAATCTAGGTTTCGCTGAAGCTACGAAAGCTGCATTATCGATGGGCGTTTGCGATGTATGCATCCCTGCAAACAAAGCTAAGGTTATTGAAAAAGCTTATCAGAAGATCGCGGTTGTGAAAAAGCAATATGAGGATGGTATCATCACTGATGGTGAGCGTCACTCAAAAATCATTAGTATCTGGACGGAAGTTTCCGACGAACTTTCGGAGGAACTCTTTAAGCTGATTGGTGAAGTTCGTGACGGGGAAATGAATCCTCTTTATTTGATGATGGACTCTGGTGCTCGTGGTAATAAAACTCAGGTTAAGCAGCTCGGCGCACTTCGTGGCCTTATGGCTAAACCTTCAGGTGAAATTATTGAAGCGCCTATTACATCTAACTTCCGCGAAGGCTTAAGCGTTCTGGAGTATTACATCTCCTCGCACGGTGCTCGTAAAGGTCTTGCAGATACAGCTTTAAAAACAGCGGACTCAGGTTACTTGACACGTCGTCTTGTTGACGTCGCTCAGGACATGATTGTCACAGAAGAAGATTGTGGAACGCTCAATGGTATTGAGGTTTCAGCAATTAAACAAGGTCAAGAAGAGCTGCTTCCACTAAGAGACAGGATTTTTGGACGAACTGTTTGCGATCATATTTATCAGCCGGGCGATAGAACAAAAGTTCTTGCGAAATCAGGCGATGTTCTCAACGTGATTCAATCAGAAATCATTGATGATGCAGGGATTGAAAGCGTTCGGATTCGTTCTGCATTAACATGTGAGACGCGCCGCGGAATATGTGCTAAGTGTTATGGAATCAATCTTGCCAATGGCCGTGTTGTCGGTCAGGGCGAGGCTGTAGGGGTTATTGCTGCTCAGTCGATTGGTGAACCTGGAACACAGCTCACGATGCGTACGTTCCGTTTGGGTGGTGTTGCGTCTGTGGGTGCTAGCCCAGAATCGGTTGCTGAACAAGACGGTGTGCTCGTCTACATGGATCTGCGCACAGTGAAGAATGAAGAAGGAATTTGGCTGGCTCTTAATAAGAATGGTTCTCTTCATATCGTTCGCGATGAAGGGCGTTCTTTAGAAGAATACAAAAAACTTCTCAGCACAAAGTCGATCGAGCCTCTACAGACCTTTACTGTTGAACTTGGAACGAGAATTCTTCTTGCTGACGGCGCTATCGTGAAAAAAGGCACGAAGATCGCAATTTGGGAACAACACAATATTCCTATCATTTGCGAACGCCCAGGGTATGTTAAGTATGAAGATCTTGTCGAAGGTATCTCGACGATTCGAGAGGTTAACAAACAGACAGGCCAATCTGAGCTGATTGTAAAGCAGCATAGAGGGGAGCTTCATCCACAGATCGTTATTTACGCGGATCCTGCGTATGATGAACTGATTGGTACCTATGCGATTCCATCTGGTGCGTTTATTTCTGTACAAGAAGAACAATACGTTTCAGCAGGTATGCTTCTAGCACGTCTACCTCGTGGTGCGATTAAAACGAAGGACATCACGGGCGGTCTTCCAAGGGTTGCAGAGCTTTTTGAAGCACGTAAACCTAAAGATGCAGCTGAAATTGCAAAGATTGATGGTATTGTCGATTTCCGTGGCGTACAGAAGAACAAGCGGATTGTGGTTGTACGTGATGATGAATCTGGTATGGAAGAAGAGCATCTCATTCCTTTGACAAAACACTTGATCGTTCAAAGAGGCGACCTTGTGATCAAAGGACAGCAGATAACGGATGGCTTAGTTGTTCCTCACGAGATTTTGGAGATTTGCGGTGTGCGTGAACTTCAAAGATACCTTGTGAACCAAGTTCAAGAGGTTTACCGTCTGCAGGGTGTTGATATTAATGATAAACACATTGAGATCATCGTCCGTCAGATGCTTCAGAAAGTACGCGTCACAGATCCGGGTGATACGATTTTCCTTGTTGGCGAAGATGTGGACAAAAAATTGTTCCACTTACAAAACTACAAGGTGATCGAAGAAGGAGGAAGGCCAGCTCAGGCATCGCCTGTTCTTCTTGGGATTACGAAGGCTTCTTTAGGCACAGATTCGTTCCTATCAGCTGCGTCATTCATGGAAACAACCCGCGTTCTAACAGACGCTGCAAGTGAAGGAAAGACCGATTACTTGCTCGACTTTAAGGCAAACTTGATCATGGGACATATGATTCCAGGTGGAACTGGATTCAATGAGTTCAATAAGCGTATCCAGTATGTTGACAAAGAAGGCGATCAAGAACTCGTTATCGTATTTAACGATTAAGCTTTGTTTGACAAATCCCAGGCAATTCTTGCCTGGGATTTTTTTGTATATCTTGTTTTTTTATCTTCAAATCCATTACGCTCTTTGTGTACAAATGAAAATTGGAGCGCTATGCGGATAGAATCTCAACCTGTTCCTAATTATCCTATGACGAGTTTTTATGAAGCATGTAAAGCGGATTTATTGTTTCGTAAAATTAGAGAAATTATTTGCAGATGTTTTCACTGGCTAACTTGTGGGCTTTGTGTAACGAAGATATCCTCTGATAAAAAACATGTTGTGGGCCCTACAAGAACATATTCTTTCAGTTCTTCTGAAATCAATGAAGAAGAGAATATCGATCCAGATATTTGTCTTGATAAAGAGGTCATAGATGGTTGTTGGAAAGGAGATATTGCAAGGGTCAAGAAAGGGATTAAGAGTATTTTAACATGCGATCCTGAATATTTCACAACTCAGCACATACACACACCATTACACTTAACCCCTTCAATCCGGGCTGTTGCAGCTGCTTTGATTAGTGATGGGAGCAATGCTGCATGTAAAGAGCTTTTAGATATGCTAATTTCCTTAAATAAGGATTTTGTAAAAAAAGTGGAAAATTATCTGTTTTATGTAGCTTTAGATATGAAAAATTATCAATTTCTTTTTGATTATTTAATCATGCAGCAAGGCTTTGATATTAACTGCGAGCGTGGCAAGACACCTTGTAAACAGATCGTCTTTACTGCGATAGATTGTGCTGTAGCGGAGAAAAATCTAGAGAAGATACAGGTTATATCATATTGTCCAGGTATTGACTTTACAAAAAAACATGGCTGGATAAGCCCGATAGAATATGTTGAAAAGCTTCTTGATGACAATAAAGATAATTCAGAAGTTAGAGATGTTCTTTTTGAAATTCAGAAGATTGTCACGTAGCTTGTGTGATACCGCCGTAGGCGTTTGGAGTGCGGTGACTTGTCACCGCCTTTTTTTGCAGAGACTTGTCTCTGCATCTTCATTGATTATAACCAAGCATCGCCGAGTCGATGCCAAGAAAAGCGGTGACAAGTCACCGCACTCCAAACGCTCGGCGAGCGTCGCGTTTTTTAAGAGCCGAGCATGAGCTTTTCTAGCATTTTTTCGAGCTTGACGACATCTTTGCTAAAATTACGGATCCCTTCGTAAAGCTTTTCTGTTGCCATGGCATTTTCACAATGAAGGAAGCGGAAGGTTTTTTCATCGAGCGCAATTTTTTCAATTTTGAGTGTTTTTGCTTTTTCTGGATCGAGTTTACGAGGCACAGGACCTTCTGCTTTTTGAAGATCTTCAAGTAGTTTAGGAGAAATTGTCAGCAAGTCACATCCGGCAAGCTCTAGAATCTCATCCACATTGCGGAAGCTAGCTCCCATGATCTGTGTCTTATAACCAAAATGCTTGTAGTAGTTGTAAATCTCTGAAACAGATTTCACACCGGGATCTTCTGCTGGAGGGTAGGAATCTTTGCCTTCTGCTTTTTTATACCAATCAAGAATCCGACCGACAAAAGGGGAGATGAGAGTTGCTTTCGCTTCTGCACAACCGATAGCTTGCGGCAGACTAAACATGAGAGTCATGTTACAATGGATCCCTTCTTTTTCAAGAAGCTCTGCAGCTTTGATCCCTTCCCAGGTGGATGCAAGCTTAATGAGGACTCTTTTTCTATCGATCCCCGCATTTTCATAAAGAGCAATGAGCGCACGCGCTTTTTGAATGCTCCCTTCGATATCAAAAGAAAGCCGAGCATCGACCTCTGTTGAAACTCTACCTGGAACAATTTTGAGGATTTCAAGGCCAAAATTTACAAAAGCTTTATCAAGAGATAGATCTAGTTGTTCTTTCTGCGTTTTACCATGTTTCTTCCCATAAAGGACAGCATCTTGGATGAGCGGTTGATATTCTGGTAAACTGGAGGCGGCAAAGATTAAAGAAGGATTTGTCGTTGCATCTGTTGGATGATATTTCTTGATCTCCTCAAATTCACCCGTATCTGCAACAATCGTCGTAAGTTCTTTGAGTGCAGAAAGTTTATCTTTACTAGTCATTGTGACCTCCATTCGTAGATGCAAGATAAATTGCAGTTGCTGCCACAATAACAGCTGCTCCTGCGATGGCGATGTTTTGCCATTTTCTTTTTTTTGCCGCCTCTGCCGCATCTGTTGAAGCAGCTCCCACTTCGCGTGGCGGGCGTGTTTCATCTGTCGTTGTTTCTATAGCAGGCGCTGTTACTTCTGTAGAAGGGGGCTGCTCGTCTGCGCGCAAGCCTAAAGGAGAAAGTGCAAGAACTGCAGCTAAAAATGAAGGGATAAATGTTTTGCGCATGTTGTAAAACCTCTTCTGATGAGTAAAACGAATCATATCTTCTTATAGATTTAAGCGCAATATAGAGGGGAAAATCATAATCACCATACTTAATTTCAAGGAAGCAGTCACTTGGGTATAAAGTCGTATTGATGGAAAAACAAAAAAAATATATGCTGTGCCTTCTTGAAAGTTGAAAATATTTTTAAACACGAAATACGCTAGATGCTCAAGTGAGAGGTAAATATGAGGGTTTTAATAGTTTGGCTTTGTATGCTATCGATAGGCATTGTTGCAAATGCAAAGGAATATGGCTCAGTAGAAACTTGTGAGATTCACGATAGGGGAATGGAGCATTACTGTACGGGGAATTATGATTTGGCTTTGGAAGATTTCAATCAGGTACTTGAACGGTTTTATGACATTGAAATAGAAAAACATTTGATTCCTTCATCCTTGTGGGGACAGGCTCTCTGCTATGCATGTTTAGAGGAAGATCGAGAGGCAATTTTTGCACTTGAAAAGCTTGATCTTTTTTTGAATAGTTATGTTTGTGATGAATGTCAGGGAATTTCGATTATGCCCTGTGTGCAGTATGCTCAGCGAAACAAACCTATTCCCATACCTGATTGTATTGATCGTGTACAGGGTACAGCGCATCAGATGAGAGGTTTATGTTCTTCGATTAAAAACAAAGATACCCTTCGGATTTTCCATAAGTTTATTGATGGTCTTGAGGCCTCTGGAATCAGATGCTGTACTCACGGGGATTTTTGGACTGAGTGTGTAGATCCATTAATACAAAGATGGTTCAAATGGAAGGGATACGGACTTCCGGCTAATCCTTATGACAATTAGGCGTTGAAAATAAAAACTTAAGGTGGAACATGAAAAGAGTCTGGTTGCTTTTATTACTAACTTCTTGCGGCGCCAATCAGGAAAAGGTGAAGCCGTTAGCGAAAATTGATCATTTTGCGGTGATGCCAGTTATTTGCTCTGCAAATTTGGATTATAAGATACTTTTGGAGCAATTTACCGTAGCTTTGGAAAAAATTGGCACGGTATCGACGGATCAGATGACGCCCGTTCCCGCATGTCTCATTTTGTGGTTAGGTAATATAGCGGAGGGGAAATTGGGGGAAAAAGTCCAGTATTTTCCCGTTATTTGGGGGTCCTTACAGGTCCCAGCGCCAGTTACGGTATTGAGTAATCATGCTTCAGCAGACTGCAATATTTGGCGACAGGATCTCTATTTTGAAGAAGAGGAATCGAAGGAAATCACAACTGCAAAGGCGGTTCCTTATATTCAGGATTTGGTACAACGCTTTCATGAGGACTATATAAAAGCTAATGGCGTAACAGCACGTCCCCACTTTTATATTGCTTCAATTGAGGGTAAAGTCGATGGGGATGCTGGCGTAGTCAAAAAGTAATTTTTTAGTTTAATTAGATGTAATTATGCTATATCTAATCATTCCTTTGCCTGTACAATCGAAATTAATTTCTGTATAATGTAGAGTAATCTATATTATATTAGGAGTTTTATCATGATGTTGTCAGATTGTTTGTCAGCTAATCAGTCTATTTTGGGTTCTAATTGCGAACAATTAGGAAAAAATTCTAATGGTTTTGGTTTTTTTAATCAAAAAAAATTATTGTCGTATGCAGGTAAAGACAGGTGGAATGTTGTCAGTTTGAATGTGTTTCAACTTTTTTTTAGAAAAATTTTAGGATTTTATAAGTCCACACATTTAGATTATGTTACAAAAAGAATAAGCGAACTTCAGCCCTCTAATAATACTAAAAATTGCTGTGCCCGTATTAAATCTTTATGGATGAAAAAAAACCTTATTGGATTAGGAAATAGTGAGCTTTCCAAAGCAGATGTGCTTGGCTTTGCTGAAACACACCTTGATAAACGCTACAGCGCCTGTGTTGCTCAACTGGTTAATGACAATTACCAAAGGGGAGATGTTATTTTAGTTGAGGGGTTGAAGGCTGGAGAAAAAATGAAGGCGCAGGATCATCCGCAAACAAAACATTTAAAATTAGGTTGTGTTGTTCGTGGATGGGAACCTAAAAATTTTGAGGAAATGCATAGGTCCGTTTTGGAAAAACCGAATTCAAAAGCGAGAGAAATGCAAAAATGTTTTGAATTCGCTTGGAGTCATTTTGGTCTGCATGGCAGTTTAACAGATAGAAAAATTGCCAAATTAGGTGATAAGTTAAATGAATTGATTAAAAAAGTAAATGATTTAAATAAATATTACAAATCTGATTCTAAGTTAGTTGTTCAAGCAGATAAAATTCTTAAGGAAGCCTTTGAAAAACTCAAAAAAAGAGATTTGTCTTCTGATTCTTTTTATGCTGTTATATTAAAAGTTTTTTCAGAGTTGCAAAAAAAGCAAGCAAAGGTTTTTTACAAAAATATAACTTGGAATGACCGGTTTAAAATTGCCGATGGTATACCAGTGCGCAATGCTTCATTAGCAAACGAAATTAATATGCAGCAAACAAGAGGTCGAAAAGTTTTTGTTTTTGCTGGAAAAGATCATTTATTAAAGCGTTGGTACTCCGATAAAAGTATAGAAAAAGTAAAAGAAATCTTGAGTAAATGCAGGTTCGTTATAATTACAAGAAAAACCTTGTTTGCAGGAAACGCTGATCTAAAAAAAATCGCGCTATAGAACGTTTAATCAAAATTTTGATTAGTTCAGAGTGAACTCGACGGGAATCTTAAGAGGGCGGTGGAATAGTTTGGAGAAATTTTGTTTGAAGTGTTCTGGATGGATTGTTGTTTTGTAGGTGGCGCATATGAGTGTGATCGTTTCGTTGTTGTTGAGGGCTTTAAGGAGGGCTTCTTGGAGCTCTTTTGATGCTAAAAGCCGTTGTCCGCCTTCGAAAAGATAGGCTGTAAATTCTTGTTTTTCTTTTTGTGTTGTTAAGGTAACAATGATGTTTTTTTGATTTTGTCTGATGGGACGTTCAAGGGCTCCTAGAAAGAGTTTGAGCGTCTCGTGTGTTTTATGAAATTCAAGTGTCATTCCATGGGATTGCTTAGGTGGTGTGTAGGAGAGTTTTGCGCTGTCA
>JAZKBL010000041.1:0-6896 GCA_040388665.1 Chlamydiota bacterium
AAATGCAATGAAGGATGGGAATCTAATTCTTTAAATGCAATGGTAGTTTGTCCTAAGTGCAAATGCGCTCTTCATAATCCTAACGTATCTTAGAGGGTGATTACCAAGGCCAAGAATACTTTTGCGATAACAAACCAACAAGGACTACCACGAACGATGTATAAACCTGATCCTTTAATTCATAATTATCAAACAAATATGGACTATTTTTATGCTCAATGAAATCAACAATCTGGTCTGTAGAGTATGTGGAAAGATTCAGAATGATCCACCATGGGGAGAGGATAGTCAGTGTCCAACTTATGATATATGCGATTGTTGTGGAACAGAATTTGGATATGGTGACTGCACAGTGAAAGCTATCCGAGCTTCAAGAGAGCGCTGGCTAACCAACGGGACTAAATGGAAATATCCAAAAGAAAAACCTATTAATTGGTCTTTAGAAGAACAGATGAAAAACATTCCTGAAAAATATAAATGAATTGTAGAGCATGGGATAAATTTACTGGCATTCTAACAGAAGGTCTTTGGCTTTAATTTTTATGTGCAGCGCGGCTTTCGATGTCTTTACTACAGGTTCTTACTGTTATTCAGCATGTGTCTAATTTAGAAGAGCTGTAAGCAGGGCTTGGCGGACGGGAAGGGCGTTTGCTGCTTGCTCGAAGTAGTGGGCGTGGGGGGTGCTGTCGACGCAGGTGGCAATTTCTTGGAGGCGGGGCAGTGGGTGCAAAATTTTTAGGTTGGGTTGTGCGGTATGGAGCATGTCTGCTCTTAGGATGAAGGGGTTTTTGTGATTCTCTTCGTAGCGCTCTTTTTGTAAGCGCGTCATGTAGAGAATATCAATATTGGGCAGCACTTCCTCAAGGCTTCTATGGAAGGAGAACTTTACGCTGTTTTTGCGCAGCTTCAACAGGATTTGTTCGGGAAGGGAGAGCTTTTCTGTACAAATGAAGGAAAGGCGGATGTTGAAAAGAGCGCATGCTTGGATGAGTGAGTGCGCTGTGCGCGCATATTTTAAGTCGCCGGTCACTGCAATATGGAGGCCATCGAGTTTTTTTTGTGTTTCTTGGATTGTAAAAAGATCAAGAAGTGTTTGAGAGGGATGTTCATGCCCGCCATCGCCAGCATTAATCACAGGTTTATCAGATATTTCGGCAGCAAGACGCGCTGCTCCCTCATTTTTGTGACGAAGGATAATCACATCAGCATAAGCGCTTATCATGCGGAGCGTATCAGATAGAGTTTCCCCTTTTTTTATCGAAGTTGAAGCTTCTTCTGAGAAGCCGATCACATGACCGCCGAGTCGTAACATCGCTGTTTCAAAAGAAAGACGCGTGCGCGTTGAGGGCTCAAAAAAACAACTAGCAAGGATTCTTCCTTTCAAAAGATTTTGTTGGGGCGTTTGTTTGAAAGTACGTGCACTTTTTAAGATCTCTTCGATGGCTTCTTTAGATAGATCTGAAATGGATATGAGTGATTTCATTGTGTCTTCCCCAGTTTTAAGAGAGCTTCTTTAAACACTTGATCTGGGCCTATTTGCAAAAGACAGAAAGGATCCCTGCATTTTTTGCGTAGACAAGGTGTACAAGAAGGGGGTTTTGAGATGACCGTCACGCGCGGCGCAAGATAGGGTCCGCAGAGTTTGGGGCTTGTTGGACAAAATAATGCGACAGTTGGTGTGTTCATGGCATAAGCAATGTGCATGGGACCTGTATCATTAGTGATGAAAAGATGGAGCTTATGAAGAAGTGCTGCAAAGGGGCGTATGGGAAGTTCTCCTGCAAGGGGAATCGCACCCGGAATTTCTTTTGCAATTCGCTCTACAAGAGCGCGTTCATCGCTACTTCCTGTGACAAAAATCTGACAACCAACCGTGTCTACAAGACGTTTCCCTAAAGTGATGAAGTGTTCGGCTGGCCACTGTTTGAATTGATCTTTAGCCCCAGGATGCAGTCCAATCATGGGTAAATAAGAGGGTATGCTGTTTTTTTCTAAAAACTCTCTTGCGATCTCTTTATCTTCAGAAGTTAAAAAGATCTCAAGGAAAGGTTTATCTGCGGGGACATTGACGATGTTAAGGCGTCTTGCAATTTCATGGGTTTGTTCTTTTTTCAAAGGATGTGTGAGGATGAAATCAAGCCCCTTATTGATCCCTTCTGTTCCAACGATTTTTTTAGCTCCAAGTAAGAAACAAAAAGGCAGAACAAAACGTTGAGATGTATGGAAGATAAAAATTGTTCCAAATCGCTTTTTCTTGAGTTTGTAGTAGAGTGAAAAAAATGAAAGAAAACTTGAATTTTTGAGAGTAAAGAGTTCATTCAAGTGGGGATTATTTTTAAAAACTTGGGCACCAATTGGGCTTGTAAGCACTCCAATATAAGAGTGGGGATGTGCTTCTTTAAGGGCCCTTAAAGCAGGCGTTCCCCATAAAGAATCTCCAAGTCCTGTCGTAGATACAATGAGAAAAGAGGGTGTGTCAGATGGTTTTTGCCACAGTTTTACAAAAGAGATGAGCCATTTAATGATCAGGTTTTTCATATTCATGATTTCTCCACAAATTCGCGCCACGATTTCACTGCAATCTTACTATGATCGATTTCGCTTAAACAACGGAGAAAAACCGATGCTGTTTGAACGTTTGTAATGAGGGGAATATGATGATCAATCGATAATCGTCTGATAGTAAAACCATCGGTTCTTTGAGTGGAGCTAGAGCCTTGCGGAATATTGATAATAAGATCGACTTCTCGACTAGAAATCAGCGTTGTGATGTTGGGTTCTACAAGATCGCTTGCTTTAAAGATGCAGATGGAAGCAACGCCAGAGTTGGCAAGGAAGGTATGGGTTTTTTCTGTAGCAAAAATATCCCACCCTTGTTTTTCTAACGATTGTAAAAAGGGGGAAAGTTTGATTTTGTTATCTTCTCCTCCAATGCTTACAAGAATCCGTTTTTGCTCGATCACTTGATCAGTCGCAAGCCAAGAAGAGAAAAACGCTTCAAAAAAACTATTCCCAAGGCAAGCAACTTCTCCGGTAGAGGCCATTTCAACGTGGGCAACGGGATTTGCGCCTTTTAATCTGTTATAAGAAAATTGAGGCGTTTTCACACCCACATAATCAAGTTCAAGGGTGATGTAATGAGACGGCGCGTACTTGTTAACGAGGATTGATGTGGCGATATCGATGAAATTGTGGCCCGTTACTTTTGAAACAAAGGGAAAGGATCTTGATGCGCGTACGTTGCATTCAATGACTTTAATCGCGTTGTCTTTTGCGATGAATTGTAGGTTAAATGGGCCTGTGATGTTGAGCGCTTTTACAATTTGTCTTGTGATGTATTTTGTTTGCCGGATGGTTTCGAGATAAAGGCGTTGAGGGGGAAGGACAATGGTCGCGTCTCCTGAATGGACTCCTGCATTTTCAATATGTTCAGAGATCGCTTCAATGATGATGGTTCCAGCGCTTGCAACGCCATCCACCTCAAGCTCTTTCGCGTCAGTAATGAATTGAGAGAGAACAGTTGGGTGTTCGGGAGAGACTAAAGAGGCCTTTTGCAGGTAGTCTTCAAGTTCTTTTTCCGTGTAGATCACATTCATCGCAGATCCTGACAGAACATAAGAGGGGCGGACAAGGAGCGGATAGCCAACAGTTTTTCCAAATTCTTTTGCGCTTGCAAGAGATGTTACAGATTGCCAGGTAGGTTGGTCAATATGGAGAGCTTGTAAAAGAGAAGAGAATTTCTCTCTGTTTTCTGCGTTGTCGATGTTTTCTGGTGTTGTGCCTAAAATTTTGTAACCGGCAGTTGCAAGAGGAAGTGCGAGGTTATTTGCGATTTGTCCACCGACAGAAACAATAATCCCTGCAGTAGTCTCAAAAGCTGCAATGTCTGCAACGCGCTCAAGTGTGAGTTCTTCAAAGTAGAGTCTTTCAGATTCATCGTAATCGGTTGAAACTGTTTCTGGATTGGAGTTGATCATGATGGGCTTTTGACCAAGTTTGCGCAGTGTCCGCGTCGTGTTAACAGCGCACCAGTCAAATTCTACAGAAGAACCAATCGCGTAAGGGCCTGAGCCTAAGACAACGATAGGAGGTGTGCTAGAAGGTTCAAGGTCATGCGCGTCCGCATGGTAGGTGAGATACAGGTATGAAGTTTTAGCTTCAAATTCTCCAGCAAGAGTATCGATCTGTTTGACATACGGTAGAACATGAAGATGGTGGCGCATTTCTCGCATTTCTTGTTCTGATAGACCCTTCAGATTCCCCAGCGTTTTATCGGAAAATCCGGCGCGTTTTGCTTCTCTGATAAGATTTGCGGAGATCTCGCACGCTTTAATTTTGTTTTCAAGAAGACAAATCGCATAAATATGGTTTAAAAACCAAAGATCGATTTGAGAAAGAGCATGCGCTTTTTCAACGCTTCCACCGCTTTTGAAGAATGCGTAGAGGGCAAAAAGCCGCCTGTCTGTTGCATGCATGATTTCATGCTCAACATCAGCAATAGACGCCGGATAATCTGTGATTCCTCTAGACCCGATATTGAGCATGCGCACAGCTTTTTGCAGCGCTTCAGGAAAAGATCTGCCGATGGCCATCACTTCGCCAACGCTTTTCATCTCAGTTCCGATGATCCGTTCTGCAGAGCGGAATTTGTGGATGTCCCAGCGAGGAATTTTGACGACAATATAATCAAGAGCTGGTTCAAAAAAAGCGCAGGTTTTTTGAGTAACGCTGTTTTTAATGTGTGCTAAAGAGGCGCCAAGAGAGAGTTTTGTTGCGACAAATGCAAGAGGATAGCCTGTAGCTTTGGAAGCTAGAGCTGACGATCTAGAAAGCCTGGCATTCATCTCAATGACTCTATAATCGCCCGTTTTTGGATCTAAAGCATATTGAATATTGCACTCGCCAATAATATTAAAATGACGCGCAGCTTTTATGGCAATGCTGCGTAGCATGTGGTATTCTGTATTGTTAAGCGTCTGAGAGGGAGCGACGACAATGCTCTCACCAGTATGAATGCCCATAGGATCGAAATTTTCCATCGTGCATACTGTGACAGCATTATCATAGCAGTCACGCACGATCTCATATTCGATTTCTTTCCAGCCAAAGAGGTACTCTTCAATGAGAATTTGAGGCGAACCTCCAAGAGATTCTCGGGCTCTTATTTTTAACTCTTCTGCATTGTTAATTTTTCCTGATCCAAGGCCTCCTAAAGAAAATCCTGAGCGCATCATCACTGGGTATCCAATTTTTTCAGCAGCGTTCAGAGCCTCTTCTATAGTTATTGCACAAAAGCTTTTCGGTGTTTTTATCCCGATAGAGGAGAGGTTTTGTTTGAATAAATCTCGATCCTCCGTTAAACGGATCGACTCTACAGATGTTCCAAGAACGGTTACATCATATCTTTCTAATACACCTTTACTGTCTAGCTCGAGGCCTAAATTCAATGCTGTTTGCCCTCCAAAACCTAAAAGAATCCCATCGGGACGCTCTTTTTCAATAATGCTTGTGACAACAGATAGGCTTAAAGGTTGTAAATAAACTTCATCTGCCATCGTCGCATCGGTTTGAACTGTTGCGATGTTGGGATTAATTAAAATAGAGGTGATCCCTTCTTCTTTGAGCGCTTTGATCGCTTGCGATCCTGAATAATCAAATTCGCCTGCCTGACCAATCTTCAAGCCTCCAGAGCCTAAAATGAGGATTTTTTTTCCTTTCATTGATTGATCATCTCATAAAATTTATCAAATAACCAGGATGTGTCAGTAGGGCCAGGAGCCGCTTCAGGATGAAATTGTACGGCAAAAAAGGGCAAAAAGAGATGTTCGATTCCCTCAACGGAGTTATCATTTAAGTTACGGAAAGACACTTTCCATCCTTCTGGAAGACTTGTTGCATCAACAGCATAGCCGTGGTTTTGCGAGGTAAGAAAACAGCGTTCTGAAGTGGTCTCTACACAAGGTTGATTTTGGCCTCGATGTCCGTACAGAAGTTTATAGGTGCTAGCGCCGATTGCAAGAGAGAGGATTTGCGCTCCAAGACAAATGCCGAAGACAGGTTTTTTTTTCTCAAGTGCTTTTTTTAGAATTTCTATCGTTGCTTGGCACTCAGCAGGGTTTCCTGGACCATTTGATAAAAAGACTCCGTCAAAATTTTCTTCTGAATAATCATAATCCCAGGGAACACGTTTGATCGTTATCGGAAATTTTTGCAAGCAGCGGATGATATTTTCTTTCATGCCACAGTCGACGGCGATGATTGTTTTCTCTCCACTTCCGATCTGAAGAGGCTCTTTTATGCTGACTTCTTTAACAAGAGAACATTCATGGTAGTTTGTAAAAACATTCACGGGCAATTCCGCATGAGTGATCGCGCCAAGAGTCACACCATTAGAACGTAGCCGCCTTGTCAGAGTGCGTGTGTCAACCTGTGTAATCAGCGGAACATTTTGAGAGCGTAGAAAATCAAGTAGAGACATTTCCGCTTCATGGTGACTAAAAAAGGGGCTGATCTCATTCATAACAACACCCCGTGCATGAACTTTCAATGATTCCCAGAGTTCTTTTTTGGGAACGCCGTAGTTGCCAATGAGAGGATAGGTGAATACAAGAATTTGTCCAGCAAAAGAGGGGTCCGTTAAAGACTCGACATAACCTGTCATGCCTGTTGTAAAGACCACTTCTCCACAGAAAATATCCTTCTGCCAATCCGGCGAAAGACCGGTGTACACTTCATCATTTTGTAGGACAAGCCTAGAAGGTAGCCATTCCATAGATTTTGAGCCATCATAACAGAACCTTTGTAAAAAACAAAAATGAAAGTTTTAAGATCGATACTCACAAAAAACATCTTGCTAAAATTCTCTTTCTCATTTTATTCTTCGCCTAAAAATTTTA